>JAFCDX010000021.1 GCA_017609465.1 Candidatus Woesearchaeota archaeon | reverse complement strand
GCTGATATTTGTGGTTGTTTGGAGGAAATGTTGAGAGTTTCTCAGATTATAGTGAAACAAAGGAAGGAATCGGACAGGGATGAAAATCGTGATGTCTTGCTTATTGAGTTTCTCTCACAGTCTGATTATGAGGGATATGTGGAGGTTGCTAAAATCGTTCGAGATTTTCAGGATTATATGGGGCAAGAAGAAAGGTGGATCAATTCAAGAGGTATAAGCCGAGCCCTAAATAGGATTGGTTTGGTATTGGGGAAAGGAAGTACAGGAAAAAGAAAGACAATTAAGGTGGATATCACAAAAGCGCGAGAGAAATTACTAATGTTTAAAGAACCCGAACAAATAAACTTTTCAGAACTTGATTCAGCATTTGAAGGAGTTTTAAAAAATGGATAAACAAACATTTGTGGAAATACTTGAGTGTGCTCTACTACACTTTGACGGAGTTTCAGAGCAGGAACTTATTGAATACGGCTTAACTCCTGAACTTGCACGGGTTGGGCGTCAGCTCTGTTCTTATTTGAAAACTAAAGAAATTATATTTCAAAAGATAAAAAATGATATATGAGAAATATTGCCCTATTTGTAAGCAGAGAACTTTACAGAAAGTGATCAAAGTTAGCAGGAAGAGAGGTTTGAAGCTAATGTGCCTAAAGTGTGGAAGGGAATCAACACGGTATATAAAACTCCACTATTTAAATTTAGCGAAAGCGGGAGGAAAATAAAAAAATGGCTATAGTTTGTGATGTATGTAATGCAGACGTAACACCTGAAAAAAATTCAGTGGGTAGCGATATGCCTAATTATGAGGTTGTTAATCTGAATGGGAAAATCTGCCTATGTCACGATTGTTATTGTGCATTAGCCGATTTTGTGAGAAGTGATGACTTTAAGAAAGTTGTTGCAGATTATAAAAAACAATTAAAAAACGAGCGGGAGTAATCCCGTTCTTTTTTATGTAGATAGGTGAAGAAAATGAATGATGATAATATACAATTTCAAAATGTAGATAGTTGGAAAGGTGGCAGTGGCAAGTTTGGTTTGACATTTAAACAGATTGTTCTAGAGCATATAAGAAGAGTTACAATAAATGGCTCTGTTGAATGGCACGGCGGTTATTGGAATGAAACAGGTTATAATCCAACAATAAGAACATATGTGCATAATTCAAGAGATGTTTATAATAATTCTGTTAGAATGTTAAGAGCTTTGTTGCTTGGTTATTTTGATAGCAAGATTGAACTTATCGATAAACAACTTCAAAAAGAATTAAAAGAAGCTTATGAAAAATATAAAAAAGCAGAAGATAAATCAGCGAAGCTTGAATATTATGAGACAAAAGTAGATATTCACATAAGACTTTTTGAACAGCTTATAATGTTATCTAAAAGATTGAACTTCTTCGAGGAAGAGACAACTGAAGAAGAAATGTAAAAATGGCAGACAAAGAAAAAAAGAAAGAGCCCATCTTAATTCAATATATCAAAGATAGAATTTTCAAGAAGAATAAAAACTTTTTTATGATTGTAGTTGGTGCAACAGGCTCGGGCAAGTCTTACTCTGCTTTAAGACTTGCTGAACTTCTTGACAATACTTTTAATATTGATAGGTGCTCTTTCAAAGCTAAAGACTTTATGCAACAAATAAATAGTTTAGTTAATTCAGACAAGGAAATTAAAGGCAAGGTTGTTATGTGGGACGAGCTTGGAGTTGAACATTCAGCAAGAGAGTTTATGACAGTGAGCAACAGAGTTATTAATTATTTCTTTCAGACTTCAAGAAACCTTAATCTAATTGTTATAATGACAGTGCCTTTATTGTCTTTTATTGATAGCAACACAAGAAAACTTGCTCACTGCATAGCAGAGACACAAGGCATTAATCAGAGAACAAAACAAGTAACATTAAAGATTAAAATGTTGCAAACTAATGTTATGACAGGAAAAGAGTATCCCAAATACTTGAGATATAAAAAAAAGAATAAGCTTTATGTTATTAAAAAGATTAAAGTTGGTATGCCTTCTAAAGAAATAAGAGAGCCTTATGAAGTTAAGAAGTTAGAGTTCAACAAAGAACTTAATAGTAAAATAATGAATAAGCTTGATAGAGTTGAACAAAGTGATATGAAAAGAACAAAACCATTAACAGAATATCAAGAGAAGTTTGTTGAGCTTCTGTCAAAGTATGATATTAACAAGACTTGTAGGCTATTAAGGATTAGCAAAGGCACGGCTTACACATATAAGAGAAGATTAGAAGATAAGGGGGTTGTATTTAAACCTATAAGAGAGGATAATAAGGTTATACGTTATAAAGTCGAGGGCTTTAGTTGTAATTCAGACGAAAACCCGAACGAGCCACCAGTTTAACCTTAATCAATTATATGCAAAAATGGAAAAAGAAACAAACGAATCAACAGAAGAAACACTTGCAATAACTGAATGTCCCTGTCTTGGCTGTGGCCTGAACCTGTTAGAATTAATAGGAGCCACGCCACCAAACCACTTGCTGTTTAGGTGTAGCAATTGTGGGACTATTCAATCAATTGATTTGCAAGGAAAGCTGGAGAAGGTTGAAGCTCCAAAATCAATTAAACACCACAACAATTATCTAGGATAATGAGAAACAAAACAAGAATTAAGCAAGTTAGATTCACAGAAGATCAAAACAAGAAAATAGAGCAAGCAGTGGATAAATACAATAGCAAAGTCAGCTTTGGAATTATAACACGATCAGATCTAATTAGGCAGGGGACTATGGAATTAGTAAAGAAAATCCTGCTGGCCAAAAAGCTAAAAATGGTGTTTGAGGAATAAAAAAAAACAATACATTTATAAATACTAATGTATATCTTTTAGTATGGAATTAAAAGAAGTTCAAAAAACAAGGAAAGAGCAAAAAACCATAACTATCAGTGTTAGGACTTATCCCAGCTACTCTAAATGGATGAAGGAGCATAGTGTAAGCCCAACATTGGTTTTTAATAAAACAATTGAAGAGTTAATGAAGAAATAAAGAAAATGGGAATTATTAAAATAGGAATAATTGTTACAATTGTTTTCTTATTGTTATTGTTGTTCCTCAAATTCATAGGATCATTATTATAAAGCAATAAGAAATAGAGTGTTAAAGATTTCAAAAAACACCAAAAAACAGCTAAAAACCAAGCAATATAAAATATGTTGATACAAAGATTAAATAAATTGGAGGACACAAAAAATGGAGGAAACTAAAGAAAAACAACTTGGAGAAGAGCCAGTAGAACAAAAAACACCCTTTTTGGATTTAGATGATGTGTTTGATAGTTCAGTTCTGGAAATGCCAGAAATTTTCTAAACCTAATCGCCTGGCATTACGAGGGGTAACAAAATCACTCCCAGGGTTTGATTAAGTTACCCCAATATTTAAAAAGGATAAAGATTTAGTATTTTTATGAAAGACAGGGAGAAATTCTTAGAGTATTGCGGGATTACTGCTGGAGCAAATTCTTTGAAAAAAATTAATCATAAGTTAATCATAATTGATAATTATTTTAAAGGAAAAACAGACAACCTTAATTTAGAGAAATTGCGTGGTTTTTTATCTTGGATTAACAAATCTAATTATGCAAAATCAACAAAGAACGACATTATCAAGGTTTTTAAGAGATTTTTAAAATGGAAATATGAAGATTGGGTTGCAAGGTTTGATGGATTGAAAGACGCAAAACTGAATGGAAATGACGGAAGACAAATAGACAAGGAGGATTTATTAACTCCTGACGAAATGAACTTGATAATTTCTGCAACTGATTCTATAAAATACAAAGCCATTCTTTTGCTGTTG
>JAFCDX010000020.1 GCA_017609465.1 Candidatus Woesearchaeota archaeon | reverse complement strand
GATTAAGAAAATTCAGAGCTGAGAAACTCGGGCTGAGAAAAAATTTGGGGCTTATTTTGATGGTTAATATAAAATTTTTTCTCCCCCTGAGCGTGACCAGAGCGAGCGTTAGCGAGTGAGGACATGGAATATAACAATGTTATGTGACCTGACGGAATGAACGAGACAATTTCTTATTAAATAATGAGTGAATGTAGGAATGCAAAGATTTAAATTAATTTATTAATATTAAATTTTTGAGTTGTGAACCAAAATGAAAATCAGAAAATCGAAGATTAATGATATAGAACAAATTATAAATCTCTGGAAAGAAACAGGCATATATTTCGCCCCATTTGATAATAAAGAAAGATTAATGGAAAAAATAGAAAAAGAACCAGAATTACTTCTTATTGCAGAAGATAATAATAAAATTGTTGGTGCTGTTATTGGAAATTATGGGTGGCGTATTTCTATAGATCATATGGCTATAGATAAAAACTATCAAAATCAAGGCATTGCAAGATTACTCATGAAAGAAATTAAAAGAGGATTAAAAGAAAAGGGGGCAACTGTTGCCATTATAGATAGTAATTTACCAAAAGAATTATTTGATAGAAAAGGGTATGAATTTAGAGGGACTTTTAATAATTATCTTACTAAACTATAATTTGGGTTCACAATTTCATCTAACTGTTGTTATATACTCCTTTCCTCGAGATTTTTAGCGAAATGAAATGGAGCGTTAAGAAAATCTCAGAGTGAGAAGGACACGGGCTGAGAAAAATAGGAGTGAGAAGGACACGGGCTGAGAAAAATAGCCCAAAAAAATAGAATGATAATATATTTTTCTCCCCCTGTGAGCCGAAAGCTTGAGCGAAGCGAAAGACCGGTTGTATATAACGTTTGTTAGCCGAACCGACCCCTACGCAGTGGGAGGAGGGAAGTATGATGCAAGGGGCACGCTTTATCAAAAGAAGATTGAGACATTATTTATTTTTTATTTTTCTTAACCACTTTGAAAGTCTGTTATAAAAATAGCAAGTAGCCACAATTATACCTAGTGTTAATATAGTATGTTCAGCATCTTTAAAATTTTCTCTTATGATTTCTGGTTTTACAAAACCCATTATGCCATATAATACAAGTGTAAGTGTAGTAACTTTAACATAATCCTGTAAATCATACGTATGGAGAAATTCAATTGCTTCGTTCTTCACTTCTCTCATCAATTCAGGAGGTAATTTTTTTGCAAGTTTTTCATATTTCTCATATGCTGCTAACTCTCTTTTGAAATATGTTCTATAATTCCTGATTTTTACATCCATATCAGCATGTTTATCAGTCAAAGCACATCTTTGGGAATAAAAGGTATGTAAGAAATCATTAAGTAATGATTCTCCTCTACTTATCAAGGAAAGAGCTATTTTAATGTGGGGTGTTAACTTTAAGCCTCTTTTATATTCTAAATCAATCATCAACTTTTTGATAGTCCTTAAAGAATCGTCTTGCTCTTGAATTGTTGATAAAGTTTGTTCTATTAATTCTTGGTCTGGATTTCGTAATAGTTTTTTGTAAAGAGAAAGTTTTTGTTTTATGAGATATTGGTTTATTTTACCAATCTCAATAGTAGCCATCATAATATGTCTTAATCTTCTATCCAATAGGTATTTTTCAAACATAGTAATATTTAATTATGATATAGCTATATAAACATTTCTAAGCGTGCCCCCGAGTAATATTTCGGCTAACTGTTGTTAGATGAGTTTTATGAGTAGCGGAATGAAATTAAAAAAGGGTGAGAACATTAAATTTTTGAGTTTGTGAGGAATTTTGGATAAAATATCATAATATTTTCCTCATTCGGGGTCTCCCTTCCATTGACGAGCAAATTTCATCTAATGTCTGTTCAACGACCCGAGCAACGGAGTTGCGAGAATGCAATGTGGCGCGAAGTGAAACGAAGCGAGTTTTTTCTGAGGCGTTAAGAAATTTAAATCTCCAAATTTAAGGGTGGGAAAAGCGCGCGCGAATGTTCATGCTATTAATCTATGTCTAATAGGGTAATAAGTTTCTTGAAAGTAAGATAGTTCTCTACTAAGATTTACACAGAATGTTCCTAATTCCTCTTGTTTCTCTTTTGATAAAATTTTGAAATCTCTCAAATCTTTTGCTGCAAGATTTGTCTGAAGTAAGATTTCATTAACATGTCTAGATTTTCTTTTTGAATATTCTTGCCAATACTCTTCATATTTCTCTCTTTCAGAGGGAATAGCATGAAATAAAACACTATAAATCTCTGGGTTGTCTATAACTCTAGGATTCTCTCCTTGTGTTATTTCATTAATTAATCGAGATAAATGCTTTACTGATTTAGCATGCTCACCTCTATTTGATTGATAAAGATCAATTTCTATGGCTGCTACCGCGGCAAGAAAGCTCAATTCATGATTTCTTGGGTCAAATTCAGGCACCCATTCCAAATGTTTATAGTCCATAATATAAGAATATTTCAATCATTTAAATAATTATTTATTCTAGAGTATGTATTAGCGCGCGCTTGGGTGGGGCTTATTAATAAGAGATTTAAATTTTAGCCGAAGAAAAAATTTCGTTGAATGCCTGTTAAATGCCCCGAACAAAATCTTTGATTTTGTGAGAATGCAATGTGGCAAGAAAACCGAAGGTTTTCGCAGAGTTTCTTCGGGCACCGTTATTAGCAAATTATATAAAAGAAAATCAATTATGAATTAATAATGGAAATAAAATTAAAGAAATTAGAATTATCGGATGCTAAAGATTTGCAAAAGGTTATCAACAATAAAGAGATCATCAGAAGATTAGATGATGAAAACATAAAATATCCTTTTACTCTTGCAGATGCCAAAAAATATATTCGTAAGAGCTTGAAAGATAAAAATACATATGAATTTGGCATAATCTTTAAGAATAAATTCGTTGGAACAGTGGTTCTTGAAAATCCGAATCAAGGAAAAAAAGCTTATGAAGTTGGTTATTGTATCGCAAAAGAATATTGGGGAAAAGGCATCGCTACAAAAGCAGTTAAAAAAATTGTAAGATTTGGATTTTCTAAATTAAAGGCGAAACGAATTTGGGCAGGAGTATTATCTAATAATCCTGCATCTGCAAGAGTTTTAGAAAAAACGGTTTTCAGTTAGAAGGAAGATTAAGAAAACACACATACAAAAACGGAAGATATTTTGATGACCTCATCTATGAAATTATTCGATAATTCTTGTAAGCGCTCGAAAAAATTGCAATTAATTCCTGTTAGTTTCTTTTGCCCTACAAAGTGGGGCAAAATTTCGTCCGAAAAGTCGGGAGAAAGGGCGTTCTATTGAATGAGCGAATGCGATACATTAAGAACAAGAATCTAGGGGTAGTTTTCCGTTTAATCTAAATCAGATAATGGACTAAAATTAGGATTTACATATTTTAGAGCATCTTTCTGTCCACCATAAACCAAGAGATATAAATCCATAACAGCGGGTTTTATATTTCTACTTAAACAATATTCTTGGATGGTTTTGACAGCTTTTTTTCTTTCCTTTATATTATATGTATTATGATTTGCTCTTCCATTGATTATTCCCATCATTGCACTGACTTTCATAACAATAAAGTCAGGTTTAACACACGGAAAACCTAAATGCAAGAGTAGATGTAATAATGTCGTAATATTTTTGTAGTATGGCATATCGATTCTCTGAAATTCCTTAAGAATAATATCAAATTGTTTCCAGAAATTAGTAATGTCAGATTCATTATGTAAATCTCTTGGAATACCATATTTTCTATAAAGTGATTCAATTAAAAAATCTTGATTATAATGTTCTTTTATTAGATTAGCACATATAATGATTGCTTTGATTTTCTTTTTGAATCTGATTGCTTTTAGATCATGCCATTCATTATTGAGAATATGCTCTGGATTTTCATTTGCGACAGTCAACAAATGAAAATTATGAAATACTCTTTCAAAAACCCCCGCTTCTAACATTTCATTGACTTTATCAGAAGGAGCGTTATTGCTATATGCGATTAATTTTGCCATTACTCTTAAAAAATTGTTATTTTCTGAAGTAATTGTATTTTCATATCTTCTATTACGAGAAGATACTTCTTCTGAAAACAAAGGGTCATTCCTACATGCATCAACCTTTTCTCTAATCTTATCAAACTTATCAAAAACCATATAATTATTGAAATAATGCTGATTTATATAAGTATTTCGTAAGGAAAACTGCCCCCTTCTATTTTTTAGCCCTTTCTCCCGATTACGCCTAACTGTTGTTAGGTTCCCGCAAATACTTGGAGCGAGCGAATGAAGAAGTAAGAAAAAATAATTTGAATGATAATGAAAATTATTTTCCCCAGAAGCCTGCGGAGGGGGTGAAACGAACGAAGTGAGTGGAATTCTTATTGAAACTAATCGCTGTTATGTCTCCTTTTGCTTGCAAAAGGCAAAACTTTATTTTTCTTTAGAAATTATAAAGTTTTGAGTTGCAGGCACTCTTTGGGGGATTTTCTAAATTCCAAAATTAAAAACGAAATATTTATATATCAATTGATATATTAAATATTATGCAAGAATTAATACAAAAAAAACATATGGAGAATCCTTTTACAAGATCTCCGACATTGGATACTGTTCTTATGGTAGAGGAAACTATAGAAGAAAATAGTGGAGAATATAATAGAACAGAACTATGGAAGAATTTACCCAAAAAAGTAATGTGGCAGACTTTCTTGGTTATTTTGGATTATCTTGAAAGCATAAATAAAATAGCATTTGATAAAGAAGGAAAAATTGCATATATTTGGAATCCTGCTCTAGCAAAAAAATTATCAAAAAGAAAAGAGATTAGAATATGATTAAACCATCAAAAGTTATATTTATTTCAGATGAACTTGAAAGAAAATTTAAGTATTAAACTCTTTGGTAGGAATTTCTTGAAATTCTAAAATAAAAACAAAACATTTATATAGTTATACATACTTGTATAACCTATGCCACAAGCAATATTACAAAAAAATATTTTGCACTACCCCCAATTAGATACAATTCTAATGGTGGAGAATTTTATTAGAGAGAACTCTGGGGAATACAAAAAGAAATCTCTTTGGGAAGCATTGCCTAGAAAAATGATCTATCAAACTTTTTGTGTTATATTTGATTATTTATTAGAATCAGGAAAAATAGCCCAAGATAAAGAAGGTTGGGTAGTTTGGATTTGGAATCCAGAATTAGTAAAAAAATATTTATCTAAACCCCATTTAAGCTGGAGAAAATGAAGTCAGAAATAAAATTTGCAGATGAAAAAGTCCAGAAAAATTTTGAAGAATTAAAGAATTCTAAAACTGAGGATCAAAGATTGTACAAATGGATTTGCAGAGCTTTTGAAGATTTGGAAGAAAATGCTTTTTGTGGGATAAGAATTCAGAAAAAGTTAATACCCAAAATTTATATTGAAAAATATGGAATTGATAATCTTTGGAAGTATGATTTGCCAAAAAGTTGGCGTCTAATTTATTCTGTAGCAAATGGAGAAATTAAAATTTTATCAATTATTCTTGAATGGATGAGTCATAAGGAGTATGAAAGAAAATTTAAGTATTAATTATTTTCAATATTTTTTAGCAATAACAATTAAGTACCCCCAAGTCATCTTTAAACCTTTTTTATTTGTTTTATTCTTCAATTTATTTAAAATTTCTTTTTTCGCTTTACTTCTCATTTTAATAGGAAGGTGTTTTAAATAATTTTTTGATGGGGAACTGCCTTCATAGTGATTGATGAATTCTTTCTCGTCTTTAAACCAAAAAACAGGATGTTCTTCAGATAATTTTAAAATTTTAAAACCTTCTTTTTCAAATAAATTTTTAATATATTTTTTAGGAGAAAATCCTTTTGGTGTAGGAAATCTTATTTTAGACTCATATTTAGAATAAGAATAAGAATAAGAATCCATTACAGAAAAATAAACTTCTCTAAATTCCTCTTCATTATCTACTCCTTCAATTGGAAAACTAAGTGCTAAAATTCCTTCTTTTTTCAAGGCTTTTTTCATTTCTTTTAAAACCTTTTCTTTATTCTTAAAAACATGAAATGCTATATTTGAAATAATTATATCAAATTTTTCTTTTAAATTAATATTTTCAACATTTCTCACAAAAAATTTTACATTACCTGCTTCATTCTTTTTTGCTCTTTCTTTAGCAATTTTAATTGCATTTGAAGCTAAATCGATTCCAATAACTTCATTAGCAATTTTAGCTATTTCTAAAGATAGTTTTCCAGCATGGCATCCAATTTCCAAAACTTTTTTATCTTTGATATTAATACTTTTTAATAATTTTTTCCCCACTTCAAATTGTGGCCAAGAAGCTTTATCATATTTTTTTGCAAATTTACTAAATATTGTTTCTTTCATAATATATTAGATTATATTAAATTTAATAACTTTACGGAAATTTCTGAATCTATTTTAAGGGTGGGTGGTTTGGGGTAGGACAAAGAGTGCCTGCAATTAGACATAATTGGTGTTATATCTCCCGAGTTTATGAGGGCAAAGCTTTAACTTATTTTAATAAGATTAAAGTTTTGAGTTGCAGGCACTCTTTGGTGGGAATTTTCTAAAATTCCAAAATTAAAAACGAAAGATTTAAATATAATATTATATATATTTATATAAGATGAAACAAACAACTATTTTACATAGTCCAACACTAGAATCAGTAATTATGGTAGAAAAAACTATAAGGAAATATAGTCAAGAATATGGAAAATATCAATTATGGAAAAAATTACCAAGAAAAATGATGTATCAAACATTTCAAGTTATATTAGATTATTTAGAAGAATCTGGTAAGATTATAATAGATAAAGATGGATGTATTATTTGGGTATGGAATCCAGAAGGAATAAGAAAATTAATTTCTAAAGGAGTAAAATTAAGATGAAACCAATCTATGTTACCTTCAAAGATAAGAAAACTGAAGCTTCATTTGAAGAATTAGAAAAAGGCAAATTTGAAGACAAAAGATTGTATGGTTTTATAGAAAGGGCTATTGTTGATTTAAAAAAGGACTATACAAGTGGGATAAAAATTCCTAAAAAATTATGGCCAAAAATTTATGTTCAAAAATATAAAATTGATAATTTATGGAAATATGATCTACCTAATGGTTGGAGATTAATTTATACTATAAAAGCAAATGAGGTTATGATATTGAATGTTATTTTAGAATGGATGACACATAAGGATTATGAGAAGAGATTCAAATATTAAATTCTTAATATAAAAATTTATTTTAATTCCTTCTTAAAAAAACAACATATTTTTAGATTTGTTAAATTTATATTTTTGGAACCCATTTTTTTCATAAAATTTTATTGCTGCTTTCATTTGAGGGGTTGTTGAAAGGATTATTTTCTTATAACCAAAATTTCTAGCAAAAAATTCCAGCCTATTAAATAATTTTTGGGATAATCCTGAACCCCTATATTTTTTATTGATATACATACTTTTTATTTTAGCAATATCTCCAAAATATTTTCTTATCCCAGCAGACCCAACAATTTCACCTTTATTTTCCGCAACATACAAAACCCCACCTTTACCAAATAAACCAGAATCTAATTCGTATTTTAGAGGTTTAACTTTAAAAATATCAAATAAAGAATTAACAATTAAATTAATAACTTGTTTACTATCTTTTTCTTGGAATTTTCTTATTTTCATTTCAATTTATTTTATAATAAATAATTACAATGTTAATAAAGTTTTCTCCATCTTAAGGGTGAGTGGTTGGGGGGTAGGACAAAGAGTGCCTGCAATTAGACATAATCACTGTTGTATTCGTTTTCTGAATAGTGAGCATAGAGTGAACGTTAAATGAAGAAAACCAAAAATTGTTAATTTGGAATGAAATGGAAATATTAAGATTTTTGAGTTCAT
>JAFCDX010000019.1 GCA_017609465.1 Candidatus Woesearchaeota archaeon | reverse complement strand
AAAGGAAAAAAGTAATAACAGTAAGCCCGGCAGGTAACTTTTAGCATAAGTGATATCACATGAAGTGCAAAATACCAAGGTTTGTAGCCCGTTCAAACTTCATCACGGTTTGACCGGGAAGCGCCACGCAATCTGCCACTACTCAAACCATTTGCCGTTGGCAATAATTGTGAGGCTTCCTAACTAATCCATTTTTTTCTAACTCTTTTAAAATTTTTTGAATACATGCATCAAAATCCATTTTAACATCATGCTCCCAGAATCTTAATACTTTATATCCCATTTTTATTAATAACTCTGTTTGCTCCTTATCCCTTTGAATATTTTTTTCGATTTTCGGTATCCAATAATCTCTATTCTTTTTTATTATATCTTTTTTTTTCTTCCAATTATAACCATGCCAGAAGTCACCATCAATAAATATTACTACATTATATTTATTAAATACAAAATCTGGTTTACCTGGTAATTTTTTAACATGTTTTCTATATCTAAGTCCTAATCCCCAAAGTTTTTTTCCTAATATTTTTTCTGGTTTAGTATTTGTAGATCTAATTTTACTCATATGCTCTGAAAGTTTTTTTGTTGTATAAAAACCCTCACTTTCCTGAAATCTTGGAACTTTTATTATTTTTCTTTTATACATAAAACAAAAATAATTCTTTTTCATTTCAAAAAGAATTTATATTTTTGACAAAATAGTCAAGCATTTTCAATTATGACAAATTTGTCAAGATTTGGAGAGTTAATACGTAATAAAAGAAAGGAAAAAGGGTATACTTTAGAACTCGTCGCACAAAAATTAAAGATAGATCCTTCTACCTTATGTAAAATTGAGAAAAAAGAAAGAAATGCATCTAAAGAACTTGTCTTAAAATTATCTTCAGTTTTGGAGATAGACGAAACAGAATTGTTAATATCTTTTCTTAGTGATAAAGTTGCTAATGAAATCTGGCAAGAAAATCATTTTGAAGAAGTTTTAAAAATAGCAGGGGAAAAAATAAAGTATTTGAAAACTGTTAATGTGGAACAAGGGAAAATTAATTTTTAACTATGGTGAATTATTCAGATATTAAAAAAAAATTGAATTTAGATAGAAACAAAGATTACTTTGATGGTCTTGCTTTTCTTACTCATTATATTCAAAATTTTAAAAATGGAATATCTGTACATTATAGGGATAATGCTCTTGCGTTTTACAGTAATACATTAAAAGCAGATATTTTAGAAGAACCTGATTTGCAACAATTGTTGCCATTGAATCTAGACGTTCCATTTCCCCCACCAGAAAATCCAGATTTTACTTTTATTGATTTATTTGCAGGTATTGGAGGATTCAGGATCCCAATGCAAGAATTAGGCGGAAAATGTGTGTTTTCTTCAGAATATAACTATTATGCACAAAAAGCATATGAATTAAATTTTGGCGAGGTCCCTTTTGGAGACATTACTAAAATGGATTTAAATATAGTTCCTAAACATGATGTATTATGTGCAGGATTCCCTTGTCAACCTTTTAGTATTTCTGGAAAATTAAAAGGGTTTGAAGATACTCGTGGAACTTTAATATATTATGTTTTTAAAATAATAGAGTTACGTAACCCAAAAGTTTTAATACTTGAAAATGTAAAACATTTATTATACCATGATAAGAGAAGAACCCTTAGAACCATTATAAAACATTTAGAAGAATTAGGATATAAAATATCTCATAAAGTTTTAAATGCATCCGATTTTGGAGTTCCTCAAAATAGAGAAAGAATAATTCTTATTGGACATAAAAAAAAGTCCTTCGATTTTGAAAGGATAAAAACTATAAAACCAAGACCGAAATTAAAAGATTTCTTAGATGAAAATAATAACTTTGAATACTTAACTGAACCTTATACAATATTAAAAGAACAAAGATTACAAGACTCAGGATTAATATTTGCTGGATATAGAAATAAAAAAATCCGAAAAGCAGGTGTAAGGCCTAACACAGAACATCTATCAAGAGTACACAAACAGCCAAACAGAATTTATTCTGCAGAGGGCGTTCATCCCGCTTTACCATCTCAAGAATCTTCAGGACGATTTTGGATTTACCATAACAACAGAGTAAGAAAATTAACAATAAACGAATGTTACAGAATCATGGGTTTTCCTAAGAAGTTTAAGCTAATCAATAACCACGGAGAACTTTATAAGCAGATTGGCAATTCAGTTTGTATTCCAATGGTTAAAGCAATAGTAGAACAAGTAATAGAACAATTATTATGACAGAACTTAAACCAATCTTTTTATTAGAAGAATTATATGATGAAGCAATGAGATTAGTTGGTTCAGATGTGAATATTAAATCTGAACTAGCTACAGATATTAAAAAACAACTAGATGTAATCCTATCTCACTCAGAAAATGCAAAAGGAGTTCTAACTGTTATCATAACTAGTGCCGTTTACAAATTTATACACCCAGAACAAGATATTAGAAACCATCAATCAAGTATTTTAAATGGATATTCTGGCAGGACTTTTGACACTAAATATGTTACTCCATTTCTTAAAGAAAAGAATTTTCCATCTATGGCTGAGAGTGGTTGGTTAACCCGTTCCTTAGAACAGAAAACACCATATGATGAGAATTATCCAGGAGCCATTAGACCTAATTCATTAAAATCAGCATTTTTAAATATAATTGATGTAATCCAACATAGTGAACTCCAAAATGAAATAATCTCATATTTATTTCAAGGATTAATCATTAAAAGAAATGCACAAAACATTAGGTTAGCAAAACCTGTTGACTTGCCAATAAGCCTGATCATTAAAATATTAAACATTCATTTCAACAATAAATATTTTTCAGAAGGTGCATCAAGATTGCCAGTACTTGCAATTTATGCAATTTATGAATGTTTAATACAAGAAATAAAAAGATTCTCAGGAAAAATCTTATTACCTATTGAAAGTCATACATCCGCAGATACGAGAAGCGGACGTATCGGTGATATTGAGATCATCGACAATAATGAAAAACCTTTTGAAGCAGTTGAAGTTAAACATGGGATTGAAATTAACTTACAATTGGTTAAGGATGCATTTAAAAAATTTTCTACTACCCAAGTAAAAAGATATTATATTTTATCCACAGCTGGTATATGTTCTAAAGAGGTAGACCAAATAAACAATGAAATCGAAAGAATAAAAAACATTCATGGATGTAATCTAATTGTTAACGGTATTGAAAAATCTTTAAATTATTATTTAAGATTATTGGATAATACATCTGATTTTATTCAAAATTATGTTGAACTACTGGAAAATGATGTAGCAATAAAATTTGAACACAAACAAAAGTGGAATGAAATTATTTCTAATTTATAAACATAATTTCAAGATTTATTAAAACAACGCCCTGTTGCCAACATTAGCTATAAGCAATGGCTGGCATAATCCTGGCAAAACATTCCCGCATTTTTCGTAACTTTCGTTCCGGTTGAGCAGTTATGTAGCCTCCGGCCGCCACAGCTCATAGCCTTGACCGATGGCAGCAAGCAAAAAAACCGAGAAGAATGAAAATATTTGTAGATGATAGCGGAACATTTGAAATAAGAGTTCTTGAGACTTGGAAGTATAATTTAACGTGAGTTCGATATAATTCAAAATGATAAAGCCAATGATTGATCAACAATTTCCAGGTTCAGAGAAGGTTTTTTCGGCAAATAGCTATATGCGATTAATCCTGATATCA
>JAFCDX010000005.1 GCA_017609465.1 Candidatus Woesearchaeota archaeon | reverse complement strand
GTGGATTTGAACCACCGACCTCCGGGTTCCCCACAACAGTTATGGGCCTTTCGCAATAAAATCTTTGTGATATTATTTCGGCGAACATTTAGGTCCTATAGGATAATAAGACCATCCCAAAGATCTCCTAGCTGTTCTATCCCGCTATATAGTTAAATTAGAAATGGTCTATTTAAAAAGGTTTTGATAACATCCAACGCAAAATTTATATATTACTTCTTAATATATTTTTTACTTATAAATGAGAAAAATGGCGGACCAAAACCAAAATCAACCAATATATGTTCTACCTGAAAGCGCTATAAGAACAAAAGGAAGAGAAGCGCATAGAAATAATATAGCAGCAGCAAAAGCCCTTTCTGAGACAGTTAGAACTACTTTAGGACCGAAAGGAATGGACAAGATGCTTGTTGATTCTATGGGAGATATAATAATAACAAATGATGGAGTTACAATTCTTGATGAAATGCAAATAGAACATCCTACAGCAAAAATGCTTGTTGAAGTTGCAAAAACACAGGAAAAAGAAGTTGGTGACGGAACTACAACAGCAGTGGTATTATCAGGAGAATTGTTAAAAAGTGCTGAAAACTTAATAGACAAAGACATACATCCAACAGTCATAATTAAAGGATACAGAATTGCTGGAGAGATAGCACAAAAAGTCCTTAACAACATGTCCGAGAAATTAAAGGTTGAAGATGATGAAATTCTAAAAAAAATAGCAATGACAGCAATGAATGGGAGAGAAGCAGAAGCTTACAAGGAAAAATTAGCAAGTTTGTGTGTAAAAGCAATAAGAAGAATTACTGACAATCATAAAAACATAGACATAGAAAACGTGAAAATAGAAAAGAAAGTGGGAGATTCAATAGAAAACTCTGAATTAATAGAAGGCATTATTATAGATAAGGAAAAAGTTCATTACGGAATGCCCAATAAAATTAAAAATGCAAAAATATTACTATTAGATTCTGCACTTGAAATAAAATCAACTGAAATAGATTCAAAATTATCAATAACAGATCCTGAACAATTACAATCATTTATTGACAAGGAAGAGCAAATAATAAAAGACATGGTTGATAAAATAGCTCAAACAGGAGCAAATGTTGTATTTTGTCAAAAAGGCATTGACGATATGGCACAACATTATTTGTCAAAAAATAATATTTATGCAGTGAGAAGAATAAAAGCTTCTGACATGGAAAAATTGTCAAGAGCAACAAAAGGAAAAATAATCTCTAATTTAAAAGATATAAGTAAAGGTGACTTGGGGTATGCAGGTGTTGTTGAAGAATTGAAAGTTGGTGATGAAGAGATGACTTATGTAAGAAACTGCAAAGACCCAAAAGCTGTAACATTTTTGATTCATGGAGGTACGCAGCATGTTGTTGACGAAGTTGAAAGATCAATAAAAGATTCTCTTGGTGACATAATAAGTGCATTAAAAAATGAAAGAGTTGTAGGTGGTGCAGGGGCAACAGAGATAGAGATTGCAAGAAATTTGAGAAAATATTCTGAAAAACTTTCTGGAAGAGAGCAATTGGCAGTTACTGCTTTTGCAGAATCAATGGAGATAATACCAAGAACACTTGCAGAAAATTCAGGCCTTGATCCAATAGATATATTAACGTCATTGAAATCAAAGCATGATGAAGGAAAGAAATGGGCTGGAGTTGATGTATTTACTGGAAAAATATCTGACTCATGGAGATTAGGAATAATAGAACCTTTAAAAATAAAACTACAGGCAATACAATCTGCAGTTGAAGTTGCAAACATGATATTAAGAATTGATGACATAATAGCTTCAGGGAAAGAAGACCAGCAGCAACAAATGCCACAGGGTGGAATGCCTTACCAATGAAAAAGAAAATATTAATTGTGGATGATGATATAAATTACTTAAAATTTCTTGAAAGACATATAAAATGGAATTTGAAAATGTTAGATTTAAAAGCGGATATAGATGAAGGTTTTGACGGATCTGATTTATCCAAAAAAATAAAAAATAATTATGATATTATATTTACTGATGAGGTTATGGGATATACAAATGGTATTGAAGCTGTAAGAAGAGTTAGGGCAATTAAAAAATATAAAGAAATCCCAATTTACATTGTCTCTTATGACAAGATAGAAAAAAGCGCTATAAAAGCAGGTGCAACCGGATATATCAATAAAGGCAATATTAATATGACAATTAATGGAGAATTATATAATATATTAAAAAAAGAATTAAGTGAGAAACATCAATAGTAACTTTTATAAACCAAAATTTCTATAATTAATTGGGCTAGACTGGGAGTTTAGCGCGCTCCTGTAACTGTCAATGCGCTTTAGGCAGAGTTGAAATCCGGGAAGAGGGTTAGATCTTAAATATCAGTCCTGATCTCTACAATGACTCTCTGTCCTATAAGGTCAATCTTTATGCCAACCTGGTCAGGGCAGGAATGCAGCAGCCATACTCATGATCTTTGACGTTTATAGGGTAGCAGAGACAAGGAAAGATTAGGGTTGCTGATGTTTAAGGTTTGATTCCATTCCTGGATGTGCCCATTAATATTCAAAATGAGAAGACTTTACAGACCAAGAAAAAACAGAATTGTGGCAGGTGTTTTAAGTGGTTTTGGAGAATATTTGAATGTGGACCCTGTATTGGTTAGAATAATATTTGTTCTTTTACTCATATTTACAGGGTTCTTCCCAGCTGTTATAGCTTACATAATTGCTTGGTTAATAATGCCAGAGAAATAAAAAGGTTTATTATAACAAACTATAGTTTACTATAGCAACAACAATTCAAATTAGTGAATTTTTACAAAAAGAATTATCAAATAGAAAATTCTTTAATAGAAGATACAATGGAATTATCTGAGGAAACTAAAAAAATAAAACAATCTGAAAAAGAATTTAAATAAGGAAAGTTTTATACTTTGGAAGAAGTAGAAAAGAGACTAAATAAATAATGTATTCTATAATATTATCTAACCTATCATCAAGACAATTATAAAAATTTAAGGAACAAAATAATTCAAACATTAAAAAGATGTAGAATTAAACCACATTCTCATGTCAAAAAAACTTGTGGGAAACCCTTATTTTTGCATTGAGAGTTGGAAATTATAAGATTGTAATGGATATTAAAGAAGATAAATTAAAGATATTTGTTATTGAAATAAACCATAGAAAAAAATTTTACAAAAAATATTAATTTATTTTACATAAACATAGCCATCACTTGAATATATATTATATCCTTTAGAAGAAGTGCTTCTTGATAATTTCTCTAAGGTTTCCTCTTTTTGTGTTTCTCCCCACTCAAGAGAATAAATAGCTTTGTAAGTTTTAGAATCATCTGAATAAGTAATGTGTATGTATTCATCTATGAATTGAACTTGAACTTCATTAATGTTTCCATTGTTTGTTAATTTAATAGGCTGTCCCAAATGGCCTTAAATCATTATAAAATTTCTTTGAAAAAATATCTCCTCTTTTTATATAAACAACATAAACATAATTATCCCATCCTGAAACTATGTTTGGATAATAACCTTCATCAACTTCAACAGAGCCAGAAGTTTCTTTTTCAAGATTTTTATCATTGTTTATTTCAGTATCATTTGTTACAAAAAAAACAATACAAAAATTACAAATATAACTATCAAAGATAATCCCAATATGATATTTGACTGTTTTTTTATATAAATTAAAAACAATTATTATATAAAAAGGTTTTTATATTAAAAAACTTCAATAATCCTATGGATAAGTTAATAGAAAGTCTTAGTCCCCTAGAACGCAAGATATTGCCTTTACTTAAAAATAATTCTAATTTAAAGGATTTAATCAAAAAAACCAGCATGAACAATGTTGAATTACTAAGAGCATTGAAATTTCTTGAGAATAAAAACATAATAGAATTAAACAAAAAAGAAAAGGAAATAGTTAAGCTTGACAAAAACGGCCTTAGATATATAAAAGATAAATTGCCTGAGAGAAGATTGTTAGAAACCCTAAAAAAAGAACCTGATTTCAACAAAGCAAGAAAGGAATCTGGACTTGATGATGATGAATTCAAGATTTCTTTGGGAATATTAAAATCAAAGATGGCTATTGAAATGGATAAAAACAACATAACATTGACAAAAGAAGGGGAGAAATTATTGAATAAAGATATGCTTGAGGAATTGTTCTTAAAAAAGATAAAAATGGGGATTCCTGTTGATGAATTAAAAAAAGAGGATAAATTCTCATTTCAACAATTAAAAAAGAGAAAAAATATAATAAAAATAGAAAAGGAAAAGGATTTTAATTTTGAACTTACAAAAAAAGGAAAGAAACTTGTTGGAAAAAAACTTGACCTTAATCTTACTGAAATTCTTACTCCAAATATGCTAAAAACTGGAAACTGGAAAAATAACAAATTCAGGAGATATGACATTGAGACAAAAGTTCCTAAAATATATGGTGGGAGAAGGCATTTTGTAAATGAAGCAAAGTCACATATTAAAAAAATATGGCTTGACATGGGTTTCAAGGAAATGAAAGGAAATTTGATTCAAAGTTCATTCTGGAATTTTGATGCCTTGTTTGTTCCACAAGATCATCCTGCAAGGGAATTACAAGACACTTTCTTCGTAAAAGGAAATAAAAAAATTGATATGGATAAATTTGTTCCTAAAGTAAAAAAAGTTCATGAAAATTCATGGAAATACAAATGGGATATTAAAGAAGCAGAGAAATTAGTGTTAAGAACACATACAACCGTATTAAGTGCAAAAACATTAGCTAAATTAAAAAAAGAGGATTTGCCAGCTAAATTCTTTGCTGTTGGAAAGAATTTCAGGAATGAAGCTGTTGACTGGTCACATTTGTTTGAATTAATTCAAGTTGAAGGTATTGTAGTGGATGAAAAAGCAAATTTCAGGAATTTGGTTGGGTATTTAAAAGAATTTTTCGGAAAGATGGGTTTCTCTAAAGTAAGAGTAAGACCTGCATTTTTCCCATACACAGAACCTTCGGCCGAGGTTGATGTTTATCATCCCATAAAGAAAAAATGGATTGAATTAGGGGGAAGTGGAATATTCAGACCAGAAGTTACAAGACCTTTATTGGGTAAAGAGGTTGTAGTATTGGCTTGGGGTCTTGGATTGGAGAGAAGCATTTTGGATTATTACGATATAAAAGACATTAGAGATTTATACAAGAATGATTTAAAACAATTAAAGGAGATTAAATCCTGGATATAAAATGCCAACAATAAAAGTTTCAAAAAAGGAATTTGAAAAATATGTGGGAAAGAAATTGCCTATTGAAAAATTAAAGGACAGAATTTCCTATTTGGGAACAGATTTAGAAGGCATTGAAAAGGATGAAATCAATGTTGAAATCTTTCCAAACAGGCCGGACATGCTTTCTGTTCAGGGATTTGCTCGTGCTTTCTCCTCTTTCATTGGACACAAAAAAGGACTAAGAAGATATGATGTTAAAAAATCAGGAGAAAAGGTAACAATTGATTCTTCTTTAAAAAATATAAGGCCCTATACTGTATGCGCAATTGTAAAAAATTTAAAATTTGATAATGAAAGAATAAAGGAATTGGTTCAAATTCAGGAAAAACTGCATATAACTTACGGAAGAAACAGGAAAAAAGTTGCAATCGGGATTTATCCTTATGAAAAAATAAAACCCCCTATAAAATTCTTTGCAGAAGATCCAAAGAAAATTAAATTTAGACCTTTGGAATATAATAAGGAAATAACAGGACTGCAAATATTAAGCATGCACAGTGCAGGAAGAGAATACGGATATTTATTGGAAGGAATGAAAAAATTCCCATTTTTCAAGGATTCTGAAAACAAAATATTAAGCATGCCACCAATAATAAATTCACATGAAACTGGGAAAATAAATCATAAGACAAATGATGTTTTCATAGAATGCTCAGGATTTGATTTTGATGTTCTTAAAAAATGTCTTAACATAATAGTTTGTGCTTTGGCAGACATGGGGGGGAAAATATATTCTATGGAATTAGATTATGGAAGCAAGAAAACAACAACACCTGATTTAACACCAAAAAAAATGAAAATAAAGAGAGATTATGTGAATAAAATACTTGGATTAAATTTAAAGGAAAATGACATAAAAAAATATCTTGAAAGAATGGGCTACGATTATTCTAATAATACTGTAAAAATCCCGGCTTATCGTGCTGACATAATATCTGAAATTGATTTAATAGAAGATATTGCAATAGCTTATGGCTATGAAAACTTCAAAGAAGAAATTCCTGAAGTAGCGACAATAGCAAAGGAGGATAGATTTGAAATATTCAAGAACAAGATATCAGAAATTCTCATAGGTTTGAGATTATTGGAAGTTAACACATATCATTTGGTTTCTTCAAATATTAATAAAAGAATGAATGTTGATATGAAAAATGTTATGCTCGAAAATTCAATATCTGATGAATATGACTCCTTGAGAAGCTGGATGATACCTTCTTTGATGGATGTTCTTGAAAAAAACAGGAGCAATGAATATCCCCAGAATATATTTGAGATAGGAACAATTTTTAAGAAAGATTTGGAAGAAAATGACAGATTGGCAATTCTATTATGTGATAAAGACACAAACTTCACAAAAATAAAACAAATTCTTGATTATTTACTAAATAAATTAAATTTAAAATATGAAATAAAGGATGTTGAGCATGATAGTTTCATAAAAGGGAGAGTAGGAAGAGTTTCTGTTAAAGGAAAGGATGTTGCTTACATAGGAGAAATTCATCCTAAAGTTCTTAGCAATTTTGGATTGGAAATGCCTGTCTCTTGTCTTGAATTGAATCTGAGTGAATTATTTACATTCTTCTCTAAAAATTAAAAACTTTTACAATTAACAAATATATTTTAAATTCTATAAGTTTCTCTTATTCCATATCTTATTATACCATCTGAATAAGGACATGTTATGATTAATTTTTCCTTTCTTTTATAACCTAATTTTTCCATTTCTACTAACATTTTTTTTCAACTTTTTCTGATAATTCTCTTATATTTTTTAGATTATCTTTATCTAGTTTGGTTTGGTATTATTAAATAACTATAAATTTATAAATATCATTATAATTTATAATATATGGAATATGATTTGGAATTAAATAAAGTTGTTGATGAAATAAAAAAACAAAAGGCAAAAACAGTTTGCATTCAATTGCCGGATGGTTTAAAGAATAAAGCACTGGAAATTCATGATTATATAGAAAAAAACACAAAAGCAAAATGCTTTATATGGATGAGTTCATGCTTTGGAGCATGCGATATCCCAGAATTAAAAGATGTTGATTTGTTAATACAATTTGGTCATTCTAATTTTTTATGATTATCTAAACAATCTCTCAATATTAACATAATCGCCTTCAACATAGTTACATAAATCATCACATATCTTTATTACTAATTTACTTATTCTTGGTTGCACATGACATTCTAATATACTTAACCAATAAAATTCATCATAATTTACATCAGTAGGTTTATCTGGAAGTTCATTTAAATATTCCGCAATCCACGTCTTGAAAAGTCTTTTCTCTTTTTTAGTAATATATTTTTCATCGGATAAAGGATATAAGATTGGGATTTTTCTCTCAATTTCAATTATATAATCCTTAAACTTTCTTAAAACTTGTATATTAATCCCGGTTTCCTCAGACATTTCCCTAGATGCAGTCTGAATATCATTTATATCATAAATCTCCTTTTTTCCTCCGGGAATATGATAATTATCATCTTTTAGGGATCTCATAGTTAATATATAAGGTTCTTCATTATTACGAAATATTATTGGACAATTTATGGTAATAATTTTGTTTTTTTCATCCATACTTAGGGGTATATTATTCTCTTTAATTTTGGATATTAATCTCCTATTTCTATATTTATATTTTTGAGTATGTGCCGTCATTTTAATATAATATTTTAGACTGGAAAAAGCTTTTAAATATATCGCAAGGTTTATATACAAAAAACACAAAATTCCAAAAATATGCGGTAGTAGTATAACGGTTATTATGGGGCGTTGCCAACGCCTTGATCTGGGTTCGATTCCCAGCTACCGCAAATCACTAATAATTTATGAAAAATGGATATAGACCAAGAAATAATTGCAGGAATGGAATCAAAAGGATGGGCATTATATAAAGAAATTTCAGAAGATCATACTTTTAGAAAAATTATTGAAAGAGGTAGAGAAAAATATTTCCTAGAACAAAATACAAGATATATAATATTTCCTTTAGTTAATAAAGATTGGGACCCTTATGAGATTATTAGAGCAATGAAAGAATCATATGAAGCTCCTGCTTTTAAATTCTTCAAACATTTTGACACTTTTATATATAAAGTGCCATTGGATTCATTAATTCTTGATGGTAGATTAAATTTAATTGTGGATAAAAGTGTTATTCCTTATACTGAGGGGGCTATAGATCCTGCACCACATATAAAAAACTTAAACATATGGATTAATTACAACAATATAAATGAGGCAATAGAGCATATTTCTGAATATGTTACATTAGATGAAAGAGAAAGAGAAATAGTAAAATTTATGGTACATTAAATAATTCCAAATAAAATCAAGAAGGCAAGAACTATTAAACCAAGACTCGCAATTTCTTTCTTATATTTTAATTTGCTTATTTTCTTAGAAAAATATATTACAATTATTATCTCAAGAATTGTAGCAACCAATATCCCAATTATAATATAAACATCAACAGAAAAATCCTTTACAAACAACGAGGAATAAACAACAATATCATCCAAAACAGTTGCTACAGAAGCAAAAAAGCCTATAACAAACAATTTAATGCCTTTTTCTCTCGAGATTTTCTTTTGTCTTAATTTATATTCTGCTTTTTTTCTTGGTTTTTCAATAAATACTCCAAAATAAATTAATCCCGCCAGTACCAATAACAATACTATACTTATATATCTGTAAAAAGGAATTTGTTTTATTAATATCGAGAAAAACAATGAAACTAGAATTGCAAAAATTATGGCAAAAAGAGTTCCTATTGAAAATAATATTCTTCCAAATCTTTTTTTGGTAAGACTTGCAAGAATTGGTATGTGGGTTATAGTATCATCAAGACCTGTGATTATCTTGGTGAATAATCCCAATATAAAATATTTGAGCATTTTTAATGTATGATAAAGTTTTTATATAAACCTTTTCTTTTATATATAATGAATTTATTTGAATCAATAATCTTGGGCATAGTACAAGGTATAACAGAATGGCTTCCTGTATCTTCTTCAGGACATTTGGTTATATTCAATGAATTATTTAATTTAGAGGGTAATCTGAGCTTTTATGTCATGCTTCACTTTGCAACCTTGTTGGTTCTTTTAATATATTTCAGAAAAGAGATACTTAATCTAGCAAATCTAAAAAACAAAAAATTATATTTTATTCTATTGGCAAGCATACCCATAGGATTTGTAGGGTATTTTTTTCATGATTTCGTAGAGTCCTTTTTTTCAAGCTTATTATTAGTTGGGTTGTTTTTAATAATTAATTCAATGGTATTATATTTAACAAAAAACAGAAAAGATGGTAATAAGTTAAATTACAAAAACACATTTATTGTAGGTATTGCGCAGATGTTTTCATTATTGCCTGGAATATCAAGATCTGGAACAACAATAAGTGCTTCTTTATTGCAAAATATTAACAAAAGAGATGCAATAAATTTCTCGTTTTTATTGGGAATACCTGCTTTTTTTGGAGCAATATTAGTAGAGATAAGCAATTTCAGCTTTAATTATACAAACCTTGCAGGTTTTGCAGCATCGTTCATTGTTGGTTATTTATCATTAATGCTTTTGATAAAGTTAATAAAAGAAAACAAATTCTATATTTTTAGTTATTATAGCTTAATTGTGGGAGTCTTGTTGATAATATGGGAGATATTGATTTAAAATTCAAGGATAAATTCATAAAGAGATATTCAAAGCTAACTGATTTTGATAAGTTCAAGGAATATTCCTCAAAATTTCTGAGAAGAAGTATAAGAGTTAACACATTAAAGATTTCAGTTCCTGAATTGAAAAAAAGATTAAGTGAATGGAACCTGAAGCAAATACCTTGGTATGAAGAAGGTTTCTGGATAGAGCATAAGAAAAAAGAGAGAAGAGATATAGGAAATTTGAGAGAACATTCTCTTGGATATTTTTATGTTCAGGAAGCAGCTTCAATGGTTCCCCCCATAGTTCTCAATCCAAAAAAGAATTCAAAAGTATTGGATGCATGCGCTTGTCCAGGGTCAAAAACAACACAATTAGCATCGATAATGAAAAATACCGGAATAATTATTGCAAATGATGATGATTACAGAAGATTGAGTGCTTTAAATATAAATCTTCAAAGGTCAGGGGTTTTAAATACAATTGTAACATTGGGAAAAGCCGAACATATAAAAGAAAAGTTTGATTACATATTATTGGACGCTCCTTGCTCAGGTACAGGAGTTATAAGAAAATCACTAAAGACAGTAAAAACATGGAATCCAAACATGATAAAATCCTTGTCTGGATTGCAGAAAAAAATGATAGCTACAATGTTTAATAACTTGAATGAAAAAGGAATAATGACTTACTCAACATGCTCAAATGAGCCAGAAGAAAATGAGGAGGTAATTGATTTTTTATTGAAAAAATTTGATAATGCAAAACTTGAGAATATTAAATTAAATATTAAAAGAAGCAATCCTATATTGGAATTTGAAAATAAAACATATGACAAGAAAATAAAAAAATGCTTGAGAATATGGCCTCAAGATAATGACACTGAAGGGTTTTTTGTTGCTAAGATAAAAAAATTATAATAATTTTAATTTCTTGAAAATATTAATTGTTTTTATTGAATCACTTACAGGGCTTGGAGACTCGTTTATTATTGTAATGTTTTTAATATGATTGTCTTTTAGCGCTTTGCCTAAACTTTTTATTTCTTTTTCAGGGGTTATTATGTGTCTTTTCTCTCCTTTTTTCGTCCATTCTATCCCAGAAAAATGAGAATGAATGTGCTTGAATTTCTTAATTTTTTTTAACATTTCGCCATAAGATTCTTTTCCTTGAGAATGTGCTTTTGAATGAGCAAAGTCAAAGCAAAAGGCTGATTTAGTTTCTTTTACCAAATCCATTATTTCATCTATAGAACCAAACACATTTATTTTCCCCATAGTTTCTGGAGCAAGCTTGACTTTCCATTTATATCCTTTAATTTGAGATTGCATATCATTAATTGCCTCTTTTATGTTATTGAAGGATTCTTCTTTTTCCATTCCAGAATAAAAACCAGGATGGAAAACAACATACTTTGCATTCAGATGGTGGGCTATTTCACAACATTTCAATATTCTTTGCTTGCTCTGCTCTATTTTTCTCTTTTCTTTAGAATTAAGATTTATCCAATAAGGAGCATGTATGCTTAAAGAAATATTATTTTTATCTGCTATTTTCCCTATTTCCTTTGCCTGGGTATTATTCAAATATATCTGGTATGTAAATGCTATTTCACAAGCAGTTATCTTGTTTTTATGATAATCTTCAAGATTTCCTTTTGCTTCTTTCACTCCACCAAACCCAGCAGGACCTAATCTTATCATATTATTAGATAAATTCAATATAATATAAATATTACGAGAAAATATTTAAATAAGTAGGATTTTCATTCTAATAAGATGGTGATGAATATTTCTGTTATAGCTTCTGGAAGTAATGGAAACTCTTGTTTGATAGAAGAAAAAGATACTTCTATTCTCGTGGATGCTGGAAAAAGCCTTAAGGAAATAAATTACAGGTTAAAAAAATTAGGAAAATCCCTTGAAAATCTCGATGCTGTTTTACTTACTCATGCGCATACAGATCATTCAATGAGCGTAGATTTAATATCAAGAAGATATAATGTTCCTCTTTATATGACAAGAAAAACAAATACACAATTATTATTTAATGAAAACGTAAAGTTTTATTCAATAAATTCGACTTTTAAAATAAAAAACCTAAACATAAAGGCAATAGAAACCTCGCATGATGTTCCGTCCTGCGGTTTTGTAATTAACAAATTTGGAATATTCACAGATACTGGAATAATAACAAGAAATATGAAATATATAGTAAAAAACCTTAAGGGAATATTATTAGAATCTAACCATGATATAGATATGCTGATAAAAGGGAACTATCCTTACTATCTAAAACAAAGAATATTCTCGGACATAGGGCATTTAAGTAATGTTCATGCAAGCACTTTCATAAAAGAAAAAGGCAAGCATCTTGATTTTGTATTGCTTGGACATTTATCTGCAAATAATAACAAACCTTCAATAGCAAAAAATACGTTTGAGTCAATAGTTAAAAAAACAAATTGTTATATTCTATCAAGAGAAAAACAAAGTGGTGTTTGGGAAATTTAATCAAACATTGAGAAAGTTCCGCCTTGGGAACTGTCATCTTTCTTAGGCTCTTCTTTTTTAGGTTCTGGTTTTGGTTCTTCTTTTTTGAAATTACTCATGAAGTTGTATTTTTGCTCCTGTTTTTTAGGTTGCTCTTTAACAGATTCAACCATCCTTTTTCTGAAATCCTCAACATCCTTTTCAGTAGTTTTTCCAAAATCAAAGTTGTATTTTTTCTTTTTGCTTTTTAATTCGTCTTTTCTTTTTGCGCCTTCCATCATTTCATATCTTCTTCTTTCATGGTCTGGCTTTTGATTAATATAATATTTGTATCCCCCTTTGTAAACAAAGTAAAATACAGCCCCTATTGCAAGAATTATAGCTAATAACGATAATATTCCTGTAAGATTAATTTCATTACTTGATCCTGTAATTCCTCCTGTTATTGAATTAAACCCGGCACCTATCCTGCTTAATATTCCCTTATCAGTAACTGTAACTTCTGAGAATTCTTTTCCTAATGTTGAAATTGTGTAAGTCCCCCCATCAAATAATGTGAATAAAGGAATCATCTTTGTTTCATTAGGCTCTAATTTTACTCTTTCGTATTTTACAACACCATTGCCGTCTATTGCTATATCATCATCAAAAATTTCATTACCCATATTTTTTATAATCAGTGTTTCTCCATCAAGATCTACTTCCATTATTTCTATTGGTTCTACAATCAGGTTAATCACATCTTCTAAATCAGAGGCTTCTGCTTCTACATTCCATTCTCCTGGAACAGAGAATTGAGGCAATTTATAATTTATTTGGTCTGTTGTTAAAGCAGTCTCTTCAAACACCACATTATTTTCAACGTCTTTTATTTTAATATTAACTGTTTTTGATAATTCATCCCCTGCCTGGTCCAACAAACTTGAAGATATAATAACAACATCCTCGGGAACATAGGATTCCTTGTCAAGACTTAATTCAAGAGAGGTTGGAATTGGAATTATTAAAATTCCTATTGATTTTTCACCATAATTTCCGAATTCATCGCTTACTTTAAGTGTTATATTATGCTCATTGGATTTTATATTACTTGCAGAAGGTATGCTTAGTGAAAATTCTCCACTCATTATATCTGCAGTATACTTTTCATCATTAAATAAAACATTTATCTTGTTCCCTGTGAAGGAATCTCCGACTTTTTCAGAAACTTTTCCTGTTAATGTTATAATATCCCCGGGTTTGTAAGAATCTTTATTTGTATCTGCTGTTATTACCAATTCGCTTTCTAAATTAAATCTCAATTCATTTTCATAAGTTCCTTCATTCCCATTGACATCTTTTATATTAAAGCTTACAGAATATTCTCCTGAAGGCATATATAGTAATTGATTAGAATATTCAAAATCCCCTTCTTCTATTTCAGATGAAGCTATTACATAGTTAATATCATCCTTTTTTATTGTTATTGTTGCAAGACCATCAACCTTTTTATCATTGACATTTAACACTGTTCCTGAGATTGATATAGTGTCCCCCAATTGAAAATTGTTTTTGTATTGGTTTTCATTAATATAGAAGCTTGGACTTAATTCTTCTGTTATTTCAAAAGTGTCTGAATTAATCTCATCTATTACAGTATTATTGAAATCATTTAATTGTAGATTAAAATTGCAATTTCCAGTATCTTCTGAATTAATTGACAAATCAAAATTAAAATCTTTTGGTATATCTTTTTCTATCCTAATTGATTTTGCCGCTATCTGTCTTGAATTATTGCTACATTCAATATTTAAGAACAAGTTTCCAAAAATATCCTCATCTTCCAATAAATAACCGCTTAAATCAACGCTGTCTCCAAGATTATATTGCTCATTTAAAGGAGTGTCAATATAAATGCTAGCCGACACAAAAGGAATCAAAAACAATATCACCATCAAAAATGCTTTTTTCATTACAAAAAAAAGTGATTTTTTATTTAAATAGTTTACTATTCTTCAGAGAATAAGTCAAAAATTTATTTTCTTTCCTGTGTATACAGTATTCCACCTGTTACAAGAATAATTATCCCCAAGGCAATTAACCAATATAGACTGTTTCCTTCATCAAAAACAGAAACATAATTTCCTGTTACCTCTGGATGATCTTGAATATCATCAGTTTCATTATTTATATCATTATTTTCAGTTTGTCCACTAACAAAAACCATAATTAATGCAATTAAAATTCCAAACATAAATATTTTTGCTTTCATTTGTTAAATTTATGAAAATATAACTTATAAAACTTTCGGTGATAATTTTAAAACTTATAATCCCCAAAATTTCATTAACATTAAATTTAAATATAAAACAATTATTTTATTATATATGTCAGATATTGAAAAAATAAGACATTCTTTTGCCCATGTCCTAGCACATGCTGTAAAGGAATTATATCCAAAATCAAAATTAGGAATGGGCCCTGCAATTGAAAATGGATTTTATTATGATTTTGATAATCTAAACATTTCTGAAGATGACATTTCCAAGATAGAAAAAAAGATGAAAGATATTGTAAAAGAAGACTTAAAGATAAAAAAAATATTGTTAAAAAGAAAAGATGCAGAAAAAAAACTAAAAGGAGAAAAATACAAATTGGAACTGTTAAAGGAATTAAAGGACAAAAATATTTCTTTTTATGAGCAGGGAAATTTCATTGACTTGTGTAAAGGACCTCATGTAAGTTCAACAGGAAAATTAAACATAAAAGCATTCAAGCTAACAAAAATAGCAGGGGCTTATTGGAAGGGAAATTCCAAAAATAAGATGCTTACAAGAATATATGGTGTTGCTTTTGAGAATGCGAAAGAACTCAAAAATTATTTGAAATTCCTTGAAGAAGCTGAAAAAAGAAATCATATTAAAATTGGAAAAGAATTAGACTTGTTTTCTTTCCATGCCGAGGCTCCTGGAATGCCTTTCTGGCATCCAAAAGGAATGGTAATTTACAATAAATTATTAAAACTTGCAAGAAATGAAAATAAAAAAAGAAATTATGAAGAAATAATGACTCCAACGATATTAAATTCTTCATTGTGGAAATTGTCCGGGCATTGGGATAATTTTAAGGATGATATGTATTTCACAAAGATAGACAAGAAGGAATTTGCTGTAAAACCCATGAACTGTCCAGGGGGTTTACTGATATACAAAACAAATCTTCATTCTTACAAAGAACTTCCATTAAGAAGAGCTGAATTTGGATATGTACATAGGCACGAACTTTCAGGAGTATTAAACGGTCTTTTTAGAGTAAGGGCATTCACACAAGATGATGCTCATTCTTTTTGTACAGAAGAGCAAGTAGAATCTGAAATAATTGACATGGTTGAATATGCTGTTAATTTATATGGTTTATTTGGATTTAAAGACATAGGAACATATATTGCAACAAAACCAGACAAGTCAATAGGAAGTGACAGAGTATGGAAGATTGCAACAGATGCATTGAAAAACGCTCTTAAGAAAAAAAACATGGAATATGGAATTAAAAAAGGAGAGGGTGCATTTTACGGTCCAAAGATTGAATTTAATATAAAAGATGCATTGGGAAGAAACTGGCAATGCGGAACAATACAAGTTGACTTTTCAATGCCTGAGAGATTTAAGGCAACATATGAATCAAAAGATGGAAGGAAGAAAACCCCTGTAATGATACATAGGGCAATATTGGGATCTCTTGAAAGATTCATAGGAATACTGATAGAACATTATGCAGGTAAATTTCCTTTGTGGCTTGCTCCTGTTCAAGTAAAAATATTAACAATAAATGATTCCAATCTAAAATTTGCAAAAGAAGTTTATGATAAATTAAGAGAGAATAACATAAGAGTTGAATTGGATGATAGAAGAGAAAGCATTCCAAAAAAAGTTAGAGATGCTCAAAAGGAAAAAATCCCCCTGGCAATAACAATAGGGGACAAGGAAGTAAAGAAAAAATCTCTTGCAATAAGAACTCTTGACGGAAAAGTCAAATTTGATGTTAAAGTTGATGCTTTTGTAAAAGAAATTTTGAATAAGATTAAAAAGAGAAACTAAAACGCCTTAAATTCTTCTAAATCAATATTATCAAACTTATCTGTTTCTCCCACAGTAAATAATGCATACCATGGCTTGTCATATCTCATTGTTCCCTTAAACCCATCTATTATTATTTTTATTTTCATATTTTTATCAAATAAATAAAATAACTTTCCTGTTGCTGGTGCTTTAAGGCTATATTTCAATTCATCTTCTTCAACGAAAATAGTCATGTCAGTAACTTCATCTCTGGTTAATTTTCTTATTTCATATGTTATCATGTAAGGCATTATTTTTATAGGTAGTTTGTTTTTATGTAGATAAACAATGCCCTTTTCAACATTAATTTCCTCTGTTGCTATATTAAAAGTATCATCCTGCAATATAAGATAATCTTCCATCTGCCATATTCTCAGGTTCTGGGATAAAAAATAATTTGTATAAGGCATATACATAGTGTATTCTGTAGGCTTTATTAACATGCCATCAACTGTCAAGGAGTCTGGTTTTATGTTTATTTTTTTATCACTAACTTCAAAAGAAAGAAAAGGGGTTTCTGGTATCCCTTTTTTAGGATTACTGAACTTTGGTAGCTCGCTTGAATTTACAATGAAATAATCTTCCTGAAACGGCCTGATCAAATCTGCATTAACAATCTCTTTTATGTCTTCGCTTGTAGGAGAATTCTGGGTAGTAATTAATTTCTCTCCAGACACTGTTCCAATTATTAAAATTAACAATACCAGGATAAATATTCTTTTCATGATGAGTGTTTTCTGAAAAGATATTTAAATCTTGTGAAATGCATATTATTATGAGAATAAAAATTAAAGTAAAGGCAAATTCTCCAAATAATGAAGTAATAGAAAAAGAAGGATATTATGAAGTTAATGTAAAGGAAAAGCCTGAAAAAGGGAAGGCCAATTCTGAAATAATAAAATTGTTCAAGAGAAAATTCAAGAAAAATGTAAGAATTGTTTCTGGTTTTAAAAGCAAGGAAAAGATCTTAGAATTAACTTAAAGAAATATATATCTCATTAAGAGATTTAGAAATTGCATAATTAGTTCCAACACATCTACCTTCAAAAAGACCTTTAATTACACAATTTGGAACAATAATGTCATAAGAAATATCTTCTGAATCTTCTTTTCTCTCATTAACAAACCAATAATTTCCCAACTTTAATGTAAGATTAGATTTTTTTCCATCGCCATTCATACTTACTCTTTCAGTTAGTGATTGTTTAGATATAAATTCCTTTATATCATCTCTAGTCAAAAAAATATCACAAATCTTATCTTTTAATTTTGCTTCCATAAAAACTCTTAATTAAGATATTATTTAAAAGGATTATGAATTTATAATCTGTATAATTCCAAAGCTTCTTCTTCAACAAAATGCAATTTACCTGGGATTATAAAGCATTGGGGGAAGGAATCAAAATCACATTCTTTAATTCCTTTAACAGTTCCATATTTTATTTCAGAATTTCTTGTTCCCATTGCACAGCATCCGACAACAAATTCGTCATCATCCAATTTTAAAAATTCCAATGCTTCCTTAATTGTCATGTATTTGTTTTCTGAAGGATTCAAATCCAACAAGAACAACGTATGGAGGTTATTTCTCTTGTTCATCTCTAACACATCCAATGGTTCATGGACATTTTTATTTTCAAACGGTATGCTTGTTATTTTCCCAAAATTGTAAAGAAACAACCCTGTTTCTCCCACAGCAGTTAATATGGATACATTATGGATTATTTTTGTTTTTATGTCCCTCTTTTTTGCCTCAATCAATAAGTCAATATGAGTTGTCGCAGAAAAAACATCGCCTATAACTAAAAAGCTAACTATCTTGTCCTGAGCATTATTTATTATTTCTTCAGAGTTTTCGACAAGATTCCTGTTCGCCAATATTATTTTTTTACCAAACAGATTTTCAAGTCCTTCTTTTTCCATATCATACTTAGAAGTATAATTCTCAAGATAAATCATATTTGACTCTTTAACAATATCTATTATTTCTTCTGTTATATTCTTGTAAGATAATCCAATTCCTATTATATTTAGCATCATTCCTTTTTTATTACAAAAAATATTTCATTTCCTATGTCAAAGATCTTATAATGTAAATCTAATTTTTTTAATAACCTTCTAAGCCATGCCCTTCCTGCTTTTTTTATCCTTTTTCCACTTAAAGATTTTTTTGAAAAACTTGCGACAATCCAGTCACAATCAAGATTTTTTATTATGTCTTTTGAAATATTGTTTTTTATTTGTTCTAATGCTTCAAGAGTCTTGAATAAGAAACAAACATTTGCCTTTGGCAAATCATTATAATCTCCATAAACCAAATCAAATGTAAAAACCTTTCCTTTTACCTTGTTTCTCCCGAAATATTCCCTGACTTTCTTTAAATCATTTTCAGATATGTCGCAAGCATAATAATATGGTTTATGATCCATATACTTATATGATAATGGATTTAATCCACAACCCAAATCAAGAATTTTTTTTGGTTTTCCTGTTATTGAAAATATTTTGTGATATATTTCCTTGTAATAAACCAGCCTTTCTTTTATTGAAGGATTTTCCATGAATGTTTTTGACCTGAATACACCATAAATCTCCCTTAAGTCTTTTCTCAATGCCTTAAACATTTTTTTGTAAGCAGAAGTTTTTGAGAACCCTGGTATCTTGAATTTTTTTTCAAGTTTGTTTTTTTTTATGTAATCTTTTATTCTATTTTCTATGAAAGAATCATCCATGTCATTTAATTCTCTTTTTTGTTTTAGTTTTTTTGTAAATTCTTTTATTTCCATTTTACTGCTTTTGTGAAAAGGAAACCGACTGCAAATGAAGCAATTTCTTTTCCATATATTTCATTGAAATTACTTACCAACAATAATAAAGGAATTATGAAAAATATTAATTCCTTTAAAATTGTTTTTTTATTATCTTTTAATGTACTATAAGGAAGCCCGAATATGAATAACATTACATATAAAATAAAATTATCAAGTATTATATAAGTTAACCCAAAATATAAATAATTAAAGCTTAAGAAATATGCTATTATTATCCCAATGACAAGAATCCAATGTGGTTTAAAATTATACATTAAAATCAATGCGATTATTATTAACAACGCCCTTATCATAAAAACAAAGTATTTCTTCCCTTGTTTTATTTCGTCTTTTGTTATCCTTTTTAGTAAAAATCCTAAAGGAAATCCCAAAAAAGCTAGCAATGCAAGTAAATTCATGATTATGTTAATATGATTTTATTTAAAAAAGTTTTGAAGAAGTTCGCCGAGGCTGGGATTTGAACCCAGACGCCCCGAAGGGCCCGGATAACCACATAATATAGCAGTCCGGTGCAATACCAGATTATGCGACCTCGGCATAAAAGAAATCTCCTTTAATGATTTATAAATCTAACTAAACAAACCAAAAGTCATTCCTATAAAAAACAAATAAAGTATTATCATCATCCATCCTTCCCATTTAGTAATTGTTCTATCTTCTGAGACAAAGAAATACAATATTGTAATTGCAAGCATGAAAGGAAGAACAAAATTAATTATTGTTGAAGGAATTATTATTGTTCCAAATAATGAAGAAACCCCCATTACAATAGATGTATTAAATATATTACTTCCAAGAATGTTTCCTACGCTCAATTCTAAATCTTTTTTAAGAATAGCTTGCATTGATACCATTAATTCTGGCAAAGAAGTTCCCAAAGCAACAGCAGTTGCTGCAATTATTTCTGCTCCTATTCCTATTGAATTTGAAATTTGTATTAAAGATTCAACAGTATACTTTGAACCAAAATAAATAAGAACAATCATTAATATATACATTAAAATATCATGAGATTTTATTTTTTCTTTTCTTTCTCTGTGATCTTTAAATTCTTCTTTACTAAACATTACATATATAACATATGCTAATATCAATAATATTCCTTCTTTCCATGTAAATATTCCATCAAAAAGCATAAAAAATAATAATATTGCAGAACCCACCAATAAAGGAAGATGAACTGCTATAATATCAATATCAATTCTTAGATTTTTAGATATTATTGCACATACACCCAACACTAATAAAATATTACTTATGTTGCTTCCAATAACAACACCAGGAACAACTTCTGAAGCATTATTCAGAACAGCAATTATAGAAGTAAACAGTTCAGGAACAGATGTTCCAAAAGCAACAACAGTAACACCAATTATAAAACTTGGAATTCCCAAAACTAATGCAAATTTTCTTGATAAAGTTGTAAAATAATCAGCACTTTTAATTAATACTGCTAACGAAATGATAAATATCCCTATCCAAAATAATTCCATATATTATGTTATTATAATAAATATATAAAATTAACTAAAACAATTTTGGTTTACAACTTGATTTGTTATATATTCCTTAATATCTTTAATTTCGATTAACTTCAAATCTGATTTCTTATTAATACCATCCCAAAAAGGAGAATAATATATTGAATTCTTTTTTTTATTAAATCCAAAAACATAAACAACTCTTATTAATTGTTGCTATTTCAATTGGAATAATTTTTTCCAAATTACTTAATTCCGGAAAATCTTTTTTAAAGTCCATTTTTAAAGGAAAATATAGTATTTATGAGATTTTTCATTAGTTATATTTATTATAAATTATATCCAATAGATTTATAAATAAGCTAAAAACTTTTTCTTTATGGCAGATTTAGGAACAGAAGTAAGAGATGCTATGAAGAATCCGGAGAAGATCAGAAATATAGGTGTTGCCGCACATATTGATCACGGAAAAACAACTTTTTCTGATAATTTACTAGCAGGTGCTGGAATGATTTCAGAAGAATTGGCAGGAAAACAATTGGCTTTGGATTTTCACGAAGATGAGCAAGCAAGAGGAATTACAATAGATTCTGCCAATGTATCTATGATACACAATGTTAATAATGAAAATTTTCTGATTAATTTAATTGACACTCCCGGGCATGTTGATTTTGGAGGAGATGTTACAAGAGCAATGAGGGCTGTTGATGGTGCAATAGTTTTGTGTTGTGCCGTTGAAGGAATAATGCCACAGACAGAAACAGTTCTAAGACAAGCATTAAAAGAAATGGTAAAACCAGTATTATTCATAAACAAGGTTGACAGACTGATAAAAGAAGTAAAATTAACTCCAGAGCAGATGCAGGAACGTTTTGTAAAAATAATTGATAACATAAACAAATTCATAAAACAAATGGCACCAAAGGATTGCAAAGAATCATGGCAGGTTTCTGTTCAAGAAGGAAGCGTTGCATTTGGTTCTGCATTCCACAATTGGGCTCTAAGTTTTGATTACATGAAAAAAAACAACATAACATTCAAGGATGTAATTGAGGCTTATGAAAATAACAATTACAAGGAATTAGCAAAAAAAGCTCCATTGCATAAAGTTGTTCTTGATATGGTTGTTAAGCATCATCCAAACCCAATCAATGCACAAGAATATAGAATTCCAAGAATATGGCACGGTGAAAAAGATTCTGAAATAGGAAAATCATTGGTAAGTTGCAATCCCAACGGACCTTTGGCATTTGTATGCACGAAAATTGTTGTTGACAAGCATGCAGGAGAAGTTGCTGCAGGAAGATTATTCTCAGGAACAATAAAGCAAGGACAGGAAGTCTGGATGAACATGGCCAAGAAAAATGTTAGAATTCAGCAGGTTAATATTTACAAAGGGGCACAAAGAATACAAGTTGATGAAGCTCCAGCAGGAAACATAATAGGTATTGTGGGTCTTAAAGATACTTTTGCAGGAGAAACAATTTCCACTGTTGAGATGGAGCCTTTTGAAGCAATAAAACATATTTTTGAACCTGTTGTTACAAAATCCATAGAAGCAACAAAAGCATCTGACTTGCCAAAATTAATTGAAATTCTTAAGCAAGTCAACAAAGAAGATCCTACTTTATTTGTTGAAATCAATGAAGAGACAGGAGAGAATTTAATTTCAGGTATGGGGGAACTGCATTTGGAAGTTATTGAAAACAGGATTAAAACTGAAAAGAATCTTGAAATAAAAACTTCCGACCCAATAGTTGTCTATCGTGAAACAGTGCAAAAAGAATCTGATGTTATTGAAGGAAAATCTCCAAACAAGCACAATAAATTCTTCTTAAAGGTAAGACCTTTGGAAGATAATGTATATGATGCTATTAAAAAAGGAGAAATTCCAGAAGGAAAGATTAAGAAAAAAGATGAAGATACAATAAAGAAATTTGCAGAACTTGGTTATGATACAAAGGAATCAAAAAGCGTTAGAGAAGTATTTAATGGAAACATACTGGTTGACAGCACAAGAGGTATTGTTCACATAGGCGAAGTTATTGAAATGGTAATGGAAGCGTTTGAACAGGTTATGAAAAATGGACCATTGGCGAGAGAGCCAGGAATGAAAATGAGGGTTGATTTGATGGATACAAAATTACACGAAGATGCTATTCACAGAGGTCCTGCACAAGTATTACCTGCAGTAAGAGATGCATTAAAGGAAGCAATGATGAATGCAAAAGTAACAATGTATGAGCCATTGCAAGTATTACAAATAGAAGCTCCAGCAGATTATCTTGGAGAAATATCAAAATTAATACAAAACAAGAGAGGTCAATTGCTTGACATGAATCAGGAGGAGGCAAGAATAACTGTTAAGGCAAAACTTCCTGTTGCTGAAATGTTTGGATTAAGCTCTGATTTGAGAAGTGCAACTGGCGGAAGAGGGGTTTATTTTGTTGTTGACCAGATATTTGAGAAACTTCCAGCTGACTTGCAGGAAAAAGTTATTTCAAAAATTAAGCAAAGAAAAGGTTTAAATTAATTTTATTTTAAAAATAAACAAGCAGCACCAATTGCCCCAGCATTGTCTTTTAGCTTGACGATTTTAACTCTAGGTATTTTAAAATAAATTCTTTTTTTCATTTCATTTACTGCTGGCTTCAAAATAAGATTTCCTGAATTTGAAATCCCTCCTCCTAACAATATCAATTCTGGATCTAAAATTTTTACAATATCAGAAAGACCTATTCCTAAACTTGTACCTGCAATATCATAAACTTTTTTGCATAAAGAATTTCCTTTTTTAGCATTCTCCTGAATTTTTATAATATTATCTTCTCTTATTTTCAATTTTTTTGCAATTCTTTTTATTGCTCTTACAGATATATATTCTTCTAAACACCCTTTGTTTTCGCATCTGCATTTTAATCCTTCTCTTTCAATTGTTATATGCCCGAATTCAGAAGCTTTCCCCTGACCTCTGTATATTTTTTTATTTATTATTATTCCCCCTCCAACGCCAGTGCCCAAAGTAACGCATACTAAATTATTAAAGTTCTTTCCATTACCAAAAACAAACTCTCCAAGAGCCATGCAAATGCTGTCATTTTCTACTTTAATCTTCATTTTTAATTTATTGCTTAAATAATTTTTAATATCAAAATTCTCAAACCCTTTTATGTTTGGAAGCTTTATTATTTTTTCATTTCTTAAAACACCTGGAACTCCAATACCGATTCCCAAAATATCTTTCTTATTCATATTATTAGAAACAAATTCGATACTTACTAGGATTTTTTTTAATATATTATTTTTTCCTTTTCCAGTGGGATATTTTATTTTTTTTATTACTTTCCCTTTTTTATCTATCAGAACAGTATTTATCTTTGTTCCTCCTAAATCCACTCCTATCATGTATTTCATTTTAACAAAATATACTCGGCATGGCTCCAGCCTAGTGGAGTTGCCCAATAAATAACATCATCCTTTAATTTTTTAGCTAGTTCTTCAGACGCTTTAATTCCGCTTATTATTCTTCTGTTAAATTCTGTTTCATGCATTTTCCACATATCATATTCATCTTTTGTTGCAACATGCTCAGGCAATAATCCATTGGTTCTTTTAGCGGTTTTTTCCAACCAACTCATGCATTCATTGTAATTTTTCTTATCATTTAATTTTCTATAAAAACGTGCACCCCACGCTGTAAAAACACACCACGAACCACTACCTCCTGTGTACCAGTGCCAATCTTTACATACTTCAAATTTTCTAAATCTCCTAAAACCTCCTATTTCCTTATTCCATATATGCTTGTTTAAATATTTCATAGTTTTTTGTAGAACTTTCTTATTATCAACTAAATCAAAATAAAAAGGAGCCAATTGAGAAATATCCAGAGTATTTGGATATTTTGTATTTTTTATGAATATACCCAATTTCTTATAAAATAGTTTTTTCTTCATATTATCCTCTATTTTCTTTGCTTTTGATCTCCATTTATCATAACCTTTTTTGTGATTAAGAACTTTTGCCATTTCGGCAGCATCATAAAGACCCCTTATACAAGAAGAATTTGCCCATATTTCATACCCATTTTCCAATCTGTAAAATTCATGAATGCTTCTTTCCGTCCTTATTAAATTATTTTTTGAAAAAGAAAATATTTCTTCAACTGCCTTTTCGATCAAAGGCCACATATTTTGCAAAAAATTCTCATCCCTATCGCATAAATATGTATCATAAATCCCATGCAATACTAATCCGGGGTTATCATGTTCATGTTTTCTTGTAACACATGGCAATCCATCCTTATTATATCTATGAAATATCTCTCCATATTGATCTAAATTTGAAAATTTATTTATAAAATTATAAAATTTTTTAGATTTTTTATGCATCTTTAATTTGTTTAATGCCTTCGTGATTATAACCGCGTCCCTTGTATAAACATAAGGATAAGCACCATTAATGGGGGTTGCTAAAATACCTCCGTTTTTTAATTGTAAATCATTTAATATTTTTTTGCTTTTATTTATGTATTTCATTTTTGAATTTTACCTTATAATTATGCCCTGCTTTTGGATCATATATTGCAAGAACCTTTAATTTTTTACTTCCTATATTAACCAATCTGTGTGCGTAATTTTTTTGAACCATTGTTCTCTTATTTTTCTTAAGAGTTATAATTCTTGAATTTTTATTTTGTAACATTAATTTACCTTTTCCCTCAAGTAAAATATAAATCTCTCTTGATGGTTTTTTATGCTTGTGCCCTTTTGTGTGATAATATTTTTTCCCTATTGTACCATTGTTTACGACTGTTAATCCGCAATAAACATCTTCAAACTTTTTGATATAAACCTTGTATATAACCGGATTTTTTCTTTTAAGTATTTTTTTGACTTCTTTTTTATCATAATATTTTTTCATATCTTTTAAGGTCCTTATTACTTTTTCATCATATTTTTTCTCTAAATTCTTGCAATGTTTTATTATATTTTTCATTCTAAATTTGCATGCTTTTTTCTGAGATATTTTTCTTTCTTTTTTGTTTTTTTCATCAGCAATATAATTACAGAATCCAGATAAATAAATGCCGACTGCTCAAACAAGCTTCCAAGAGGCTCAATGGATTTTTTATTGTTTGTTTTTGTTCTTGCATTTATTTCTATAGTTAAAGCGGATTTTTTTGCTATTGGAGAATTTTTATTTGCTGTTATTAAAACTATTTTTGTGTTTTTGTTTTTTGCTTCATTAACTATATCTTCTGTTATTTTTGTTTTTCCAGAGCCTGAAATCGCGATTAACAAATCACTTTTTGTTATTGAAGGTGTCGTTGCTTCTCCAGCTATATATACATTAAAACCAAGCTGCATTAATCTCATACCGAACGCTTCAGCAACAAGTCCTGATCTACCTTGTCCGGTTAAGAAAATATTTTTCTTACTTTCTATTAAAGAAATTAATTTGTTTGTATTTTTCTCATTTATTGTATCAAGAACATCCTTTATCTCTTTCTCTACTAATTTTAATAAAATCTTAATCTTCAAATACTTTAATTTTTTTCTTATTTTTTTCATTTTAACTTTTTCTTTAATCTTTCGGCAATTTTTCCAGGATCTTTGCTTTTTGTTATTGCAGAACCAACAATAACAATTTCTGGATTGTATTTTACTATATTATCAATGTTCTTTAAGTTAATTCCTCCGGCAACAGCTATTTTTTTATTATCAATTAATTTTGAAATCCAATTTAGTGAATTCATGGGCGTTTGTCCTTTTTTCTGCATATCTATTCCAGTGTGAACTCCAATGTAAGATGGATTTAGTTTTATTATTTGCTTTATTTTTTTAATATCCCTTAAATTTATCAAATCAACAATTATTTTTTTCCTATGTTTTCTTGCAGACTTTATGGCTCCTTTTATTGTGCTTAAATCAGAAACACCACACACGCTTGATATATCCGCCCCATTATTAAATGCCATTTCAGCTTCAAAAAAACCAGTATCCATTGTCTTAAGGTCTGCAACTATTGGCTTTTTGAATTTCATGAACTTTTTGATTATTTTCAAACCTTCCTGTTTTATCAAAGGAGTACCTAGTTCTATTATATCAACATGATTTTTTATTTTCCTGCACATGCTTAATGCATCTTTCTTGTTTGCTAAATCCAGAGCTACTTGCAGTTTCATATTTTTTTTATTTTTTTTAATCTTCTTTTGTGTCTTTCTGCTTTCCTAAATTTTGATTTTAGAAAAGCGTCCAAGACTTTTTCATAATCTTTCAAATATCCCGGGAGACATAAAATGTCAGCATTCAAATGCTCTTTTGCATGCCTTGCAGTTTTTACATCCCAAGCCAATGCAGCAATTATTTTTTTGAATTTGTTGGCTGTTATACACATCCCTTGCCCAGTACCACAAACCAAAATGCCAATTCCTTTTTTATTCAAAATAGATTCACAAACTTTTCTTGCATAATCCGGATAATCATCTTTTTTATCATACTTATAAGCGCCGAGATTCTTGAAATCATAATTATTTCTTATTAAATATTTTTTTATTTTCTCCTTTAATTTAAAACCAGCATGGTCGCTTGCTATGTATATCATTTTATCTCCTCTGCAATTGTTTTTGAAATATCTATCTTTGATACTTTATTTGGTATAGTGTTGCATGAAATTACCTCGGCGTGTTTTTTTAATTTCTCCAAAGCATTTTCAACAAAAATACCATGAAAGCATATGCAATAAATTCTCTTTGGTTCTAATTTCTTTAATCCTTTAACGGTCTCAAGCATAGTATGTCCTGTGCTTATTATATCATCTATTACTACAATATTCCTGTTTTTGATATCTATTTTAGGGACTTTTATCTTTACTTTTCTTGAAGATAATCTTTTTTTTCTTAAAACATGAGCCTTTTTGTTTAAGAGTTTTGCAACAGAATCTGCCCATTGCATACTTTCCATATCAGGTCCTATCAGAACAGGATTCCTTATTTTTTTAACATAATCGACAATATCAGATACAACAGTTACTCTTTTTCCTTTTGAAAACAATTTATTTATGTTTTTAATTCTATGTAAATGAGGTTCTACAATATATATCCTGTCAAAAACAGAAAATAATTTTCCCATTACCTCTGCGCTTATGCATTCGTTCGATTTGAATCTCTTATCTTTCCTTAAATACGGGAAATACAAAGCTATTAAATTTACTTTCCTTGCATGAAGATCTTTTGCAGTATGTCCAGCAAACAAAGTTTCTATTATTTTTTCATTTAAGTTGTCGTAAAAAGACTGAACAAATATTATATTTTTTTTGTAAATATTTTTTGAGAATCTTATATCTATCTCATTGTCAGGAAATTTTTTAATCTCTAATTTAGAATAAGGCTTTTTTGCTTTTTTGGCTATTTTTCTTGTTATATGTTTTGCACCAGAACACTCTATTATAATCTTCATCACCTTATTTACTATCTAGTTTTTTCTATTATATAAATGTTTTCAAATCAAAAAATTCAAAACAGTAAGATTTATAAATAACCTTTATTCACTAATTTTTATTATCATAAAGGAGAAATAAAAAATGGCAAGAGAAAAACCACACCTTAATATTGTATTTGTAGGCCATGTGGATCATGGTAAATCTACTACAGTCGGAAGACTATTATTTGACTCAGGAAATATGGATGAGCAAGCATTGAGAAAATTAAAAGATAAAGCTCAAGAATTAGGAAAAGCAGGATTTGAATTTGCTTTTGTAATGGATAATCTTAAAGAAGAAAGAGAAAGAGGAGTTACAATAGATCTTTCTCACAAGAAATTCACAACAAAAAAATATGAGTACACAATTATTGATGCCCCAGGACACAGAGACTTTATTAAAAACATGATTACTGGTGCTTCACAAGCAGATATAGGTATTTTGGTTGTTGCTGCTTCAGAAGGTATTAAAGAACAAACTAAAGAACATGTATTCTTATGTAAAACTTTAGGGGTTACACAATTGGCAGTTGTAGTTAACAAAATGGATGCTATTAACTATGACCAAAGCAAATATGAAGATGTAAAAAAACAAGTTCAGGAATTGTTAAAAAGCGTTCAATACAAGCCAGAAGAAATTGAATTCATTCCTTTAAGTGCACTTAAAGGAGACAATGTTGTTAATAAATCAGAAAATATGTCATGGTATAATGGACCAACATTAATAGAACAATTGGATAATTTCAAAGAGCCAGAAAAACCAACAGATTTACCATTGAGAATGCCTATTCAGGATGTATATAACATACAAGGTATAGGAGTAGTTCCTGTTGGAAGAGTTGAAACAGGAATTATGAAAATAGGGGACAAAGTTATTATTGTTCCTGCAAGAGAAGGTAAAGGAGTAACTGGTGAAGTAAAGTCTATTGAAATGCATCATGAACAATTGCAGCAAGCTGAACCAGGAGACAATGTTGGATTTAATGTTAGAGGTATTGGTAAAAAGGATATTGCAAGAGGAGATGTATTGGGTCATGTTGATAATCCACCAACAGTTGTAAAAGAATTTACAGCACAGATTGTTGTATTAAATCACCCAAGTGTATTGACTGTTGGGTACACACCTGTATTCCACATACACACTTCGCAAATTGCATGCAGATTTGCAGAACTACAGAAGAAAATCAATCCAGCAACAGGTGAAACTGTTCAGGAAAATCCGGACATGTTAAAAAATGGTGATGCAGCTATTGTTAAAATAGTTCCAACAAAACCAATAGTAATAGAAAAGCAAAAAGAAATACCACACATGTCAAGATTTGCAATAAGAGATGCAGGTACTACAGTTGCAGCTGGAATGTGCATTGATTACGTGAAAAAGGAATAATTTCTTTCTTTTTTTATTCTTATTCGATAACTTTATAAATAAACTAAATTCTTAAATTTTAAAATGCAAAAGGCAAGAATAAACTTATCAAGTGCGAATATAGAAAAGATAAATGAAATATGTGGTTCTATTAGAGACATTGCTGAAAAGACAAACACAAAGATAAAAGGACCAATACCCTTGCCTACAAAAAAATTAAAATTAACAACAAGAAAAAGTCCTTGCGGTGACGGAAAAGCTTCCTTTGACAGATTTGAAATGAGAATTCATAAAAGACTTGTTGACTTGGGTGTTGATGAAAGAGCATTAAGACAAATCATGAGAGTCCCCATACCAGAAGGGGTTCAAATAGCTATTGAAATTTTAGAATAAAAATGAAAAGAAGTTCTAGACGTTGGAAGAGAAAAGGCCAGATGAGATGGAAATGGCAGCGTAAAAAAATCAAAAAGAAAAAGAGAAAATTAAGAGATGCCAAATAATAAGATTTATAAATAATTAAATATTAAATATTTTAGAGGTGAACAAAATAAAAGAGAGACATTTTATATTGAATATATTTTTATTATGTTTAGCTATATTCTTGATAATAGGATTTGTTTCTGGTTATGGAACTAATGCTCCTGATACATTTGGACATAGTCTTGGTGAAGTTGGTTTAAGTGCTACAGATAATTTATATGTATGGAAACGAGCATTACAAACTGGAGATTATTATGATTGTAAATCAACATGTGATGGTTCTTATTTTATCTCTGATACAGATATAAAATGTGAATATTATACTAATGGAGCAAAAGCTGACAATTATTATTGTCCTTCTGGAGAAGAAGTTTGTAGTACAAGTTGTGGATCTCCTTTAACTTTTCCTTGTTGCGCCACCAAAAATGTAGTTTCCTCAACGCAATTAGGAAAGGTTGTTTATCAAACAATTTAATTTTTTAACGATAGATTTATAAATAAGCTATTTTCTACTATAAGGTGTGTGCAGAAGATAAATTAGTATCTTCTAATATTATATCATACTTATCTCGTCTATTGAGATATATCTAATGAGCGCTTAAATATAATATTTAAGTGTGAGTATGGACATGAGCAAATTTGTGAGTTCATATTAAATGAATAACCTTGCAATAGTTCCCGTTGATCCTGCGGGAGAATGCTGCTATTGGAATACTACTAAGCCATGCAAGTCAAGGGGCTCTTCGGAGCACCGGCGAAAGGCTCAGTAACACGTCGATAATCTAACCTTAGGTCTGGGATAGTCTTGGGAAACTGAGGGTAAAACCGGATAAGGGAAAGACATTGGAACATGCTTTCCCTGAAAAGTAATGCCTAAGGATGAGTCGGCGGCTGATTAGGTTGTTGGTGGGGTAAAGATCAAAACCAACCAAAATCTTTTTTATATCAACTTTAGTTTGTAGATTCAAATCTTAATAATCTTATTCGCTTTATTAAGGTTGGTTTTTGAATTATAAGCTCACCAAGCCGAAGATCAGTAGGGGGGATGAGAGTCCTAGCCCCGAGAAGGGCACTGAGATACTGGCCCTAGCCCTAAGGGGTGCAGCAGGCGAGAAACCTTTACAATGCACGAAAGTGTGATAAGGGGATTCCAAGTGCTCATACTTTGTATGGGCTTTTTTTATATGTAAAAAGTATAAAGAATAAGTGGTGGGTAAGACTGGTGCCAGCCGCCGCGGTAACACCAGCGCCACGAGTGGCATTCGTGTTTATTGGGTCTAAAGCATCCGTAGTCGGTTTGTTAAGTCTTTTGTGAAATTGTTGTATTTAATATAACAGCGAGCAAGAGATACTATCAAACTAGGAACCGGGAGAAGACAAGAGTATTCTGGGGGGAGCGGTAAAATGTTATAATCCCTGGAGGACTACCAACTGCGAAGGCACTTGTCTAGAACGGGTTCGACGATGAGGGATGAAAGCTGGGGGAGCAAAAGGGATTAGATACCCCTGTAGTCCCAGCCGTAAACACTGTGAGCTGGGTGTTGCATATTCTTCGAGGATGTGCAGTGCCTAAGTGAAGGCGATAAGCTCACCACCTGGGAAGTACGATCGCAAGGTTGAAACTTAAAGGAATTGGCGGGGGCTCACTACAACGAGTGCGGCGTGCGGTTCAATTTGATTCCACACGGGAAACCTCACCAGGAGCGATGGCAGAATGAAGGTCAGATTGAAGGTTTTACCTAACAGGCCAAGAGGTGGTGCATGGCCGACGTCAGCTCGTGCCGTGTAAACTTTTTGAAAAAAAATAAAAAGTTTCGGTAAAGGTGTCCAGTTAAGTCTGGCAACGAGCAAGACCCATACCTATATTTGCTAACATCTCTTTTGAGGAATGAGCACAATATATGGGACTGCCTGTGAAAGCAGGAGGAAGGTGTGGGCAACGTTAGGTCAGTATGCCCCGAATCTCCTGGGCTACACGCGCGCAACAATGGTAGGGACAATGGGTCGCAACCCTGAAAAGGGAAGCTAATCCTCAAAACCCTATCTTAGTCTAGATTGAGGATTGCAACTCATCCTCATGACAATGGAATTCGTAGTAATCGGATATCATCAGTGTCCGGTGAATACGTCCCTGAGCCTTGCACACACCGCCCGTCAAGCCATCCGAGTAGGGTCTGAATGAGGTTTAATCTTCGGATTAAAACGAATTTAGGTTCAGCAAGGAGGGCTAAGTCGTCACAAGGTACCCGTAGGGGAACCTGCGGATGGATCACCTCCTTTTTTTTAAACTCACAAAGCTTAAATGTCCATACTTATAATGGGCCTGTAGCTCAGCGGAAGAGCATCGCCCTTGCAAGGCGGGGGTCTCGGGTTCAAAACATTTTTTAGAATAAGAAATGTGAATTTCCCGACAGGTCCATTTTTTTAAATGCGGATTTATAACAAAAGTTTAAGTCCAAGGATTAATATTTATATTAATCGTGCATAGGGATTGTAAAGCTCTTAAGCCGTTAGGTGGAAGACTTGGCTTGAAATGTGATGAAGGGCGTGGCAAGCTGCGATAAGACTCGGCGAGGTGCAAGCAGCCTTAGAACCGAGTATTCCTGAATCTGACCTCAGTCTTTTGAATTCCGTAAGGAAGACTCACGCAGGGAATTGAAGCGTCTTAGTACCTGCAGGAAAAGAAATCAATGAGATTCCGTTAATATCAGCGAGAAAAAGCGGAACAGGGCAAACTGAATCCTTTCAGAAATGAATAGGAGATGTGGTGTTTTAGACCTCTTTTTATCCTTACTTAAACCATCTGAAGTTTTCTGGAAAGAAGCACCAAAGAGGGTGATAGTCCCGTAAGAAAAATTTAAGAGGAGTAGAGGTATCTAGAGTATGGCTTATTGGATATTAAGTCAGAATATGGGAGACATCAACTTCTAACTCTAAATATTATTTCAAGTCCGATAGCGCATAGTACAGTGATGGAACGTTGAAAAGAACCCGTAACAGGGAGTTAAAAGAGCCTGAAACCTAACGGTCATAGTATGATGCTGTTTTTAGGAATTGCATCGTACGTTTCGAATAACGGACCAGGGAGTGTATCTAAGTGGCAAGATTAATCTTTACAAAGAGAAATCAAAGCGAAAGCGAAATCCCGCAGTTCACGAGGGGAAAAGTATGAAAATGCTTTAAGTCATTTGGATACGACCCGAAACCGGTCGAACTAAGCCAGGGCAAGGTGAAATCTCTGTAAAAGGAGATGGAGGCCTGAAGAGGTTCTGTGAGCAAGCGTTCTTCTGATCTTGGTTTAGGGGTGAAATGCCAATCGAGACCGGTGATAGCTGGTTCCTGCCGAAATGGGCCGTAGTCCAGTCTTGAATGAGATAGTTTAAGGTGTAAAGCTACGGATTTAAAGTTTAGGGGGAGAAATCCCTCGGCTTTTTGTCCAACTCAAAAATCTTGAACATCGTAGATTTCAGGAAACGGGGGCATGGGGTAAGCTCGTGTCCCAAGAGGGGAACAACCCAAGCCTATGGTTAAGGTCCCAAAATATCAACTAAGTGTTAACGGGTGAAAGGTGTGTACATTCACAGACAGCAGGGAGGTAGGCTTAGAAGCAGCCACCCTTTAAAGAAAGCGTAATAGCTCACCTGTCAAGATTGTATGCCCTGAAAATGGACGGGGCTAAGTTGATTACCGATACCATAGATTTCTAAAGAAATGGTAGGCAGGCGTTCTATCGGGGAAGAAATATTTTTGTAAAAAGATATGGACCTGGTAGAAATGAGAATCCTGGTGGTAGTAAGAGCTGAACAAAGTTAGAATCTTTGACACCGAAAGGGTAAGGGTTTCTCAGCAATGCAAATCAGCTGAGAGTAAGTTGATCCTAATCTATTCCGTAAATAGGAAGATGAGAAAGGGAAAAAGGTTAAAATTCCTTTACCATTCAAGTACAATCGGCAACGAAAGATTGTTTTCTGACGCTTAAGGCTAGGCAATTATATCTTGTCTGATATATTAATCAAAATAAATCAAGGGAGTATTGTAATGATGAGAACTTGATTAAATTTGAGATGAGCTATCTTTTAGGTAGTTTTGCTGATGCCATGAGCCCGTGAAAAAGGAAACAATATGAATCTTGAATGATCATACCCAGAACCAGCACAGGTACCCTAGGTGAGAAGCCTCAGGTGTGAGGGTTTAATCGAGCTAAGGGAATTCGGCAAATTAGTCCTGTAACTTTGGGATAAAGGATCCCTAAATTTGTCTTCGGGCGAATTTAGGGCTCAGTAACAAGAGGGGTCCGACTGTTTAACAAAAACGTAGTTTCCTGCTAGCCTGAAAAGGTTTGTACAGGAGATGAAGTCTGCCCAGTGCCAGTATCTGAATCTCCTATTCAAGGGAAGTAAAGACTGGTAAACGGCGGGAATAACTGTAATTCTCTTAAGGTAGCGTAATACCTTGTCGTTTTAATGACGACTTGCATGAATGGCGTAACGAGATCCCTACTGTCCCTAGCTTGAAGCCCCTGAACACACTATTCTGGTGCAAAGGCCAGAGACCTCCAGCGGGAAGTAAAGACCCCGTGAAGCTTTACTGTAGTCTATTGTTGTGGTGTTGGTTTTGATGTGCAGTATAGGTGGGAGTTGTTAAAACTCAGGCGCTAGTTTGAGTGTAGACAATAGTGAGATACCACCCTTTAAAATCGGCATCGCTAACCTTCGAAAGAGGGAACATCAGTAGGTAGACAGTTTGGCTGGGGCGGCACCCTGCTGAAACGGTATCAGCAGGGCCCAAAGGTCAGCTCATCAGGTTTAGAATAACCTTTTAGGAAAATGTTAACGAAAAATCCTATAGGTACTAAAGATCCTGAGTAGAGTGCAAAAGCATAAGCTGGCCTGACTGTATTTCGAACAATAAGGAATGCAGGATGGAAACATGGGTTTAGCGAACCCCTATGTCCTCATTGGTGGGGGCTAGGGATGACAGAAAAGCTACTCCGGGGATAACTGAGTTGTCGCGCCTAAGAGCTCAAATCGACGGCGCGGTTTGCTACGACGATGTCGGCTCGCCGTATCCTGGCTGTGCAGAAGCAGCCAAGGGTGGGGGTGTTCACCCATCAAAACGGCTCGTGAGCTGGGTAGAACTTGAGAGCAAGATTTACTAAAAAGAAAGGCTTCTCTGCTAAGATGAATAAAACAGATTTAGCATTATTTGCAGGATTAATAGCAAGTGATGGACATCTCGACAAAGATTACCATGGAATACGTTTCATAACATCCAACAAGGATTTCCTTGAAAAAGTTTCAATAATGTCAAAAAAATACAAAACAAAGATATGGAAATCAAAAAGTGGATTTGAAAAAAATAGATATGTCTTATATATCTATAATAAGAAACTAAAAAACAAATTAAAAAACATATATTGTATTCCAAGAGGTAAGAAATCAGAAACTATAGATCTTCCAAATATTAAATTCAATGAAAAATTGGATTTTATTAAAGGTTTATTTTCAAGAGATGGTTCAATTTCATTTGACACCAAAAATAACAAAAAATATCCTCAAATAATATTTTGGTCAAAGAGTAATAATTTAGTTATTAATTTAAAAAATTTCCTTGAAGATTTAGGAATTAAATGTGGGCTAAATTTTACAGAATCAAAAGACCAATACAGACTAACAATTCGTGAGAGAAATTCTTTAATCATATTCAAAAAGAAAATTGGTTTTATTCATCCAGAAAAGCAGAGGAGACTTGATTCTTTGAATCTGTGAGTCTCTCCTGTTCCCAGAGTCAGAACGTTGTGAAACAGTTTGTTCAATATCTGGTGGAGGTGTGAGTGTCTGAGAGGAAGGACCATTTAGTACGAGAGGAACGATGGCTCGAAGCCACTGGTGTATCTGTTATCTGACAAGGTAGGCAGAGCAGCTACGCTTCAAATCATAAGAGCTGAAAGCATCTAAGCTCGAAGGATACCTCGAAAAGAGACACTTGAGTCCCCTGCAAAAGACAGGTTTGATAGAACTGGTGTGTACGTACCAAGGCAACGAGGTATTTAGCATGCAGTTACTAAAAGACTCTATTTTACAATCCCTATGTACGTTTTCTTATTTTTATAATAAATCTAATTTTAATATTATGTTACTTGCCGATCTACTGATTAAAAGTAGTTCCGAATGTACGTAAGTGGGACACGAAAAGCAAAAAATGGCTTTAGAACATCTGTAATGGCTAAATTTTCAGTTGAGAAAAGTAAGAGATTTTGAAAAATAGCTATAAATATTCAATAAGTGGGACATTATCTTGTTTATATGGATTGTGGAGTTTTTACACAGAATTTATATATTTCTAATGATTTTATCATTAGTAGCCTTATCTATATCTTTTTTGGATGGAAAAGAATTACAATAAGGACATTTCCTAAATTTTTTATCTCTTATGTTTTTATTACTAATACTATGTTTAAATCCACATTTACAAATCCATTTATCTTTTATACTCATTTAAATCTCCAAAAGCTTAGTGGTCTTTAGGTATTAAGTAACCTTTCATTTTTCATACAACCCTAATAAATCCCATCTTTCTAAGTATTTCTTTTCTTTATCATAAAACTTTCTCATGGAAGAATCATTATGCTTTTGTCCTTTTTTTCCTAATCTATTTAACCATTCTTGATGTTTATTTTTTGTATGTTCTGCAACGACCTTACTAGGTACAATATAAAAATCAGGTCTGTGATTTACTCCTTTTAGATATACAAAAACATAAAATAAATTATCACTATAAAAATCATCAGCTTTATTACTTAATGTCCAATTAGGATATTCTTTTCCCCCCAAATTGTAGATTTTACTTGGATATTAACTGATTTTGAAGCATCATAATTAGAAGCTAATATGTCTGTTCCCCTAGTATTCTTTAAAGTTAAAGAAGCTATAATTCCTCTCTTATTTAATTCTCCAGCAACTAAATATTCTCCTGCAGTTCCTCTTTGAGATTTATCTAATTTTCTTAAGATTTCCATTTCTTACCAATCCACCAGCTTAATATTAAACAACCACCCAAAATATATAAACCTAAGCTTCCATAGTTAAATCCATAATAAATATGTCCTAAAGCACCAGCAAAGACGAACCCTGCTCCTGCATTCCTGAAATAAAAGTATTTGTCAGTTGGTATATTCATTTTTTTCTTTCTTTTTTCTTTTCTTTCTTTTTATTATTTTTAGTATAAATATTATAAGCAACATACACTAATATTAAAATCCCCATTATTAACAACAATTTTCCAAACAAGGCTACAACTATAAGTGCTAATCCTAGAAGCAATAAAGCTTTTTGGTCTCTTTTCTTTATTTTGTTAAAAAGTTTGTCTATTTGTTTCATTTTCCAATTTAATTAAAACTTCATACTTTTAAAAATTTATCTATCATCCTAACTGCAAGCTGTTTCTGTTTCTTCTTTAGTTTTCCCAGCTTATGAGAACAACTATATTTGTCAAAATTCATTCTCCTTCGTTCCACAGACTTTTTATTCAATCTCTCTTTATTTCTACGGTAATATTCCCTCTTTCTGGCATTGTATCTCTCTTGATTATTTTCTCTCCAAATTCTTTCACGTTCTCTTTCTTTGGCTCTGTTTTTCTTTCTATATTCCAATCCTCTTTCTCTAAATTTCTCTTTATTCTCAGTATAATATTTTTTCATGTATGCCTTTGCCCTCTCTATTCTTTCTTCTTCTGTTAATACAGGTCTTTTCCCTTTGGGTTTGGATTCTTTTTTGATATTTTCTTTGTCTGATATTCTCTGCCTTAAATTCCACTTTTTGAAATCCTTTAATTCAATATCTTTCTGGGGATACAAATTCCCGCACTTTGCACACTTGTATTTTCTTCTTCTTTCTAGCAGAACTAACATATAACTACAATTTGGGCATCTTGGCATAATATTATAATTACTATAAAATATATAAAATAGGTGGGAAATTGATTAAAGATAACCGAAAAGATTATTAATAAAAGAGATTAAAAATAGATAATAAAATGATTAATTTTTTTAATGAGAGGATAGAATTATTACTATTTTTTGTATTGTTGTTATTATATTGGTTATTTATTGTCTTTTGGATTCTTTTTAAGAAAAGGAGATTGAAATTATGATAAAAAAGAAAACTGAAAAAGTAAAAGAAAGTTATAATAATCAAAAGAAAATAAAAGAAGAAAAAACATTATGTCAAAAATTGTTACCTGGTGCAATAGTTTTAGTTTTTACAACTATTATCACTGTTTCTATTAAATATACCATATATTCTGATTGTTCAACTCCTTGTATTTTAGGTGGGATGGGATTGGGCTCTTCAGCAATATCTATATTATATATAATATTAAAAGGAATTAAGGATTATGGGGTGATATAATGGAAAAAATAACTACAATATTAATAATAATAGCAATAGGAATATTAGCATATTTTTTATATGATTTAATTAAGAATAGATAATTATTCCTCAAAAAAGAATAATCTATCATATAATATATTCCATTCTTTAAGTTTATTTTTTAATTCATCTAAAAAATCTTTTGTAGTTATTATCCAAAATTCTATTTCTGATTTTCCAGATAATATCTCCAATCTCTTTTTGAGGTCTTTAGAATTTATATTATCTTTTGTTATTGCTTCAATAAATACTTTACTATTATTTCCTTTATAAGCATATATATCTGGTTTTTCTCCACCCCATTCTTCTTTTACTTCTTTATTATATCCGATATGGTCTGCTTGAACAGTATAATTTTCAGATTCAAGTTTTCTAATCATACTTCTAATTAGGGTTTTATGCATGATATCAGAATTTTTTTGAATAACCATAATATATTTAGTGGGAGATATTATATAAATCTTTCTTGCCCACAATATTTATATAAATTCAATTATTCTAAAATCTATGACATTTAAATTATCCCCAAGCTCAATTAATCTAATGATAGATTGTCCTAGATGCTTCTGGTTAACACAACATAAAGTCTGGAAGAGACCCCCATCAATATTTCCAAGTTTACCTTCTGGTATGGATAAAATCCTTAAAGAACATTTTGACAGATTCATGGAGAAAGGAGAACTTCCACCAGAATTATGTGAGAATGGATTAGATAAAGATTATAGATTATTTGATGATAAAGAATTATTAAAGGTATGGAGAAGCAATTTTAAAGGGATTTCTTGGACAGACTCAAAAGGAAACATATTGCACGGAGCAGTTGATAATATCTTGAAAAAAGGTAAGAAATTAGTGGTTCTTGATTATAAGACAAGAGGTTATCCCTGTAAAGATGATACTCATGAGCATTATAAATTACAAATGGAGATTTATAATTTCCTTTTAAGAAAGAATGGCTATGAAACAGAGGATTATACTTATCTAATATTCTATTATCCAAAGGAAGTTACTGAAACTGGAGAAGTTATATTTGATACAAAATTAATAAAGATGAAAACAAATACTGAGAATGGTAAAAAAGTATTTAAAGAAGCTATAAAATTATTAAATAATAAATGTCCAAATAAAGAATGTAAATGGTGTGAATTGATAAAGGAGGTGAAACAAACTTGAAAAAAGATACACAAACTAATTTGATTAAATCTCATAAAGAAAAAAGAGTCGGTAAATTTGGGATTGATTTAGGAGAAAGGGGAAAATATGATATTAGAAATCCCCTCAATGAATTAACAGGTAAAGAATGGACTCATTTTATAAATTCAATCTCAGAAACAGATTTTTCTTCAAACAAAGATGAATTAAGATTATGGAAATATCTACAAGATTCCGTAATTCCTACTTATTATACCACAAATGGAAAAAATACCATAGGACATAAATTAAGAAAGATACACCCTTCACCAAAACCACCTGCATTAATGAAAGAGATTATAAATTTCTTTACCAAATCAGATGGTTGGATATTAGACCCTTTTGTTGGTGTAGGTGGAACTCTTTTAGGGGCATCTTTATGTGAACCTCCTAGAAATGCAGTCGGGATAGATTTAGAACAAAAATATTTAGATGTTTATAAAAAAGTTACAAAACAAGAAGGTCTTAAAGAACAAATTGTAAAAAAAGGTGATGCTAGAAATTTAGATAATTTTAAAGAAGTTAAATCCAAAACATTTGATTTAATTTTAACAGACCCACCATATGCAAATATGCTCTCTAAAAAGAGAACTGGAGGGGATAGAAAAGATAAAGGAAACTTCACTAGCAATCAAAAAGACTTAGGGAATATAAATTACAAAGAATTCCTTAATGAGTTTAGATTAATTATAGAAAAATCATTAATGTTTTTAAAAAATAAAGGATATATTGTTGTATTTTGTAAAGATATGCAACCAACAAAAGAACATCATAATCTTCTTCATGCAGATATTATTCAAGAATTATATAAAATATCCAATTTACAATTTAAAGGTTATAAAATATGGTATGATAAAACATTAAATCTCTATCCTTATGGATACCCATTCTCTTTTGTTGCAAATCAACTTCATCAATATATCCTTATATTCAGAAAAGAGGAAAAATGAGATATATAGGAAATAAAATTAATTTATTAGAATTTATAAATTCTGTTGTAGAAGAAAATAATATTCAAAAAGGAACTTTATGTGATATATTCAGTGGGACTACAAATGTAGCAAAATTTTTTAAGAATAAAGGATTTAAAATAATTTCAAACGACTTTATGAATTATTCTTTTGTTTTTCAAAATGCTTATATTAAAAATAATAAGATACCTAACTTTCAGAGATTAAATAAGATAATAGATAAACCAAATATATTCAAAGTTATAAACTATTTAAATAGTCTAAAAGGAAAAGAAGGGTTTATTTACAATAATTATTGTATTGAAGGAACTAAAAACTCTAATTATAAAAGAAATTATTTTTCTACTGAAAATGCTAAAAAAATAGATGCCATTCGGGATAAGATAGAAGAATGGAAGAATAGTAAATTAATATCAAAAGATGAGTTTTATATTTTATTAACCTCTTTATTAGAAGTTGTTCCTTCAGTTTCAAATGTTGCTGGAACTTATGGTGCATTTATGAAAATAAACGACCCAAGAATGTTTAAAACACTTATGTTAAAAGTTCCTAATTTAATTAAAAGTAATATAAAGAATGATTGTTACCAAGAAGATTCAAATAAATTAATTAATAATATCTTTTGTGATATATTATATATTGACCCCCCTTACAATAATAGGCAATATGCTACAAACTATCACATACTTGAATCAATATCCGTATGGGATAAAAAAATTATGGATACAAAAACAGGACTTAGACCTTACGAAAATCAGATATCTAAATATTGTAAAAAAAGTAGATGTATTGAAGCATTTGAAGATTTAATAAATAATGCAGAATGTAAATATATATTGTTTAGTTATAATACAGAGGGAATAATTCCATATAATGAGATTATGAGAATTTTATCTCAAAAAGGAGATGTAAAAATATATGAAAAGGAATATAGAAGATATAAAAGTAATTGCAATGGAAATAACATAAAATCTCCATTAAAAGAATTATTATTCTTTGTTAAGGTTAATAGCTAATTCTATTGCATCTATAATTACTTTTGGTGTATTTTTTGAAGTTACCATATCCCCATTTTTATTTAATAAGAAAATAACTTCAGAATCTGTTATTTTATTTTCATTACTTCCAAAAAGAACAACTCCTCTAATTATCTTATAATTAGGATATTTAATTTTAATATATTCATTCTCTATTGTATCAAATCCTTTAATCTCATTTATACCATCTATTTTTTTATTATAAGTTTTACCTTCTAAATTTAAGATGATTTTATTTTTATCATCTGCTACTATTAAATCTGGAATTTTTGGTATTTTTCCTTTTTCTTTTGTATTTTCAATATATTTATGTAATGTTATGGGTTCATTATTTTTAGTGTAAAAATATCCCCTTTCACAACCAGCATGATTTTCATATATTCCACGAACATTCTTTAATTCTTCCAAAATTAAATGCAGGAAGATAGTTCCAAGTTTTTCTGAATTATTTTCATAATGCCAATATTCTTTATGGAGTTCACTAATAGGGATATTTAATCCATCTATTTTTATTCCAATTTCATTAGCTATTTTAATAAATTTATTTCTTTTATTCAAATGATTTTGAGATAATCCGTGATGGGTTATAATAATATCCCTTTTCCATCCCAATTCCCTTAATGTTTTTGCTATTATTGATAAAGCCCCAATATTTGGGTCATGACTAAGTCCTCCAGCCTTCCATAATCTTCCAGATATTTTTATTTTATTATTCTTTTTAGTAATTAAAATAGGAATATTGCCTTTTGGTGCCCCCATCATATTGTCTTTAAATCTAATTAATTCCTCAATACTATCAAATCTCTTAAAGATATTTTGGTCTAAATCCTTACCAATAATTTCGACATCTAATGTTAGTAACATTCTTGTTCCAAAGATATTTGTTTCTGTTGGTTTCTTAGATTTAACTTTTAAGTTATATAACATAACTTTCTTACAATTAGGATAATATAAATCTACAAAAACAAATTTAGAACACCTTTGATATACCCCAGTATTTCTTGATTCACTATCATCTGTTTTAGTTTCTTCAATAGCATATAATGGGCTATCTTCCTTAGAAGGTTCTTTTTCTTGTAAAAATATTAAAAAATCAACAAAACTGCTGTTCCCACTTACATTTTTAATTAAAATCTTATTTATTGTATTTATTTTAATACCAAGCAATTCGTAAGTAAATTTAAATTTAGTACCTTTAATAATTGGTTTAATCTTCAAATCATTAAATTTACAAATAAAACCTTTATCAATACATATTTTCTTTATTATTGTTGTTAGAACTTCTTTTTTGGGTCTCTCTTCTGTTAAAATCCATAAATTGTCCATTTTGACCAATTTTCAAAAGTAAATGGACTTTTTAAATAATACCATTATTTTTTATAGATACAAAAAGTTTATATATTATTAACATATATATAAATATATGACAGATTTACCAGCAAAATGGGTTTTGAGAAGATATTTTAAATTAAGAAAAGAATTAGGTAATAGGAAGTTTACATTTAAAAAAGCACAAGAAATATTAAAAGATGATTCAAGAATTGTAAATTTATTTTTATCACAATTAAAAAAAGCTGGGTGGTTATTAAGCGAACAACATCCTGATGATGCTAGAATGAAATTATATCAATTAAAGCAACTAGAAAAGGTTGCAGAGGAGATAGAATTAGAGGTGAAATAGATGTTTAAATTCAAATTATGTGGAAGAAGTATGACCGCAAGGGCAGGAATTATAAGAGAAGCTGGAGATGATATTACAACACCTATAAGAGTATTAAATTCTAGAGAAATGGAACATGGATTAAGCTTAGAGAAAAGTGGATTAGTTAAATTAAATTTTCCACACCAAATAGGAGAAGTAACCCAATATATAAAAAGTGATAGTATATATAATATGATTAAAAATGCCGAAGCTTCTATCGGATTAAAAAATCAAATTGTTGAGAAATCAAAAAGATTTAATAACAGAATAACCATATTTCATCCTTCATTAGAAAAAAATTTAGAAATAAATGATAGAATTAATGAAGTAATGATTGATATACAAACCCAAAGTGATATTGATGCTATTTCTATATTAGATAAATATAATTCTTCAGAAAAAGAATTTGAAAAAAGATTACAACGTTCTATCAAACAAATAGAAGAATCAGATTCTATTGCAGAACCAATGCCTGTAATAAGATTAGATACTGATTGGAGAAAATTCGGAGGAAAATTAAAAATTTGTGTTAATAACAATATTAATATAATCAATTTAGTTTATGCTCCAATAAAAGAAAATTATGTAAATTATTCCCATCTTATAAATAATATGTGTGATGAGGATATTTGGTTACATTTATCTGAGGTTGGAAATAAAATTTTTAATAAATGTTCCTTAATTCATACTATGCCACTTTTTTCTATTGATTCTTTTGCTTTAAAATCAAGACCACTACCATTGGGTAAATTTAAAAAAATTAAAAGTATACCAAAAAGATTTGATTCTAATACACTTGGTGAAATTGATATAAATGAACATAAACAAATGTATAAAAACAAATTAAATTGTGATTGTTTTGTTGATAATTTTATGGGGAAAAAAAGAAATTTGAACAATTTCCTCAAAGTATTTAATGGAGCACAATTATTAAGACAAGCTATTGCATGTCATAATACATGTTCTAGCTTCAATGAGTTTATTTATTCGAGGGACAAAATATTAGAAAATGATTATAGAACTTATTTAAAAAGAAAAAAATATATCTATCAACCAGTAAAAAAATTCTTTAAAATTGATTTAAAAGATAGTCTACTTAAAAAACATTATTAATAGTTATTAATTTATTTATTTGTTTAGTTATTTCTTTATTGAATTTTTTAACCATATTTTTTCTTAAGTGTTTACAAAATTTCCATTTCTCCCAATCATTACAATTATATTCGCAAGAATATGAATTTCTCCAATTATCTATTTTTTCTAACAATTCATTATTATTTTTCTTCCACAAGATAAGTTCTTCGCTATTCATTTTTTATACCCCTTAATCTTAAAAGAAGTTTATCAGCAGTCCCTAAATGTTCCAAAATTTTATGCTTCGATTTTCCACTTATTCGTTCACTCTCTGCGATTTGTAGATACTTTTTATTTTTTACAATACTCCATTTATAAAATACCATAAATTAATTAGTCACTACAAATATATAAATATTATCGTTTTTTGTTGTAATTAATTAGTCACTACATAAAATAGAAAGATTTATATAGTTTTAGTATATATATTCATAGTATATATACTATTAAGATATAATATGGAGGTTAAAATGAAACAATGCAAATATTGTAAAAATAAAGGCAAATTCGAACCTTTAACAAGGCGAGTATTATGTCAAGAACATAGGCGATTAAGCCTAGAAAGATATCTGGGGAGGAACTGCGAGCCCCTGACCCCAGAAGGAGTATCCCATGAAGAATATCTCCTGTAAAGATATAGAGAGCCAGCTTATAAAAGTTTTGGGAAACTCTGAAACCAGCTGGCTTAAGGTGTCCTTTCTTTTATCTGAATTAGATATTTCTATTTTTAATAATTTGAATAGAAAGGATGCTATCTATTCTACAGAGTCCATTTTAAGGCTTTATTTATTTAAAAGGATAAAAGGCATTACAAATTACCCAAGATTAATAGAATCTTTAACAGAAGATGATATTAATAATTTAGGATTTACTAAAGATAAAAATAATAACACATTATTACCAACTAAAAGAACTTTTAATCGTTTCTTTCATAACAAAGAGGATATAAAAACAAAACTTGATAATATTGCTGAAAAGATTCTTATAATAGCAACTCAAAATAACGTTGTTTTAGATGTAGAATTAGTGAAAAAAGAACTAAGAAAAAATAGAGAAAGCATAAATAAAAAGAATAAGGCAATTAAAGAGACAATAAAATTAGTCAAAAAATTTATTTATCCTAAAATTAACATAAAAATAAACCATAATGCAAAGTTCACTACTAAAGATTTCTTAGATATACTCGTTCACGTAGCTTACTCTCACGATTTTTGTAATAATGGTTCTATGACTTATAAAGAACTTAACCCCAACATCAAGATACCAGATTCAGATACTATAATGTATCACTTCAAAAAGTTTGATGACATAAAAAAGATTGAATTAATGTTCAAAAACATATTTGATTTTGTATTCAATTTTGTAAAGAAAGAATATAATATGTTAAAGAATAGGCAATTTGATATAGCAATAGATATTCACAAGGTTCCTTATTATGGAAAATATATAAATCCCAATTATATCAAAGGTGGAGTAGCTGAAGGTATTGGGACGAGACAGTTTTTCCATTTCATTACATGTGCAATAGTAACACCAGGAGGAAGATTTACAATAGATGCAATTCCTATGAGTCCTTTTGATAATCTTGAAACATTAGTTGAAAGATTGATAAAAAGAGCAAAATCTAAAATAAAGATAAGACATTGTTATATGGACAGGGGATTTGACAGAACAGAAATTATTAATGTTATGAATAGAAATAACATAAAATTCATTATGCCCAAAGTTAGAAGCCCAACGGTAAAGAAGTGGCTTGATAAAGGAGAAGATTGCAAGTCAAGAATAATAAAGAATTTTAAGATAGGAAATACAACAACAAACCTAGTTTTAGTTAATGATGAAAATGGAATTAAAAGAGCTTTCTCAACCAACTTGGATATCCCAGAGCAGTTAACTCATTATTTATTTAGGTTTTATAAATTTAGATGGGGAATTGAAACAAGTTATAGGCAATTAGACCATGATTTCTTAGCAAGGACTACAAGCAGAAATTTTCATATAAGGTTATTTTACTTTCTGTTTAGTGTTTGTTTATATAATCTTTGGATTTTAATTAACATTTGTGTAAGCCTGAATATTTATGGAAAACTCTCAGAAAAGCCGATTATAACAGCTAAGTTATTTGCTATCATTCTTTATAAGATTAAAGAGGAATATGAATATTTAGACCCTAGTGGATAAAATTATATAATTTTTAAAAAGATTTACATTGTAGTTCTTATAGATTAAATTATGGAAAAATGCCCTAAATGTGGTAATGAAGAGATAAATGAAGTCATAGCTATTGGTGGAGTTAAAAGATTGATTTGTAGTAAATGTGGTTTTCAGATAAATTTAGATAAGAAAAGAGAAGATTAATTATCTACTTTCGGAACTACTTATTAAATAGTTAACTTTATAAAACCAGAATTTCTAGAAATTATTGTAGGTGAGATACCTAACTCACGGGTAACTGAGGAAAGTCCGTCCACCATTAACAGCTGCTTATTTCCAATGGAAAAAAGTCTCAGAAATGAGAGGCAACTGATCAGAAACGGAACGATCTTTTACTGTTAAATATGTGGCTTTGTAAGCTGAATAGGTAAAAGAAAACGTTGAAACGGCAGACCCAGCGGGTGCAAGTCATCAAGACGCTAAGTTGAATGTTAGGATAATCCTTCCTTGAAAGGGGATTAACAGAAGACGGCTTATTTCTCACCTACACTTATTCTATAGTAGTTACAAATAGAAGGATTTATAAACAAATCTCGACTTATCAAATAATAAAATGGCAGAAGAAAAATATAATAAAGAAAAATTGAAAGAACAAAAGGAGATTCTAATCTTATTCTCAGAATATCATGAAATTGGATTTAAAGGCCATAGATGCAATTATCCTTCTTTATCAGATTACGATAGATCAGGAGACAGATTTGGAAGACATCCTGCAGATTATGAATATAAATAAATTTATAAATAACTTATTTCTATATTTTACATGGCAAATGAAAAAATACAAATGCCTTCTTCAGGAGGGGGATTAATAAGGTATTTTGATGAATACAAGAGCAAAATATCAATAAAACCTATGTATTTCATAATTTTTATAGTATTAGTAATAATTTTTGAATTTGTCTTATACAAGTTTTTTTAAAATGATGCCTCAAATGGATCCAAAAATGGTGAAAGCTGCAATGAAGCGGCTCGGGATAAAGCAGGAAGATGTAGAAGCTGAAAGAGTTATCATAGAAACTTCTGATAAAAACATAATAATAAACAACCCTGAAGTTTCAAAAGTGGACATGCAGGGAAAAATTTCCTTTCAAGTATCGGGAGATGTAACTGAAGAAGCAAGAGAATATGTTCCTTCAGATGAAGATATAGAATTGGTTATGGAAAAAACAAATGCAGAAAAGGAAAAAGTTATTGAAACCCTTAAAGAAAAAAATGGAGATATAGCAGAATCCATAATGGAACTTTCTAAATAAAAAATATTAATAAAAATATTATTAAATAAATTGCGTTAGCTATCTCCATCCAATTCTCTGGAATGAATTTTCTTCTCTTGTAATAGTTGTATAATACCAATGGACTTTGAAGTATTAATGAAATAAAAAAGGATATCCAATATATTAAGAGTATTGAAAAGAAAAATATTAACATTCCAAAATTAAAAACATAAAAGGCATAATCCCATAATTTCTTGAACTCTTTCAGGAATTTCATTACTAGATATGCAACAGAATTGTAAACCATTGTTATTAAGAATAATGTGAATATTGATGATGAATCAAAATATATCAGAAATATATCTATAAAAGTTACAAAATACAAAACTTTTTTGTTATGAAATACAGATTTTTCAATTTTTTCGGTGAGTTCTATAAAGATTCCGGATATAAAAGGAACAAACCTTATGCTTGCAAATAATAGGTATAAAATTAGCAGGAATAATATATCCAATTTCTTAGGGGAAGTTATAAAGACCATTAAATCTATGAAAAATATCATCCATAATGATCTTTCAAATATGTTTGATTCCCTCCATATTGATTTTGTTATTTTTTTCAATACAGAATCACTGGTTCTTGTCTTTCTCTTGTATAATAACCATATGTTAACTATTAATAGTGCAATTATAATAGATGCTATAGGGTTGTTTCTCAGGGCATCTATGAAGCTTAATGCAAATCCTTTTGCTATTAACAAGAATATATATAAATAATGTCCATAAATAAAAACCGGATTATAAGTGTATTGAGAAAAAATATTTATCTCTGATGTTATGGATAATATTGGAAAATTATTTGGGTTAAGGTCAAAATTTATTACCCCCAACAAGCTAAGACTCTGGACTACAAGAAATACATACTGAAGATTCTTTGCTAGACTTTCAATCAAGAAGGTCAAACTTACAGGTCTGTGTCTCATACAAAGAAATTAACCTCTTTATTTATATATTTAACTTTCAAAAACTTTAATAATTTTGCATACTTTCAAAATACATGGAAAAATATCATGAACTTTTTTTAAAATCAAAAAAGACATTTAATACAGCAGATCATCTTACTTACATAACTTATCCATTGATAAAGGATGTCAAAGTAATAATATCAATCACAGAAAACATTTATCTATCTGTTGTTAATGCCATGGATTCTTTGATAGAGTATGACATATTATACAAGAGAATTGGCCCCCAACCTTCTGGATTTGATTCAAGATTTGAAATTTTTAAAAGTAATTTAAAGGAAAGATATGGGATTGAAAAGGAATACATTGACTTAATAAAAAACTTAAGAGATATAATAACATGCAATAAAGGAAATTATACAACCTTAATGAAAGAAAACAGACTTTATATATACTCTTCCGACTTCAGAACAAAAAGTCTTGATGTTGAAGAACTAAAGAATTTTCTTGTAAAAACAAAAAAGTTTATTAATAAGCTTGGTGTTATATATAAACTTTAATTTATATTTTAAAATGATACAATCCCTTGAAGATGCAAAAGAAGAATTAAAAAGAGCTGACCACTTGATTTTCATAACCTTGAAATATACAAGGACCGGAGATGTAATAATTAATATTCTAAAAAGATTAATAACGGCTTTTGATGCAGGAATTATTTCTCTGTTAAGATGTCTTAAGGAAAAAAAGAAAATAAAGGAAATTCCTTCTTCCCCTGTTGAAAAAGTTGATCTTTTATCCAAACAAATCCCTCAATTCAAAAAGTTTTCAAAATATTACAAAACTTTCAAGGTTATAATAAAAAGCAAGTATGATATGAGGGAAGAATACAGGAAATACATAACATTGACAACAAAAGGGAAAAAACCCATAGAAGTAACTTATAACAAACTTTTGGAGTATTTTGACATTACAAAGGAATTTATCATATTCGTTGAAAAATATATTAGAAAAAACAAAAAGATATAAATAAAGGATTTTTTACATTATTATGGCTTATTTCATTTCAATATGCTCTGGGAAAGGAGGAACGGGAAAATCCACAACAGCAATTAATTTAGGTTATGCGATGAAAACCTTTGACAAGGATGTAACTCTTCTTGATAATAATTTAACAACACCCAATTTGGGAGTTTATCTTGGATTGGAGGATGTTTCTGTTACTCTGAATGATTCCTTAAGGGGAAAAAATCACGCAACAGAGGCAATGTATATTCATAATTCAGGTCTTAAAGTAATACCTTCAAGCATAGCATTAAAGGATCTGAATGTTAATCCTGAGAATTTAAGGGAAACTTTTCTTGATTTGAAGGACAATGCAGATATTGTTATTGTAGACAATTCCGGAGGGTTGAGTTCTGACACAATTCATGGGATAAGGAATTGTAATGAGGTTCTTGTTGTTACAAATCCGGATATTGCTTCAGTGACAGGTGCATTGAGAGTTATAAAATTTGCTGAAAATTTAAAGAAGCCAATAAGAGGGGTTGTACTATCAAGAGTTAATAATGATAAAAATGAACTAAGCCTTGAAGAAATAGAAAAAACCCTTGGAAAGGAAGTAATAGCAATAGTTGAAGAAGATAATATTATAAAAAATTCGTTGTTGAATGGGAATTCTGTTATTGAGAATTTTCCAAAATCAAAACATTCTATAGAATATAAGAAACTTGCTGCAAGAATTCTTGGTGTTAAGTTTGATGAGGAGCTTGAAGAGAAAAAAAGCAGGTTCTTTAATTTCCTTAGATTTCTTGGTGTTAAGAAATAATTAAATTTATAAATCAAAATAAAAGAGTATTTCTATGGTGGTAGTAGTGAAGCCTGGTTATCACGCAAGCCTGTGGCTTCTCATAAGCAGAAAGCTTGAGATCGTGGGTTCAAATCCCACCTACCACTCTCACAATAATTTTATAAACTTCTAAATATATTTTTAATATATGGAAGCAGTAAAAGGATTCAAGGATTACACAGGAGAAGAAGCTGTGAATAGAGAAAGTATTAAAGAATTAATTAGAAAGTACTTTATTTCATATGGCTTTGAGCCTTCAGAAACCCCTGTAATTGAATATGAAAAGTTCGTAAAAAACGATAATACTAATGATGAAGTTATCTCTGACATTTACAAATTACAAGACAAAGGAAAAAGAAAACTTGCATTAAGGTATGAATTAACATTTCAGTTGAAAAGAATAGCAAAAAACAAGAAACTGCCCTACAAGAGATATCAAGTGGGCCCTGTATTCAGAGATGAGCCAGTAAAAGAAAATAGGACAAGGCAATTTGTTCAATGTGATGCAGACATTGTAGGAAGTTCATTAAAAGATGATGCAGAAATATTGAGATTAACTTCTGATATCTTGAATGAATTAAATATAGATTATACAATTTATGTAAATAATAGGAAATTATTAAATGAAATACTGAAAGATTACAAAAATAAAAATGATATCATAAGAGAAATTGACAAATTGGATAAATTACCTGAAAAAAAAGTAAAAAACAATTTAAAAAAATACAAGGCAGAAAAAGTTCTGGAAATTTTCAAGAAACCAGAAAATTACTTTGAAAGATTTGAAAATTATAAAGAGATTAAGGAATTAGAAAAATACTGCAAATTGTATAATGTAGATGTTAAATTTCTTCCTGGTTTAGCAAGAGGCCTTTCATATTATAATGGAACAATCTTTGAAGTAAAGACAAAAAAATTTAAAGAAACAATATGTGCAGGGGGTGCTTTTAAGATAAACAATATTCAATCTGTTGGAACAAGCTTTGGAATTGAAAGATTGTCTAAACTTGCAAAAATAGAACTTCCTAAAATAAAATATCTTGTAGTTTCAATAAATAAAGATGAAGAAGCAATAAAAATAGTGAATAAGTTAAGAAAAGAAGGTCCTGCAATTATAATGTATGGAAAGATAACAAAGGCTCTTGATTATGCAAACAAAAAAAAGATTGATAATGTTGTTATCGTTGGTGAAAAGGAAATGAAGGATAAAAAAGTTTTAATTCGTGACATGAACACCGGAAAAGAGAAAAAAGTTTTAGTTAGTAAATTATAAAATTAATTCATTTTCTTAATAAAAATGTCACCAAAATGATTTTCCTGCTCTATATCCACTTTTCCCTGATTAACCAAATGCAGTAAAGGAATAAAAGTCATTATCTTATCCTCTTTTCTCTCACTCGGAATCAATTCATTGAAAGTAACTATCTCTTTTTTCTTGAAGAAGTCAATTATTCTTTCATAAACAGATTTTATTAAAGTGGTTATGTCAACTTTTTTCTCAGGAATTTTTACTTTTTCAATATGCTCCTTTTCTCTTAATTTTCTCAATGTCCTTCTTTGATCTACTTCAAGGGCTTTTTGCAAAGCACCCACCAAATCATTTAAAGTAACTCTTTTTTTTCTTGTTAATGGGGTTTTTGCAACTAATTTTGGATTTTCAATAAGTCTTTCCTTGTTTAAATCATCTTCAAAACCTTCAAATTCCTCGGTTTCTCCTTCTGAGAATAATTGCTGGTCAAAGGAAGCTATTTTTTCATTCAATAATCTATCTGATTTTATCTTAAGCATTATAGCTGCTGCTAAAACCACCTTTCCTGAAATGAGGAAATTTGCCTCTTTTAAGTCCTTTAAAGTTTCCATATATCTTCTTGTTAATAAAGAAATATCTATGTCCCATGGGTCCATCTGCCCTGTTCTAACAAGTTCATATATAATGGATTGCCATGTAATTTCATCCTTGTCCATCAACATATCATATAATTTTTCCTGCATTTTAAGACTTATAACTTTAAATTTTAGTAATTACTATATTATAAAAATTAGTTACTACTCTAGAGAGTAAACAACCGAAACATTTATATATAAGTTAGATACTATATTTATTATCACCTCTTTTTCCCGAGCTGGCTTCTTCGGAAGTCTGCTTGGGTTTTATAATCATTAAAGAATTATTCTTTTTTCTTAAATTCTGTATAACCACATTTTCCACATACTAATCTATCTTTATGGTTTGCCAAAAAAACATTGCATTTAGGACACATTCTTTCCCTAATTAATCTATTATCTTCAATCTTGTATTTTTCCCATCTCTTACTGGGAACTTTGTTCTTTGGTTTCGGTTTTTTCCCCATTTTCTTCTCCTTTATCTTCTCCTTTAGATTCCTGCTTTGTTTCAGAAAGATTTTCCTTTGATTTTTGTTCTGTAGGTTTTTCTTCTGATTTAGGTTCTTCTTTTGGAGCTTTTTCTCTCTTTATTTTTTCCAATCTATTTAATTCTTTTTCATCATTGTAAACATGAACTATTACCTTTGACTTGTTTTCTCCGAATTTGCTGTAAACATGTCTTATTAAAATTAATTTTTCATCTGTTTTGAGATGTTTGGCAATATCGCTTTTTAATTTTGTTCTTGAAGGCGTTGAAGAATTGGGATGATCTATTTCCAAAGCTACTCTTTTTCTATTCAATAAAGGATTTTCTTTTTCATATAAGATTTTCATGATACTTTTATAGCATATTCGCCGTTATTTTTTATTTCTAATTTTTGTGCTATTTCTGACTTGTCTTTGTCTATTATGGCAATTCTTCCTTTCCAGGATGTAACAAAATTCTTTTGATGACATATATGGCATTCTGGGCCTTTTACAAATACTTTGCATGTTTTGCATACTTTTCTCATTTTTTAGTTTCCTTTTTTTGTTTTTGTGAAGATTTTTTAATTTCTTCCTCTATCCAGTTTAAATTTCCTAGAGTTGCCTGTCTCATTGTAAGACCTATTCTTGGATTTAGAGGATCTTTGTAGGATGCTGCGATTATTCTCGCCCTGCATTTATCATCTATTTTTAATGCTCTCTTTGATTGTTTTCCTTGTAGTGTTCCTGATTTTGAAAATGAAACAAAATCGTCCATTGCCTGTGATATATGAACCATCCCATCTATTGGACCTATTGTCATAAAAGCCCCAAAGTCTGATATTTGTGAAACGTTTCCTAAAACAATTTCATGCAATTCTGGCTTAAATGTGATTAATTTGAATTTTGTATCATAATATGCTGCTCCATCCCCTGGAATTATTACTCCTTCCCCTATTTCCATAATCTCACGAATATCAACAACTATGCCTATTTCAGGTATTAAATCTTGCATCATATAATTTTCAAACATATCCATTATGTTATTTTTTACAGACTCCTCTATGTTTTCATTCAATATACGAGGGTCAACCCTTATATGCCCTTTAACAATAAGCTCATAAAACATTTTATTAATTCCTTCTGATATGTTATTTATAAATGTTTTTATCCAATTTTCCGGTCATAATACTAATGTAACTAAAAAGTAGTTACAAATAGAAAAATTTATAAATAATAAAATCAGCCTAAAAATAAGCAATTACAGTGTTTTAGTGATGACGTAAAATGACAGCAATAACTAATAAAAAGATAACAATAGAAAACATAGAATACGATAATCCTTTAGTTAGAGCTCTAAAACACCCTGAAAGAAGAATATTCAAATCAGAGATAGATGCTTTGGAAACAGAAGTATTAGAATTAGCTGAACAAGCAGGAGAATTCATAGTTGATTTTGAATACTGGAAAGGAGATTCTCAATACAATAAAATGATTCATGCTTATGAGAATAAAGCACCGCATATTGTATTAAAAGGAAAAAATCCTTATGATTTTGCAATAAAAGCAAGATCTGGAAAAGGAGAATTTAGTATAGTTGGTCCTGGACAAAAATTCAAAACACATACTCTTGTTGATTTGCATAATTGAAAATGAAAGATTATCAGTCAGCATTGGATATGAAGGAAACTATTATATTTTGTGAGAAACATAAAGATAAGTTGTTGTCTAAATTACCAAAATCTAATAAGCAATTTCCATATGAAATAAAGAATGAGAACCATGTTCAATTAGATAGGAATATAATAAATGGAATTTTGAATTTAATGCCTGAAAAAGTAAGAGATAAATCTATTTTTAATGGAATAATTGGAAAATCAAAACACTATTTTCATAAGAATTCAACAAGTCCTTCTAATATGACTGACACCCCCCACATAGAAGATTCTATATCAAAAACAGCTATTGTTCCAGGAAAAAGCTCTGGAGAAAATATTTACTTATATGAAATGGATTTAGATCCAAATTTAAGGAATATTGTATTAGCTCAGGCTTTTGCCCATGAATATCTGCATAGTATGAATTATAATGAAGATGAAATATTGAACTTTGGTGAATTAGCAGAAAAATATGAACCTATATCTACATATTCATCTTTTTACAGAGAAAAGAGTAATGAATTTTATGGATGTGATTTGGATACTGTTAAGGGTAGTGTTGAAGAAGAATTAGCTGAAAGTGTAGCTGCTTATCTATTAGGATTTGCTTTTGGAAATGATGATAAAAAGAATTTAGATCCTTTTAAAGATAGAGTTGAAATTAAAGAATATGTAAAGAGTTTGTTAGAGGGGTAAATATCTAATCCTTTAAAGTTTACCTTTCTGGGCTATCTTTAATGCTTCTTTATCATTCATTTTTTTTATCCTAAGATGTTTTAAATCTATTTTTGTTAAAAAAAGAGGATTTCCTTTTCTTTCCCTATCAACAAATTCAATATCTCTTCCTAGACCAATAAAGGGAGTTGTATCAACTCTAAGTGCTCGAATATCTTCCATAATTTCTAATAATAGTTTTTCACTAAGTTTTCCTCTTTTATATAATCCTATTGATCTTTCTTTTGATACAAAATCCAGCATTTCATCTACTAAATTATCCAACATCTCTAAAAATCTATTAAAACTAACTTCTTTATTCATATAACTTTTAACACAAAACAAATTAATAAATATTTCCTTTTTTGGTTTTGTAAAGTTATCGGTTGGTAAGTAGATTTCCAAAAGTTATATAAAGTCCTTTTTGTTTGTTTAACTGTATGTTTATATTCTAAATTAACAAAAACTCAGCATGATGTTTATGTCGTGTTGGATAAAAAAAGAGTGCCAGATGTAGTTAAAGATATGAATCGTTATGAATTAAATAATAATGGGTTTAATCCTGAAAATATTTATTTTTGTACTGAAAATATCCCCCAAGATGCTTTAGTTTATTTTTGTGATGGTCTGAAAGGCAGATGTTTTGAAATAGCAGAAAAAATAGGAAAGGATAGAGTTTATATAAATTCCACTGATTTTTCTATTGAAGAAATAGCTAAAAAAGAAGGGTTTAAATTATTAGATAAAAGTATAGAAGAGGTTGTTGCTGAATTAGAATAATTTTTAATTTTTTTCATTTCAACTCTTTCCACATATCATAAGATAATATTTTAAAACCCCATTTTTTATATATTTTAATAGCATATTTATTTTCAGAAAATACATTCAACCTTATTGATTTTATTTTATTATCTTTAAACCACTTAAATAATTTGTTCTTTAATTTTAAGGCAATACCTTTTCCCCTATGTTTTTTTGTAACAAATATGTCTCCAATAAAACCATTCTTTTTAATTTTATAAAATTTTGGTCTATTATAAATTTCCCCTATAATAAATCCAATTAAATTTTTATTATCTTCGGCAACTAAAAACAAAGTGTTTTTCTTTTTTATAATTTTTTCAAAATCTTTTTTCTTTTCTCTTTTGGCAAGTTTATCATCCCATTCCAAATATTTTCTATAATTTTTTATAACACATATTTTATCAAATTCTCCAAATTTCTTATCTAACTTGTAATACTGTTCAAAATCCTCTTTTCTTGCTTTTCTTATTTTCATTTCAACCTCTTTTGAATTAATTCTGAAAGTTTTTTTATTCTCTTATTCATAACAACAAGATCTCCCTTTTGTGCTTTTGCACTAATAGCTCTTAATAAACCCGGCTGTGCTGAAACCCTAAGATAATCTGAGAGATTATTTTACATAATCTATCTACATTATATGCAACTAATTTACACATAACCTCTTTCTTTTGAGTATTAAAAGATTTACAT
>JAFCDX010000012.1 GCA_017609465.1 Candidatus Woesearchaeota archaeon | reverse complement strand
GTTATTAAGAGAAGATATGGTTCTAGACTAAAATGTAAATCTTTTAATACTCAAAAGAAAGAGGTTATGTGTAAATTAGTTGCATATAATGTAGATAGATTATGTAAAATAATCCCTCAGATTATCTTAGGGTTTCAGCACAGCCTATTTGTAACTTCTAATAAGTAATTATGGCTTTAAGGCTATATTTCAATTCACCTTATGCCTATCTTAGACCATTTTTTGACAACAAATCCGGATTTCTCCAGATTACTTTTTAATAAGTTTCATTAATGTCTTCATTCAAATAAATATAAGAATCGTCTTTGTCTTTATTAATTTCATCTCAATCTTATTGCTTCAAGATTCTTTGGAGCATTTGTCTCTATTCTGTTTAATTTATGCAGTGTGCTTGCCAAGTCAAGGCATTTTGAATTTTCTCCATGCTGAACAATAACTTTTTTTGGCTTTGGGTTTAATTTGTAAACAAAATTAAGTAATTGATCTCTTGAAGAGTGTCCTGAAAAACCTTTTATTGAATGAACTTCCATTTTCACTTCAACGTTTTCTGTCTTGTCAGAAGTTCCAAAATTAAATTCCTTTTCACCCTGTTCTATTCTTCTTCCCAAGGATCCTTCTCCCTGATAACATGTGAATATTATGGCATTGTTCTTTTCTGGTGCAAAGTTCTTGAAATAATCAACAGAAGGACCTCCTTGCATCATACCTGAAGTTGCCATTACTATGCAAGGCCCTCCTTCATTCATGATTTCTTCCATTTCTTTTTGTGATCCAACTCTCTTGAATATGTCTGATAAAAATGGATTATAATCCTGATGGAATATTTGTTTTTTTACTCTTGGATTAAAGAAATTAGGGTATGCAGTATGTATGGCAGTAATATCCCAAACCATTCCCTGTATGTAAATTGGTATTTTATCCATCTTTCCTTCTCTTATCAATCTCTCTATTATTAACATTATTTCCTGAGAACGTCCAACACCTAAAATAGGCATCAGTATTTTCCCTTTTTTCTTAATGGTATTTTTAACAACATCTATAAGATAATTTTCAGAATCTTTTCTTGACATTGGCTTATCATCCTTCCCTCCATATGTTCCTTCAATTATGCATGTTTCCAGTCTTGGGAATTTTGTTGCAGCAGGACTTAACAAATTGCTGTGTTCAAAATTCATGTCAGAAGTATAAACCAGATTATGAAGGCCCTCTCCAACATGCAAATGTGCCATTGAAGCACCTAATGTATGTCCTGAGTTATATAATGTTAATCTTACATCTGGGGTTATGTCAGTTACTTCTTCATAATCCAAACATATAGTATGCTTTACAACTTCTTTTATATCAGAGCTTGAATAAGGGAGTTTCTTTCCTTCTTTTTGTGCAATTCCAATATAGTCCAGACACAACAAAGCCATTATGTCTCTTACAGGCTCTGTGCAATAAACAGGCCCTTTGTATCCAAATTTAAACAGAAGAGGTATCATAGCAATATGGTCAATATGCGCGTGTGTTGCTATAATTGCATCTATCTCTTTTATGTCAAATTCAGGAGCATCAAGATAAGGATATTCTTTTCCTTCTGGAGCTGCAACATCAATACCACAATCCATCAATATTCTTGATTCATTTGTTTGTAACAATAAACATGATCTTCCAACTTCTCTTCCTCCTCCAAGCATGCTTAATCTTACCCACTCTTTTTTTCTGTCCTTCTTGTAACCTTCATAAATTCTTTTTCCTACGCTGTTAAGGAATTTTTTTCTATAATCATTATTCTCATAAAGAACATGTCTTATGTTTTCTATTATATTTGACCTTAATGCAGACTTTCTTCTTATTAATGGAACCCATAATGTCTTTTTTCTTATTTCCTTAAGGGTTTCTCCTGATTTTCCTATTGCCATTCCCGGTTTTTCAACTTCAATAATAACCATTGATCTTTGAGGGTCAAAAATAACATCTGCTAATTTTGCATCTTCAGGAAGAATTTTTTTTATCTCTTCTCTTGCCTTTTCTTCATTCATAACAAGAGAAGGGTCACATCTTATTTCAACTCTTTTTTTAATCTGATTGACTATATCTCTTATTACTCCATTATTGTCTATGAAAAACTCCTTGTTTTTTGTATATAGAACAATGTTTGCTCCTTCAAAATATGAATCACTTATGTCCGCTTTTTCGGGTATAAGAGACATTACTTCATCTAATATTTTTACCATTTTTGCTTTACTTATAAGAAAATGATTTTTTATGCTTCAACTTTAACTCTGGCATCTTTATGCAATATTTTTTTAACGCCTTTGCTTGTAACAGTGTATACATCAACACCGTCTCCTGTAAACATATCTCTTTGCAGTGCAGCATTAATTGCTTTTACTGCTACTTTAACACCCTCATCAATTGACATGTTTTGTTTCCATTCTGTATCAAGAATACCATAGCCACCAGTTAAGCTTCCTGAACCAGACGCAACATATTTTTTATGCTGTGTTATTGTTCCATCTGCAAATATATCATACAAATATTCTCCTGATTCATCATGTCCACCTAATATAAAATGAGATATTCCAGGTATCATTGATGGTCTCCTTATATTTTGGTATACCATTCTTGCCAATAAATTTGCTGCTTCTTTTACTTTTACTTCTGAATCTTTTCTCATTTCTTTTATTTCTAATTCAGACCTTAATAATTTAATTAACAATTGTGCATCAGAAGCGTTTCCCGCAGTTGTTACAGCTATATTATCATTTATAGGGATTATTTTGTTTTCTTCATGATTAATTACAACATTTCCAGAACTAACTCTCTTGTCTGCTGCTAACACTATTCCATCCTTACATACAACACCTATAGTTGTTGTTCCTAACTTAACTGTATTATCTTTCATTTTAGAACCAGTTAATTATTATTGAAATTCTATTATTTATAAACTTTTCGGAAAAGTTTTTATTTTTATTTTTTTTACTTTTTCTTTTATATAATCATCCTTAAATAATGATTTTAAATACGGTTTTATTTCAGTATCTTTTCTTTTTATGTTAATATAAACATATCCATTCTCTTCATAAACTTTATAGTTCTTCCATTTTTCCTTGAATCTTTCAATGTTTTTTTCATCTTCAATAGAAGGGCCATAATGTTTTTTAAATTGCTTTAATTCCTTCTCCTTTAAGACATACCATAACAAGACTTTTTTGTTCCAATACCAAAAACTTTCCTTTACCCCAAAATCTCCGTCTAATTTTTCCTTTATGTAATCATAAACCTTCAATAATTTTGAACCAACAATGTCCTCTCTCCCTTTGACAGGTTTTACTTCAATAACTATGGCATCTTCTGGTATTTTTATTTCCTTAATGAAAAATTTTTCATCCTTATTCTTTAGATATTCTTTGCAATATTCCTTAAAGAGATTGAACTTTTCCAATGACAATGCAGCAGCAGCATTTCTTTCCTTTTGCACAGGGTCTATTACAATAAGAGGGCTTATCTTTGACTTGTTCAGGATTTTTATATTTCTTTTTTTGAAATCTATTATGTCTTTTTTTTTCCATTTAACAGCACTTTTCACGAGATTGTCAAACGAACCATAAAAGATAGTAAGTATTTCCAGAACATAACCTGAAAAACCTTTTATGTATGACTCAGCGCCATAACAATGAGCAGCCTTGCAGAAGGCCTTTATTTTTCTTATTTCATCCTTTAAGTCTTTAGCATTTTCATTTACCCAATCAACATGCAACGGGCTTATATCCATTATGTTTAATGCTTCTTCGGGATTGTTTATTTCAATAACAGGAACTATTTCAAAAATATATTTTCCTTTTTTTATCTTGTAATATGTTCTTGAGCCGTGAATCTTTTTCTTTGGCCTTAAGAATGATTTCTTTAAGGCTTTCCAAAGGACATCAGAAATGTTTTTTTCATCATATTTTTTATTAAATAATACAAAAACATCAATGTCATGGTCCCCCTTCAACCAAGTATCTTTTGCATAACTTCCACCAGGAATTGCTTTTGCTGCAATCAAATTTGAATTCAGTTTGTTTAGGATATTATTAACAATTTTATCAAGTTTCTCCTTTTCCTTTCCAGAAGGCTTTATATTTTCGAGTATATTCATTTATAAAACAAAAGAATTAAATATTAAAAAACTTTCTAAATCACATGTCAGGACCAGGAGAGGGAAAAAAGAAGATAAAGGTGAATGCTTACATACATGAGAAAGGAAAAAGCATGGCCAGAATAACTCATATTGACATAGAATCTGAATCTATCTCTAAAATAATCAAAGAGGGAGAAACAACATTCGTAAAAGGGAAAAAAGGAGGGGTTTTCATAGCCCTAAAGAAACCAATGATTAAGAGAGCCGAGAAACAATTAAAATGACAGAAATAACAAAGAATGTGTTTATTTCCAGAAAAGCCTTAGAGAGGTTGAAGAAAGACCGGTTCGTTAAAGAGCATAGAAAATGGTATATTGGAAAGATAATTAAAATTATTGAGAATTTAACTAATTTTCCTACAGAAAGAATAGAAGAATTTAATGTGAGTCCAAAAGGCCATGAAAAGAAAAGGATTGCATGGCATATGACAAAAAACAAAAACAAAATATATATTTTTATCGATGATTTATTGTATCATGAATCAAACGAGAGATATGTTGATAATTGGAATGAGAAAGTTATTTCAGGTAAAATAAAACTGAAAGATTATAAGGGTTATGCTAATTTTTATGATATAATTTAGTTAATATTATCTTCAGGAATTTCTTCTTTTTCCATTTTACTTATCAAAAAGAAATATACTTCTATAAATTCGTCTTGATTGAATGTACCTGTGAAATAAGGTATGGGTTTATAATCAATTATATCTTTTAGTTCTTTGGCTTTTTCTTTCCATTCTTCCAATTGTTCTGGACAATCTTTAAATGTTTCTTCAGCGACTTCTTTTGAAAAAGAAAAATAAGATAATTTGTATTTATCGTCTATTTTGTATATTGTTAAAATCTCCTCTTTCCCATTGTCTATAATAGCTTCTTCATCATTATTAAGCTCATAGCCCCAAGGAGATATTTTTAATAAATCAGACAAATTAATCTGTTTTTCATATTTCATTTTTATAATCTCCAAGATATTTATTTGAATCCATTATCTTTCCTATATTTCTTACAGTTACTTGGTTTGGATCTTTCCCTATAAGGCTTGCAAATTCTTTAAGGAAATTCATATATTGGGGGGATACTTCAAATGAATCTATTTCTGGATAAAATACTCTTTTCCCACTCCCATTAATTTTTTCTGTTTTATACTTTGCAATTATAAATTCAGGCCTGTCCATTGTGATTATTCTTTTAACTCTAACTGGAATTACAACTCCTTTTTCTCTTAATTTTTGATATTTCTTGTTTTGTTTCCCTTTCTTTTTTTGAAGTGTGGAATCAACTACTCCTATTGATTTATATGTAATATTCTCAGATTCTTTATCAATATAATTTTGATTTAATTCATTAAAATATTTAATAGACCTTTCTTCAAAAAAGTCTCTTTTTCCATTTAAAAATTGCTTGTAAACTCTTTGCAGGGAATTTCCACTAATTACTTCATCAATAGACAAGACTTTCATTTTTGGGAAATAATTTTCCTTTAAGAAATTTTTAAACCACGTTCTTAATACACTTTTCATATCCTTTAATTTGCTTGAAGCAGGAATATATTCAATTATTTCATTATCAAAATCATCATCAAATATATTTAAGCAGTCTATAAAAGGGGCAGAACCCATTAAAGGAACAAAAATATGATCAGGATTATATTTATTTATTTCATAATCCACTTCTATCATTCCTTGCACAAAACTATCTAAACTTTTATCATCAATATCCATTTTAATCAATCTATATACTCTAAAATATATTTATAAATCTTTCTATATGTCATTACTTTATAATAACAAACTAATAAAGTATCCTGCAAAACATCCAGCACTTAAAAAAGGCATAGCAGGATAGAATTTATTTTTCTGTGCAGAATACAATAACAGGAATAATGCTATTGTTGTTGATAATACAACTACCAATGAACTTAAAAGATCCATATCTCTTAGAATAACCCCTGCAAAAAGCAATGGAAATCCAATATCTCCACCACCTAAAATAGCTGTTCTTATAACACTCTTTTTTCTCTTCCCTTTTCCTTTGCTTATTTTATCTGTTCTATACGGCAATAACAGGCCTGCAAAAACCCTCATCTTTGCCTGATATTTTGCTATTTTTACCATATGCTTTGTTTTCCATACAGCAATTGCATCATAAATTGATATTAAAACCAATAAAATTGACATTGATAATATAGATAATATAGGAACAAATAATGCAGCCAATCCTCCGTAAATAAACAGTTCCCCCATGTTATGTATTATAAAATTGGGCTTAAACACTTTTACTGCCGCAATTATCAAAGCTAATATTAAAGCTACAACACTTGGAATAAATGCATTAAAACTTATTAACAATGCAATGCTTATACCTAAAAAGAACCATACTTTCCATAATCTTGTTGCCTTGAATTTCATTAAAAGAATTGCTATTGCAGTAATAAATAATATCATTAAGATAATTGGTAAAAAGGAAGTCTCTGGCTCAATATCCGGTCTTTCTATGTTATAAGGAAGATCTTCTGACAAATAATGATTTACAACAAACAATCCTATTAACTGAGAAAACAAGAACAAAGAAACTATTATCAAGGTTATTCTTGTACCATATTTCATTAATAATTTAAAATATATTTTGTTTTTAAATGTTTTTATTTGTTTATCTTAGCAAGAACATATTGATGCATTCTTTTTATGAATTCTATCCTGTCTTCAACTTTCATTATATCTGTATATCCTTGAAGAACTAAATTAAACGCAAACGGACTTGGGACACTTGTAGAAATCTGCTTAATTTTTATCTTTCCATTTTCAATATCTTTCAATATCTTTTGCGCATTTTTTAAATCCATCAGGTCTTCAAGAACTTCCCTTCTTGCTTCTTTCAATATTGAAAAATCATTTGATATTCTCTTTACAGCATTCATCAATATCATTGAGCTTACTTGTTGTCTTCCAACTCTTTTCTCCCTTCCCTTGTACCTTCTTAATATCATCAAAGAACGTGTTGCACAATGTCTGAATCTCCTCTTTAATATTTCTGTATTTTCTATTGCATTTTTTAGAACTTCATCAAGCTCACTTGACTTTATTGCCTTAAATGCTCTAAGAACTTGTATTTTTTTGCTTGAAGAGACAAAAAACCCATTATCATTTATTCCGATGTCAACATCCCTATGCTGTAATTTTGATATTGCATAAGCTATTGCTCTTGACATTGCATCATTAACTCTTCTTCCATTCAATGAGTGAAAAACAACATATTTCTTGTCCTCTTGTTGTAAAAACTCAATCACTAATTCTTTTTTTGTTGGTATTTCAGCATATAAAAACTGTTCCTTAAAGTATTCATAAATTGCATTTGCTGCATTTTCCCTTACATATAAATATTCTTCTATGAAATTTATAATATCTTCTTTTTTCTTTTTAGATTCAAATTTTTCCCTTATCAATCCTCTGAATTTTGAAATATCATTTGCAAGGTCAAAACTTAATGGAAGCATTTCAGAAAACCATGAAGGAACTGTAGGCTTTTGCCCTTCTGCACTCGCAACCTGGGCCACCATTCCTCTTGCAAATAAAAACTTGTAAACACTTCCACCCAAGACAAATATATCATTTCTTTTTAATTTCTCTAAGAAAGGCTCTTCTATGAAACCAACTATATTTTCTTTTATCTTTACTGTTACAAAAGACTCTTCTGGTATTGTTCCTATGTTTGTCATATAAATCATACGAGATAATTTTCCTCTTTTACCTATCATTCCTGTTTCTTCATCATACCATATCTTTGCATATATATTTCTGTCTTCTAATGAAGCAAATTCACCTGACAAATAATCAATAATTTCCATGAAGTCTTTCCATTCCATATTCGAATAAGTATAACTTTTCTTGATTAAATTATATAATGATTTTATATGTATTTTTTCTGTTATTGCAATCCCATATATGTGCTGTGCAAGAACATCCATGCAATTAGTTGGTATTTGTATCTTGTCTATCTTCTTTTCAATCGCATTTTTCACCATGACGGCACATTCAACCAAATCATCATTATCCATGACAATAAGTCTTGATTTAACCTCGTCATGAAGTTTATGTCCTGCACGTCCCGCTCTCTGAAGGAATCTTGTAACGCTTTTCGGACTTCCGATGCACACAACCAAATCAATATAACCAATATCAATTCCCAGTTCAAGTGAAGTAGAGCATACAACAGTTTTTAACTTTCCTTCTCTCAATCTATTTTCAATATTTTCTCTGTGTGATTTTGACAATGAACCGTGATGAGCCCCTATGTTTTCACTGTAATTCTTTGGGAATTTTTGCTTTAGGTGATGAACTATTCTTTCTGTTGCAGATCTTGTATTTGTGAATATTAAAGTTGTTTTGTGGTTCTGTATTAAATCATCAAGTTGACTATACAAGGCATCATGAAGTTTGTCATAAGTAACATCAATCAAATTGGGCAATGGCGAAATAACTTTGAAATCCCTTTTCTTGTCAAGATTTACATCAACTATCTTGCAGTTCCTATTACCAACCAAAAACTTTGCAATTTCCTCAAGAGGAGATATTGTGGCGCTCAACCCTATTCTTGTTATTTCATTTTCATTATAATGCTCAAGTCTTTCCAATGACAGACTTAAGAACGAACCCCTCTTGTTTTCTGCTAATGAATGTATTTCATCAACAATGCAGTAATTAACATTTTTTAATAATTCCTTGAATTTTACAGAAGTTAATGTCAATGTAAATGATTCTGGTGTTGTTACTAATATATGGGGGGGATTTTTTAGCATTTTTTGCTTTTCTGTTGCTGAAGTATCTCCTGTTCTTACTGAAACTCTTATATCTATGTCTTTCCCTTTTTTCTTTGCAAGTTTCTTTATTTCTTCCAAAGGGCCTTTTAAATTTACAAACAAATCCCTTGATAATGATTTAAGAGGATTTATGTAAACACAATAAACCTTATCTTCTAAAAGATTATTTTCAGAAAGAGTTACTAATTCATTTATTATTGACAAAGTGCTTGTTAAAGTCTTACCAGAGCCTGTTGGAGCGCTTACCAGTATGTTTTTCCTTTTATGAATTTCCTTTACAGCATATAATTGTGACTTTGAAAATTCCTTGAATTTTGAAAAAAACCATTCTTTTACTAAAGGATTAAGTATTTTGATCAATTCTTTTTCACTACTGGATTTTTTTATTTCCTGTATCATCTTAAAAAGAAATTACTAAGCACTTAATTAAGTTACTATTAAATTATTTAATATATTGAATAATCAATAATTCTAAATCATTTAGATTAAAAGGCTTTTCATAAAATCCATTAGCACCAATTTCCCTGGCTTTCTCAGATAACATAATATCCAAACTTCCACTTATTAAAAATATTGGGACTTCTTTATCTTTTTCTCTTATCTTCTTTATAGCTTCTAATCCATCCATTTCTGGCATATCTTTATCAGTTATGATTAATGAATATAATCCTGGATTTTCTTCAACTTTTTTAACAAGTTCTTTTCCATTTTGTACAAAGTCTGTCTCAAAATTATAATTTTTACCAAAATTTTCAAGAACTCTTTTATATATTTTCATTAAATTTTCTTTATCTTCAGCTAAAATCATCTTATTCATTGTAATATATATTTTATAATATATACTTTAAAAATCTTTCTATTCTTATCTGGATGAACTTGCTTGTCTTTCTAATTCAAGTTTCTTGGATATTGCCTGTGAGTTTTGGTCAGAATTATATGCAAACATTATTTCATCTGCAAGAGCATCCTTTAGTTTCTTTTTCTTGTTAAAGGACTTTTGATATGCCCCTTGTGCCATTTGTCTTAATGCAATGTCTATTCTTCTTTGAGGGGAACATTCAACAGCTTGAGGGTATTTAGCCCCCCCGTATTCAATAGAAGTAATCTCATCTCTTGGTGCTGCATTCTCAATTGCCCTTACAAAAACTTCAATAGGATTCTTGTTTGTCTTTTTCTCAATGACATCAAAGGTTTCCTTTATTATCTTGTAAACTTTGTGTATCTTTCCTGTAAAGTGTCCTGAACTTATTTTGTGCTTCTTACCCTTGTGCCCTGTAACCATTAATTTTAATGCAAGCCTTTCAACAATATGTGTAAATTGTGACTTGTAGAATCTGTGCTTTGCATTTCTTCCCATTGCTCTTGGAATTATGACAGGACTTAAATTAATGTATTTCCTCAATCCAGGATCATTAACACTTACATTTGAATCCCATCTGTCAAATAATTTAAAATCCATTTTATCTTCTACCCTTTTCAATCTTACCTCTTAACAATGAATCAAGACTTTGATCATTAACTTTTATTATCTGCCACCTAATACCCGGGATGTCTCCTTTAGCTCTTCCTTTTGTCCCACCAATGTTTTGTATGATTACTTCATCGTGCTCTGCTATGAATTTTGTAGCATTGTTTCCTGGAATGAAAACAGAAATCTTTTTCCCGTTTTTTATTAATTGAACTTTTGCTATTTTTCTCTTAGCTGAATTTGGCTGCTTTGCTTCAACTTCTCCTTTTTCAAGAACAATTGCCTTTGCCTGATGCGCACCTCTTAAAGGGTCTGATTTTTCTTTAAGTCTCAGCATTTTTCTCTTAAACCAGGCATCCTTCCATCTGTCCTTTTTCCTTTTCTTCTTTATTTTTCCGCCTGCATTTAATCCCTTTGCCATTTAAACAACCTTTATATCCTTCACTTCAAAATATTTTGATACGAACTTTTTAAATTCTTCGATATTTTTCCTGTCTCTCCCTATTATTTGTCCTTTTTCCTTTATCCCAGGGATGTTTATTGTTACATTCCCATCTTCTATCTCAATTTTCTTTACTTCAATAGGCTTAATTAGATTTTTTATGAATGTTTTTATATTATTATTATACTCTATGATTTTTATTTTCTTGTTGAATTTTCTTTCAAGATTTTTTACATTACCGCCATTCTTTCCTATTGCCTTTCCAATCTCTCCTTCATTTACTATTATTGTTATTGAATTTTCTTTTGATATAAAATCCTTTATCCCACATTTCGTAATATTTTCAAAGATATTCCTGAAATTTATCATGTTTATATCATAAACTTGCTTCATTTTGTTATTTGTTTTTAAAATCATATTTATAAATATTTCTAAAAGCTTATAACACTTATATTAAAGGGCTTTTTGCATATAATCCCTAATTTAGAATTATCCTCTTTCAATTCTATAACTTTAACATTTGCAAGTTTTGAATAATATTTTATGTCTTCTTTAATGTCTTCTTTTGTATTGCTTGCCATATAAATCCTTTCAAGTTTGCCATTTTTTAGTGCCTTCAATGTTCTGTCACTCCCTATAATAGGTTTTTTCTCTTTCAAATCCTTTTTCAAGTCTATTGAACTCATTTTTTCTTCTCTTTCATTTTTGCCATTAATCCAGGTAATCCTGTTCCTAATGGTATTGCCTGATTAAGCATTACATTTTCAACAACAGAGCTTAATGGATCTTTTTCCCCGATTAATGAGGCATTCACAAGATGTCTTATAGGTGTTTCAAAGCTCGCTCTTGCAAGAACACTTTCCTTTTCTTTTGTTATACCTGTTCTTGTTGTTCCTCTTATACCTCCAGATCTTGTCATCGTATCTGCCAAGAGCATTATATGCCTTATGTCAATGTTTAATCCCTGTTCTTCAAGAACCTTTAATGTTTCTTCTATTATTGTTTGTCTTGCAGCTTCAATCCCCAATATAGCGGCTGTTTCAAATATGTTGTTGCTTTTTGTTCTTGTTGAATCAACGCCTTCAATTTCAAAAACTTCCTTTAGATTGGAACCTGAGCAATATATCACATATTCATCATCATTAATTTTCATTGGAAATACTTGCGTTATTTTTTTTACACCTGAAACATGGATATCCTTGCTTTTCTCTTTTAACTTGTACAGATCAGAAAGCTTGTTTGTCTTTGATTCTGGCTTTAATATTATGTTGTCTCTGTCTTGCTCAACAGAAACCGTCTTTAAACTATTGACAATTATATCAGATATGTCTTTTGAATTTAGATTAAGTTCTTGCATCTTGTTTCTTGACAGTTTTATTTCAACTTTGTTTTCCATAATATTAAGTAAAAATTCTGAAGCAACGTCTTCAAGAGTGTTTCCCTTTATTTTCTCTGCTATTTCTTTTACTTTTGAAGGGCTTGTAGCATATTTTTTTTCAAGATAAACTTCCATCATAGGTGTGCTAGGCTCTTTTCTTGCATCAAATATTTCTATTAATCTTGGAAGACCTACAGTAATATTCATTTCAGACGCACCAGCAAAGTGAAATACTCTTAAAATCATCTGTGTACTTGGCTCACCGAATGATTCTGCTGTTACAATACCAATTGATTCTCCAGGCTCTACCTGTGCCTTAAGATAAGCTTCTTTTGTTTTTTCAAGGGTCTTTTTTATTTTAGCATCGGACAATTTATACTTACTGCATAAAGTTTTTACATTATCCAAGATAGGTTTAGGTAAAGTATTTTCATAATCCTTGTATATTGTTGCTGACATTTTATAGGTTTGCTACTTCCTTGACTATTTTTTCAACATTTATTGTTCCAGATTCGCTTTTTGATATGTCAATACCATCGTCACCATACTTGAATTGTATAATCCCTTTATTGGAATCTCTTACAGTTCCATCATATTCTACTCTCAAGTCCTGCAATGCATTTGATAATCTTCTGTATAAATAACCTGATTTAGGTGTTCTTAATGCACTATCCATTAATGAGTCTCTTCCAGTTAAAGAATGCATGAAATACTCATATGGTTTTAATCCTTCCTTGTAGCCCCTTCTTATCCATCCTCTTGATTCAGGACTTAGGTCATAATCTTCAAATATTGACAATGTCCTTTTTCTGTATCCTCTTTCAATTCTACTCCCTCTTAATGCCTGCTGTCCTACACAGGCTGCCATTTGGGCCATGTGCAATGATTTACCTTTAGCACCTGAGTTTATCATTATAATGGTGGGATTATTTTCATCACTTGCTTTTTTGGTTATTAATTTACCAACATCATCCCTTGCCTTGTTTAATGCTTCCAATATTTTTACTTCAACGGTTTCTTTTTCTGTCATACCTCTTATAGGAGTAAGCTCATTGTTTTTGTATTGTCTTATGTATCTTTTTGCCTTTTTCTCTGATTCATACAATATCTCTTCAATTTGTTCTTTTACTTTTTCAGGAAGGTCTGTATCTGATATTGATGTTGTGAATCCTATCTTAAGAAGAACTGCTATTCCCAACCTGAATATTTTTCCCATTATGTCTATACCAACGCCTTCAGAGTAAACAGAATACAATGATCTTATCAAAGAGCCCCCATCTTCTCCTATGGTATTTTTATCAATAACTCCCTCAACCAATTTTCCTTTCTTTATTATTACATCTTTCTTATCTTTTGACTGGTCTATGAAATCAAAATCATCTGGTATTAATGCAGAAAATACTTCCTTGCCATTAACATTGTTTTTGAAATTAGTGAATTTGTCAAAATCAGTAACACCAACAGATATCAATAATTGTATTGCCTCATCTTTTGTCAATGTCATGTCTTTTGTCAGCAAGTAAACTCCTGATATTGCATCTTCTATGCAACCAATAACATTTTGCCCGTGTTTTGGTGAATTTATGTTGTGCTGAACTTCCATCAATGTTTCTGCTTCAGCTCTTGCTTCTTCTGTCTGAGGTATGTGAAGATTCATCTCATCCCCGTCAAAGTCAGCGTTATAAGGATTACATACAGCTGGATTTAACCTGAATGAATTTCCAGGCAATATTTTTATCCTGTGGCACATTATGCTCATTCTGTGAAGAGAAGGCTGCCTATTAAATATTGAAATGTCCCCATCTATAAGATGTCTTTCAACAATATATCCTTCTTCAAGCTCTTCAAGTAATTGCTCTCTTGTTTCCTCTGATATTTGCCTTTTTGTTCCATTTGGCCTTATTATATAATTAGCTCCAGGATATTTTCTTGAGCCATTTGTTATTAATTCTTTAAGATAATCAACATTCCATTTGTTTACAACTTCAGGTATTGTCAATGTCATTGCAACAGAGAGAGGTATTCCAACTTCATTCATCTTTATTTTTGGATCTGGACTTATAACTGCCCTTGAACCATAATTAACTCTCTTACCAGTTAAATTATATCTAAATCTTCCTTCTTTGCTTTTTATTCTCTCAGTTAATGTCTTTAACAATTGCCCTGATCTGTGTCTTGCAGGTGGGACTTGTGAAATTCCATTGTCAAAATAAGTTATTATGTGATACTGCAGCAAGTCCCATAAATCCTCAACAATAACTTCAGGAGCTCCTGCATTTATGTTCTCGAATAGTCTTTGGTTTATTCTTACTATATCCCCAAGCTTATGAGTAAGGTCATCTTCTGATCTTTCTCCTGTTTCCAATGTAATTGAAGGTCTTACTGTTACAGGAGGAACAGGTAAATTAGTCAACACCATTGATGTTGGTTTTGCGTATTTTGGATTAACTCCCAATAATTCTATATCCTCATCGCTTATTTTCTCAAATCTCATTCTTATGTTATTAGGATTTAGTTTTTCATCCCCTTCATAGAAAGTTATTGGCTTGTCAAACTTTATGGTTTTTTGTTTTTCCTTGCAATAAGGGCATTGTTTTGTAGTTCTTATTGAACTTATAAAACCATCAACGGTTTTTGCTATTTTTATTATGTCTCCTTCTTCTTTTATTTTCTCAAGCTCTGCTCTATGTTTTTTTATTTTTTCCTCATCTGCAAGTATTTTCCCACATCTATTACACGTGCTTCTCAAGAAATTATAGATAACATCAATGTATTTTATGTGGATTACAGGTCTTGCAAGATCTATGTAACCAAAATGACCCATGCATTCTTTCAGTTTTCCACCACAGCTCTTGCATCTAAGTCCTGGGTCAATAACACCCATGTGAACATCCATCAAGCCTCCATCAACAGGGTATCCCTCCTTATCATACAATTCTGGCGTAACAACTTTTGTTGCTGCCATCTTTTTTATTGTATGTGGATCTAGCAAATTAAATTCAACGCTCTTTACTTTTTTGTATATATATTCCATTTAATATTTCTCCTCTAAGTTAAGTTTTGAATTAATTCCAAGTGATTTTAACTCATCAACAAGTAGCTTAAATGCATAAGATAATTCTATAGGTGTTATCTCAACATTGCTTCCACATTTTGAGCATTTTTTCTTGTTCTTGAAATAATCATACATTCCCAACATTCCACAGCTTTCACAAACATAAATTATTGCTTTGTCAGAATCAAATCTCTCTTTTAATAACAAACTTGCTCCATGACCTACAAGACAATCCTTTTCCATCTCTCCTAATCTCAAACCACCGCCTCTTGCTTTACCTTCAACAGGTTGTCTTGTTAATAATTGCACTTTACCTGATGCTCTTGTTTGTAATTTGTTCTTGACCATGTATTTTAATTTTAAGTAATACATGTTTCCTATGAATATTCTTGTTTTGAATCTTTCTCCTGTCATTCCATTATACATTACTTCTGTACCATCTTCCCTAAAACCAAGCTCCAGCAATTCTTTTCTCAATTCTTCTTCTGGTGTTGAATCAAATGTTGTTCCATCAATTGTCTTTCCTGACAATGCACCTACTTTCCCACCTAATATTTCTATTATATGCGATACTGTCATTCTTCCAGGAATACTGTGTGGGGAAAATATTATATCTGGTTTTATGCCATTAGTAGAATAAGGGATATTTTCCTCAGGAACAACCATTCCTATAACTCCTTTTTGACCATGTCTTGAAGCAAACTTGTCTCCAAGCTCAGGCATTCTCTGCTCTCTCATTCTTAACTGCACTAATCTGTTTCCAGCTTCATTTTCGCTTATAACAACGAAATCAATGACTCCTGATTCTCCCTGCTTTACAGATGTTGAACTTTCTCTTCTAACGTTTGCTGCAATACTAAACTCTTCCAATTCTCCCAAAAATCTTGGAGGGCTTATCTTTCCTATCAAAACATCATTTTCATCAACCTTTGCTTCAGGGAATATAATGCCATCTTCTTCCAGATACTTGTATTCCTTTTCACTCCTGTAACCTTTTACTTCCTTATCAGGTATTGCAACCTCATCTTTCAAACCACCTGCATATCTTAGTTCCTCTGTGTTATAAGGTCTGAAAAAAGTTGATCTGAATAATCCTCTTTGTATTGAACCCTTGTTTATTATAATAGCATCCTGCATATTATATCCTTCATAGCTCATTAATGCAATAACTATGTTTTGCCCTGCAGGAAAACTCTTGTTTGGATATATGTCGCTTGTGAATGATCTTACAATAGGAACTTGAGGATAATGCAATATGCTTACATCAGTATCCATTCTTAAAAGAAAATTAGAAGAATATAATCCAAGAGATTGTTTCTGAATCTTACTACCTCTTATAAGTCTTGAAGATGATCCAAAATTTGAATAAGGTATCAATGAAGTACATATCCCCAATATTGTTAAAGGGCTTATCTCAAGATGAGTATGTTTCTCAGTAACATCATTTTCATTTAATGCAATAAATGCATTTTCCTCTTCAGAAGCATCCAGATATTCTATTACTCCTTGTTTAACTAAATCATTCCAGCTTAATTCCTTTCCCAATTTTTCTATTGTGTTTTTTGTAAGTAGGACTTTTCCGTTTTCAACAACTATCAAAGGTCTTTGCACTCTTCCCTTGCTTAATTCTATCTTTATTTCCCCGAATTCCTTGTCATAAAATATGTTTAATTCAGTGGGAAGATTTCCTTTTCTTCTTTCGCTCTTTACCTTTCTCACAAATTCTGTGGGGCTTTCAATTTCCCCTACATATTTTTCGCTTATGTATACAGGTATCATTTTAATCCTAAATTCTCAAGGGTTTTCATTATTTTTTCTTCCTGGCCCTCATCCTGAGTTATTTTTGTTATTAATGCTAAGTTCTTTCTCAAACCAATTGGGGTTCCTTCAGGAGTTTCAACAGGGCACAACCTCCCCCAATGAGTTCCATGCAATGCTCTTGCATCAAAATTCTCTTGTGAAGAGTCAAGCAATGAAACAACTCTTTGTAAATGTGATAATGTTGATAATGCATTTGTCCTGTCAATGTTTTGAGATACTCCTTTTCTTCCTCCAACCCATGTTCCAGTGGCCATTGCACTCTTTATTCTTGAAGTAAGTAATTCATTTCTTATAATTATTTTAATAGACTGGAATTTTCCTCTTTTAACCAATCTTTGGAAATTGTACAAAATATCTTGAATCAGATTTCTCATATTTGTCCTGAACAAATCCATTAATAAATCTCCTGATAATTTTAATCTTTTATTCATGAAATGGTCCTTGTCTTCTATGTTTTGCTTGTCTTCTGATATTGTAAGGAATTTCTTAATAATCTTGCATAAGTTATGTGCCTTGAACATTCTGTCTTCCGGAGTTATTCCTAAATGAGGAAGCAAATATTTATCCAACTGCTCTCTTCCCCTTTCAAGTTTTATGTCTCTATCCTGGGTTATTCCCATTTTTTTTGCAAGAAATTCAAGAGCGTCTTCTTCTGTTTTTAAGTCAACGCTCTCAACCAAGTTAATGAAAACAGAATCATATTGCTTGTCTTTTGATATGGCTTCCATTATTTCCTTGTCTTTAACCAATCCCAATGCTTTTATGACTGCAATAATTGGAACTCTTTTTAATCTTGTAAATGACAGGTATATTATACCATCTTTCATCTGTTCAAATGAATGAGGTATTCTGTATGACTGCTTTTCAGAGTAAAGCTTTGCGGTATATTCGCTTATACCTGTTTTTTTCTCTTCTATGAATAATTTATTGGAAACCAAATCCTCAACCATAATTAAAACTCTCTCATTACCGTTTAATATGAAGTATCCTCCAAAATCATTAGGGTCTTCCCCTTGCTTTATCAATTCTTCGTCTTTTAGATTATGTAGGTGGCAGTATTTTGATTTTACCATAACAGGTATCTTTCCTATTTCAACAACGAAATTTTCCCTCTTAATACCGTCGACATAAACAGAGATCTCAACATAAACTGATGCTGAATAAGTTAATTTTCTCAATCTTGCTTCCATAGGATATATTTTTCTTTTTGAGCCATCAGCCTCTGTAATTTCCGGTTTTTTAACTTCCACTTTTGTGAAATTTATCTTAAAGGACTTTACTTCCTGGGGGACTATCGTAGGAATTATTTCTTCTATTTCATTAATAGCGTTTTGTATCCCCTTTTCCATAAAATGATTGAATGATTCTATGTTTGATTTAATAAACGAATTCTCTCTAAAATATTCTTCTATTATTTTCTTGTAATTATTCATTTACAACCACCCTATAATATTCAGAAGTCCCTAATGTGTCAGACTTTCTTTTTATCTTTATCACATCTCCTGGATTTGCTTCAAGTTTTTTTACAACAGGGTCATTAACTTTTATAGAAGGAAACTGCTTTAATGTAACATTTAATTTTTTCATTAATTCTTCTTTTTCTTCGGGTTTTAATTTAATATGTTCAGGTACGTTTTCATGAGTCAATATGTCAAATTTGTCTGCCATTTTGTATTATACGGGCCGGAAGGGATTTGAACCCTCGACCACCTGATTTCCTTCAGCTGGTAAAAGTTTCACCATGTTTTTCAGGTGCTCTACCAAACTGAGCTACCGGCCCACGTATTTAACGCTCTGGCCGGTCATTTATTAATTTTTCTTTATTATTATGAGCTGGAATATGACCAGAGCATAGTACTATCTAAGGAAATTTTTGATTTTTGTGAATAAATTTTTATGACCACTTTGCTTTTCCCTAGAATTTATACTATTATGTAGTTTGAAAAGTAAGGTTCTAGTATATAAACCTTTTGATTTAAAAAAAACGCCCTGACCGGACACAAAAACTAAAATTAAACTCCTTGATTATTATGCTTTTTCTAAATACACAAAAGGCACATATATATAAAAATATTATTGTCTTTCATCATCTACTTCTTTTTTCTTTATCAATTTTTTTAGAATTAAATACCATTCAGGATATTCTATTTGCTCATCATCCATTCTTTAATGCCTCTAATATTTCTTTTATTAATTTGTTATTCTCTATTATTTTGTTTTCAATTACAATGTTTCTTTCCAATGCAAGAGATCTTAGATAAGAAGAAATTGTAGTATGACCATAATTTTCTGTATTAAATAAAATTTTTTCATACTGGTCTCTTGTTACTCTGAATTTTATTATTCTGTTGCTTGGCATGAATTATTAAAATGATTGAAATATATAGATTTTCTTGAGAATTCTTTTTTAGATGTTGTTTTCCATTAGATAACAAAAAATCCTTATGGATAACTATAAAATAAGCTTATAGTTATAAGATTACAATAGGATTTGAGTATGCCATATCTGAATCTTCTTCACCATCATTTGCAGTTATTTCTGCATGCCAATAATCATTTACTTTAGTTTCTTGTGAATGTAATATGTTTGTTTTGTTCTCAAATATTAATTTAATTTGATTTGAACTTAACTCCCTGTCATAAATTCTTAAGTCATCCATTGTTCCATTGAATGGAGCATTTTCTAACCATGCTTTTAAGTCTCCTATTACAACATAACTATTTGTTCCTGCTGTTTCAGGAGTCCAGTCACCAAAACATACTCCTAAACTTTGAGCCTCACATATTGTTATTTCGCTTGAAGCATCTTCCAATACACTTCTATTATCTCCTGAA
>JAFCDX010000004.1 GCA_017609465.1 Candidatus Woesearchaeota archaeon | reverse complement strand
TTTTCAGGTAATAATATGACACATTGAATTAAATCATCTTCCAGAATTCTTGATGTAATTATTTTTTCTTTTCCACCCCTAAACAAACAACCATTATCAACAACAATCCCTACTCTTCCTTTAGTAGAAGCTAACATATGTTGAATCCAAGCCCAATCAGCAGATTGTTTAGGAACAAAACCATACTTAAATCTCTGTTTCCAAAATTCTCCCTTTTTAATAACATTTTCATCATAACCGTCTTGATTCCATGGTGGATTTGCAATAACAATATCAAACTGTTTTAACCCTTCGTTCTCTTTAAATTTAGGATAAAGCAAAGTATCCCCAAAAGCAATTTTTGCATTTCTTATATCATGAATATAAAGATTCATCCTGCCAAACGCTAATGTTTTATGATTTGCCTCCTGACCAAACAAAAATAATTTATCAGCTTTAGATTTTCCATATTTTTTTTCTACATATTTATAAGGAATAATTAACATACCGTTACTAGCACTAGCCGGATCGTAAATACTTTCTCCAGGTTTAGGGTCCAATATTTCAACTAACAAACTAATAACTTCTCGTGGTGTATAAACCTCACCTTCTTTTGCTTTAGTAGGAGCAAAATATTTCAATACCCATTCATAAGCATCTCCTAAAATATCGGCTGAAACATACTGTAATTTCTTTTCACTAAATAACTCAACTAATTGTCTTAGGATTTCAGCATTTTCTCTGTTTGTAGTAAACTGAATAAAATCTACATTATCGAGAACATCTTTTAATTCTGGGTTTCTCTCAGCTAAAATTTTTAAAGCCTTTGAAAAGTTCTCTGGTAATTTTCCAACATTCTTTCTTATATTATCCCACAAATATTCCTCTGGAAAATCAAAATCATGGTAAGCAGAATTTTTAGCCTCTTGCTCAGCTTCTTTTTCAGATAATCCATCATCCAATGCTTCTTTTTTAGCTTTCTCAAATTCTAATTCCCACTTATCACTAATTCTTTTTAAGAATAATAAAATAAGAATAAACTTATAATCAACTCTTGTTCTTATTAAATCAGCAGCTTTTTTTAACAAACCTTCAATATCAGATCTTGAAAAACTGTTTTTTCCTTGTTTAAAGATATCGCTAATAATTTTTTCTTTGCTTTTTAAGCGATAATTTCTTTTTCTTGAATCTTTTGGGTCTAGCTCAACAGTAAGCCATCCTGCTTTTCTAAGTTCTGAAATAAGCATATTAATCCCTTCGAGATTCTCAATTCTACTCTCTTCTAGGACTTTTTCAGCCTCTTCTACTCTAAAGGGTTTCTCCTTAAATTTGCTCCATAATAGATTATACCTGCTTTCAACCCACTTTGGTAGCTTTGACTCTGGTTTTGCCATGCTATATAGGAAAACAGTAAACTATATAAATGTTTGCTTATTCATATAAGTATAATATAATTTAACTTATAGAAAAATGATTAATTTAATACAAGAATATAGACCAAATGGGATAGCTGTAACAGATTTATCAGCACAGTTATGGTGTGAAAAACAATTAGAATTCGCACTTGAGAGAGGAAGAAAAGAAACAGCAGAAATGAAAGCTGGTAAAAAAAGACATAGAAAACTACATGAGGAAGTGGCTGTTCTAATCAAAGTAGAACCTAAAACTTTAGTAGATTCTGTCGCTTTAAAATTACACAATGCTCAAGTAGGATTAAAAAGAATGATCCTTACTGGCATGACTAGAGAAGTACCTCTCTTCGGAAAAATAAATTCATTATTTGTTATGGGCATAACTGATGAATTATACTTAAAAGAAGGTAGGCTCCATATATTAGATACTAAAACAAGGCAAAGAAATTCTATGCCTTCAGAATCACAGAAAAGAACAACAAGATTTCAGCTAATGCTTTATAATAGATTAATTCAAGATTTAGTGTCTAAGAAATTTACAACAGAGGATCTATTGAATTTTTATGGATTTAAAATTTCAGATAATATTTCTGATGATTTTAAAAAACAGATAGATAATATTGGAGATAAGATAGAACCAAATATCAAGAAATTATGTGATGAAACTTTTGAACTATTTCAAAGATTACCAAGTCCAGAGAAAATAATGCGGATAAGATACGAATTTCAACAAAATAAACAATTAATTGGCAGTGATGAATTTAATTTTGATGGTGTTGGTTTTCAGAGAGATTGCAATTTTGTTGAAGAGTTTTGGTTAGGTAAAAGAAAAGCTATTCCAGTAGGAATAAATAATTCATGGAAATGTAACTTTTGTGAATTCAATGATATATGCAAGGAGAAACCTAATGGCTAAAAAAATGAAAAAGATACCAATCTATAATAATCCAGAAGATGCATATGAAAAATTTATACAAAATTCTAAAGAGAGATTTATAGAGAGAATAAAACAACTTCCAAATGAAGAATTACCTCATGTAGAAGCAGGGATAAGAAAACTTTATTTCGAAGCATACTATCTTTGTGCTTTGAGTTTTCATAATGCTACAATAACTATGTGCGGCGTTTTATGTGAAGCATTACTAAAAGACTTAATATATGATAAAGAAAAAAAAGAAGCACATGAAATTCGAGAAATAGGGGAAAGAAATGCAACATTTGGAAATATCATAAACTTCTGTTCTAGAAAGAATTACATAGATCAAGAAGAAACTGATTGGTTTAAAAAAATAAAAGATGAAATAAGAAATCTATACCAACATATAAATGTAAAAAAGATTGTAACAAAGACTCTTGGTGGTCAATCATTTTATAGAGCACAAAAAATACAAATTCCAAAAAATGCTAGTGGAGAGGAACTATTAAAGATATTGAAGGATGCTAAAGACAATCCTCAATTTAATACTTTAATTGGTGGTGAAGAGATAAGACCTCTTTATGACATAGAAAAAGGAAGAATTGATGAACATAGATCTCTGCCTTTATTTTTAGAAGTAGATAAATTCCTAAGAGATTTTGCTAAAAAACATTTCAAACAAGAATAATATATTCCGATGATGGCAAGATGTACTAAATGTAGCTACCTTTTGATGTTATTGCCTAAACGAAGCAAATACAAGTGTGCCAAATGCAGTAGTTTGTTTCCACAAATAGAAATAGACAACAAAGAATTCAGGGAATGGAACCAAAGACAAAGACTACATGACATTGAAAACATAAAACCAGAGAAAAAACCAAGAAAAAGACTAAGTGATGAAGAGCGAAAAAGAAGAACTAAGGAATCTGCTAAGCGATGGAGAGAAAATAACAGAGAAAAATGCAGAGAGCTATCAGAGAGGAGTTATTATAAAAACAGAGATAAGATCTTAGCAAGAAAGAAAATATACAGACAAGAGATAAAAGACAAAGACAGAGTAAGAAGAAAAGCTTACAGGCACAAACAAATCAACAGAACAAGACAGCTAGCAAGAATTCACTGGTGGAGACAAAAACAAAAGGCTTTAGCACTAAGAGAACTCAAAAACATAGAAGAGGAGGCTTATAACGCCAATATCTTTATTTCACCGCTCACTTCAGTACATTACCATCTACTTTGGCATTTTTTCATTAAGTTTTTAAATAGAATAATGCTTTAAAAAGACATGAAAAATCAATCCCCAAGCGTTAAGATAACAGCAATGATTCTTGCAGTAATAGTTTTCATATTTCTAATATCGTTATTTGTTTATTTCAGAGCTAATCCTTCTCAGACAGTTGATGTTACCGGAAACTCTCAAATAAAGGTCTTGCCTGATGAATTGGGAATCTACTTTAATGTTCAGACATTGGCTGACACTGCAAAAGAGGCAAACAACGAAAATTCAAGGATTATTGACAATACCATTGCTGAATTGATGAAAATGGGAATTGAGAGAAAAGATATCACAACACAGAATTACAATGTTTATCCTGAATATGATTATGGGGAAGATGGGAGAGAGCTTATTGGTTATAGGGCAACTCATCAGTTAAAGATTGAATTGGAAGAAAAGGATTTTGATCTGGCTGGGAGTGTAATTGATGCGGGTGTTGATGCTGGCGCATTGATAAGTTACATTAATTTTGAATTGAGTTTTGAAAAGCAGAATGAGTATAAGAACAAGGCTTTGGAAGAAGCTACTTTAAATGCAAGGTCAAAGGCAGAAGGAATTGCAAGTGGTTTGGGAAGGGATCTTGGAAGAATAGTTTCTGTTTCCACTTCTGATTTTGGATATAATCCATGGCTTGTTTATGCTTCAAGGGGAGTTATGGAAGATGTTGCTTTGGCAAAAGAGGAAGTTGCGAACATACAGCCTGGAGAGCAGACAGTTACAGGAACAGTTAGTGTTGTTTATGCTTTGAAATAATTCTTTTTTTAAATAATTGAAAGAAACCTATGGTTTCCTTCCACTTTCTTTTAAAAGGTTAAATTTTTTTGAGTTAATAGTTCTCTAGTGCATTAATTGGTCTTAAATAATCTGTTTATTCTTTCGGAAACCTCATAATTTAAATATTCTAAAGATTTTACAGATTCTATGAAAAAAGAAGAAATGTTTGAATTAGTCAAAAATTTGCCTTTTGATCAGAAGAAAATAGTTTTTGAGCAAGATAATATAAAAATACAAATATTTCGTCCTTCTAAGTTATCCAAGAGATTTGAAGGATATGATTTAAAGAAAAATTTCCAAATATGGTTAAAGGAAGGAAATAGAGAATTTAGACCAAATCATTTAAGAGTTATGATAGATCTTAATCTAAGAACAAGAAGCAGACCAGAGTTAAAAAAGGACATACTTTTGGCATTTGATAATATTTTTTATGGAAAAGACCCTGAAATAGAGTTAAAATCATTAAATAATGAACATTTTGAACATAATCTAAATCCATTAGTAATTATAGGATATCTTGCACAGTTATTTATAATAGAGCAGGAGTATGGATATAATAAAAAAAGTTATTTTGATCCTCCAACATTATTCTTACAAGGGTGGATTAGAGAATTTATTGATAACCCTAAAGAAATAGATAATCTTTGTATGAGTGTATGTAATAGACAACCACCATTAAAAAAATATACATACAAAGAAAATAAAAAACATAAAAAATATGAAAAAGATCTTAAGCCTCTTTGGTATGTTGAAGATTAACTTTTAAATTTCCTAAAACTAACTTTAGATTCAATGTCTTTCATTGTTCTCTGCTCTTTTTTAAATCTCTTTTTAATTATATTAACATATTTTTTATTTACTTCTATTCCAATAGAGTTTCTTCCATGATTTTTTGCTACAATAGATGTAGTTCCTGAGCCTACAAAAGGGTCTAAAATAGTATCTCCTTCATTAGTGCAGGATAATATAATTCTTCTTAACAATTCCTCTGGTTTTTGTGTTGGATGTGCTCCTGCCCATTTTTCTTTTTTTGGTGTTAAAGGTATTGACCATACATTTCTTGTCTGTTTCCCTTTTGGATTAAGAGAATCTTCTATCTGTTTGCTTAATTTATAATTGAATTTCCATTTTTTGCCATCTCCATTTTTAGAAGCCCAAATCAAATGCTCTGTGCTTTCTGTAAAGAACCTGCATGATATATTTGGCTGTGCATTAGGTTTAAACCAGACTATACTATTATTTATTTTTATATCTGGGAAAAATTCTTGAATAATAAATCCAGTTTGATAGATATTGTGAAAACTTCCAGAAACCCATAAACTTCCTCCGCTTTTTAATACTCTGAAGCATTCTTTTAGCCATTCTTTATTAAATTTAAAATATTCATCTTTTGAAAACATATCCCATTCCTCCTGCATAGTTATATGTTTGCTATATTTCCATCCTAATCCTTTTTTCTTAGACATATTATAAGGAGGGTCAGCAAAAACTAAATCAACAGAACAGTCTGGTATTTCCTTCAATACTTTCAAAGAATCCCCTTGTATTATTTTATGTGTTGTTTTCATTTTCCTCTTTTTTCTTTTTCCATAACCTTTTTAATTCATTAACATCTTCTTCATTAATTTCTTTGTCTCCTTCTTCAATTTTTTCTTTCTTTTTCTTAGGAAACCTATACTTGGCTCTCATAGCATTATAATTTCTTTTTCCACTGCCCATTATTTCATCTTCTTGAATTTCTCATATATGGCATTATTCACGAATGCACTAACAGATGGAAGTTTATATTTATTTCCATTCTCTTCCAGCCATTTTACTATTTTCTTATGAAGCTTATCATCTATCCTTATAACCGCCATTGTAACTATATGTAACATAATGTTACTATACTATTTAAATGTTTGTATTGTTGAAACTTTGTTAAATAAGTCCTAAAACAGACTGACTTTTTTAACAGGATTATTTCCATAAAATATATAAATAAGACCACTTTTATATTATTACTAATGATAAGGTGAAAACTTATGAGTTTGTTGGTACCGATGAACTGTGATTAGGATAATATATCTTTTGAGGTGTGCATAATCAAGAAGGCAAGGACAAGGTTTGTAAAAGTATTAACCAATTAAAATCTAACAAGATTTAATAAAATTGGTTGATATTCCCACCTTATTTAAGGGTTATATGGTTAAACTCTATTGTGCCCTGCCTTCCACTCTTTATTAAAAAATCCATTTTTTCTTTGATATTTATCCAATCTACTTCCTTTACATCGTATCCTTTATTTCTATGAATGTTATTTATTTTGTTCATATTTCTTGCTATTTTCTTTGCTGTAGAATGCGCATAGGAATTTTTTCTTCCTTCTGTTTTTTCGAATGGGAATATGTTTTTTAATTCTGGATGTAATGTTTTTAAACAACTCTTAACAATATCAAAATTTTCCTCTTTACATATAGTTATGCTATTTATTTCCTCTAAATTATTTTCTATTCCATATGAAATAATTGAAGCATGTAGTACTGCATCATTTCTTGGATAATTTTCTCTAAACCATTTTTTTACTCTATCACTTATCCACAATCCTCTTTCATTTAAATACCTTCAGATAATTGTTTAATGTACCCTTATTATGTTGTTTGATAAATGTGGATTCGGTATATCTCTTATATTCCTGTGCCTAAAGACCTGTATCTTTCTTTTAATTATTTTTTCAAATTTTTCCAGATTTATGTTTTTATTTGATGTTGTTTTCTAAAACAAATTTGTAACTTATATTTCAAAACTATTCAAGACTCTTAGATCAGGGCTTAATATTTCTATCTTGTCATCCTTTGATCTCAACCCACGATAAATTCTCTGGACAAATTCCCTTTTTGCCTTGTCAAAGTAAAACAACCTGAAGTAATCCGGCTTGTGCTTTTTTAGAACCTTCCAGAACAATGAATCAATGTTTGGATAAGGATATTTTGTAAACAGTATACTGTTGCACATGTCTCCTGGAAGATCGATTCCACGATTGCATTTCGTTGAATATAGAATGTCTGTTTCCTTGTTCTTGAATCTCTGAATCAATTCCCCTCTTTTCCATGTTTCCTGCTCTTCTTTTAATTCTTTAGAAGTCTTTATATTAAAAGAATTTTCAAATTCATTTGGAAGATCTGAAAAAGATTGAATATGTATTAGTGCAGGTTTTTTTGATATTTCAACAGAGGTTGCAAGGGCTTTTAGATATTCCTCTCTGTTTTCCTTTAGATATCTGTAATTAAATTCCTTTTCAAGCCCGGTTCTATGGACTTTTATATTTCCAAAAGGTTCTGTTTCAGCTTCTATTATTTTATAATCTTTTATCCCAAATATGTTTTTGAGAACACTGTCTGAATGAATTGTCCCGCTCATCATAACAAAAACCTTGTTCTTTTCAAGAAATTCATTAAACTTTTTTTCAAGATTTATTGTAACTAATATTGCTGTCAAATCCCCATAAGTGTTATTGTAAAAAGACACATAAGTTTCATCAAAGAAATTCTTGAAATACTTTGCTTTTTCATAAACACCAAACAGATAATCAGATATCTCTTCCTCTGAACTGTCAATAAGGCGGGGATTGTTTATGAACACATTAAGAAGTTCAAGCACATAAGTGTTTCTTATCAATGAAACTTCTTCCTTATGTGAATTTTTTATTTTCTGAATAATGTTTTCAATGTCCATTTTAAGATCTTTTAATTCAGTGTCATTTATTTTTTGAATTGTTCTGGATATCCTGTCAAGATTTATTCTTTTTTCAGATGACAAACTATCTAAAAATTCATCACATTCATCAATGATTTCCACTTCTGTTCTGGGTTTTCTGTCCATTACAGTTTCCAATTCATATTTCCTGCTGTTGAATATTATCACATCAGAATCAGTATATGAATCAAACTGGTTGTAATAAGAGCATCCTTCTTTTCTCTTGTGTATAATGAATCTTTTGTTTTTTAATCCATTGTATTTTAATCTTCTTGACTTTAAGTTATAGTTTATCTCTTCAGGAAGTATTGGAGACCAGTAAGGGCATGCACATGCTATTGACATTCTTCTTATATCTTTTATATTATTGAATTTATTCTCATCAGCGTTCTCGTTTTCCTTGAGATACTGACTTAATTGTTCAATGTTCTGGTTTTTTATCTCTATTGTGCACGGAAGCTCCTTGTCATCACAAGAAATGTTTTTGTATGGGCATTTGTGATTGTTTCTTCCGTCTATTATAGTTATTTTCAATTCTTTGTTGTCCTTGAGAATTTTTAATTTATTGGTGTAATCTTCCTTGTACTGCTTTTGGAGTGTTTTTACTGGAACTACTATTGAAGTTTTACCCATTTCCTTTGCTATGTTGAGTGCTATTGCGCTTTTTCCTGTTCCGCACGCCCCTTTTATGAAAATTATTTTATAACCTTCTTTTATTGCATCGATAGTTTCTTTTACAATATCCAATTGAGATTTCTGATTAGAAAAAACAAGGGGTTCAAGATATTTTTCATTATTGTACAAACTCCATTCCATTTTATTAATTCTGAAAAACTAATCCTTTATAAAAACTTTTATATAATGGTGGTTTTTGAGCAAAAAATGAAATTAAGCATTGCAAGACAGGATATTGATGGATTATGACAGTACTTTCATTGATTTTTATTATATACCTATCTTTTCAATAATGACTGAAAGAACATGATTAATGGAAATCTTGGAAATCCTGATAACATTAAAATTGTCGAGAACTGGAAGGAATTGATGGATATTCTATAAATTTTTGATTCTTTAAATAAATCTTTAAAATAGAAAAACCATAATAAATATAAAAGAAAATATTTGCAATTTAACATGGGATTCCTTGATTTTTTTAAAAATTCTCCTGAGAAAGAGATAAAAGAAATTGAATTAGAAGCATTGGATGAGTGGGCAGATTCCCTGGTTAAGAAAAAATTAGAATCTAAAAAACCTGAATTAGAAAAGATCAAGGAAGAAATATATAATGAGATAAAAACCTTAAGGGATAATATTGATAAATTAAGAAATTCAGAATTAAAAAACCCTGATATACCTGACAGAGCCAAGCATATAATGGAGGGAAACAGGAAAATATATGTTGAAAAAACAGAATCTCTCTTGAATGAAATTGAATTTCCCAATGATTTTGAAAATATTCTTGAATTTCATTCTGCTTTTGATGAATATCTTAATATTTTTACAAACAGTACGGAAAAAAGCTACAATGTTTTGCAGGAATTTTTTGTAAATGAAATTAATGTTATTTCAGGAAACTTAAGAAAACTGGATTACTTAATCACAAAGAAAATGAAAAAAATATCGGAGGATGCTAAATTAAGAGAAACAAGAGAATTAAAAAACAAGATTAGTGAAATAATTAATAAAAAAGATTATGAAGAAAGAATAAACAAAAAAATCTCATCTTCGAAAAAAGCGCTGCAGAAAATGGAGAAAGAGAAAAAAGAAAAAACAAAACAGATAGAAGCAATTGAGGAAAGCGATGAATACAGGGAATTTCTTGATTTAATTAATGAAAAGAATATCCTGGAAGAAAAAACAGAAAAAGCAAAAAAAGAGATGAATGATTCATTCTCAATACTCAAGCCAGCATTAAAAAAATATGAAAGATTAAGCTTAAAGGACAAATTGATAAGAAAATATCTTGAGGATCCTGTAAAGGCATTATTGGAAGATGAAGATCTTGAAATTACAGAGGTTATTGATAAAATGATGGAATCCATCAGGAAAGGGGAGCTTGAATTAAAAGAAGACAAGAAAAACAAGATACTCGGGAATACTGACAGATTCAATAATGAATATTTCAAAGACTTTCTGGAAAATTACAATAATTTAAGCAAGAAGCTTAATGAATTAAAAAACAAGATTGGTGAGATAAAACTTGCTGATGAGATAGAAAAAATCAAGAAAGAGCAGTCCTTGATTGATTCAAAAATAAAAGAGAATGAATTTGAGATTAACAAAACCATAAAAAAATTAGATGAGATTGATATAGGTAATTCTAAAAAGGAATTGGAAAAAGACATAATAGAAAATATTGGTGAAAGGATACTGGTTCTTTAAAGATATTTAACTTCATTTTCCATTAAAGATTAATTTTTGTTAATTTTGGAAGTACTTTGTTTAAGAATTCATAAACTTTCGTTGCATATTCCTTATCTAGAATCTTTCCGTAATATATTATCCCATTTCTGAAAAACCTCAATTCATTCACGAAAGAAATCTCATTATCTGTAAAACCAAGATTCCACATGTACGATATTTCTGCTTCATGTGAATAAAGACCAGAGGATGTATATCCTTTCATCAGGAGTTGCGCTCTTATAATTTCCATAATTATATCATAAGAATCCTTTATTATTGTATTTGAATTTTTATCATTTATACCTATCTTTTTAACTATTTCTTTTATACCTTGCAATGAATTTTTAGATCCCTTTATTAAGAAATTTGCCCTTGATTTGTTTGGATGTATTTTTCTTATAATGCCTTGGTTTAAATACTCTTCAAATTTTTTTGGCAATTTCATAATTCTATCCCCCCGCTTATCAATATGCCATTGAATAAATTCTCCTTTAAATGTTTATGAATATCTTTAAAATCTGGATAAAATTGAAGGATAATCTTCTTTTTGAGTATTCTTTCAAATCTTTCAATCTTTAAATCCCTTTTTTTTGTCCCAATGACTGCAATGTCAATATCTGAATTTATTGTATCATCCCCCCATGAATATGAGCCAAAAAGTATTATGGTGCACCCTGGTAAATTATCTGATAAGAAATCTGCTAATCCAGATTCATAGAAAATTTTTAAGTTTTCAGATCTTTTTAGACCATTAATCAAGGGATTTTCTGTATTTAAATTGATGGATAATCTTTTTGATATTTTGTTTTTTTGTACTTTTATATAATCTAATTCTTCAAGAGAAGGTAGGGCTTTTGAGATTGCAGTTTGTGAAACCTTTAAATTTCTTGCAAGATCTCTGGCATTGAATGTTTCTCCATTATTTATAAAAAGGAATCTTAAAATCTCTTGCTGTAATATTGTTAACTTTAGTTTATATATATTAATCATAGTTTATATGAGTAAACTTAACTTTATAAATCTTTTGATTATTTAAAATATGCCCCATGATTTAATATGTTCCTAATGACATCTTCCTTCTTTCCTTCTCTGAGCATAAGTTGGTCTGAAAAATGAGGTTCATTAAATTTTATATCATCTTCCTTATAATCTTTTAATTTCTTCTTAATTTCATCCAAATTATCTGTTTCAACATTTTCCATTCTTTCCTCTTTTTTGTCAGAGAACAGCAATTCTCCCTGCATCCGTTAACTTAAATCCGTTTTCAGTGTTTATCAAGTCCAAATCCCTTAACTCATCAATATTTCTGTAAAGCATTGCCCTTGAAATTTCAACTTTTTCAGCAAGTTCAGCAAAATTAAGATTTTCTTTTTTATCAAGAATTTCAAGAATTTTCTTTTGGCTTTCAGTTAATTTAAAGGATAATTTTGGAAGATAAATAACAGAAGTCTTGTCCTCTTCAGGGTTATAAGCTATTTTCTTTATTCTCTCATGACGTGCATAAGCAGCAAACAACAATCCAAGAGCCTTTGTCTTTCTTCCAGAAGTGATATTAATGAATATGTAATCATCCTTTGGCTGCATGTCAATTATTTCAACGGATTTTTTGGCAACATTAACAATATCATAAACATCTGTCTTTACTTCCTTTACATCAACAACCCTCCCAATGGAATCTTTTATTAATTTAAGGGATTTTTTCTGTTCGTTATTCGGCTCTTTATCGATAAATAATATTAATCTGTCAGGGCCAAGCCTGTTTGCAGCCAATAGTACAGGATCTGCAGTATATAATGTGGCTAATAGAACTTTTGCCATTTTAGTTTATTATACTAATCTATTTATAAGTCTTTTTATTGTTTATTATTATACTAATTTATATACAAATATACAAAATAATAGAAAGGTTTAAATATAATTTAATATTTCAAAATACATGACAAGAGACAGATTAAAGGAGATTTTTAGGAAAAACAAGAAAGTGGCAAGGAAATTAATAGATTTTCTTTATGACAATGATTTTGATTCTCATGATGTCATTGCAACATTAAAAAATTCTGATAAAATAGAAATAAGAAGTTTTGATATGAATGAATTAAAAAAGAAAATAAAAAAAATTCCAAGAAAAATAAATGGGGCCATAATAAGCGTGAAAGTTGGAGAGAATTTCATTCTTGAAAAGGCAAGTGAGATAATTGAAACAATATCTAAACATGTTGATGGTAATTCCAATATTTTATGGATGTCAAAAAATAGTGAAAAAGATGACAGAATAAAAATAGATATCATATATGAATATTAAAATCAAAAAATATATAAGTGGTAAATAATTGGTAATAAAATGTTAGAATGCTTGAACAAGAAAGGCTGTGAACTTAAGGATATTCTTGATGTTTTGTGTGACAGCAAAAATTACGTGTGTAAGGAAGGAAATTTTATGGAGATTAGAAAATTCATAAATAAAAATAATGGAAAATCAATTATATTCTTTGTCAAGGGAAATGTTGACATGAAAAAGGCAAAAACATACGCGTTAATGATACAGGAAATGTCAAAAGCAAAAAAAGTAATATGGGCAGTGAAAAAATCCAATAAACTGTCTTTTAAGGTTTTGATAACATCTTGAGAACTTCTTTTCCCTTTTTTGTAATTGAATATATCTTGTTCTTTCTTAATTCAGGTGTTAAGCATTTTACCAATCCTATTTCTGTTAATTCTGTAAGGGCGCGACTTATATGAGAAATTTTTATTTTTAATATATTTTCTAATTCACTTGGTGTTTTGTTGTTATTGTTTAATTCTTTGAGAACTTTTATCCTGTAGGTGCTTGCATTCACTTTTCCCACAAGATACCATTTGTTTACCATATAATATACATATTATTACCCTTTATAATTGTTATACCCAATTACTTACCAATTAAATACCGAAAGATTTAAATATTATTAGTTACCGGTAAATAAATGGTAATTAAACCAAAGGAGATGACATAAATGAAAAAAATACTGATAACATTAATAATATTACTAGTTTTACCGTTGGTATTAGCAAATGTTTATGAATTTGAAATAAATTATAATGAATTTAAGACAAATTCTGAAGCTTCTTTTACAGTTAATGAATTAAATTATACTGTTTTTGATTCTTGGCCAATAACTTGTAATTTGTATAATGGTTGGGATGATACTCAATTAGGGACTGTTGTTTATGATGGTGTTTTCATAGGAGACACAATAGATGGTATTTTTTATGGTAAAATAATCTTGAATAATGAAACTGAAATGTCTCCAGACATATCAATAAAAAATCCTTATAATGGGTTTTGTGTTGCAGAAAATAATACTTTTGGATGTTTTGTGTCCAATGAACAAGGTTTTAATGCAGAAGGATATTTTCTTAGTGGGGAGGTAAAAGATGGAGATAATCTTTATATTTTAGGATACAAGGAATTTGAAGCCTTGATTGGAGATGGATACATAAATGAGACAAACATACAAGGAAATATATTTGGGTTTTATAACGGATATATGACTGTTGGTTATGGTTCAGACATAAACTTGTTTAATTTTGATGAACTAATAAATAGCAATTTTAATGGAACATGTTATTACTTGAATAATGAATCCTGGAATGTTGAAATGGAAAATATTATATGTATTGGAGTAATGAATTATTACATTGATTATGATAATGATAATTTTACTTCTGATGTTGATTGTAATGATAATAATGCTTCAATAAATCCAAATGCAACAGAAATAAATGATAATGATGTTGATGAGAATTGTGATGGTGTTTTAGGAAAAACTCCTGCACCATCACCAACAAGTCCATCAACAAGTTCAGGTGGAGGTTCATCTTGTAAACCAGAATGGGAATGCCAAGATTGGAATGAAGTTCCTTGTAGTGAAGATGGATTAAGAACAAGAGAATGTATTTTATTGAATTCTTGTAATAAAAACAAGCCAGAAACAGCAAGGACATGCACATATTATCCAAAAGTTGTTGAGGAATCTGAAATCGTTGAAGAAACCAGTAGAGAAACACCAGAAGTACCAGAAGTAACAGGCGCTGTTGTTGGAACAGAAAATAATACAAATATTATATGGTTACTAACTGCCTTGGGATTGTTAGTTGTTGGTATTGGCGGGTATTTATACTATAAAAAGAAGTAATTTTTTTCTTTATTTTTGAACAAAATCCATACCGAAACCTTTAAATAGACTTTGTTTAACTAAATAGTAAATAAAAATGAAAAAAATATTAATATTAGCAGGAATTTTACTTATGCTTCCTTTAGTTTTAGGAGCGAAGGAATTAGGAGTATGTAGATTAGGGGATTCTAATGGAGATTGTTCTATATTATCCACTGATTTAAGTGGTGTTGATGAATGTATAGTATTAGGAGATACAAGTATACAAGGAGATTATGAATGTGCAGACATATATGACCTTAATGGAGATGGTTCTGTCACAAGCGCGGATTCAAGTCTTTTAGACCAGTTATTCTTTGGAACATTGACAAATGAATTGCAAGGGTGTCCAGAAGAAATAATAACAAGCGAAATAGCAGGTCCAATAGAAATAAACACAGAACAAACACTGGAATTTTATGTTAATTCATTATATGGTGTTAATAATGGTTTTGATGCAAGAAGAGGAGCAACAGGAGTTTTATTTTCAATAGATCCTTCTTCAACAGCAGATGCATTGTTAGTTGGTAAAAATACAACTTTAGGAGCACCTAATGATGAGATTATAGAGGCTTCAGAAGTTTATGCAACAACTAAAAGCGCAGTATCAAATGATGGAACTTCAAGCATTGTAATAAAACCATTAACAGCAGGAACATTAGTAATAAATATGTTAGTGGAAGGTAATATACAAAAAACATGTACTGATGTTATTGGAAGTGTTACAATAGAAGTTGTAAACCCACCATGTATAGATAATGATGGTGATGGTTATAGTGCAGGAGATACAAGTTTTTGTGTAAATACAGAAATAGATTGTGCAGATGATGATGGAAACAGATTCCCTGGTAACACAGAAATTTGTGGTGATGGAATTGATCAAGATTGTGACGGTTCTGATTTAGCATGTCCAGCACCAACAAGTTCATCTGGTGGAAGTTCATCTGGTGGAAGTTCTGGTCCATTTTGTATACCTGAATGGGTATGTGGTGAATGGACATCATGTGTTGATGGAGAACAAACAAGATTTTGTAATGATGTAAAAGAATGTCCTGAAATAGAATCAGAAAAAAGAGAAAACAGAGATTGTGAAATTACAGAAACTGAACAAGAACCTGAAGTTGTTGATGAAACTCCTGAAGTAACAGGAGCAGCAGTAGGCACATCAGGATCAAGTGTTGTATGGTTATTGATAGCTTTAGGATTATTGGCAATAGGATCAGGCGGATATCTGTATTACAGAAAAAGAAAATAATTTTTTCTTCTTTATTTTTGTTATTTAAATTATTATAAGATTTATATCATTTAACAAAATAATTTTCTGACTTTATAGTGATAAAATTTAGAAAAGTTTATATATTAATTCTCTAATCATATAATGTTAAGATGAAGATAGCATCCTATAAGAAAACCAGGGCTAAGGAAGGAAAGTTGTATAATGAAGATTCCTTTTTTGTTTCTGACAAACTTAGATTTTATGCAATAGCAGATGGTGTGAGTGAACTCAGCAAAGACGGTACTTTTAATGGAAGAGAAGCAAGCATGCAGTGTGTTTCTGCTGCAGGATCCATATTAAACAAGGACAGAAACATGAATCTAGAGGACCTAATAAGAAAATTGAGAGACAATGTCTTTGTTGGAGGTACAACATTTACTGCAGCAAGGATAAATGATGAAGATGGAGATTATTCACTTGACATTGTTCATGTTGGTGATTCAAAGGCTTATTTGATAAAAAACAATATGATAGAAAAACTTACAGACGAGCATGTTAATGAAGAAGGAAAATTGAACCAGGCTCTTGGACCTGATTACAAGGGAGAATTAAAACCTTTTTACAGAAATGTTCCCTTGAGAGCTGGAGACAAGATTGTTCTTGCATCTGATGGTGTTGATTTGGAAGATAATAAAATACTAAAGGAAGTTAGGAAAAATCCAAGAAAATCCGTTGAGTATATAATAAGAAATTCAGGCAAGGAAGATGATGCCTCTGTAATAGTTATTGATATTGAAGACCCTCGTTATGTGTTAAAATCAAGCGCAATAAAGAAAACAGCAGCATATATTTCTGCATCTTTATTGATAGGAGGTTTATCAGGATTGTTTGCAGGAAAGAATTGCAATAAGAATCAAGAAATAATGGAAAAGATTTTTGAAAAAAACAATTTAGAGATAAAAACCTCAATGACAAGCAATATTCCTAAAAATAATGAATCAAATGAAAATACAAATAAATATGTTCATGTTGTAAAAAAAGAGGATAACTTATGGAACATAGTAAAGGAAAGATATAATCTTAGCGATGAGAAGGATATAGCAGAAAAAGTTAATGAAATAGCTGAATTAAATTCAGAAAAATATCCTAATTTAAAAATAGACAAGGTTTATGTTGATAATAAGGTTGTTAGAAAAGGAAAGGATGGAATAAAAGGAGACCTTATTTATCCAGGACAGGAAATTGAGCTTCCGCAAGAGCAGGCTTCTGTTGATATTGAGTTGGATCTGATTGAGTCATATTCAAATGCGACTTTACAGAATGCCGATGATGTTATAGAAAAAGGAATGGAAAATTTTTATAATCATGTTAGAGATATAGCTGATTTTTATTCAGTGAATGGCAAAGAGGATACTTTAGATATGTTCTCAATGCTTGATGATGAATCTGAATTGAGAAAGGTTTTGAGTTATGCATGGAATGAAATTAATCATGAAAGAAAAACAAATATAAGCATGATAAATTATGAAGAGCTTGAAATCATAAAAGATGCATATTTCTCAGGAACTAATGAAGAGGCTCTTAAAAAAATAAAAAGAAATACAGGGATTAACATGAGTGAAAAGTCTATGTACAGGGCTCTTGACAAATTAGGAAAAATAAATGGATGCAAATACAGGAAAAGGAGGATTGCATAATGGCATTAAAGGATCTTTTCAAGAAAAAGGAAAACAACGAAAGAAAAAGGGAATTTATGGAGAAAAAGATAGATAGAGGTAAAAGAGGAACCCAGATTAACAGGGAGAAAAGAAAAAAATTAAAGAGCACAATAACAGGAGCCTCAAAAGAGATAACAAAACTCGGAATCTCTGCAGGGTTGTTTTATATAAATCCAAGAACAGGAGAATTTTATTGTGAAAAAAATCTTGAAGATGATATAGTGAAGCTCCTTGAAATGTCATCATCAATGAACCAGATAATAGTGGGAAGAAACAGGATCATATCACACGCGTTTGTAAATGATGATGAAGTCTCCTCACAACATGCAAGAATAATAAATTATGAAAAACCAGGTGATTTGGACAGTGTTCTTGATGATTCTGATTCAAAGTATGGTATAGCAAGAGAAGTTAATGACAGTATGCTTGAATTAATATTTTCAACAGAAGATCTTGTTGTAAAGTCTCATCTTATTGAAATGAAAAAAACCTATGAAGAATTTGACATGTTATTTAATGGAAATGATTCAGGAAAACCAATAGAAAACATTGACCATAAAATAAATGAAATGTTGAGAAAGGAATTTTCAAAATATGAGGATAAAGCAGATGAATATGTGGAAAAGGCAAGAAAAGTTTTTGATAAGGCAAGAAAGCAATTTGTTTTTAATGAAAATTATGCATTAAAGGTAATGTCTTGTGATGATATCAAGAAAAAAATGAAAAAAGGAATTTATTTTGATGATTGCTCTGCAGGAGGAGGAAAACTCTCTTTAAATATAAATGATAATTACACAAACTATAACTTTTACATACAAGGGGAAGAAACAGTAAAACCTGTATCCCAGGAAGATAACCCAATGCATAGGTTGGTATATCTTTTTGACCCTGAAAATGTAGATGTGGATATTGAGATAATATATGAAATGGGAACTATAGTCGATATAGAAGCAGGAAAGGCAAGATGGGCAGAAGACAAGAAATTTGATATTTCACTGGAAAAGAAAAAAAGGCCCGAAGGATATGTAAGTGTGCCATGGTATTATCTTTACTTTAATCTTCAGATTAAATCTTAAAAATGGAAAACAATAATGAACATGAAAGAAAGGGATTTTTTGAAAACCCTGCAAGAGATATTTTAGAAGTTCCTGAAGATATGCATGAAGAAAATTCCTTGGTGGACCCAGGATATTATGAAAGATATGCGAAGAGACAAGCCACAACAAAGAAATTCCTGTCAAACCTTGAAAAGTTACTGAACAAGTATACTAATGAAATGGGGATTCACTATAATCTCTCAGGAAGCATAAATACTGTTGGTGTTGACAAGGGTCACAGGGTAAATATAGAAAGATCAAATACAATGTTTAGAAAAGGGGAGTTGGTTATTGGAATGTCTTATTCTTATGCATTAGCAGATCTATTGGAAGATCCCTCAAATACAAGAGAAGAGGCTTTCTGGAAACTCATTAAAAGGTTAGGTTTGAGTATTCCAAGCGATGATATACTTAGATTAGTTAAGAAATACAATCTTGGTATTGGAATGGCAGAGAATATAGCTCTTGATACTTTGTTGTATATGCAGGAAAGATTAGAAAGCAGTGAATTAAAAAACAAGAAGAACATTATTGAAAAATATAATGAGTCTGTCAAGTTAATGTTTCCAAAATTTGATAAGGAAAAAGTTAAAGAGATAATCAATGACACAATAATACTTTCTGCATTTGATGTTGAAGAAGAAAAAAAACTCAGAAGAGGTTTTTATGAATACAGGAGTGATGGAGACAGCTTCTTTTATGCAGACAATTTCGTTAAGCATTCTGGATTGAAACAGGAAAACAAAATTATTTCATGGTTCAAGGGAAGATGGAAAAAACACAAGGCTCCCAAGCAATTTTATGATTACTTCGGAGAAAAAAGATTATTTCCTGGATTTGGAAAATTCTCAAAGAGAAAAATAAGCATAGGGAATTCATGTCTTGAACATTCTCTTAAAGTTATAAATGATTTTGCAGAGAATACAACATCAAAATACACTATACTGTTGCTTGATAATCCTCTTGAAGCTGCGGTAACCGCGGTTTATGTGAATAACAATGCTTACAAGGATGATAATAACAAGTATGTACATATTGTTCCTTTTCTTCCAAAGGATCCAAATTACAATCTTATGAATATAATACCTTATATTGATGAAAAAGGTTTTATGAAATAAAAATGGTTTATTCGCTTAGTGATGAAATTGAAAGAGAAAAAGAAAAAATAGATATAATCCTGGAAGGGGAAAAAGGATTGTATAAAATAAAAGAGGATGCACGAATTTATGGATTGCTTGAGCCTGGTTTGATAATAAGTCCAGGAGATCCAAAAATGAAGGAAAACAGGATTTACATATTAAACAAGAAAAAGGGAAGATCAGGTTCTGTTGGTGAATTTTTCAAGGCTGTTAGAGTTAATTCAGACTATGGTGATGTGGATGAATTTGTAAGGTTCCTTCTTAAAACCACTGCAATTGAGCATTTATATTATAATTCACAGAGATATCTTGATGATACTGAAAAAACCTCTGATAACAGGGTTGATTATGAAAGAACTGAAACAAGAAGAAATATTCTTGAGGAAATGTTTAAGGAAAAACTTCCTATATATAATCAAGACAACATAGATTCAATAAAGAGAAAGTATGGTTTCAAGAGTGAACTTGAACTTCTTGGTGTTAAGTATATGTCAAGAAAAAGGGTTGGTGAATCAGAAAATATTGATTATAGTGATATTGAAAGGGAATTTATATTAAGAAAACTAAAAAATGAATCAATACCTGATTTCAGGGGTGCATTCAAGATTGATGATGGAGGGGCAGCAGGCTCGTATCTATGCATAGAATATATTGATGGAGATAATCTTCTTTCAATAATGAATGATAGCGAAAGATTAAAACTACAGGAATACAATATCCCTGTAAATGTCGCTTTTACAATAGGTTGCAGGTTTCTTAGAGCTGTTGAAGAGATTAGTAAGCCGAGAATGATCATGGGAAAGAGGATAGGTTATTCTCATGGGGACATAGACCCTTCTAACATATTGATAACAGACAATGGAAATACTTTTTTAATAGATTATAGCATTATTCAGGAATTTGATTATGATAATCTTCCAAGCAATTCTATTGGATATAAATCAGCTGGAAAGCCAAGCTATATGTCCCCAATGGCATTAGAAGGACTTATTCATCCTATGAATGACATACATTCAGCAGGAGTTGTAATGTATGAAATGATAACAGGAAGAAGACCTTTCAGGCATCCTTCCGGAAACATCGAATATGTTAAAAAAATGATAAAGAAAAAAAAGAAGCCTTCTTCAATGAGAAAATTAATAGGAAAAGAAGTACAAAAGGAAGCGGATGAGATTGTAATTTCGTGCATGAACGGAAATTACACCAATGTTCTTGATTTACAGCATTCATTATCGGATTTCTTATATAAAAAAGGAATTACTGGTGATTATGAGGAATATATAAAGGAAAATCTTATGTATTACAGGGAAAAGGATACTATAAGATCAACACAATACAAGAATCTCGATAAACTAACACAGTAAACCTTATATAAATTCTATTTTTAAAAAAAAGATGATAATAATAACAGACATTGATGAGGTTCTTGGAAGTCTTATAGACCCATTGATAAGATATTATAATGAAGGTTATTATTTACTTGGAAATTTCAAAAATCCAATTAAAAACCTGAAAAGAGAGAATTTTACAACATATTCTATAGGAAAAATTCTTAATATAACAGAAGAAGAGGAATACAAAATGATTCAGAGATTCTCAAGGTCTCCTTATTTCAAAAACATAATGCCATTGGAAAATGCTGTTGAATCAATAAAGAAATTAAGCGAGAAACACAAGATTATAGGATTAAGTGATAGACCAAATTATCTTTTCGGGGATTCTATATTCTGGGCCAATCGTTATTTTGGAGATAGCTTGTCAGAATTGTATCTATCCAATGGATATTCCAAAGCAATGTATTGCAAAAAGATGGATGCTGATTTAATCATTGATGATAAAGTTGCACATGTGGTGGATTGTTCAGAAAACGGAATAAGGTCATACTTGTTTGGAAATGACAAAAAGAATTACTGGAACCAGAATTTTGATGAATCTGAATATGATATGATAGAAAGAGTTGAAAACTGGAAAGAAATTCTTGAAAGAATAGAATCAAAAGATTTATAAATAAACTAAAGTTATATATATTAATAACTTTGGTTAAATATGGAAATTCCTTTGATACTTAAGATAAAGAAACAGGCACATAAAGAAATAGCCAGAGCTCAGGATATAATTGTTGTTGAATTATACAAAATATTTGAAAAAGCAGTTATTCATGGCGGAACAGCTATATGGAGATGTTATAACGGAAATAGATTTTCTGAAGATATTGATGTATATATACCAAAAAATGAAGCAAAAATAAATAAATTATTTGATAATTTAAAAAACAAAGGATTTGAAATATTAAAGAAAAAAATAGGAGAAAACAGTCTTTATTCTAATCTAAAAATAAACAACATAAATGTAAGACTTGAAGCATTATTCAAAAAACTAATTCCAAAAGGATCATTGATGGAATACAAGGAAGTTAATGGAAACATGATAACAGTGTTCACTTTAACGCCTGAAGAAATAATAAAGGAAAAAGTGCATGCTTATACAAAAAGAAGAAAAATAAGAGACTTGTATGATATATTCTTTCTTTTGAGATATGTAAAAAACAAAAAGGAAATAATTACTGAGATAAATTATCTAATAAAGAACTTTTATGAACCTGTTGATAAAAAAGAATTAAAAGTTCTTATACTTGAAGGGATTGTTCCTGAACCAGAAAAGATGATACAATATATAAAAAGATATGCTTAAAAATGGGAAGAAAAAAACACATAGACAAAGTGATAAAATTATTTGAAAAAAGTCCTGTTGTTGATTTTGGCTCTATAAAAAGAATTGTTGGTGATGAGAAATATGCAAAACAGTTAATAAAAAACTTAATTTTAAAAAACAAATTAAAAAGAATAACAAAGGGATATTATACTAAATACGAGGATACTTCTTTAATGGTTTTTTGTTTTAAACCTTCTTATATGGGGTTGCAGGATGCATTAAGCATACATGACTTATGGGAGCAGGAAACAAATACTGTTGTAATTACTGCAAGAAAAGTGAGACAGGGAATAAGAAAAGTATTTGGAAACAATGTTGTTATAAGGAGAATTGATCCAAAATATGTTTTTGGATTTGATTATATAAAGCAAGGAGATATTTATTATCCTGTTTCTGATGTTGAAAAGACTTTCATTGACATGATTTATTTCAGGGAAAACATGGACAAGGATTTGCTGAAAGAGTTCAAGAAGAGAATTGACAAAGAAAAATTAAAAAAATATCTGAAGAAATATCCAAAAAACATAAAAGATAAAGTGTTGAAATATATTTAGGAATATTTTAAATAAAGATTTTCTGAATAATTTTAATGGTAAAATTACTTAATTCAAATATTCAAAAATTAGAAGGAAAGTTAATTGATGAAGATAAGGTTTACTATTTGTTTGTTATTTGTTACTTTTTGGTTTAATATATTTTGCTATATTTTTGAGCATTAAGAATTAAACAAGATTTTTAAATAACAATTTTATTGAAATATCATGACTTGATATCACATTTTTGTGGATATACAATATTGTTCTTTAGTGAAGATTATCTTGCATTAGCTTTATTGTTTTCAATATTTCCCCTATTATTAGTAATGGCTTGTTCATATTATTCCAATGAGTTAAATATTTAAATAATTTGTAATTAAAAATTTACTATGGAAAATCTGGAAAGAAGAATAGATACAGTAACAGGATTGAAAAATATAGGACTTAGTCTCTTGCCAATTTACACTTACAAGGCTTTAAAAGGAAATTATGAAATGTCAAAATTAGAATATTTTAGTGCATTTGCTACAGATATTACATTGTTGTTATCCTTTGGGATTCCAATTGGAGATTATTTATTGAGAGAAGTAATTCTTAAATAGTTAATCTTATAAGTTTTTATAATATATCATTATCATGAAAAAGCTAGCATATATATTGGGAATTTTCATGACAATATTCATAGCATTTGCTTTTCTTGGAACAGATTACATTATCAAGTTCGATGATGAAAAGAGCGGAATGATAAGGGATGATGAAGGTTTTGGATGCTCTACACAGGGGAGAGTGTTTTTCAGATTCACTTCAGCAGATAACTTAAATACAGATAATATTGAATTGACTTATATTGATAATGAAAATGAAGAAAAGTCCCTTACAGGAACATTTTACAAAAGAGATAATTTGGGATTCTTCAAAACAGTAGACAGATTAAGAGAAGATACTGAATATTATTTTTTCTCAGATTCCTTGTTTGATGGAGGAACATACGAGATTAAGTTGAACAATCTTGATGCATTGTCTTTTCCAAATGAATTTGATGCAGAATGCCCTGAATTCAGATATTCATGCGATGATTTCAAGCCAAGAATAGACACTTGTTACAACACAGAAGATGAAAAACTGATAATAGAATTTTCAAATGCAAACATAGATGAAAATGAGGTTCTTGGATTACAGGACTTGTTTATACACACAAGCGGAAACAATGAATTCGTTGATGAGGCAGACAATGTTTTGGCAGAGGATGCAGTTCTTGAAAAAATATCTGATGACAAATACAGGATAACTTCAACAATATTAAAAGGGGATTACAGAAAACCGAACATAATTGACACTGTTTACTTTCAGCCAAGAGCATGTTTCTTGGACATGTACAAAGAAGCATACACTTACGGAAATTGTGAAGGCATTAAAGAAGCTTCTGCAGAACTTGTTGTAGAAGATACTGAAGAAGAAACTCCAGAAGTAACAGGTGCAGCAACAACAGAAACAGAATCATCAGGAATATTAAAATACTGGATATTAGGATTCTTTGTTGCAATGCTTATTGGTGTATTTTACTGGAAAAGAAAGTAATTTTTTCTTTTTATTTAACAAGCAACTTTTAATTCTTTTGAGAAATATTTTTCAGTTTCTTGATAAATTAATGTATCATATACCTTGATTAATTCCTTTACAGCAGGATTTTTCTCATTTAATTTGAATAATTTAGCTCTTCTTATTATTCTTGTTGGAACAACATTTTTAATCTTAATAATTTGTCCCATATCAATGTTGTCCAGCCTATATTTGAATTATCTGTTATAATTACCCCCAAAATATGAAATCACTTAATCATGTCATGGAAATAAATCTTTGGATCATTTTCTTTTTCCCTTTTCTTTATTATTTCCCTTTTCTCGAATTTCTTCAGAATTTCTTCAAGTCTCGTGAAAGACAATCCCGTTTTTTTCCTTAGATTACTTTGCCTTATTCCTTCCCCTTCCATTAATGTGTAAGCAACATTCTGTTCTTCCTGAGGGAGTGATTTTATTATTCCAATTAACAATTCATTTGGCTTTACTGATTTTATTTGAACTTTTTCCACTGCTTTTTTGATTTTCTCTCCTGTGTTCTTTGCCCCTTCTTTAAGGTCTTGCGTTGTTTTTGAGAATGACCTTTTTGCTATGAAGTATATGATTAATATTATGATAGTTAATGCTATTATTATCATTATTATGTTTGTTAACTGGTAGAAGAGAATGTCCTGTATCTTTTCAAGTATTGTGTCAAAGGCATTTCCCCACCCTTCTGACTCAAATAATGCAGTGTAGTTTCCTGTTGTTTGATAAGTGTTTGAGAATTCATCTGTTTCTGTTCTTGAGCATGATTGGGTTGTTATTGGCTTGTTTTGTGTTGTGTCACAGTTGTTTATGTCTATGCATGTTCTTTCCTTTACTTTGTTAAAGCAGTCTCCCCATTCACCGCATTCCCATACTGGGATGCATTGAGTGTAATCATCTTCGGGAATTACGCATAAGTCATCCACTCTGACTTTTCCATCAGGACATCCACAATGACTTGGATAATCAATTAATATTAAATTATCATCACAGTATTTTGGCTTTGTTGAAGAGCAGGTGTTTATTGGAGTTCCATCTGAGCATTTTTGAGCTTCTTGTTGCGTTAAACATTGCCCATTGTCACATACTTCTGTATAAGGGCATTGTGTTAATGTTGAACTTAGTTCTTTACAACCATCATTGTCTATGTCTGAGCATATGTAATATCCTCTTGCATTACTTGAGCATGTGTTTGATGTGCATTCATCTGTGCATGTTTCTTCTTCTGTTGTTGGTTCTGATATTGTGATTGAAATTGGAGAAGATTCCACATTATTTTGTGGTTGTTCACATTGACAATCTATTACATTCGTTCTTATTTTTATTTCATGGGTTCCTTTATCAGAAGTTTCTGGAATCCATATAAATTCTACATTTTCGGTTGTAGAGATTAATAAATTTTTTTCTATAGTATCTTTAACAATCCCATCTATTAATAATTCTACTTTTGTTTCGGCTTTATAATAATCCTGTCTGTCTGGAGGTACAAAATTATAAGGGGAGTTTGATGATTTTTGAAATGGACTACTTATACTTGTTGAGATTTTTATTGAAGAACCCACTTCAGTATCCCCTACTATATTTACAGAAGAAATACTAGATTCACATATAGATTTTTTTGATAACGATATACTTATAATTTGATCATTAAAATAGGAATTTATATTTGTCTTCCTAGCTTCTGGATAAAAACAACTCTTATAAAAATAATTACTAAATAATCCTTCATTAGGATATGAAACATAAATTAAATTATTTGTTCCTGTTTTAGTTAAAAATTTCTCTAAATTATTCACATTATCACAATCATCATTACAATCATACCCATTATAAATAACAGATTCTTCAGGCGTTGTATCATATGTAACATCTATAGAAGCAGAAACAAAATTCATTAATAAAATTAATACAATACTAAAAATTACCTCTTTTTTCATAATATAGAATTATAAATAGAGATATATAAAATTTACTGATTATCACTAACATTAATAAAAGCAGTATCGCTAGCAGTATCTCCATCAAGATCTGTTACTATTAATTTTAAAAGAAAAATTTTACCACATGAACCCTCTGAGAATTTATATGTATGAAATATTATACCATCAGGATCATTGTCATAATGACTATCCCCCCAATCAACATAATAATTACCTAATGTGTTTCCATCTTCCAAATCCGAACTCCTTGTAAAATCATATGGAACTATTGAGTCACAATCAACGTTTTTACGTTCTGCTATAGCTTCAGGTGGATTATTTAAGATATCAATATTAACTGTTGTATCTCCTTGAAGGCCTTCCTCGTCCACAGCATAAGCAGTCAATGTTTTTGTTCCTAAAGTAGAATCTAATTGAACATTATAAGTTCCACCGTTAAGTTTGTTAACACCATCTATTGGTGTAAGTCCATCAACAGGATCCCACCCTCCATAACTTATGTTATTTTCAGGGTCTGTAGCATAAGCACTTAAAGGAATATCTTCTCCTCTATAAAAAGTACTTCCATCTAAAGGGTTGTTAATATAAACTGTTGGAGCATTATTCGTAGGAGTATCTCCTCTACCAGAACTTCCACCAGAACTTCCGCCACAATAACCAGCACCTAAACCTAAAGCAGTTGATAATGCCAATATTGTAGCTCCTCTTTTAACACATTTTAATCTATTTTCAAGCTTCATTTTAATTAAAAATAAGAATATTTCATACTTTATAAATCTTTCTATTTGTCACCACTATAAGGAAATTAATAAAACTATTGCATATTTTCAAGGTTTTCAGGACAAATACCTTCTATGTTTTCAACAACAACTTGAACGAATTCAGTATTATTGTATTTTACTTTAAGTTTTTCAATATCTTGTTCAGTAAATCCGTATTTGTCAAGCAAGTAACCTATGTTTTTCATGGCTTCCAATACATCCTGTTCACTTTCAGAATCAAACAAGTCACATGCAAATTCAGCCTCAAGCTTTGCAAATCTCTCCATTTCACTTAATTCAGAAACATCTTTTACTGAACTTCCTGTTGTGTTGTCACATGCAGCCATCAAAAACAACAATGGAATTATTAATAAAATAGATTTTCTCATATAAACTGCTTTATTAGGTTCTTTATAAGTTTTTTTGAAATATATTTTTGTTAAAATAAATGCTTATATATATGTTTTAATTACAAAAATTATGGAAGAAAAACCTCTTTATGAAAGTGAAAGATTAAGGATAGATTATCTCAAGACTTCTATTGATGATCATTTGCTCTATATAATAGAAAAAGATGGAGAAGAAAAAAGTTTTGTTATTCCAAGGGGAGTTTTAAGGGATTTCGCGCTTACTGAAAAAGAAAAACTAGAACCAAGATTAAATGTTTTTAATTCAATGCTTTTATACAAACTATATGAAGAAAGAATAAGTGTTGATGAAGTCCATGATGCATTTAATTCAGCATATAAAGAGGAAGAAAGAAGATTTGATGAATGGAAAAGAGAACAGAAAAAAATAAACTCAATTTAATCTTCACAACAACATTTATATATAATCTATTTTTGATTTTCTTGAGGTGAATAACAATGAAAGTCAATGAATTAAAAGACAGGTCTCCAGTGGATGAGATAATTCTAGAAATTACAGAAAAGGAAGAACCAAGAGAAGTGAGAAACGGGCAATTAAGAGTATGCAATTGCAAGGGAAAGGATGATACAGGAGAAGTAACAATAACGTTATGGAATGATGACATAGAAAAAGTGAATGAGGGAGACAAAATAAAAATAACAAAGGGATGGTCAAGCATATATAACAGCAATATGCAGGTATCAACCGGAAAAATGGGAAGCCTGGAAGTTCTAAAATGAGTTAAAACACAAAATGTTTATAAATAAAATTATTATATTGTTATTATGAAAAGGTTAAGTGTATTACTCGGAAATCCCATTGATATTATTGCAGGAATTGTTGTTATTATTTGATGGGTTGCAATAATTGATAGTAATACTTAATTAATTCCATTAATAATAAGAAAACCGAAATACTTTCCTTTAACAATAGTAATATCCTTTTTAATGATACTAGTTCTTATTTTCTTTAGATCTTTTTAACCACAACATTTATAAACTACTTATGAATATTATTTCATATGAAATGTCCTTCATATAATTTGTTTTTCGAGACCATGAGCTCTAAGTTAAGAGTAAAGATACTAGATCTTCTAATGAAAAAACCAATGCCAGTAAATGAAATAACCAAGATATTAAAAGAGGAACAGTCAAAAGTATCCCATAATTTAAAGAGATTACATGACTGCCATTTTATAGAAGTTGAAAGAAAAGGAAAAGAAAGAATATACTCATTAAACAAGAAGACAATGGTTCCATTGATGAAATTAGTGGAAAAACATGTTCAATGCTATTGCAAAAAGGAGTGTTATAAAAAATGAATTTAATATATTTAGATAATGGGGCAACAACAAAAGTAGATGATAAAGTAATAAAAAAAATGCTCCCGTATTTCAATGAAAAATTTGGAAATGCCTCCTCACTGCATCAAAAAGGACAGGAAGCAAGAATGGCTTTGGAAGAATCAAGAAGGACAGTCGCAAATGCAATAAGCGCAAAGCCTTCAGAAATAATATTCACTTCAGGAGGTTCTGAATCAAACAATTTGGCAATAAAAGGTGTTGCATATGAAAAAGGAAGAGGGCACATAATAACTTCAAAAATAGAGCATCCGTGTGTTTTAAGAACTGTTGAAGAACTTGAAAAAAAAGGCTTTGAAGCAACATATATTGATGTGGACAGTGAAGGTTTCATAGACTTGGATCAATTAAAAAATTCAATAAGAAAAGATACAATATTAATTTCTGTAATGCACGCAAACAATGAAATAGGGACAATACAACCCATTGAGCAAATAGCAGAATTATGCAAGAAGCATGACATAATCTTTCATACAGATGCAGTTCAATCATTTACAAAAATACCAATAAGTGTTAAAAAATTAAAAATAGACTTAATATCTTTTTCAGGGCACAAGTTTCACGGACCGAAAGGCATAGGCGCGTTATATATTAGAGAAAGAATAAAGTTAAAAAAGCAAATGCATGGGGGTTCACAAGAAAGAAAGTTAAGAGCTGGAACAGAAAACATTTCTGGGATTGTGGGTTTTGCAGAAGCTACAAAGATAATAAAGAACAGTGACATAAAAAACATGACAAAATTAAGAGATAAATTAATAGATTTTATATTAAACAATATTGACAATGCAAGATTAAACGGCTCAAGAGAAAGAAGGTTATGCAATAATGTGAATATATCCTTTGATGCTGTTGAAGGAGAAGCCATTGGAGGTTATCTTGATGCAAAAGGAATATGTTCATCAACTGGAAGTGCATGCTCTTCAAAATCATTAGAACCAAGCCATGTTCTTAAGACAATCGGATTAACACATGAAGAGGCCCACGGTTCTTTGAGATTAACATTAAGCAAATACACAAAAGAAAAAGACATTGATTTTGTAATTAAAGTACTTCCTGATATTATTAAAAAATTAAGGAAGATGTCACCGATAAAATGATGTATTCTGAAAAATTAATGGATTACTTCAAGAATCCCAAGTTTGCAAGGGAAATAAAGAACCCTAGTGCTGTTGCAGAAGAAGGAAACATTAAATGTGGGGACATATTTAAGATATTCTTGAAAATAAAAAACAACAAGATAAAAGATATTTCTTATTTGACATATGGATGTATAGCTGCAATAGCTGCTTCTGAATCATTCTGCAGAATCGTTAAGGGAAAAACCATAGAAGAGGCAAAAAAAGTATCATATGAGGACATAAAAAATGATCTTGGTGATGTTCCTGCAATAAAACTGCATTGTACACACATGGTTATAAAAACTTTTAAAAAAGCAATTGAAAATTATGAAAATAAGAATTAATCCCCCAAGAACTTATTAATATAATACATTATTTTTCTTTTTCTCCTGTGTTAACAGAAAACTCTTTTCTATAGAAGGTTTGTTTAAAAAATAATATTTTTTCTTTAATTAATTATTCAATACATTTTTTCTTCTCCCTTTACATCCTTTGAAAATCCATTGGGAAGAAGAGCATTAATTTCAGAGGCGCTTGAAAAATGAAACCATAAAAAGAAATTATAGTTAATTCATAATCCGAAAGTCTCTTCAAATTCTTTCATCTGCTTGAACTTCTCCATAAACTTAATCCCTTTCTCTGTTATGATAAAATAAGAATGCTCGTGTTTCTTATGTTCAACTTTCTTTTCCTCAACCATGTTTTTTTCTATTAACTCTTCTAAATAAGACTTCATCAAGGTATGGGATAAATTTGACTTGTACATCAAATGGGTTGGCTTTATTTTTCCCTTAGAACTTATAGAACTCAAGATGTCATTTATTATTTCTATTCTGTTTCTTTTTGGCATTTTTACCTATCGTTTTTATGAATGTGTATAATAACAGTATGAAACCTGTTAATTGTATAATTTCAGAAACTACATAAATGTTGTGTTTGCCTATAGAGAATATGAAAAAGGCCTGAGCTATTGTTATCAGTAGGAATGATGTAAATATTAACATAATTCTTTTAGTCTTTTTTTTCAAGTAATTCTTGTAATACAATCCTGTTATTGTTCCAGCAAGTATTAAAACCGTCATGTGGAAAACGTAATGTGCAAAGCTGCTGAATATTGTAGTTATTATTATGAAATATGTCATAAATAAAATGTTTTCCTTTGAGTCTGATATAGCAAGATAAAAAACATAAAGCCCAAACAATATCAATAACCTGTAAAAGAAGTAACCTATTGTAAACAGGATGTCAGAGGATTTTACAGTGCTTACAATGAAGTTAAAGAACCCAAAATTTATTGTCTCAACAAAAGTGTAATGTATTATTATGTTGGTTGATATTTTTGATATAAAACCAAGACCCATCAAGAAAAATGCTGTTGCAAGTCTCTTGTTCTTTATGTTGTCTGTGAATTTGTAGCATTTGTATGAATATGCTGCAATAAGCATTAACACTATTGCACTGAAGAATTCAAATATTACAAAGGAATATCCATTAAACCATTGAGGCACAAATTCCAGAGTAGGCATTTTATAAAAATCCCTAAAATCCATTTAAAAACATTATGAATTATTAATCCATATCTTAATTCTGTATTTTTGTTGCATACCCTATTTATAAAGAAAAATTATCCTATTTTCAGGAGGTGATTTCACATGAAATCAGATTTTCACAACCTTATAGGTTTTGACCCATACATCATTGAGTACATCCAGCTTTTGAGGATGAAGGAAAAGATAAGAAGGAGAAAATTCAAATAAATTTATAAATCCCTTTTTATTTAATTTTATATGATAAAGAAAATTGGTGTATTTGTTATAATAATAGCCTTGGTTATTATTGTATTAAATCTTCCTGAGAAGGAGGAAGAAGAGTTTAATGATTTTAACATACAAAATATTGATTATTCTGCAAGAAGCAATGATGTTGGTTCCTTTTACACAAAAAGTTATGAGATTGATTTAACTTTAATAAAGGAGAAATTAATGAATTCTGACATATTTGATGTAATACCTGAAGATGCAGTAATCGCAATGCAGTTCTTTGACGGCAATGGTTATATTACTGATAATGGATTGACTCTGTACGGTTCTGGAGATATCAGAGAAACCATTGATGAAAATTATGATTTCAAGATGCTTACAGGGGATTATTATGTAAGAAATCTTGAATCTAAAAGTATATGCGAACTTTACAAGACAATAAAAGAGAATAATGATTATAATGTAGAATACGAAGGATCAAAAGTAGCATTGACATGGAAATATAAAAAATTAATGAGTTATTGTTTGTTATAAATATTTTTTCTACGCCCTATTCTTAGAAAAATTATTTTATTATTTGATATTATAATATCAATTATAATTCTATATTTTAACACTCTAAGTCTCCATAATTTGCTACCTTTTAATCTCCTTATATACCTGAAAGGGATTCTCTCTCAAGGAATATTTTATTTAATATTATCTTATTATCCTTTTTAGAATTTTTTTAAGATAGTCTTTGGATATTTTAGTTAATTCAATAGAATACATTTTACTCTAAAGTTACCCCATGTCCCTTAGCTACATCCTCTATAGAATAAAGTTTTCCTTGTTTAACTTCTTCTAATGCTTTTTGTATCTTTCTTCTTCTGTTTCATCAATTAGATTATTAATTAATTCAATATAAGATTTTACTATATTGTTTTTTGTTCCAGAATACTGTTTTTCCATATCATTTATGAAATTCATAACTTTTTTCTGCCTTGTAGGAAGCTTTCTTTTTTTAATTCTTAATTTTTTTAATTTTGCATACAGTTCTATTTCCTCAAGATGCATAAAATATAATGGCCTTATTGTGTTTTTGTAAACAGGAAGAAGGTCCTTTCTTAATCTGTTCTTGAACTCGCTTAACAATATCAATGAAGATATTGTATCTATGTTATCGGAAGTTGCTGTTTTTCCTTTTCTTAATTTTGTCTTAAAGACCTTAAATTTTCCTCTTCTTTGCTCTGACAATTGATTTAATATATTGAAGTTAATATTAAAAAATTCATCATCAAGAATATTTATTTTTTTTGAATTTCCTATCATGTCATATTTTCTTATTGTTCCAAGAACTTTTTTTTCAAAATATTTAAGGAAACAGCTTCTGCATAATTTTATGTTAGTGCTGTTTAATTTTATTACTGGTCTTGTTTTGCAGTTTTTGCATGGCATCTTTGTATTATTATCTCCCTTTCTCTTGGTCCATCAAATTCACATAGCATTACTGATTGCCATGTTCCAAGTTGTAATTTTCCATCTTTTATTGGAATTGTTTCAGAAGGACCTATCAAAGATGATTTCAGATGTGCAGCCCCATTATTGTCTATTTTGTCATGAAGCCATTTTCCCTGGGGTATTATATCATTTAACATTGCAAGAAAATCAATTTGTATGTTTGGATCATAATTCTCGTTTATAATTATTGCTGCTGTTGCATGTTTGACATAGATGTTAATAAAACCTTCTTTCATATCCTTTACAATAGAATTTATCTTATCTGTTATGTCAATGATTTCCTCTTTTTTGCTTGTTTTTATTTTGATGATTTCCATTTAATTTATTTTTTCTGTTCCAAAATAAGAATTAATGTTCAGTTGAGTTTTATAAACCCTTTCAACATACTTTTTTGTTCCTGGTATGGCTTTTAATAAACCACAGTCTCTTGTCAAAATTCCAACATCAATTCTTCTTAATAATGCAGAAGTTAATCCATATAATATTAATCTAAATTCCTTTTCAGGTAGATTATATTCCTCTTTAAATCCCTTAAGACTCTTACTTAATATCCTCTTTGTGAATTTTTCCTCTTCTGTCAAGGTAAAATACCTATTATTTTTCTTTAATACCTTTAACATATTCTCATTTTTCTTGATTAATTTAATCATCATTTCATCACCTTTTTCCCTCCCTTTCTTACTTCCTTCCATTGCTTCCCTGAAAACCTCTTTTGTTATGCAGCAATTATCATTTTCCAAGAGAATGTTCTTTAAATTTTCCCTGTAATCAATTTGATATTTGAAATATTTCAAATAGCTTAGGTCTTTTCTATGTTTTGGAGATAACATACATGTATCAAGCAATACAAGGTCATGATTTTTTATTATCCCTTCTAATTCTTCTATTTCTTTAGTATGCATATTTTTTGATTATAAAAAACCTTTAAATATTTTATCATTAATAAATAGTTATGAAAGATATTACAGAAGAAAAATTAGATAAGTATATTGAACTTACAAAAAAGGCTCTTGAAGAGATAAAAATGAATGATGAAAAGGCAGTAAAATTAATTGAGATGTCAAAAAAGTATTACGAGGATGCATTGCATTTCAAGGGAAAGGGGGATTTTATAAATGCATTTGCGGCAATAAATTATGCACACGCATTTCTTGATTCTGCTGCATTGTTGGGATTTATAGACAATAAGGACAATACATTATTCATGGTGGATTAAAAATGAAATTATTAGTTACAGGTGGCTCTGGTTTTATAGGAAGCAATTTCATAAGATACATGCTTGAGAAACATGAGAATCTTTCTGTATTGAATGTGGATAAATTGACATATGCTGCATTGGGGGATAATCTAAAAGACGTTAAAATTAGATATCCTGGAAGATATTCCTTCTTTCATGGAGACATATCTGATGATTCTAAGATGTATATGGTTTTTGGAAAAGAAGATTTCGATTATGTTGTAAATTTTGCTGCAGAATCTCATGTAGATAATTCAATCTTAGATCCTAGTAATTTTATAGATTCAAATATAAAAGGAATTGTTAATCTATTAGAGAATTTAAATGATTCTAATTCCAGATTTTTACAAGTTTCTACAGACGAGGTTTATGGGAGCATTGGAAAAGACGGAAAATCCTGGACAGAAGATAATCCTTTAGATCCAAGAAGTCCTTATTCAATATCAAAGGGTGCTGCAGATTTTTTTGTCAGATACTATAAAGATAATTATAATATAGATGCAATAATTACAAGATGTTGCAATAATTATGGTCCATTTCAGCATCCCGAAAAATTAATTCCAAGATTTATAACAAATTTGATTGACAACAAAAAAGTTCCTTTAATGGGGGAAGGAGAAAATATAAGGGAATGGATTCATGTTCTGGATCATTGTACTGCATTGGAAAAAGTATTATTAAATGGAGAGCCAGAGATATATAACATAGGAACAGGAATTGAAAAAACCAATAGGGAAATTACTGATATATTGTTAAATCATTTTGGTTTTGGAGAAGATATGATAGAAAGGATAGATCATAGAAAAGCACATGATTTCAGATATTCTGTTGACTTTAACAAAATAAAAGAATTGGGATGGAAACCTTTAATAAACTTTAATAGTGGAATTGAATCCACAATCGAATGGTACAAAAACAATGAGGAATGGTGGAGGCCTTTAAAGGAATCTTCAGAAAAATGAAAGGAATAATATTTGGTAATGGTTATATGGGAAATAGGATGTTTAATTATTTCAAAGAACAAGAAGGTTTTGACTTTAAGCTTTCTGATTTAAGAGTAGATTCATACCATCAAAATGAATTGGATAACTTGCTTAGAGAAGAATTGGACAATTTACAGGATAGAGAAGAACCTTATTTTGTTATAAATGCAATTGGTAAAACACATGGACCTGGAGTGCCGAGCATAGATTGGTGTGAAGATAATATGAAAGAAACATGGGGTTCAAATGTTACTGCCGTGTGTTTGTTGGCCAATGCATGCGGAATACAGAATCCAAATCCGTATCTTGTGCATTTAAGCAGCGGTTGCATTTATTATGGAAACAATTTTACAGAGGAAGACAAACCTAACTTTGTTGGGGAGCAGTTTTATGCAGATACGAAAAGGGTGGCTGAAGAAGCATTATTAACATACTATAAAGACAAGAGTTTAATATTAAGAATAAGAATGCCTATTGATGACCACCCCAATGAGAGAAATCTTATTGACAAGTTAAAGGAATATGATAATGTTATTGACAAGCCAAATTCAATGACTGTTATTCCAGATGCATTACCTGTTATTAAGAAATTAATCGAAGAAGAGGAAACTGGGATTTATAATTTAGTTAATCCTGGAATAATTTCTGCTGCAGTCATAATGAAAATGTATCGGGATATAGTTAATCCAAATCATGAATTTTCTATAATGTCTTTGGATGAATTAAATAAAATTACAACATCAAAAAGGTCAAACTGTACATTAAATACAGATAAACTGAAAAGCAAAGGAATTTTTATGCCAGATATTATTGATTCTGTTGAAAGATGCCTATACAAATATAAGAGACATATATACCACTAAATATGAAAGGGATAATATTAGCTGGTGGAAAGGGAACAAGACTTGGTTTGTTAACAAGTGTTTTAAACAAACATTTGGTGGGTGTTGGAGACAGACCTATGATAGAATATCCATTATCCACTTTGAAATCTTTTGGTTTTGATGATATTAGTATTGTTACAGGTTATGAACATGTTGGAATTATTGTTCAATACCTCACAGAAAATCATGATGATTTAAATTTCACATACAAAGTTCAAAAAGAAGCAGGAGGTATAGCACAGGCTCTTGGATTAACAAAGGACATATGCAAGAATGATAAATTGGTTGCAATATTGGGAGACAATTATTTTGAAGATGATTTTAATGGAGTTAAGGAAAAATTTGAAGAATATAATCTTGGAGCAATGTTATTCTTAAAGAAAATTGATTATAATGATGATTTATATTATGTTGATAAAGATGGAATTAAAAGAGCAAAATACGGAATTGCTGAATTGTCAGGTATGGAAGCAGGGAAAGGAAGAATAATTTCCATTGAAGAAAAGCCAAAAAATCCAAAATCAAATTATGCTATTACAGGGCTTTACATGTATGATTCCACTGTCTTTGACAAGATTAAAAAGTTAAAACCTTCTTGGAGAGGAGAATATGAGATAACTGATGTAAACAATATGTATATAGAAGAGGGAAGATTAGGCTTTAATTTTGTAAAAGGTTTTTGGAGTGATATGGGCACTCCTGAAACAAAAATAAAAACAGAGGAATTTTTGAGAAAGAAGAGCAAGACTTAAATATTCTTAATTAATTGTTATAATATGAAGGTGATGGTAATTTCTCTTGGTGGAAGTCTTATTTTTCATAATGAGGTAAATTATGATTTGTTAAAGAAATTAAAGACATTAATAAAAAAATATTCAAGGAAATATAATTTTGTAATTGTTTCTGGAGGGGGAAAACCAGCTAGAGAATACATGAAGCCTCTTGAAAAAGAGAATCTTTCAACAAAGGAAGTATGCCTTACAGGAATAAGGATAACAAGATTGAATGCAAGATTTCTCCACAAATTCTTTAATAAGTCTCCATCCTCGAAAATTCCAAAGTCATTGAAGGAAGTAAAAAACACACTGAAAAAGAATAAGATAGTTTTCTGTGGGGCCTTGAGATATAAGGAAGATAATACTTCTGATGGTACTGCAGCAAACATTGCAAGATATCTTAATGCTGATTTCATAAATCTTACAAATGTTAAAGGGCTTTATGACAAGGATCCCAGAAAAAACAAAAACGCAAAGTTCATTTCAAGAATTTCCTTTGACGATTTTTATAAAATGGCGAACAAACTAAAGTACAAACCTGGGCAGCATTTTGTTCTTGATCAGAATGCATCAAAAATAATAAGAAAATACAAGATAAGAACATTAATAATGGATGGAAGTGATGTTAAAAATCTCGAGAATTATATTAAAAATAAAAAATTCAAGGGTACAATAATAAATGGTTAAGGTTATATGCATTTCAGGCTCTGTTGGAACAGGAAAAACCACAATAGCAAAAAAAATTTCTAAATTATTAAATTACGAATACATAAACATAAAGAGTTTTGCAAAGAAAAACAAGCTCGGTTCTTATAACAAGAAAGTTTATGAGATTGATGTTAAAAAATTAAACAAGAAATTAATAGACTTAATTAAAAAATCAAAGAAGAATCTGATAATAGACGGTCACTTGTCTCATTATCTTCCTAAGAAATATGTTGATTTATGCATAATAACAAAATGTGACATTAAAAAATTAAAAAATAGGCTTAAAAAAAGAAATTACTCAAAGGAAAAAATAAGGGAAAATCTCGATGTTGAGATATTTGATGTATGTCTTGTTGAAGCAAAGGAAAAGAAACACAAAATAATTGTAATGGACACGTCAAAGAAATATGACTTAAAAAACATTAAAGTTTAACGCCCGAATCTTCTTTCCCTGTTATTAAAGCATTCCAGACATTCCACCAAATCTCCTTTTTCGAATTCAGGCCATGTCTTTTCCAGAAAGAACCATTCAGAATACCATGACTGCCATATAAGAAAATTGGAAGTTCTATGATCCCCGCCTGTTCTTATTATAAAGTCGGGCTGGTCAGACATGTATAAATTTTTATTTACTATCTCTTTATTAATATCTTCTGTCTTTAATTCACCAGAATCTATTTTTCTTCCTATCTTTTTTATTGCATCAATGATTTCTTCCTGTCCCCCGTATGCCATAGCGAAATTAATTATATAATTAGAATTGTTTTTTGTCTTTTCCATGATATGTTTCATTGCTTCATAAACATCCTTTGGAAATAAATGGATTCTTCCTATTACTCTTATTTTTATTCCATATTCATCTATTTTTTTATCATTCTTTAATTTTTCAAAATTTTCTTTAAATATTCTCATCAAGTGATCAAATTCTTCCTTGGGCCTGTTAAAGTTTTGCATAGAGAAAGCATAAAGAGTTAATTCCTTAATGTCAAGTTCCTTGCACCATTCAACAAGATTTTTCAGTTTTTTTGCCCCGTATTCATGTCCCTTCCAAGGGGCCTTCATTATCTTTTTAGAGAATCTTCTATTGCCATCAAGAATTATGCCTATATGTTTTGCTTTATTCATTTTTAAATTTTCCCTGAAATCTTTTAAAAATTTTATGAATTTTTCGGTTATGAAGTGAAGAGAAAGATTTATATATATGATGTGTTACTCATTATCTGTGGTTAATTATTTTAACTATTCATGAATAATAAAAAAATGGATGACCAACAACAAAATATGGGAAAATGGAACGAGCTTTCTGAAGACATTACAGAAACCAAAGTATCTGAAAAAATGTATGATACAAACAATCCATTTAATAAAAAAAAGTTTTCTAATAAAGCAAATACACTGATTGGTGCAGGAGCTATTGCTACTAGTATGTTTATGGGGGGAATTATTGGTTATTCCATAGGTAATGCTGTAGGAAAGAACTCTGTAGAAAATATTAAAGAAAAAGCACCTATAGAACAGGTTGTTAAAAAGAAAACAAAACCAATGCCAAAAGATGATGGAGTTCCGACTGCATTTGAGGTGCCTGAAAATAAAGTATCTGAAAAGAAATTAAATCTTGATGAAATTCTAAATAAACCATGGGTTGATAATAAAACAAATATTGATGGATGGAAAGAAAAACCACAGGACGGTTACATAAAATCCGTTGAAGTTAATGGAGAAAATCCACATTTATTGACTATAAACTATAATAAAGTCCCAGAAGGGGATATTGTTACGAGAATATTATTTGACCAGAATAATTCATTAAAAGACGGACAATTTAACACTAAAGAAGGAATGGCAGATGAAAGTGTCTTTGTTGCTATAAAAAATAATAAATCTGTTGTAGAAGTTGATAATTATGATTTTAAAAATCCTAAAAACAGTTTGGGGTATCAGGTTGCATTGACAGAAGTAAATGAATTTGAAGTAGAAGATGGAATTCTTAAAATGGATTTAAAATATCATGATTTTAAAACATTCATGAAAGGAAAGCCATCTAAAGAGGTTAAAAAACCAGTTAAAGTTGATGTTGAAGAAGCTCAGGAAGAAGAAGTTGTAAAAAGGGCTGAAAAAAGAGATGATTTTGGGTGGGATAAAGAAGAAATTTCAAAAACCGAAAAACCAACAGGAGGAGTTATTGAAGTTCCTGCAGAAGAAAAAGAAGTTGAACCTATAATAAAAGATGGTTGCGTTGAAGGATTATATCCAACAGGGGGTCCATTAGAAATTGGTGAAACTGATGGCTCCAGTATTATGGATGGAAGTTATGTAATAAGTGGAAGCACTGCAGAAAATATGCCCGAAGTTATTGATGGAAGCACATTATCAGATATAATGGAAGAAGATATAGTTGATTGGGACAATGTAACAGAAGTTATAGATGGAGATACTATTGAGGAAACTCCAGTAGGAGAACAACCAATACTTGATGATTTATTTAATGGAAAAAGAGAAATAAAAAGAGAAATAAAAGAAGATATTCCTGAATTTAGTTTAAGTATAACCAGAATGGATGGTATTGAACCAGAACATTTCCCTGTTGAAGGAAAAGAGAATGATGTTCACAGAATATATGGATTAAGAAGCTTTGTTTATAACATAGATTCACTTGAAACAAAATATGTCGAAAAATTAATGAGATTTAGGGATGGAAGCACAAAAACAAAAAGAGTAAAATCCGAAAACTTTGTACTTATTCCCTGTGATAAGGACTTGGAAATAATAGAATTTACTGAATTGGATGCAGCAGACCCAGACAAATTAATAATATCAACTAATAATTTAATACCTCTTAATATTTTCAGGAATGGAAAAGAATTGTCAGAAAGAAAAACAAGAAAAGTTCTTAAAGAAGGTTATATGAAAGTTGATGAAGGTGATGATATAAAGGCAGAGCTTACTGATAATTTCAAGAGAATGCATGATAATTATGACATTGAAGATCCTGTAGAAAAGGATGGAAACATATACATTAAATATTGGGGACATTCAGAAAAAGAAGAGGGTGTTATTGAATTTAGAGTTGAAGGCAGGAAAGAATCTGAAACAAAAACAGAAGAAAAAGAATCATCAATGGAATCAAGAAGATTTGGAATTGGTTTAAACGGATTCTATAATGAAAGGAGTTCAAATGTAAAATCTGAATTTGTAGATGACAGTTATGATGGAAATCAAAGAGCGGGAAGGCTTGAAGCAATGCTTGAAGTAGCAGATGACCAGTTTGTTGGAATTGAACTAGGATACAAGGAAGGAAACATGAGGTCAGATGATCTTTCTGTCAATGACAAGACCACAATGTATGGATTTAATTTTAATGGAAATATTGTGAATGATACTGATTTATATGGAGCATATTTGAGAACTGAAAAAGAAAACACAATAGAAATTGATGGTTTTGACATTGAATTTGAAGAAAACATGAAAATTGACAATTATATGGTGGATATAAAGTCACATTCATTGTTTGATATACAAAAAGGAAGAGCAGGTTTTTATGCAGGTGGTGCTTATAGTAATTTTAACTTGGAACAGGATAATTTGGATGAAAGTTTCAGTGAATATTATGTTTATGTTGGTCCAATGGTAAGCTTTGACAATGGGCTTGATTTGGGTATTGGAATATCTCAAATGGAAAAGTATTTAACAGAGTCTGACAAAAAGATAATGGGCAATAACATAGGATTTTTAGGAACTTATGAAACACAAAATAAAAAGAACAGATTTGATATTTATGGGGAATATCCTGTTGGAGGAGATTTTGAAAATACAAAAGTTATATTGAGATATAATATTGGATTAGAGGATTCATTATACTTTACAATTGAAGGCGGTTATGACAAAGAAATTTACTCTGATGTAAGTGAAATTGAAAATGAAAATACTTATATTGGTGCTGGAGTAAGCTATGGTCTTAAACCAACCCCTTTACAAACAAGATTACATATTAATACACAATGAGAATAAATAACAAATTGGGAAAAATGAACTTAAGCTTATTTGGAATAATGAGCTTATTGTTAATAGTATTAATGGGAACTGTTGGTTTGTCAGCATCAGCTGTTTTGATTACACCAACAAATCCCTTGACAACTGATAATTTGACATGTTATGTAAATGGGGATGACACAGGATATAATTTCCACTGGAAAGGTTCTGGAGTTATTGGCGGTGAAATAACAAATGTAAACCCATTGCTATCAAGATCTACAAGTGTTGGGGATGTTACATGTGAAGCTTGGAAGCCTTATGATGGAAGTTCAATATTAGTTGGAAGTTATACAGTAACAATACCAAACACAGTTCCTTTGATAAATCCATTATTGCCAGATGTTGACATAATGCAGAATTCAGGATTAAATCAGGACTTGATGAACATATGGGATTATGTTGATGATGCAGAAAGTCCGGATAATGAATTGACTTATGAGATCATAGGAGAAAGCAATCTAGGTGTTGTTGATTGTTCAATAAGAAATAACGATACTGGAGCGTGGGTAGATTGTGAAACACAGCAAAACCAATTTGGTTATTCTGATATTACAATAAGAGTAACAGACAATCAGGGATTGTTTGCAGAAGACATATTCAGGGTAAATGTAATACAATTAAACAACCCTCCTGTAATAGCTAATTTAACAGATGTAACAATTGAAGAAGATTCAGGATTAAATAAAATGCTTATTGATTTATGGAATTATGCTTATGATGTAGAGATTTCTGTTGAAAATCTTGATTACAGGATATTAAATGAATCAGGATTGGATATTGTTGATTGCTCAGTATATGATAACAGATACATAGAATGTGTCACACAGACAAACATGTTTGGAAATTCAACTGTTGTTGTTGAAGTTTCAGACGGCTCATTGACAGACACAGATGATTTTGTTGTAACAGTAACACCAATAAACGATGCACCTGTTGTTTCAGATACAATACCAAATGTTGAAATGTATGAAGACATGCCAGATACAGCAGATCCTTTGATTAATTTGGATAATTTTGTATCAGATGTTGATAATACTAATGATGAATTGACATGGACAGCATATTCTGATAATGGAAACGTTACAGCAGTAATAAATCCAGATAACACAATATCTTATATTTTAACACAGGACTTTTACGGTCATGCTACAATAACTTATGAAGCATGCGACCCTGATGGTTTATGTGATTCAAGTGACTCATTCATAACAGTATTGCCTGTAAATGATGCCCCAATAGTTGAAAACATACCAGATGTTAATTTCGATGAAGATACAACATTAACAACTTCATGGAGTTTATATGATTACTTGACAGATATTGATAATCCTGATGATGAAGTAACATGGTCATATTCAGGAGACAATTACATAAGTGTTAACATAAATGCAAACGGAACAGTTACCTTTGATTCTCCACAAAACTGGTACGGGCAGGAAAATATCACATTCATTGCAACAGATATAGGATTATTATCTGATTCATATAACATAACAGTAACAGTCAATGCTGTAAACGATGCACCTGTAATAACTCCTATAGTCTATCTAGAATTTGATGAGGATAGTTCTACAACATTGAATCTTAATATGTATGCTGATGATGTTGATAATACAGATGATGAATTAATATGGAGTGTTTTATCAGCAGTTAACATAATAATTAACATAAGTTCAGATAATATAGCAACATTGTCAGCTTTGGCAAACTGGAATGGAGAGGAAAATGTTACATTGGAAGTCTCAGACGGCTCATTGACAGACCAGGATACTTTCTTAATTAAGGTATTACCTGTAGCAGACGCTCCAACAGTAAATATTACAAGTCCAAATGAAGGAAATACATTTGTATGCGGAGAGCCAATAACATTTGATGGAACTTACTTTGACATTGATGAGATGTTTGAAGGAGATTCAGTATCATTTTCATGGGTATCAAGCGAAGATGGAGCAATAGGAACAGGAACAGGATTTTCATTAGATAATTTAACTTGTGATGCAGACCATACAATAACATTGATAGGAACAGATTCATACGGTCTTACAGGAAACGATGAAGTAACAATTCATGTTAATGCAAACCAGGCACCTGTTGTTGACATAACAAATCCAGTAAACACAAATGTTATGGAATACTGCCCTATAGATTTCACTGCAGATGCATATGATCCAGACAGTCCATACGGTTATGTAATACCAACTTCATGGAACTGGCAGGCATTCTTTGCTAATGGAACAGATTCACAATTAAGCAATGCTCAAAATTTCACTTATGATTCAGTATTACCTATTGGAAACAATTTCTTTACTGCAAGTGTTGTTGATGATCAAGGAACAATGGGTTCAGACACTATTGTTATTAATACAACAGAAAACGAAAAATTAAATCTTTATATGGATGTTACAGGATATACTGAAGTAAGCCCAGATTATTATGAAATACCACAAACATATTATGGTGTATTGGTTGATCTTGATGGTATTATATTATCAGGGGACGGAGATGACTTGATAGATTGTGGATGTGATGTAAATGATTATGCTTGGATATGGAAGGACAATGGAGTAAATATAGGAGATACTGAGGACATTACTGCTAACTTAAGTGTTGGAATGCATGAAATAACATTGACAGCTGTTGATTGTTATGGTGATGCAGCAGAAAATATTGTAAGTGTTGATATAAATGTAACAAATCAGGCACCTAATGCTGAAATAGATACTCCATTAATGAATGAACAATTTGTTGATGCATGTGAGACAGTAGACTTTACGTCAACAGTTTTTGATAATGATGGTAATATAATAAGTGTTGTATGGACATGGAAAGGAAACTTGTTAAGCACACAGGAAAATTTCAGCATACCTGCAAATCATTTTGATTCAGGAAATAATACTGTTACATTGACTATTGCTGATAATGATGGAGCGGTTAATATAACAAATGTTGATTTTGAAATTATAGAGCATGTTGCTTCAAATGTTTCAATAACTTTACCTTCAAACACAGGATATTACGAAGATCATTTAGGTAATGATGTTGAATTTGATGCTATAGTAACTCCTAATGATGTATGTGGAAGTTCAGATGTAAATAATTACACTTGGAAATGGGATGATGCATTTGATGGATCAGTATTAAGCACAGACGTGAATTTCATTACAGATGCATTGGGATTAGGGGAACATCCAATAACTGTTTATGCTACAGATGCATATGGAAAATTCAATACTGATAACATCTTGGTAAACATAACAAACACAATTCCGCAAGTTGACAGCATTGTATGTTACAATGGCAATGATGATACAACAACTCTGATGGAATTGGAACCTATTTACTGTGAAGGTATTGCTTCAGACCCAGATGGTGATTTGATAACAACATGGATATGGAATGTTGTTGAAGATAGTTCAGATGCTGAAACATTGTATGATAATGAAAGCTCAACATTCAATCTTCCTGAATTATTAGTTAATGGAACCTACACAGTTACTGCAAGAGTAATTGATGATATAGGAGCAGTTTCAAATGTATTTAACATAACAATAGATGTATTAAATAATGCACCTGAGGTAACATTGACAGCAGATCCTTTATCAGGGACAGAACCATTGAATGTTTCATTCACATGTGATGTTGTAAATGGAAATCCTGATTATACATTTGATTTTAATTTTGTGACAGGAAACACAACTACAAGCACAACTTCATTGACAGCAAATAATATTTATTATAATAATGGAACTTACAATCCTGTATGTACTGTTATAGATGAAGATGGAGATGTAGGAAACGCAACTGTGCAAATTGTTGTAGATGATGCAATACCAGTTGCAGACTTTTATTACAATCCATTGAATCCACAGGAAAATGAAACCATTAATTTTACTGATAATTCAACAAGTTATGATGCAATAGTTTCATATGAATGGAACTTTGATGATGGTAATACTAGCACATTGGAAAATCCATCCCATGTTTATACACAAAATGGTATTTATCTAGTTACATTGACAGTTACTGATTCAGATGGTTCACAAAATTCAGTTACAAAAGATGTGAGTGTTGGTGATACTGTTCCTACAGCAGCAATAGTTGGCCTTTATAATGCAACAGAAAATGATACAGTTCAATTCACAGGATTTGGAACAGGTTATGATGAGCCATTAACTTATGATTGGGACTTTGGTGATGGAAATACTGCAAGCGGACAAATAGTAAATAATATTTATGCTCAGCAAGGCAATTACACAGTTACTTTAACAGTTACAGACTTTGATGGTGATGTAGCAACTTCAACTCACGATATTGAAATATTTGACACAGCACCTACAGCAGTTGCTGGCGATGATCAAATTACAGAAGAAAATGTCTTGGTTCAATTTGATGGAAGCAATTCAACAGGTTATGACCAGCCATTAAGTTACTTGTGGGACTTTGGTGATGGAAATACTGCAACAGGAGATTTAGTGGATCATATTTATACACAAAATGGAATCTACATAGTTACATTGAATGTTACAGATGCAGATGGAACAGTTGACACAGACACATTGAATGTTGCTGTTGGAGATACAATTCCATTGGCTAATTTCACATTCACACCAGTAAATCCTGATGAAGGGGATTCGGTTTCATTTAGTGATTTGAGTGTAGCTTATGACTTGCCATTGAATTACTCTTGGGACTTTGGCGATGGAGCAACAAGTGATTTACAAAATCCAACTCATACTTATCAAACAACAGCAATAAATGCTGCTAATGAAACATTCACAGTTACATTGAATGTTACAGATGCAGACGGTTCAACAAACACAATATCAAAAGATATAGTTGTGAATGATTTAAGCCCAACTGCTGTAATGAATGTAAATAATACTGCACCAGAAGAAAACGAAATGATATTGTTCAATGGTTCAGATTCAACAACTCCATTAGACAATATAATAAGTTATTCATGGAACTTTGGAGACGGAAATACTGCAAGTGACATAAGTGTTGAACATACTTACTTGTCTGATGGTTTATATAATGCTACTTTAACAGTAACAGATATTGATGGTTCACAAGATACTGTTTCACAATTAATTAATGTAGGAAACAACGAACCATCAGTTACAGTTACTGCAAATCAGACTTCAGGAACAGAGCCAACTTCAATAACTTACACATGTGAAACTGTTGGAGGAGATTTCCCATTAACATTTAATTTTGACTTTGGAAATGGAATTACAAATGTCGCAACTTCTGATAGTGCAACATCAGTAAATTTCACAACAACTTACATGGATAATGGAACATATATAGGTGTATGTACTGTAACTGATGTTGATGGTGATGTTGGAACTGGAAATTCAGCAGATGTAATAATAGATGATGTTGATCCTATAGCTGATGCAGGTTCTGATCAAATTGTAAACTCAGGAGAACTTGTTCAATTTGATGGAAGTAATTCAATAAATGGAAGTTCAAGCGATTTAATATCAAATTACGAATGGGACTTTGGTGATGGAAGTCCTGTAGAAAGCGGAGCTTCATTAACAGATCCAACCCACACATTTACAGGAACTGGAGGAAATACTTTCACAGTAACTTTAACAGTTTATGATGAAGATAGTTCAGATTCAGATAGTTTAACAATAACAATAAACACAGCACCAGATGTAATAATCAATTCACCTGCGGATGGAAACAATTATTGTACAAACACAATAACAGATATATCATTTGATGGAACTGCAACAGATGCTGAAGATGGAGTATTAGAAGGAGAATGGTTCTACAAAATACAGGGAACCTCTGGTGACGGAACTTCATTCGGTCTTGGAGATACTACACAATTGAATATGTCAGTATTGACAGCTGGAGAAAGCTATACAATAAGTTTTGTTGCTGTAGATACTAATGGAGCAAAAAGTGTTGATAATGTAAATATAAATGTTCAAGATTGTGACATTGCATTAAATGAATTTTTGGCTGATGGAATTGATGAAGCAAATGATGAATTTATAGAATTATATAACAGAGGAACAACTTCAACTGATTTAACTGGATTTACAATAGAAGATGGCACTGATTTATACAATATACCAAGTCAAACTATGAATATTGGAAATTTCTTAAGTTTAGGAAGACCTGAAACAGGAATTACATTGAATAATGGAGGAGACAGTATAACATTAAGAGATAATTATGGTAATATTATTTTTGATTATAGCTATACTTCAAGCATAGAAAATATATCAGAGGGAATGTTACCAGATGGATCAGGAACATGGATGGAATTGGCACCAACACCTGGATCTTCAAATAGACTAACACAGTATAATAATGGAATTGATGATGATATAACTGCACCAGCAATAAGTAATGTACAAAGTAGTTCAATAACAGATGTTTCAGCTTTAATAACTTGGGATACTGATGAAATTGCAGATTCGATAGTTAAATATGGAACAACATCAGGAACTTATACTTTAATTTCAAACGATACAAGTGATGTATTATCCCACTCAATATCTTTAATTGGATTATCTTCTTCAACAACTTATTATTATGTTGTAAATAGTACAGATCCTAGCGATAACTCAGCAGAATCAACAGAATACAGTTTTACAACATCTGCTACAGGAGGACCATCTGTTTATGGGATAGACCTTTCACCAGCTTCACAATCAAGTTCAGTAGATCTTGGCAATGACGTGATTTATACAATAACAATTACAAATACAGGTAATGTAGCAGATATTTATGATATTACATACACTGATTTAACAGGGGGAGTTGATTCTATTACTTTGAGTGATTCCTCGATTTCATTGGGTGTTGGCGCTTCAACTACATTTACTGTAACTATAAATGATGCAGATGAAGGATTTTATGATGTTCAAATAGAAGCTACATCACAGAATGATGTTGCAAAATTAGATATAAGTTTAACACAAACAACTATAGGAACTCCAACAGTAACTAATTCATTTATTTATGGAACTTATTACCCATTAAACTTTACATCACAAATTCCAGATACTACAGTGACAAATTCAGAGATAACAGATTCAAGTATAATGGGGGAAATAGCTAATTTCATTGGGGCTTCATACTTCGAAGGAAGTTCATTATATCTTATATCTGGAGGGTCCTTGGATGTAGATAATTGTACTATAATAAACTCAACATACACAGGATTTAGTTGTGTAAATCTATATATAGACCCATCTGATGTCTATATGACTGATGCTACAGGGTCAACAATTATGGATTCACATGTTTGGTATTCAACAACAACAAATTCGAACATAGTTGATTCAACTATTGATAATTCAACTGTAGATTTATCTACAATAGATAATAGTATATTATTTAATGTAACTGCAACAAATTCGAACATTGAAAACTCAGAGTTATTAAATGCTGAATTACAGGACGCTAATGTAATTGATGGGGAAATTTGCTCTGGTACTATTAAAACAGAATTAGGAACTTTTACAGTTTCAACCTGTACTTCATTAACAGATTATATAAATTATGCACCAACAGCACAAATTTCAGTAGACAAAACCAGTGGAACGGATTCATTAACAGTAAACTTTGATGCTTCAGGGAGTCTAGATATAAATGTTGGAGGTGTTTTAGATGATAGTTTGACTTATGAATGGGACTTTGATGGTGATGATTCAATTGATGATAAAGGAATAACTGCAACACATAATTATGGAGTAGGTACCTTTAATGCATTATTAATAGTAACTGATAATTTTGGATTAACTGATAGTGATAATGTAACAATTGAAGTAGTGGCATCTTCAACTAATAATAATGGTGGTGGAGGAAGTTCAGGAGGTTCATCTGGTGGTAGTTCAGGAGCATCATGCACATCTGACTGGAACTGTACTGAATGGAGTTCATGTAAATCAACAGGTATTGTAATACAAGAAGGTGTAGCAGAACATGGATTCAGAACAAGAACATGTATTGATGAAAATAAATGTTATAAGAATAAACCAGAAATAAATGAATCATGTACATATTATATACCACAAGTAATTGAGCAACCAGAAAATAATAATGAAGAAGAAACTCCTGAAGTAACAGGAAATATAATCTTTGAATTAGGTCCATTAAAAATCACCGAAAAAATACTTTTGTATTCAGGTGTTGGATTAGGTGCTTTAATATTGATATTGGCAATAATATTTGGTGCAAGAGCTTACAGAAATAGAAAAATAAGTTCAATGGAAGACCTTGTTGAAAAAGAAACAAGACCTAAAAAGAAAAAGAGATAATATTTATAAATAAATAATGTTATAAAATATTAAAATGAAATATAAATCATTAAAGAAGGCAATGGAAGCAGGAATTTTAAGTTTATCCTTGGGATTATCAAGTTTTGCATGCGCTCCAAAAACATATGATATGGGCACAGAATGGGAAGCAACAAAAACTTATGAGGAAACTGTTCCATTAAAATCAGACAAGAATTATCAAACAAATAAACACATTGAAGATATAAAATTAAGTTCAGATTTGGAATTCAAGGTTCTTGAGGATAAATACTCAAACATTTCTGGAAAATATATGGTAAAAACAAAACAGGATTATGAAGAAGTTAATGTAACTAAAACCGTTGAATATGAAATGGATAGTGATGATGCTATAACTTTGGGAAATATTGGTTTTTGGGGTGGAATTCTTTTAACATCCTATTTAACACAGGGAGATAATACTGCTACATGGGCAGGAGCAATTGTATGTACAGCATTTGGTTTATTGGTAGCTACAGAAAAAAAAGAAACTCTTGAAAAAGAACCTACAGGAGAAACAAAAACAGAAGTTATTGATGAAAGAGTAGAATATGGTAATAATAAAACAAACTTAATTTACAAAAACAAGCCTGTAGAAGCTGATGTAAATGTTTCAAGCAATTATTTCTTGATTAATGGAAAAACTTCAGCAATAGTACATTCAAATTCAGATGGAATAGCAACAGCAGATGTAAGCTTCCCAAATAATTTCTATTTGGAAAGCCCTTATGAAGCAGAATTAATAAGAGAATTAAAAGGAAAAAAGCCAGATTTTGTTTTAGAAGATATAATAAAAAATAATGAGGATATATCAAGGAACATTGTTCTGGAAGTCGATGATAAAAAAACAGTATTTAATGTAGAGGGGAAAGTTATTAATTGTAACCATATTGAATTAGAAAATATAGCATGTGGAACACATTAAAAATGTTAAAGAAAGTTAAAAAATTTGCATTGCCATTATTATTAACAACTTTTTCTTATGCTTCAATAAGCGCAGATAATGTAAGAGATTATAACTTGAAAAAAATAGGCCAAATTTATTCTATTCATCATTATAATAAAGATTATAGAGCAAGATTTTCTGTTGATTATGAAAACAAAGTTGCTAACTGGCAGATTGTTGATAAAGACGGGGAATTAATTGGTGATGAAGAAGATGAAATAAAATTGTATGAGGAATTGGCTTTCCAGTTTGAAATGAACAAATTCATGAAGGATAATTATGAAAACATAGAAGAGGCAAATAGTGGTTTTAGAGAAGTTTTGTATGCACAGGTTTTAACACAAGATTTAATGCAGTCTGTTATTGAAAAAGGCTCTAATTTGGAAGGGAAATTATCTTCAATGATATCAATGGGAAATGCAAGTCTTCCTGTAAATATTCAAAAAGAATTGGTAAAAGAGACTGTAATTGGATATGCAAAAGACATAATATACGATTTTGTTTTTAATGGTTCTGATGAAGAATTACAAAACATAGATGATGTATTAAGTCTTGCAAGTTCTCTTGAAAGCAGATTCAAAGATACTGTTCATTACAAGATGATAAGGGCAATTGGAAAGCTTGAAACTGCAGAAAGAATTTCAGATAACATGAAAGAAGTAGGAGATTCTGAAGAATCATTGTTAAGAGAAAAATACTGGGAAAATTACACAGAAGGCATGAAAGAAGGATTTGCATGCGCTGCATTATGGTCAAAATTATCAGAACAAAATACATTTTCAAATATTGCAAAGGATATAGGAAGCAATTTTGCAGAAGGTTTTACAGGATTAAATATTGATGAGATGATTAAAGATGAAAATATGAGAAAGTATATTTTTTCCAATAAAAACATGGAAGAAGCATTTGATGCTTATGAAAAAGAAATGGTTAAATGGGAAACTGTTTTTAATACAATTGAAAGAAAATGGGATGTTGATGATGAAGATTCAATGGGTTATAGATTTGTTGAGGAATTGAAGGCGATTAATAAAAAAGTAGAAGAGATAAAAAATAAGAGTAAAAAAACAAGAAGCGCAATAACTTTGGATAATAAAAGAAACAAAAAAAGTGATAAAAAATGTTCTGAATTAACCCTTGATGTAAAAAGAAGCAACAGAAATACAGACATAAGATTTTGTCCAGAAGTGAAATATATTACAAAATTGATGGATAAAGATTTGTTCTGGGCTGTTCCTACATCTAGAGGCGGGAGATGTTATGCATTTGAAGACAAAGCCCTTAAAAGAGCAGGTTTTGACATGTCCAGATGCAGCAAGTCTGTAAAAGATTCAGAAGAAATCATAAGCACAATATTGTCTATGGGAAAGATCTGCATTAATAAATATCCTGAATTAGGAGAAAAACCCTTTAATTTTATACTTAGAGTTGATTGTAATGAAGACATAAATTTTAAGACAGATAATATAAATGAATTAAATAAAAAATTAGAAGAAGTGGAGAATTATTTAAGATGAAAAAGTTAAGTTTGATATTGGCAGGTGCATTAGCTGCAGGAGCTATGGGTTGTAATTCCTCTGATGAGAATAAAATAGAAATACCAAGAGAAAAAATATCTTATGAAGAAGTTATTAAAAAAAACACTGTAACTGTATTTGAAAACGAACTAGAATATGAAAAATCATTAAATTTAGATAATGTTGTTGAAGAAGTAATGCTTGAAAAAGAATATGGAAATGAATTGATGGAGAAAATTGATAAAAGATTAGACAAAACTGAAAATTTATTAAAATATCCAGAAAATTATTCGGATTATGAAAAAGAAGAATTTGTAAAATTAATATTTAACAGCTTTTTCTTGCTTGAAAATAAAAATTATGAAGATGTTGGTGATAATGATAAAAAATCAGCTAATGCTTTTTGTGATTATATTGGAAAATTATTCTTTATAGAAAGAAACATAGTTAGTGGAGAACTTTATATTGAAGCAAGAGGATATGATATTGAAGATGAAAGAATAAAAATTGACTCTTATCTGAAATACAAAGTTGTCAAAAATGGAAAAGTATCAGAAGATTACAGATATGAATATTTCCCTTTGATTGCAGATTATAAAAACAGTATAGGAGATATTTATATCCCTTTGGAAATGATATTAAGTTTTGAAAGGGAATTAGAGATAACAGGGGATATTCTTAATTTAAACAAAAAAGAAAGAGAAAAGGCAGATTCTCTTATAAAATACACTCTTGAAAGTTCTAAAAAAGGAAATTTGCAATATCATGATGAATATATGGAAAAGCTTTATGATTTTCTTAATGAATTGTAATTGAAAAATTTATATACTAAAAAACATATTTATTTCTATGATAGATATTGTGTTGATGAAGGAAAACAAAGACATTATAGAATTTGGGAAAAAACTTAATTTCTCTGACATTTATTTCTTAAATGAGAAAGATATTTGCAAATCAGTAAAAGAGATACAAAAGAAAAAAGGACTTGTTATTGTTGAGGGTGGCTCTGAAGAACTGAATAGAAAGGCATTGGAGTCAAAAAAGGTTGATGTTTTGATTAATCCAGAGTCTGAAGGAAAAGATTCTATAAAACAAAGAATTTCTGGTTTGAATCAGGTTCTTTGCAAGTTAGCAAATAAAAATAATATTCTTGTTGGCTTTACTCTTGACAGGATAAATAATCCAGATATAATTGGAAGAATAATGCAGAACATAAGATTGTGCAGAAAATACAAAGTAAAGATGGTATTTTTTACATTTGCTAAGGATAAATATGAAATGAGACAGGCAAATGATTTAATATCTTTATTAAAGATTTTAGGGATGACTCCTTTGGAAGCCAAGAATTCTTTGATGAATTTAAAAGAAAAACTTTAAAAAGCATATAATTCTTGAAATTCTTAATGCTCCTGTGGTGTAGTCCGGCCAAATTAGTTTAGGCTTACTATACTAAGGCTTTGCATTTCGGCCTTTCGCGCCGAGGACCCGGGTTCAAATCCCGGCGGGAGCATTCATATTCTTTAATGATTTAACATAAAACTATCTAACAAAATAAAAAAACAAGAAAAAATATTAAATTCTAAATCATATATAGAAACAAATTTATTCTTCAGATGATTCTTCAGCTTTTTTAACATTTACTGCTTTAGGGCCTCTATCGCCTTCTTCAACATCAAATGTAACAGCATCATTTTCATTAAGATTTACTCCTTCTTCTAATCCAGATTGATGTACAAAGTACTCTTTTCCGTCTTCTCCGGCAATAAATCCAAAACCTTTGGTTCTATTGAAAAACTTTACATTACCTTTCATTATTTGTCCCTCCTAAACAATTTTATACATTAACAAGACCTTTTAAATCTTACTAATATCTTCTATTGCTCTTTCTCCTTGGAAATCTCCTGAAATTCCTGTTTGGTTTCCTGAAATTGTTCTCTTTTATGGCAGATATCCTTCTTATTCTTGGAACTTCCTTCTTCTCTATTTTGAAATCTCTGTTATCTCTCAGGACTTTTGAAAAATTGTCATAATCTATTTCACATAAAAGATTTATGACTTCTCCTTCTTCTCCTGCTCTTGCAGTTCTTCCTATCCTGTGTATATAATCAGTAGGATCACTCGGAATCTCATAATTGTAAATATGAGATACATTGTCAATGTGAAGTCCTCTTGCAGCAACATCTGTGCATACCAACACACTCAATTTTCCCTTATTAAATAAATTAAGAGTCTTTGTTCTCTTGTTTTGGGATAAACCTCCGTGTATGGCAATTGCATCTATACTATTTGCCTTAAGGTTCTTTACAACAAAATCAGTTGTTCTTCTGGTGTTGCAGAAAACCATTACAAGATTTGATTTCTCGTTTTGTAAAAGATGAACAAGCAAAGACAATTTTATGTTCTTTGGTATGTCAAAATACAACTGTTTTAGCTTGCTAGGGTCAACATATTTGTTAACTGATATTCTTTTAGGGTCTTTCATATACTTGTATGCAAGCTTTTTTATGCTTGGCAATATTGTTGCAGAAAAGAACAAAGTCTGCCTTTCTTTTGGGCATTTTCTTATTATTTTTTCTACATCGTCTATGAAACCCATATCAAGCATTCTGTCTGCTTCATCAAGAACAAGTATTTTTATCTTTGATATATCTATCGTCCTTCTTTGCAGATGATCCAATAATCTTCCTGGTGTTGCAACAGTAACATCTGCATTATACAAATCTCTTACCTGGTTTTCTATTGAAACCCCTCCATAAACAGAAACTACGTTTAAGTTCTGGCTTGATAAGTTATATAAGGATTTTCTTACTTGTTCTGCAAGCTCTCTTGTAGGCGTTAATACTAAAGCCTGCAATCCTTTTCCGGGATGCACTTTTTCCATTATACCGCATCCAAAAGCAAGAGTCTTTCCAGAACCTGTTGATGATTCTCCTATTACATCCTGACCTTTAATTATGTAGGGTATTGATTCATCTTGAATCTTTGTAGGGTTTGTAATCCCCTGTTTTTCTATTTCTGTTAATATCTGGTCATTAAGACCAAAATCTCTAAATACATTCATTTTTTATTACTCTCCTTAATTTCTAGCACTTACATAGAAAAAGCGAAATGATCAATTTATGAGCAAGTGCTTTCTCCCATCAATACTATTATGATATTGTCCTGAATTAACTCTTTATAAATCTTTGCATTTTAAATTTTTTAAGAAAATCAAACTCTTTTATAAGTTCCCATAAGAACAGATTCTTCAATTCTGTGTTTTTTTATCTGATTTTCCAGTTCAACTCTTCCAGAGTTTTCTTCAAGATTTAATTCACTGTTTAATGCATATATCCTAAAGAAATACCTATGTATTCCGCTTGGAGGGCAAGGACCACCATATCCTGTTTTGTTAAAATCATTAATACCTTCAACACCTGGTTTTGAATTTTCTTCTATTGTTAATTTATCGCCTTCTGGTTTTATATTCCATATTATCCAGTGCGTAAATGTCTCCGAAGGGGCATCAGGATCATCCATGATTATTGCTATTGATTTTGTATTTTCAGGTATGTCTTCAATAATCAAAGGAGGATTTACATTATCCCCATCGCATGTGTATTTAGAAGGAATGTTACCATTGTTTTTGAATGATGTGCTTTTAACTTCCATATTATTTTTATTAAATAAAAATTAATAAAAGTTGCGGTCAATCCACCTTAAAACTTTCTTCAAAAGGCTCTAAAAAAGCTTAAATATTAAAAAAGATGTTATATAATATGCTTTCAGGACTTAAATTGAATGCATTAAGAGTAATTGATTTTTATACTTCATTTACCTATGGTTTTCTTACGAAGATGAAGATGCTTGTTCTTGGAATTATATTCTTGAAAGGAAAGATTAAAGATAAAAAATAAAATATGCATTGTTAACACCGAGCCTTAGGAAAGACTCCTGCTGAAAAAGCCTTACCAGAAGTTAGGAAAAAATAAATGGCTGAATTTAATTAAAATTTCCATTTTAGATGATAATGAAAAACTTTTTATAAATGTAAATTTTTCTAGCATTATGGAAAAAAGAGGTTATATATTTTTAGTATTAATAGCAATTATTGTACTCGTTTGCCCTCTCCCAATTTTAGCTATGAGTGATGTACAAGTATGGCAGGGACAATATTATACTGGAAGTTCTTTTAATACTGGAACATATAACTTTAATTTTACTGTTTATGATTCAGAAGTTGGTGGAAATATATGTTATAGTAATACCACAGATTTAAAAACAGGGACATGGGGACAATGGAAAACAACACAATATAAGGTTAGTTCATCTTGTTCAGATACATCCAATGATTATTATCTACAAATAGATATAGATAATGAAACCCAAACAGATGTTAATGGGGATAGTAGAAGGGAATTAACACTTTTTAATTTAATCAGGAAAGATATAGATGAGACAACAACATCTAATATAACTTTAAAGAATTTAACCTCTGATAATGTTTATGGAAAAACAACATATTCTGGGGGGATAAATTTAACAAATTATGCTTATAATATGAGTGATGGAAGTTATAATGAATCTTATGTTAAACAACAAGAATCAAGGCAAGTTAATATTACAAATCATTTAAATATTTCAAGTTTGAATGTAAGTTCTTATGGTAACTTTGGTGGTAATTTATCATTAGCACAAAAAATAACTTTTTTATTAGGTGGAGTTATTGAAGAATTAATAGATTGGTTTAGTTTCAGTAAATCTATTCATATAGACCAAAATTTAAATGTAACAGGAAATATAACAGGTAATGATTTTTATGGCTCTGTTTGGTATTATAATTTTAGTACTGGACTTACTATTCCTATTAACGAATCTTATCAAACAATGACCTTTTCAAATTCATCAAATGGAACTCAACTTCATGGATTTGATTTTCATTCAAATACTTCCCTGCAACTAATAGGAGATGGCTCTGGAGAATATATGGTTACTTATACTATGTCTGGAATTGGAACTCAAAATCACGATTATGTTGGGGCAATATTCATTGATGGTATAGAACAGCAAGGAACTCAAACATGGACCAGAGGAACTTCTCAAAATGTAGTTAATATGCACTCAATACCATCTTATATAAATTTAGATAAAGGAAGCAATGTTACTTTAAGATTAAAAGATTTAGATGGCTCTGGAACAGGAACTTATCATGAGGGAAGAATCACATTATTGAGAGTTGGAAATTGAAAAAAAACTTAATTTGGATTTTAGCATTAATTTTAATAATTCCATTTATAAATGCAGATTCTACTTTCTTTGATAATCCAGATGATTTTTTTATAATGGAAGATTTTCCATCAAGTGGCGGTTCTGGTTCTGGTGGAGGAGGTAGCGGAAGTGCAAGAATATCTGAATGTTCTCAAGATTCTGAGTGTCCCGATGGACAATACTGTCTTGAAAATAAATGCCATAGTGTAGAATGCTTAGATGATTCTAGTTGTAATATAGAAGAAGGAGAAGTATGTTGGGATTATAAATGCAAAAAATTGTTTGATATAGAAATATTGGAATTTGAATCTCCTGTAAAAACTGGTAATTTTTTTAATTTCAAATATTTCATTAAAGCTGTAGCTGAAATAAAAGGAGATGTAGAAATAAATTTTTGGATTCAAAAAAATAATAGTATAATTACCTCTGGGAAGGATACAATTTATTTTGAAAGTTATGAAGAAAAAACCAAAATTAAAGAATTATTTCTACCAAAAAATATTGCTTCCGGAACATATGAATTTAATATTGAAATTACATATAAAACATACACAGCGCAAGCACATAGAACCATTTGGATAGATGTCGATGAGGAGGGAATTGCAAAAATATATTTTGTGCCCCCTCTCAGTAATCTTATCATGTTGGGTTTAATCGTTTTAGTAATAATTCTTTTAGCCATTATTACTATATTTTATTTAAAAAATCTGAAGAATAAAACAAAAAAGAAATCTAAAAGAAGGAAATAACTCTCGCTTACTTAACAATGTAAATAATAACAGTAGTTCCGAAAGTAACTAACCCTTAGCTAAACTATAAATTACCCAATAGTTACTAGGAGATCCAGTTATCAATATGACACTTCCTCCATTCATGGATGCTTCTATATAATTCTGTCCAGTTGTTTGATGATAGAAATCTTTATATATTAATTATACAATAATTAACCAAATGAGTAATATAATATCTCCTCTTCCAAAATGGATTATGAAGCACTATTCTAAATTATGGTCTAAATTTAAAGATAAGCAGTTTACCCATCAGCAGGCAGAAGATTTACTCAAGATAACAAATACAAGTATAGTTCTTTCAAGATTAAAGAAATATAGGTGGTTAGAATTAACATTAGATCCAAATGATTCCAGAAAAAGGTTATATAAATTAAAGGATCCTGCTGAAGCTGTGAAGGAGATGGGGAAATGAAGAAAGAATTATTTAATCTTAAAACAGTAGAAAGGCTTTCTTCTAAAATTAAAATCAATAATAAACAAAAAGTAGCTGCTAAAAGTTGGTTATATCTTCTTGAACAAGGTAAATTAAAAAAAGAGAAACTAAATTATATTAAATTTGTTGAATATATCCTAAAGGACCTTTTAGGGTATGATGTTAGAAAAGATATGGATTTTGAAGCAGGAAATATCGAGTTTTCTTTTAAAAATAATCAAGGAAAGACAATTTTAGGTATAGAAGCTAAAGGGACTAAAACTAAAGATTTGTTTGCTGAACAAAAAGGATATAGAGAAGGACAAAAAACACCTGTAAATCAGTTGTGGACATATATGGGCAAACTTAATTTAGATTATGGTATTGCTACAAATTACAAAGATTTTGTTTTAATTGATAGAGCAAAGGGTTCATCCACCTATCACTTCTTTGATTTTGAAGAAGTAAAAAACAATGATAGTAAACTAAAAGAGTTTATTGCTATTTTTTCAAAAGAGCAAATAATTGATAATAATTTTGTAGAGAAATTAAAAGAAGAATCAAATATAGAAGAAAGAAATTTTACTAAAGAATTTTACAAACTATTTCATGAAACAAGATTAATGTTAGTGAAGGAATTCCAAGCGAATGGGGTTTCTAATGAAGAATCAATACATTATGCACAGCTATTTTTGAATAGATTAATGTTTGTATTTTTTGCAGAAGATACAAGTAAGCTAGAAAAAAGATTATTTGAAAATTTAATTGTAAAGGTTTTAGATTCTGGTATGCCAATAACCGAACATTCAAACTTTATTTCAGAAGCAATAAGAGGATTTTTTTTAAGTCTTGATAAAGGTTCTCAAACTCCTACTAAAATATTTGGTTTTAATGGTGGATTGTTTGGAGAAGAAATTCCTCCAGTAGTATATTTTAAGGATTTAAGAAATAAAAAATTTTATGTAGAGATTTATCAACATTCGAAATTGAAGAAGGAACCAGAATTAGATCCAATTTCTAAAAAAATATTTTTAAAATATGAGAATAAAATTAACTCAATTATTAAAAACCTGCTAATTATGGCTTCTTTTGATTTTAACACTGAAGTTAGTGTTAATATTTTAGGACATATATTTGAGCAATCTCTTTCTGATTTAGAAGAATTAAAAAAAGGAAAAATAACAAAAAGGAAAAAGGAAGGAATTTATTACACCCCCGAATACATCACAGATTATATTTGTAGAAATACGATCATTCCTTATTTATCAAAAGGAAAAGCTTCAACACCAAGAGATTTGGTATTGGAACATCAAAAAAATATTAAAGAATTAGAAGGAAAATTTTCTTCCATTAAAATATTGGATCCTGCTTGTGGTTCTGGTGCCTTTTTAATCAAAGCAGTTGATATCCTGTTGGAAATACACAAAGAAATACAATTGTTTAAACAAGATAAAGGAGAATATACTGCCATTAAGAAAGGTAGGAAGAAGAAAAAAGATGAAGGTCAGTTAATGTTAGTTAAGTGGAATGAAGAAGATGAAGCCAGAGAAATTATAGAGAGAAATATTTTTGGTGTAGATATAAATGAGGAATCTGTTGAAATAACTAAATTAAGTTTATTTTTAAAAATTGCAAAGAAAAATAAAAAATTAATTGATTTATCTAAGAATATAAAATGTGGAAATTCTTTGATTGATGACAAAGAAATTGATTCAAAAGCGTTTAATTGGAAAAAAGAGTTTTCATTTAAATTTGATATTGTGATTGGGAATCCTCCTTATGTAAGTCAAAAAGGAACTTCGGAAAATCCAAATATAGATTATAAAGAAAGAGAATATTATAGAAAGACATATGACACTTTATCAAGTAATGAATTATCAACTAGGGGAGGAGTAAAACTAAATTTGTTCTCCTTATGGATAGAAAGAGGTGTAAATTTATTAAAAGAGGGCGGATTTTTGTCCTTAATAGTCCATAAGAATTTATTAAAAGTAGAATCCTACAAATTCTTAAGAAAATATCTTCTTAATAATACAACCATTTCAGAAATCTTTGATTTAGGTGCAGGGATATTTGATAATGTAACTGGAGAAACTATCATATTAAGAATATTAAATGAGAAACCAAAAAACAATAATATTGTTATTAAAGAGAACATAAATCTTGAACAAAATAATTTTAAAAAACGAAAAATTACACAAAACACTTTTAATGAAACTTTGGATAATATGTTTAATATTTATCAAGATGATTCAGTGTCAAACATAAAATCCAAAATGCAAAAAAATTCTGATAATTTAGAAAATTGTTATGATATCGTTTCTTTTGGACTAAACACAAAAGATAATAAAAAATATTTTCTTACAACACAAAAAGACACTAAATGGAAAAAGGCAGTAATGGGAAGGGACATTGCTCGTTGGAAAGTTAAGTCTTTCGGCTATGTCTTTTATGACGATTCAGTTTTAACAAGAAAAGGAGATATTGAAGCTTTTAATTCAAAAGAAAAATTAATTTTACAAAGAATTGGTTCTGGTTTAGTGGCTACATATGATGATGAAAAATTATATTGTTATAACTCTACAAATATGATTTTATCAAAAATAGATGATTATTCTATTAAATATGTTCTATGCTTACTAAATTCAAAATTAGTTAATTATTATTATATTAATGTATTTTCAATGAAATCTAGTTTGACGGTCAATGTAACTCAAGGTTATCTTTCACAAATTCCAATTCCAACAATCTCAGAAAAAGAACAGAAACCATTTATAGAAAAAGCAGACTTAATGTTAAAATTAAATAAGGAGTTTTATGAAAAGAAAAATAAATTTTTAAAACTAATCAAACATGAATATAAAATAGAAAAAGTAACTAAAAAATTAGATAAATTCTATGAATTGGATTTTAATGATTTTATGGGGCAGTTAAAAGTAAATCTAAGCATGGATAAAAAATCTGAACTTTTAGACTTTTTTGAAAAGAACAAAAAAGAATTATCTAAATTAAAGTTAGAAATTGATAAAACAGATAAAGAGATTGATAATATGGTTTATAGATTATATGGATTAACAAAAGAGGAAATTAAAGTGGTTGAGGAGGACTTTAAATAGGATGTGTAAATGGAATAAGATCTGTTGTTTTCTTCTAGAAATTATGGTTTATTTAATCCTACTTATTGTTATAATCTTCGGGTGGATAAAATTAGATATTACCCTTTCTTCAAAAGTTGGGAGTTTATCTATTTTGATTGCTATTATAATTTTTTATTCTGGTTGGAGAATCAATAGATATGAACACAAAAAGAATCAAATATCCCTCTTAAAAACATTAAAGTTTAAAATAGAAGAAATAGAGACTATGGTTAATTCTTACAAAGAACAACCACTTCCTTTTTATTTATTACCTTTACCTGAAGAATCTCTTTATTATAAAGAAATAGATTATAAAATAGAAGGGAATAATACAGATGATTTGAAATTATATATTAATAGAATTGAAGACAAAGCAAAAATTATCAATCTTATGATGAAAAAATTACATAAATCTTTTGACACGTATTTAAAATCTAATAAAGTAAACTTACAAGATATTAAAAATAATCAAAAATTAAATAAGAAAGTAAAAGATTTTATAGATAATAATAAAATATTCAACTATTACCATCCAAAGATACTTTCTATACTAAACGAGAAAGATAAGAAAGGTTTAACTTATAGTTTAGAACAGAGTAAGTGTATCTTAAAAGAAAGATTTAACATAAAATGATATTCCAAGAAAAGATAAAGATTGAAGCAAAAAGAAAATCTAATTTCAGATGTTGTATCTGTGAAAAAATAAAACTATGTAAATAAATTTCCTAATAAATCCACTCTTACAGTGAATATTTCTAAAACATTTTTGGAGAGTATACCAATTAAAAAAATTAGTGGGAAAATACAAGATGAATTTATTAAATTAATAAATAAAGAAGTTGAATTAAGAGAAAAACTAATAAAGTTAAAAGACAAAACTACGGATGAGAAAGAAAAGATTGAAAAAGAAATTCAAAAATTAGATGAAGAAATTGACAAAGGAATCTATAGAATTTATGGATTAACAAAAGAGGAAATTAAAATCATTGATAAAAATTTTGAAGAAAAATAAATAAATATAATTTTTATTTGATTATCATCTCTTGTATTGGAGCTATTAATTCTTCTTCTCCGATAATCTTACTAAAAACCTCTGGATTTGGTTCCCATGAATTTTCAAATTTTTCACTAGGTTTTAATAAGTTAATAGATTCAAGTTGTAATAAATATCTTGGTAATTTACTTAATTTAGATTTGTCTGTATATGACTCATTAATGATTTCTTTAAAACCTTTTTCATTAATTGCAATAATTTGATTGCATTCAATCGATTCTCTATATACTTGTGCAGAAATAATTAAATGTGGACCTAGGAAAGAGGATATCGCATCTAAATTTTCGTAACCATTTTGATAAAAATAAGTAAGTGCAGTCGCTAATTTTTGTGTTCTAGACAAATCTTTTCTCATTTCAATTTCAATTAATGGGTCTCCTGGTAAAATAAGTCCGTTTTGGTTTTTTACTAATTTAACAGATTCTAATATTTTAATATTCTGTAAATATTTCTCTTTTCTAGTTTCATCATGTATATTAAACAGAAATTCGTCTAATTTTAGAGTATCCTCAAGTATTAACCATGCCAGAATATCTTGTATCGGAGTAAACATATGATCCGGAAAACTTAATAAAGAAAATTTATCCGCTGCAACTTTTAACAGAGCTTTTTCTACTGACACTTTTATTTCATCTAGTCTTTTCTTTATAGCACCAACCATCTCATAATATCTTGGTTTAGAAATCACTATTCCCTTTTCAGATAATTCAAGTTTGCCTAAATTTTTAAAAGACATAAATCTTACTTTATCTGGTATTTGTTTAACGTGGTTAAACAAAACCCTTGGATAATTAGCGTTTATTGGAACATTCCATTTCTCTCCTTCTAATTTTGGTTCTCCAATTGAAGGAATTGTCCCGTAGTTTTCTCTAATAAAAAAATGAGATATTCTTTTAATATCCTCTTTTTGAGGTTTTTCAATTGGAATTTTTGTTTGCATTTTTATTAAAATTTTCTTCATTCAAATTTGTTTGTAAATTAGGTTCTATCAGCAAAATTTGATTATATTCGATTTCCCAACAATCATTAAATTTCACTTTATCAATTTCTACTTCTGCCCCCAACCATGGATTATTTAAATATATTGCATTATCATCTAATCCTATAACTACCCCTGCGTGCCCAACTTGGCTTTCAATACCATAAATATAATATCCACAATCATAAATGATGATGCAAGGACAATTATTTTCCACTACAATTCTTTTAAGTTGATTAAAATCGTAAGCATTTACTAACCTGAAATTTAAAGCTGGGATTTCTTTGTTTAAACTTACAATCAATTGTTCATTGATTCTGGTTCCTGCTCTTGGATCTGTTTTGCATATTTTTGCAATTTTCTCTACATCTAAATCTGGGATATTCTTCCTTATTAAATCATTATTATGTATATTTTTGTAAAATTGTAATACCATCCAAAGCGAATATGGAAGACAGTAATAACTATTTTCTTGTTGAGGATACCATGGAACACATAAAACCTCTACTTCATTATTATTTGATGCAGGTATTTTTCTTATCATTATAATAAACAATGTTCTTTTATTTAAATAATCTTCTTTTTTTAACTAACCAACTCTCTCAACTTCTCAACAATCATAACCTCAGCTAAAGTATCCAATTCACAATATTTCAATAAAGCTTTACGAACATCTTTTCCATTATTATAACACATATTAAAAAATTCAACAGAAGCTGTTCCACCATTATCTATTTCCATTCCAGAATAACTCTTTCCACACAAAGCAGGAAGAACTTTTTTAATTGAAGCACTTCCATGCTGTTTAGGATTATAATAACTAAAATTCCTAAAAGGAATTAATAAATCAACAATTCTTGTTAAAACATTGTCAACCCATTTTTTATAAGAAGGAAACTGTTCACTTAATTCTTTCAAGCGATTAATCTCAAAACTTTGATTATAAACAACAACAGAACCTTTATCACCCAACACTTTCTTCAAAGCAATAAGAAATTCTTCTCTTGGATCTCCATTTCCTTCATAAAGGAAGTCATAATGTTTAGGCTTAGCTCCTTCTTTCTCAACAACATGCAGACTAAACTGAAAACAAACCTGAGAATATGGTTTTAATCCATCAAACATAGGAATAGCAGTAGAAAATGTTTCAAAATCAAGATAATAAAGAGGATATTGTAAAGTATTCAGAAAATGCTTTAATCTTTCTTTATGAACATGAACTTTTCCTTTAATCTCACAATCTCTCTGTATTCCCTGCTTGTCATTCAGCTTAATATCATCAGGAATATCTTTTATTGATTCCACACCAGAATCATAAAGCTCACAACTTAATTTTCCACCTCTATACAAACAAAATACATGATTTTCAGGTAAACTTTCCCAGCAATGGCATACAGGACATTCATAAGGATCTTTACAATGATTTCCTATTGAAGTTTCAGGAGATTTCTTAGAATTAATTACTTCAAACATTTCGGTAATCCTTTCTTTAATGCCTTTAATATGCTCATTAACTTCAGAAGTAATATCTTCTTTTACAAACAATTTATCAATATCAATTTCTCCATTTCTTACATATTCTTTATTCAGATGCAAAAGAAAACATTTTCCTATTTTAATGCCTTTATTTTCATAAACATATTTCTGAAAAGAAACATCATGAACATTAATATCCTTAACTTTAGTCCCTGATTTTACTTCTATTATATCCCATTTATTTCCATTAGGGACAAGAATATCTGCTCTTGAAAAGCAATTATCAAACTCAAATCCAGCTTCAAATAATGGCTTTTTATCTTTCAAAGCTTTCTCAGAATCTTCAAGATTTTTCTTATAATTATCAACTGGTAAATCAATGCCTTCTGGCTTGAACTTGAACTCATCTGCTGCAGAAGCCTCAGGAATCTTCTCTTTCTCATGAAAAACTGTCCATAAATACTTAGGACACTGCAATCCGATAAGATACTTTGATTTTGTTAGTATTTCCATTTTGCTTATAAAAAATTTGATAATCTAAGGAATTCTTCTGTTTTTAGATAATTGATATGTTCTTTTATCAATTTAAACAAGGTGTCAACAAGTTTAGTGTAATCTAATTCTTCAAAATTAATTATTTTGTTATAATTATTTCCTGCCATATATATTCTATCTATTTTATTTTGATTAACATCTACCGCGTCAATTAATACCAGATTGAATGAACAAAAAGGGAATATATGTTTTATCATTCTTGATTCTTCACTGTATTGTCTAACTTGATGTGTTGTTACAGCTTTATATTTTAATTCAAAAATAATCAACGGAACAATAAAATTGTTATCTGGAAAGCTATTAGTAAATTTTGAGAAAAAATCATGTTCAAATAACTTTTTAGAATCTATATTTGGTTTTAAATAAACAACAATATCTTGTTTTGCCGATTGAAATATTAATTTGAGTTTTTTGTTATAATTACCCAAAGTAGAACCTATGAACACATGTTTTTGTGAGCCTATCTCAACCTTTGAATTAAATTTACACAACTTATCTTTTAACATCTCGACTATTTTTATAGATATTTTATCTTCTTCATTCATTATTTTATACCTTTATTTTACCTTTAAGTATTTTCTCATTTAGTGTTCTTATATAAATTTCCTTTTCTGTTTATTTTATCATACATGAATATTGCTTTATCTATTTCTCTTTGAGTTACACCATATTTCTTACCTAAATCTCTAATAATTTTAAGATACAACAACCAATCTTTAACATTGAAAACATCTTTCTTATATTCTACTAACCTTAAATTATATAGTGTGTGCCAATCTCTTATGTCTATAACTCCATATTTTTCAGGATAATGAATTGTTAATATTGAAGAAGCCATAGGAATTGAGATCCCATTCAATGATGTAAGAACCTTATCTTAACTTCCTCATTATCAATTTCAAACGCAAATTTAGTGATCTTTTCAATAACATCTTCAGGATTAGCTTCAGCTTTCCTGATTGCTCTTGCTGACTTCCATCTAACTATTTCAAGAAGTTCTTTTTTCTTTAGATATCCTCTATTTCTAATATTTTTTCCGATTTCACCAAATAATCTACCTTCTCTTTCTGCATAGCTAACTTCATTATATTTCTCTATTAAATCTTGAATTTCTTCTTTAGATAACATAAGAGTTTAAGAGAGACCAATTCTTTATAAATATTGCCAGAATAGAGCAGATTAACCTACATAGTTACTTTCCTACCTACTGAATAAAAGTAGTTCCTAAAGTAGCTAAGTAGGCAATGAAACGTTTAAAATGATAGTATATAACTTATAATGGTTAAATTCTTAGTTGAGAAGTGTTAAATATTCTTTAAAATAAGCCTATTCTTTTAAAAAGTGGGCAATCTTATCAATTGCAAGTTTCTTTTGCTGTTGACTCCAAAATCCTAAACGATATTCTAATTTACTTATTTCTCTGTTTTTATCTCTGTAATTTTTAATAAACAGAAGATTATACTTATTTAATATTCTATTATCCAAACAAAGTTACTGAAACAGGGGAAGTTATTTTTGATACTAAATTAATTAAGATGAAAACTAATGCTAGTAATGGAGAAACTATATTTAAAAAAGCAATAAAGTTATTAAATGGTAAGTGTCCTAAAAAAGGATGTGTGTGGTGTGAGTTGATAAATGAAAAATAAATTTATTAAGATAGGAAAAAATGAATATGTAATAGCTAAAGGCACTTATAGAATAATAGCTACTAAAGGAAAAACAAAAGATGGAATAACTCCCTATAAGATAAAATTATTAGAACTAAAGCCAAAAGGCAAAAATAAAATACACAAGTTAAAGTTATTACATAAAAATAAAAAACATAGTATCGAATTTAGAAAGTATAGAAGTAAAAGGGATATAAGATATGAAAGTTGGTATTCATAAAATATGTAGTAACTTAATAAAATGAAAGAAATCCTAAGAGAAGTTGAAAAGATATCTAAAAGTATCTTAAAAAAGGAATTTAAATCTATAACAAATTAAAAATACCAGACAAACAAGGCATTATATAATTAAGGAAAAAAAGTAGAAGGTTTTTTAATAATGATATTTTTTATGTTGGAAAATCTATAAATCTTTAAATGTATCATAAAACATCACATATCAAAAAGAAATGATGGAAAAGGTATCATCTTAAAGAAAAAAATATATAAAAAAGGGATAGATTATAATAAGATTGGTGATTATCTAACTATAGCTTATTATTTAGAGAAAATAAACCAATAAAAAGGTTTAGATTAAACTTAACGCCAGAACAAAGAAAACTTAGAAAGAAAGAATACAACAGAAAATGGAATGAGAATAATCAAGAAAAACTTAAAGCCATGAGAAGAAGAAACTTAGAAAGACACAGAGAAAAGATTTATAATTATCTAAAAAAATGGAGAAAGACTAATCAATATGAATCTAGGTTAAGACAAAGATTAGCATTTAGAAGAAGAAAACAAAGAGACCTTGCAATACAATTTATTGAAAATGATCCTTATAAGCTTTCTAATAAGCAAATAAAAAAACTTTTACCAACTTTAGCACTTACTCAACTACTGAATAAAACGGCTGTGCTGAAACCCTAAGATAATCTGAGAGATTATTTTACATAATCTATCTACATTATATGCAACTAATTTACACATAACCTCTTTCTTTTGAGTATTAAAAGATTTACAT
>JAFCDX010000011.1:899-32303 GCA_017609465.1 Candidatus Woesearchaeota archaeon | reverse complement strand
ACATATGTTAGCTTCTACTAAAGGAAGAGTAGGGATTGTTATTGATAATGGTTGTTTGTTTAGGGGTGGAAAAGAAAAAATAATTAGATCAAGAATTCTGGAAGATGATTTAATTGAATGTGTCATATTATTACCTGAAAAATTATTTTATAATACGGGAGCACCGGGTGCAATTATAATCTTAAATAAAAATAAGGTAAAAGAAAGAAAAAGGAAAATTTTGTTCATAAACTCAAGTTTAAACTTTGAGAAACATCCTGAAGTAAGAAAGCTTAATACTTTAACTGAAAAAAATATTAAGAAAATCGTTGATGTTTATAATAGTTTTATGGAAGAAGCAGGATTCTCAAGCATAGTTGATTTAGAAGAAATAAAAAAACAAAATTTTAACTTAAATGTTTCTCTATACTCTTTCCCAGAAGAAGAACAAGAAGATATTGATGTTTTACGAACATGGCATGAAGAGAAACTGTTGAAACAAGAAGAGAAAAAAGTTGATGAGAAAATTGAGTTGTTTTTAAAGGAGATAAAATAATGTCAAAAAAGATATATTTTTATTTTTGGACTTTCTTATGGTCAATTATAGATACCTTCGTAAATATTTTAGTTATGATTGCGGTAGTTATGCTTCTAGCAGAAAGAATTAATGGGTTGCTCTTATCATTTATGGTGGTTATTTTTATTCTTTGGGCATTTAGGCCAATGTATTTAGCTTTTAGAGAATTTTTAAGAGGAACAAAAGAAAATGTTAAAGAAATTAGATGAAATCATAGGATACTTCAAAAATGAATTTGATTTACTTAATGATGAATATAAAAAATCAATTGAAGAAAGAAGATTTACTTTTAATACATTTATTTTAATATTTTCTGCATTGGTTGTTTTATTCTCCGCAATTATTCAAACGATAATAAAACCAGAGTTGATAGTATTCGCTCCTTCAATTTTAGATTATCTATCTGTTATAATAGGTATATTATTTTTGACCATCCTTTATTCAATATTCCATCATGTTTATTTTGATTGGAAAGACTATAAACATTATTTTAATAAGAAGATAAGCTTAGAAATTATTCTTAAATTTCTTCTGCATTTAAAACTGACTGAGATAAACGAAAAAGACTTAGAAGATTTAGTAAAAAGGATAAAATTTGATTTTAGAGATTATAGAAAAAGATACATCACAAACAGAAAGGAATATTTGGACTTTGAAAAGAGAAGATATAATGAATACCTCCATGTAATCGATAAAATCAATGCTAAAATTATTAAGAAAGATGAATCAGCAAACAAAAATTAAAATCCAAAATAACTGGCAAGAAGTTAAATTAGGTAGTTTGTTTAGCCTCGAATATGGAAAAGGATTGCCAGAAAGAGAAAGAAGTAAAGGCAATGTAAAAGTTTTTGGTTCTAACGGTATTGTTGGATATCATTCAAAGCCACTTGTAGAAGGTCCTGGAATTATTGTAGGAAGAAAGGGAACTATTGGAGCGGTTGTTTATACAGATGAAGATTTTTACCCTATTGATACTACCTACTTCATTAAACTAAAAGATAAAAAAATAAATTGGAAATGGTTATTCTATAAGTTAATTTCTATGCGATTAAATAAATTAAATTCAGCAACAGGCACCCCAGGATTGAATAGAGATATAGTTTATTCTCAAAAGACATCTATCCCAATTAAATATGAAGAGCAAAATGCCATTGCAGAGATTTTATCAATAACAGATTCAAAAATTGAATTAATAGAGAGAGAGAGACGAGCAACAGAGCAGCTCAGGAGGGGCATCATGAAGAAGTTGCTCGAAGAGAAAAAATGGCCCTTCGTAAGATTTGAATCTATCTGTAAAAAAATTAGATCAGGTGGAACTCCTTTAACCTCAAAAAAAGAATATTATAATGGGAAAATTCCTTTCGTAAAAATTGAAGATATTACTAATGCTGGAAAGTATTTATCCAATACACAAATTAAAATTTCTAAAGAAGGTTTAGATAACTCTACAGCTTGGATAGTTCCAAAAAATTCATTGTTGTTAGCAATCTATGGAAGTCTTGGAGAGGTAACTATTAATACAATTAATGTGGCAACAAATCAAGCAATTCTAGGGATAATATTAGATAAAGATAAAGCTAATACAGATTATGTTTACTACTTCTTTAAAAATATCAAGTTAATAAGATATGCAAAACAATCTACTCAAGCAAATTTAACTGCAGAAATAATAAAAAATTTAGAAATCCCTCTTCCACCTATAAGGGAACAAAAACATATAGCGGAAATTTTAAACACAATAGACAAAAAATTAGGACTTCAAAAATTAAGAAAAGAAAAAATAGAGAAAGTTAAGAAAGGTTTGATGAATGAGTTATTAACTGGGAAGAAAAGATTAAATGTTGAGAAAGTTCTTAAAATTGGAGAAGAAAATGGAAAAAGTAATTAATAAGTTAGATGAAATCAAATCAAAATTAAATGAGTTAAAGAAAGTCCATCATAATAATGGAAAAGAGAATTTTTACTCAATTTTGAATCTGCTAGATCGAATAATTGGTAGAACTTACCCAGAAAAAGATGCTAAAGACATTAAAAAGAAGTTACATAGAACCTTTTTTATTTACACAAGTAATGAAACTGATGAGCAGCAACAGAATGAATATTCTGAAGATATAGACAGGGCAATTAGAGTCATAAACACGATAAAAGAGGAGTATAGTTTATTTGGCTTTGATGATTTTAAACCTATAAAAGAAAAAACTGAAACCGAATATGGTCTAAATAAAGGAAAGTTCAGTTTATTTAAAAGGAAAATAAAGGAGAAATAATTATGAATAATCAAAAAGTTTATATATATGTAAAGGAACATAATCATAATTTAAGTCCCCAGTATGACCTCTTTGGAGGGAATGCTGGGCTTCCTATTATAAAATTGAATTCTGGAGGCTTATTATGAAAAAAGCAGTTATTTTTGTAGATGCTAATAACTGGTATCATAATGTCAAAAAGTTCTTTGAACCAGGAGAGATCGATATCAAAAAGATTGCTGAATTTTTGTGTAAAGTTAAGAAATATAAGTTAGAAGAAATAAGATGGTATGCTTCAGTACCAAGTATTGCAGATGGTGAAAGAATGTATTACAGACATATGTCTTTTTTAAAGTATCTAAAAGATAGTGGAGTTAAGATAATAACAAGAAAATTACAAAGACTTTCTAGTAACGAAATAATAGAAAAAAAGAAAGATATTATTGATAATTTGGATTTATGTGAAAATTGCAAGCCTCTTGTTGAAGCTTCTTTTTTAGATTTATCAGAATTAAAGAAAAAAGAGAAAGGTATTGACATTTGGGTAGCTATTGATATGATAAGGCTGTCGATTATTGAAAACAGATGTGATGTCTGTATTTTAATTTCAGGGGATGCTGATTTTGTTCCTGCATTAAGCTTAATTAAAAATAAAAATAAAGAAATTTTGACTGCGATGGTACCTTTTGGTTATTCTTCAGAATTACTAAGAAAATTTCCTTACTTTATATTGAGAAAAGGAACATTAATGAAGTGCTTTAGAGAATATAAAGATAAGAAAAAAGGTAAATAAAATGCCAAGATTCACTGAAAAATCAGTTGTAGAGGATTACATAGTTGAACAACTAGGAAAAAAAGGATGGGATTTTATTCCAGCTGATAAATTAGAGAGAGATAGCTTAGAAGAACCATTATTGATTAATAATTTAATAAGACAAATAAAGAAAGTAAATAATGTTGAACTAAGTGATGAGGATATAAAGAATATTTTAAACGAATTAAAGTTTAAACCAAATACACAAGAAGGAATAAAACAAATTTTATATTTATTAAAGGAAGGTATTTCAATAAAACTCGAAAAACAAAGGACATTAGAAAAAATAAAACTCTTTGATTATGATGATATAGAAAATAATGAGTTTATTGTGACTAGACAGGTTTATTATAACAGTGGAAGTAAAAACATAAGAACCGATATAATGCTTTATATTAATGGGATTCCTCTTGTAGATATAGAATGTAAAAATCCAGCAAGTTTCTCAGAAAATTGGTATGATGCTTTTACACAAATTAAAGATTATGAGAATTATATACCTGAATTGTATAAATATGTTCAAATAGGTGTAGCTGCGGAACAAACTGTAAAATATTTCCCAATTGTTCCATGGTTAAAACAAGAAGAAGTCAAAACACATGAATGGAAGGAAGAACAAAAAGATCCTATAGATTCCGTAATTGAAATGTTATCAAGCAATACTTTACTTGATATTATTAAAAATTTCTTATTTTACAGAATTGAATTTGGAAATGCTACTAAAGTTATTACAAGGTATATGCAGTATCGTGCTGTTAATGAATTAGTGAATAGAATTAAAAATAATCTAAAAGGAAAAGAGGAAAAAAATAAAGGATTAATCTGGCATTGGCAAGGATCTGGTAAAACATTAGAAATGATTTTTGCGGCAAATAAATTATATCATTTAGAAAATTTAAGAAATCCTACAATATTCTTTATTGTAGATAGATTAGACTTAGAAGAACAACTGTTTCAAGAATTTGTTGCTTTAGATATTGTACAACCAGATATTATAAGCTCAATTGGTGCATTAAGAAATGTCTTATCACATGATGAAGGAAGAGGCAAAAGAGGTATAATGATAACTCTTATACACAAATTCAGAACAGAAGAATTAGATACCTTAAGAAAAGAGTTAGAAGACTTATCAGAAACTAAGGAAACAATTCTGACTAGAAAAAATGTAATTGCTTTTGTAGATGAAGGGCATAGAACACAGTATGGAACATTAGCTGCTCAAATGAGGGATATTTTAAGAAATGCTTTCTTTTTTGCTTTCACAGGGACGCCAATTTCAAAGCCAAGGAGAGGAATTGATACTTATGAAGTATTTAGTTATCCACCTGAAGAAAAATATCTAGATAAATATTTTATTACAGATTCAATCAAAGATGGATTTACTGTAAAAATAGCATACCAACCAAGATTAGAAAAAGAAGTTCATCTTAAAAAAGAAATGCTTGATACTTTCTTAGAAATCCAAGATGAAGAACTTCCCGAAGAAATAAGAGAATCTGTTAAAGAAGATGTGAAAAAGAGAATAAGTATAATCAGAGCATATTTAGAAAACCCTGAAAGAATCAAGAAGGTGTCAGAAGACTTGGTTAAACATTTTAAAGAAAATCTTGATGGTAAATTTAAAGCCATGATTGTTGGAGTAAGTAGAAAAGCGTGTATTCATTATAAAAGAGAACTAGACAGATTATTACCCAAAGAATATTCTGAAATTGTAATGACTTTCAATAGAAAAGATCCAAGAATAATCCAAGATTATGAGAAAGAATTAACAGAGAAATATAAAGGAAAAGAAATGGGTGATATAAGAAAAGAGATTGTTGAACAATTTAAAGAAGAAGAATTTCCAAAAATCTTAATAGTTACAGATATGTTATTAACTGGATTTGATGCTCCAATTCTACAAACAATCTATTTAGATAAACCATTAAAAGAGCACCGTTTGCTCCAAGCAATAGCCAGAACAAATAGACCATATAAAGATGTAAAAGAAGCAGGATTAATCTTAGATTATATTGGAATCTTAAAAGAATTTAAGAGAGCCTTTGAGATTTATAGTAAGGAAGAAATTAAAGGAGCACTTTATAATATAGAAGATATAAGAAAAGAATTTGTTGAATTAGTTAATCAAATGCTTGATATATTCAAAGATATACCTAAAAATGAATTTGATAGGAAAACACTCTTAAAGGCAATAGAAATTTTAACTTCTGATGAAGAAAAAAGCAAAAAGTTCTTAAAAAATTACAAATCTTTAAGAAAAATATTTGAATTATTAGGGCCCGATGTAATAAAAGTCAGGTTATTTTCTGAATATCAGTGGATTACTGCCATTCACACTTATTACATAAGATTAGTCTTAAGAAGCCAACCAACTGAAAAAGGGTATGTGCAAAAATACTTTGATAAAACAATCAAAGTTATACACAAAATTACAGAGCTAGAAGGAATAAAAGAATCATTACCAATAATAGAGTTTGATGAAGATTACTTAAATGAGTTAGATGAAAAAGTAAAAAGCAAGCAGGAAAAAGCTGCAAATATTGTATTTACTCTTAATAGATTTGTATTGGTGGACAAATATAAAAATCCTGTATATGAATCTTTATCCGAGAAAGTAGAAAGACTTTTAAAAGTATGGAAAGAAAAAACAAAAGATTTTGAAAAAATTTATAGTGAAGGGGTAAAGATTACAAAGGAAATTAATAGTCTTTGGAGCAGACAAAAAAAATTGAACTTCTCCGATATGGAATATTCTCTTTTATTAGATCTAGAAAAAATATTTGGAAAAGATGAAAAATTAATCAAAGATATCAAAGAATTATCTAAGCTATTGCAAGAGCATATTTTCCCAGGGTGGATTAATCAACCTACTGCAAGAAAAAATGTTGAAAGAATAGTGCGTAAATTTATGAGACAGCGTTATATTAAAAGATATGACATAAAGTTGGATGATCTTGAAAAACCTTATGGGAAGGTTATGGAGGATATTAAACAGTATGGCAAAAAGAGGTGAAGTTAGTAATCAATATATTGATTATAATGTGGATTTTCGTAATATACAATACCCTAGGTTAGAGTTTAAAACAGGAAACCTTTTTTTAGTATTACCTAAAAACTTTCAAGATGATAAGACCGTTATTAAAAAACATGAAAAGTGGATTTACCAAAAGAATTCACAGATAATTGATGCATTAAGAAAAAGTAAGGGAAAGAAACTAGATATGACAAGATCAAAAGAGGAATTAAATGAACTAATTAAATCACTAATTGATTTATATTCAGAAGAATTAAATGTTAACATTAATAAGGTTTATATTAAACAAATGAAGACAAAATGGGGGAGTTGTAGTTCTAAGAAAAATCTAACTATCAATTCCCTTTTAAAATATTTACCTAAGGACATAATAAAATATGTAATTTTTCATGAAATGGCTCATATTTTCGAAAGAAAACATAATGATAGATTTTGGAATCATATAAATCAAAAATTTAAAGATTATAAGTCTAAAGAAAGAGAATTATTTGTTTATTGGTTTTTAGTTCAAAAAATTATATCTTCTTCTCATCATTAAAAGAATAATAACTGTTGTTACCGATAATAATATGGTCAATTACATTTATCCCCAACATCTTTCCTGCTGAAGGATGATTATGTACTAAAATTATTCTTGAAGCTGAATTCTTGATAGCTTCTTTAAAAATTTCTCTTGGATGAACTAGTGATTGATCTAATGTTCCTATAGAAATTAATTCTGGTTTTCCAACAATTCTATTTTTTGAGTCTAGCAAAAGTATATGTAAATACTCTTTCTTCATACTTCTTAACTCATCAACAAACATATTAAAAACATCTTGAGAGCTTTCAATGCTTTTAGAGTAACCCTTTCTTACTAATTTATTATATCTTTTACAAATTTCAATTAAACTTAATATTTGTAAGGCTTTATTGAAATTTCCATTACACTCTTTAGCTATATCCTTAATAGAAAGCTCTTCTAATTTGTTAAAATTGTATTTTTTCAATAACTTATTTGATAATTCAAGAGCACTTTCACCTTTAGAACCAACTCCAAATATTATAGAAAGTAATTCGGCATCGTCTAAAGAGTTAACACCCTTTCTAGTAAGTTTAAATCCAGGTCTATTAAACCAAGGAAGATCTTTTATTTTCACTATGAACCCCCCAATTTACTCTTTACTTTTAAGATAACCCTTCTCAGATAAGTAAGCCATTACTATATTTCTTATAACTTCAGATTCTTTTTCTCCTATTTTTCCAATTAAGTCTTTCTCGATTATCTTCCAAGTTCCATCTGGTATGCTCACAAGTATCCTTTTCATAGGATTAGTAAAATATAGCATATATATAAACTTTATGATGCTTCAATATAACGTATATATTACAGTAACGATATATTTATATACTACAAGATACTTCTATATATCATATAAGATATATAAAAGAGGTATGGAGGTGATGGCCGTGAAACCATGTAAATATTGTAAGAAAACTGGAAAATTCTATCCAGAACTAAGAAAAGTACTCTGCAAAGAACATGCAGAATGCCAAAACCAAATTAGGAGTTTGTGGAATGCAATTGCTTCAATGCAATTAGAAATGCCAAGGAACTACTAGAGTTCCTCAGCAGGAGTACCTAGCCGTGAAACCAGAACTCCAATTTGAAAGGATAGAGAAACAACTTAATAAAATTTTTGTTAGTCTTGACTCTAAATGGGTTAAAACTTCTTTTATTTTATCTAAGTTAGAGTTACCAATAAATGTTGAATTAAAGAGAAATAAATTTTCATTAGAGTCATTCATAAAATTATATCTCTATAAAAGAATTAAAGGCATAACTACTTATCCATATCTAATTAAAAAATTGGATGAAAATGATCTTAATAATCTAAACATTATTGATATTCCCAAGAAAAGAACATTTAACGAGTTTTTCCAAAAAAGATTAACAGAAGAACATATTCAATTTTTAGACAATCTAGCTGAAAATATTTTATCTACTGCTACGAAACATAATATAATTTTGGATATAGAAATAGTCAAAGAAACTATAACTAAAAAGAAGAAAGAGGTTAATAAGAAAAATAAAGCTTTCAAAGAAGCAGTAAAATTAGTTAAGAAATTAGTCTATCCTCAAATAGAAATTAAGTTAAAACATAATGCTAAGTTTACTACAAGAGATTTATTAGATGTTCTTGTTCATACTGCTCAAACTCATGACTTTTGTACTAAGAGGTTAAAACTTTTAATGAGTTAAATCCAAACATAAATATCCCTGCAAGAGAAACAATTTTGTATCATTTAAGAAAGTTAAACGAAAAAGAAGAAATAGAAGAAACTTTCAGAAAAATATTTGATGTTATATTTGAATTCTCAAAAAAGAATTATAATTTGCTTAACAGAAGAAAATTAGACATAACTATTGATGTGCATGAAGTTCCTTATTACGGAAATAAAACTGATCCTTTTGTTATTGGAGGAAAACAAGACAGAGGAACAAATAACTTCTTTAAATTTATAACTTGTTCAATAGTTGTAGCTGGAAGAAGGTTTACAATAGATGCTTTAATGATGCACCCTTTTGACAATCAAGAGGATTTAGTTGATAGATTAATAAAAAGAGCTAAAGAGAAAATACATATTGATAGAGTATATCTTGATAGAGGATTCGATAAACCAAAAGTAATTAGGGTTCTTAAAAATAATAAGGTCAAATATTTAATGCCTAAAATAAAAAGTCCTACTGTCAAACAATGGTATGATAAGTTAGAAGATTGTGAAGCAAGAGTAATTAAAGATTTCAAGATTGGAGATGAAATAACAACTTTAATTTTGGTTAATGATGAAGATGGAATAAAAAGAGCATTTTCAACTAATCTTAATATTCCTGTTCAGCTTACACATTATTTATTCAAGTTCTATTCTAAAAGATGGGGAATAGAAACCAAATATAGACAATTAGAGCATGATTTCAAACCAAGAACAACATCTAAGAATTTCCACATTAGATTATTTTATTTTCTATTCTCAACCTGTTTATTCAACTTATGGGTTTTAATCAATATTTGCGTTTCAATAGTAATTCATGGAAGGATAGTAGAGAAACCAATTATTAGCTCTAAACTATTTGCTGTAGTTTTATATAAGGTTCAGATAGATCCTGCAGGTTAGATCTAATCCTCTTCTAAATGCTTTGTACCTATACAGAAATAGCCACAATTCCAACATCTGTAGTTATTTGGCTTATCTGTGACATCTAATTCTCTCTTTTTACACTTTGGACAGACTCTCATATTTATAAATAAGAAGAAATTACTAACTTTTATAGGTTTTTACTCCGCTCAGAAACCTACATTACCATCTACTGTGCCAACCAAAATATTTATAAATAAAACAAAAATAACAATTTCTAGGACGGCCATAGTGGTCTGGAAACACCCGATCCCATATATCTATACAAAAAGATAGGGGAGTTCGAACTCGGAATGATTCAAGTTTTCTTGATTCACGAGAGAGTTAAGCAGACCCACGTTTCATGTTGTACTGTTCTGCGAACGGGAAGCATGATTCGCTGTCCACCTTTTTTTAAAATTGTTAAAAAGAATTCATTTAAGAGGGTCTTCTATATATAAAACATAATTATCATCTTTTCCGGGAAGATATTTATTAGCAACCTCTCTTACGTCTTCTTTGGTTACTTTATTAAATTTTTCCACAATATCTTCAGGAACATCACCACTCCAAAACTTCCTATCAATTATATCCATATATCCTTTGTTGGAATCAAAATCATATAAAATTATATATTTTACTGATCTTTTTGCTTCATTCAATTCCTCTTGAGTTATTCCTTTCCTTTTCAACTTTTCAAACTCATTAAAAACAGCATCAAAAGACTCTTGTATCTTTAATGCAGGAACAGATAACCTTACATTTGAAATACCTGCATTATAACTTCCATCATGATTTGCACTTGTATCATAAGCCAACCCCTTTTCAAGACCAACATTCTTATACAATCTTGAATGAGTTGTTTCTCCTCCTAAAATATAAAAAAGAATTTTATAAGCATATATCTCTTCAGAAATTGAAGGAGGTCCATATAAGAAAAATCCTATTATTGCACTGCTTTTCTCAGGTGCTTCTTTATTATATAATGAAGGATTATGTTCATGATATACAAGTTTTTCTTCAAAAGGTTTTAAGAAAGGAAAATCCTCTTCTTTTAATCTAGTATATTTTCCTCTTTTATAAGATCCAAAATATTCTTCAATGATTTCCTCTATATTTTCATTAAGATTGCCTACAAGAATTAAATCCATATTATTTGGATGAAATCCCCTTGAATGAAATTCAATTAAATCCTCTTTTTTTATATTATTTATTGTGGATTCTTTACCAAGAATGCGGATTTCTTTTGGATGCCCCCTATATATCTTATTTTCTATTTCTTTATTTAAAACAGAAAAAATCCCGCTTTCTTCATCTTGTATCTCACGTATTACCCTTCTTCTTTCTCCTTCTATTCTTTGTTTGTCAAATCTTGGATTAAAAACCGAATCTGAAACAAATCCAATCCATCTTTCCAAAGATTCAGGCAACAAACCCACATTAAGATTAATCTCATTAAGACTCGTACTTGCTCTAAAACTTCCAAATGAAGATATTATATTATCCACTTGATTAGGATTATACTTTTTTGAACCACCTGTTACAAGACAATGTTCAAGAAAATGAGCTATTCCTCTTTCATTTTCTTCTTCATGATAAACGCTAAAATTTACTTTTAATTTCCCTAATATTGTTTTTGTGGGTCTTTTCTTTAAAGCTACAACTAGACCATTATCTAATTCATATTCCTTATAATTTTCATACAATAAACTCATAATACTAAAATCAAATTTTTTGCTTTATAAATATTTCTAATTGTAACTATTTTATAATAATAACTTAATCTTTAATAAATATTATTCAATAATATTAACATGAAAACAAAGGATAATGAAATTGCAAAAAAAAGAATCAAAGAACTTTTTGAGGAAGCGGATAAGGTTTTCAATAAAAATCCAAAACTGGCAGACAGGTATGTTGAACTGGCAAGAAAAATATCAATGAAGACAAAAGTAAGAATTCCAGGAGAATTAAAAAGAAAATTCTGCAAGCATTGTTACTCTTATTTAAGGCCAGGAAAAAATTGCAGAGTCAGAAATTACAAGTCAAGAGTTGTCTATTATTGTGAAAACTGCAAGAAATACATGAGATTTCAAATAAAAAAGAAACAATAATGCTTATATATTTTTTCCAATATAAATAAAATATGGAAAAAGAAAAGTATGAAAGATTAAGAAAGACCTTAGAGAAAAATGTAAAAAGTTTGAACAAAAAAATATGATTAATTGATATAATGTTCTTTAATAAGTATCTTAAAGGAAAGCAAATTCATGAACGGATTCACTATAAATTCTGTATGTATCGCACCTGGCAGTGAGAATTCAGGATTATATAGATTTCTTGATATAATGTCATGGAGAGAATATCCTTTAATAAGAAATATGTGGCTTATAACTATGCAGGAATATTATTAGATGATGATGTAAACATAGTAATTAATGACAGAAGAAACATGAGAAGGGTTGCTAATAATCTAGAATCTTTTTGCGAAAAAGAAAACATTGCATTCAATTTTGAGATAAAAGATCTATGGATTGGTATGATAATGCAATAAGAAACAGAAATAAGTTTAATGATAAAAATTATTTATAATCTTCTCTTAGTTGCTTCATCAACCAAATAAGCCAACAATCCAAACAGCATTATGTAACCAACCAATATCAAGAATCCAAGAGCATGATCTGCCAATGGAGCACCAAACAATATTGTCTTCTTTAGCATTGATTCAAGGATTACAAATGGATTTAATATTGCCAATCCTCTTAAGAATGAAGGAAGACTTTCCAAAGGCAATATGGTGTTAGAGAAAAACAACATAAGACTTGCAACAGAAATGGATGCTAAATTAGCAGTCTCGCTTGACCTGAAACCGTAACCTATTATCATACCCAACAAGACAAATACTATTGCACCTATGCTAAGTATAAACAATGTCAATAATGCCGTATTTAAGAATCCTGTTCCAAAGAACACCAATGATAACCCCAATATTATTGCAATTTCCAAGATTACAACAAGGAAGTTTGAAAGGAAATTACCAATTAGGAATATTATGTCATTTGCAGGAGTTATGAAATTCCTGAAATAAGCAAATGTTGATTTTTCATTAATTAATGTGGTGGAACCCAACAATATCGATATTAACATAACTACTAAAACCAATAATGCAGGGAACAAATAATTAAGATGAGACTCATCAATTGTTAAAGGCTCTATTCTTGTTTTAACTGGAGTAACGATATCTTCAGCCTCTGTCAACTGAAGTCCGCTTGCAGCACTTATTATGTTTGACATTGCACTGTTCAAGTCAGCAAGCTGGTCTGAATTTCCTTTAAGAGAATCCTGAATAATCGTTATTGAATTTATTGTGTCATTTATTTCAGAAGCAAGCTTGTCAACATCACTGTTTATTCCAGCTGTGTCATTCTCGTCCTTCAAGTCATCCAAGTCGAGATTTTTAAGATCCTGTTTCACTGAATCAAGCTCTGTTGTCGCAATTTCAGTATTTTGTTTTAATGAATTTACTATTGTTTTCTTTTCCAATAATGTAACTTTTGCTGTGTTTAACTTTTGCAATAAGTCTCCTGTCAAATTAGTGCTTATTTCGCTTGTTCTAACATCAAGCTTTGAGGATATTGTTGATATAATATTATACACAATGTTAATTCTTGAATAATCCGCATAAAAAACAATTTCATCATCGCTTCCTATCTTCAAGTTAGGAGGTATTACAGCACACACATTAAACTCGTTTGACTTAACGCCATCAATGCAATACTGTTCATCATCAAGTTCAATAACAATAAACTCCTCGTCAAGATCATCTATCAATGAATTTGTCAAATCAGAATATGATGAAGTATAAACTCCTAGCCTTAGATCATGAAGGCTTGATGTGTTGAATGCCATCCCTATCAAAAAGATTAATATCAAAGGACCGAATATAACAATAAGTGCAGAACTCTTGTTTCTTATCAATAACCTGAAGTTCTTTAATATTATGTTTAATAGATTATGCATTTCTCTCCCCTCTTACTATCATTTCAAATATAATGTTAAGTGACATCTTGTCAGCACTTACATAAATTATTTTTTCTTTCTTTGCCTTTGCAACTTTCATTATTGTGTTAAGCAATTTGTCCCCTTTTGGAGTATACAACAATATCTTCTTCCCTTCATAATCAACATCCTCAATCTTTGCCCTTTTCTTAATCAACTCTTTTACAAATGCCTGATAGTTTCTTGATTCAAGTTCAAGATGAACAACCTCGTTCTTTCCGTATTTTTTCTCAATTTTTTCAGGAGTTCCTTTTTCAAGAAGTCTTCCCCTGTGAAGAATTGCAACCTCGTCGCATAATTCCTCTACCTCTTCCAATAAATGAGAAGTTATTATTATAGTGACACCTGATTCATTTATCCTTCTTATCAAATTCAATAATTCTTTTCTTAACATAGGGTCAAGATCTTCTGTTGGTTCGTCAAGTATAAGAACAACAGGCTTGTGAATCAAAGCGCATGCAATGTCAAGTCTTCTTTTCATACCTGTGGAAAGTTCTTTTCCAAGTGTTTTTCTTGCATAATCCAGTTCAACCAATTCAAGCAGTTTATTTATACGCTCTTTCAATGCTCTGCCTTTTAGGTTATACAGTCTTCCGAAATATCTCAGGTTTTCATCAACGCTCAGATTAGGGTAAAAAGAACCAGCTTGTGTTGCAAAACCAAATCTTGTTTCAACACCCCTCATATCTTTGAAAATATCCAATGACTGAAATAAAACTGTTCCTCTGTTAGGTTTATAAAATCCAACTAAAGTATTTAGAAGGGTGGTCTTTCCAGAACCGTTCTCACCTATCAATCCAAATATCTTGTTATAAGGAATGTCCAAATCAATTTTATCTAGAACAGTCTTTTTTCCAAAGTTTTTGGTAAGATTTTTTATTTCTATAAAGCCACCCAAAGGAACCACCTCTTTATATTTGAGATTCAATATTCATTTATAAATCTTTTTATTTATCAGAAATTATTTCAACAACATCCCCATTATTCAAGACATGGTCTTTTCCAATTGTCTTTTTTGTTTTTACGTCTATTGCTCTTATGAAATTTTTTCCAAAATCAGTATGAATCCTGTATGCAAAATCAAGAGCAGTGCTTCCCTCTTTTAATAAAAATACATCAGGAAGAACATTTCCATCAGAGTCTTCCAATTTATTTACTCCCCCAGGATATATTGCTATGTATTTTAATAAATCAAAAACAGCTTTGTTCAAGACATCTTGTACCCCTGTGCTTTTGTATTTTTTTAATATGTTTTCTTTTATGAAACTAAGAGCTGTTTTCTGCTTTTCAGACAATGAGTTTTCATCAAGGATTTCAAAATCATTTTCACCTGGAACATATTTTATCAAATTGTTTTTATGGGCTTCCTTTAAAGCTAATTCAGACTCTGCTGAACATGGAACTATCATACAATCAGGAAATTTTTTTCTTAAATTCTCAAGATTTTTTTCTGCTCCTGGAACATCAATCTTGTTTGCCGCAATTATCAAAGGTTTTGAACTTTTTCTCAATTCTTTTAACAAATTCCTTACATCTTCATCACTCCAAGAGCCAGGATTTTCCTTGTCAAGATTCAGTTTCTTTATCGCAAGATTAACATGATCCTCTTCAACTTTTAATCCTGACAATTGTTTTGCTATTGCCTTATCAATCTCTGACTTGTCCTGTTTTACCTGTCTCACGAACTTTTCCCATGACTTGGATAATATATTATAAAACCACGTATCAATCTCATTTTCAAGAAATTCAACATCTTTTTCAGGATTATAACTTAAAGGTTCAACAGGCTCTCCATTTTCATTTGTGCTTCCCGATATGTCGACAACATGTATCAAAACATCTGCCTGCCTCAATTCATCAAGAAAAGCGTTTCCCATCCCCTTTCCTTCTGAAGCTCCCGGGACAAGACCTGCAACATCCATCATTTCAACAGGAACAAATCTTTTATGATCTATGCAATAACCAAATCTTGGATTGCATTGCTTATTAAAAAAGGAATCAACGCAATCAATCTTTACATAACCTATTCCATGATTGCTATTTATTGTAGTAAATGGATGCAAAGCTATTTCAACCTCTGCTAACGTGCTTGCTTTAAAAAAAGTACTTTTACCACAACTAGGCTTTCCAACAACACCGATTAACATTTTAAAACAAAAATATAGAACTTTATTAAGCTTTTCTACCTGCATATATTATATTATAAAATCCTTCTTTTCTTAATTCCTCAATCTCTTTTTCTAGTTCTTTTTTCATCTCTTCTTCTGAATTAATATCATCATAATGCATACTAGCTCTTAATTCTCTTTTTTCTATTGACAATTCAGCATAAAATTCCTCTTCTTTTTTAAAAAATCCTGATGTTCTTATGCTATAACCTAATTTCATTTCAAGCTCATTTCTTTTTTTGTAATAATAACTATCAGGACTCTTATCCAAATCCCTTATTATTTTTGTTATCCTTTTTTTGCCTTCCATTTTTAACAATAATTTTTTTAATAAAACACATCTTTTATATAAATTTTACCATTATTCAGGGAGTAAATTGGCAAAACTAATTTTAAATAATACTGTTTATTAATAAAAACATGGAAAAAAGGGTAAAAGAGATAATTGTGTTTCTATTCTTGATAATAGGATTGTTGATTCTTGTAAATAAAGCAAGCCTTCAATATACTGGAATGTCTATTTATGAAGGGGAAATAACAGGAAACATGGAAATATTTTTTGAATGCTGGGAAAATAATTCTGATGGAACATACAATGCTTATTTTGGATACAATAATGAGAATAATGAAACAAACATTCCGGTGGGACATGACAATAGGATTAACAAACTTCCAAATAATTCCAGTTGTCAAAAGACAGGTAATTATGTGGATTGCAATCAGCCAACTAATTTTTTAATGGGAAGGCATGAAAAAGTAAGCAGTTTTACATGGGATGGAAAAAGCGGAATTGTATGGCATCTCAAATATATTGACATAGTAAAAAACACCCTCACCCCAAGAACAGTTTCAATATCAACAGAAAACTCTTCAAAGGAATGTGAAATGCCGTGTGAACCAGAATGGGAATGCGGAAATTGGTCTGAATGCGTTAATGAAACATCACAAAGAATATGCATAGACATAAACAATTGTGAACAAAACAAGATTGAACAAAAAAATTGCACAACAGAAATTCCTGAAAATGTAACATATTCGAGGATGATTGAATTTGAATATGATAACATAACTAAAATTATAAAAATAAATCTTTTGACTTCTGAAAACATTTCTGATGCTAACTTTATCTTAATACCAAATTCATCTGAAAACATGAATTCAATAGAAATAATTCCTGAATATGATATAAATGATGTTTTGTTAAAAGCGAATATTACATTTTACTACAACAAATCATTGATTAACGAGTTAAACATAAATGAATCAACATTAAAATTAAAAAATAATATAAACAATACATGGGAACTTCTTAATTACACAATCAACATCAATGATAGCTATGTATTTACAGAAATAAACCATATAAGTGAATACGGATTATTCTTTGAAAAAAATAATATTGAAAACAGCACAGAATCAAATGAAACAACATCCCCCTCACAATCCCCATCAGGTGGTTCAGGAAGTTCTGGGGGAAGTTCAGGAGAATCTTCTGAAAGTTCCTTGAATGAAGAAATCTCAACAGAAACATCAGAAGAGAGAGTTCTTGAAAATGAAAAGGATTCTAAAAGAAAGCTTGAAAAAAAAGGTCCACTATGCAACGACGGGATAAAAAATGGTGATGAGGAAGGGGTAGATTGTGGTGGTTTATGCGAACCTTGCAATAAGTCACTCTTAGAAAAACTAAACACGCTTGGCTGGTTGAATTATATTTTATTTGTTTTGTTGCTTGCATCATTAACAACATTACTTAGGAATGAGATAATTAGAAAATGATAAGAATATCAATAGCAGATAAGTATTATTATCCCTCAGATTTTCAGGAATTGGAGGAAAAAATAAGCAATTGCTTTGAAAACGGTCCAGGAAGCACTCCATTAAAAGACAGAAGCAAGAAAATTTATGGAATTCTTGTTCCTCATTCAAGTTATGATGATTCAGGAGAGTGTGCTGCATGGGCATACAAGGAACTTGGAGAAGGAAAATTCCCTGATGCATATATCATATTAGGTATTAATCACAAGGAATATATTGGAAGAAAAGTTGCATTAAGCAAAAAGGACTGGAAAACCCCTTTTGGAATAGTAAAAAACTGTTCATCGTCATTAAAAACAAGCTTAAAGGAGGATGAAAAACCACACATAACAGAGCATTCAATAGAAGTTCAATTGCCTTTCCTGCAGTTTATATCAAAACAATATCTGAGAGACTTGAAGATAATACCAATAAATATCTCGCATATAACAAAAGAAGAAGCTGAAAACTATGCAAAGGAATTTGAAAATGTCTCTGTTATAATATCCTCAAACATGGTCAAGGGAAATAGTAAAGACACAAGAGAAAAAAACATAGAGATAATAAAATCAATAACAGAGTTAAACACAGAAAGATTTTTGGAGTTGACAAAAGAAACTCCAATATGTGGCAAATACGCAATAGTTCTTGGAATTGAATTATTGAAAAAATTAGGATCAACAAAAGGAAGTTTAATGAAATATATCTCAAAAGACAATGAAAACTATGCATCAATAGTATTTAACTGAAAAGTTTTATAAACATAAATTCCCATAATAAAATATGAAAAAGCAGAGAATTTTCATAATAATATTTGTTCTTTCAATATTATTAATTATTTCTGCAATATGCACTCTAGACCCTAAATTAAATCTTCAACCAACCGAACCATATTGCTGCACAATATATGATTCTGAAAGCGGAGATTTATTGGGATGTCTCGGAGGAAAAACTCAAGAAGAATGCAATGATGTTTTTGAAGAAGGATACAATGTTAATTTCTATAACAAGTATTGCGAGGATGTAAAAGATTCAAATGATGTTTCAATATGCTCTTACGAGGACAATGACTGCTTCAGTTATACAGACCATTTATTATATTACGGTAAAAAAGGTGCAAAAATATGCTATGAAAATTCTGTTTATTTATGTGAATACAATAATACAGAAAAAAAAGTAATGTTTAACTTAATACAGGACTGCGAGGAATATTATGATTGTGTAAAAGGAGAATGCATACTCCCTCCTGAACCTGAGGAAGAAGTTGAAGAAGAAAATGAAAGCAATTATACAAACCCTTATTCAGAAGACACTGTAAGCACAGAAGCCGGACAAAAAAAGGTAAACACAAGTTTTGAGAGTTGCAACAATAACGGGGTATGTGAAACTGAATTTGAAAACAAGCAGAGTTGTCCTGGAGACTGCATACAGGAAAGTGAAACAATATTTGTTGACACAAAGGAAAGATTTAATTACTTGCTTTATGTAATACCACTATCTATAATTTTGATAATAATTATAGTCTTGACCATAACAAGATTTAAAAAGAATGGCCGTTTTAAATTACTTAATGAAAAACCTAAGAAAAAATAAGGTGATAATAGTAAGCTTGTTAGTTCTCATTTTATTCATGGGAGGTTTCTTTACTGGAAAAGTTGTATTTCAGGAAAAAAAAGTTACAATCCCTGAGCATATTCTAAATGAATTTAATTCTATTTACGAACAAGAGCAGGAAGAAACAATATTGTGTTTAGTAGGAGAGAGAAATCTTAAAGGCTGGAAGATAATAGATACAATAAGCCCAGAAATAATATCCAATGGAGAAAATACAATAGAATATGAATCATGTGGAACATTAAACAGAAATGATATAATAGGAACATGGCACAATCACAAGAATGGATTATGTGAATTGAGTGATTCAGATATTTTTGCATTTGGACAGGATTATGCAATCTACAAGATAGAATTAAGTATGGTACAATGCGACAGGAACAGGATAGGAATATTCACAAAGGACATAATAAACAGGGAAGGATACACTTTTGAACAAGACACTCTTGAATTTGAAGTTGCTTGATAAAAGAAAAACTTTATAAAATTCTAAAAGATATTTATAACAATGATAGGGCAAAAGGATAAAGTACTTCCCGGTTCTGGAATAAGAATAAAAATAGATGGTAAATGCAATTTTGAAAAATTATACGAGGACATGAAGTCCTTTTTTGATGAACACGATTATGATTTTCTTGAAAAGGAGCATACTGAAAAGGATTTGCCACAAGGAAGAGAGCTTATAATAGTATGGACTGCTGAAAGAGAAGTGGATGATTATGCAAAATATGACATAAAAGTGAGATTCTTCATAGAGAATTTCCGCAAGGAAGGAAGTGTATGCAGCGGAAATTTTGAAATAAAGATGTGGGCAACCATAACTTTTGATTATAAAAACAATTGGCAGGGAAATCCTATAACAGAGTTTTTGTTTAAAATATACAACTCGTATATCATAAAAGAAAAAATATTGAACAATTATGAGCCAAAACTTGAATCAGAGATTGAAGAGCTTAAATCATTGATAAAGGAGCACATAAAATGACTGAGAAAATACCAATAGCAAAGGGATTGAAGATAAAATGGAACGGTGTGTTTGATTTTAATGATTTATACAGGAAGATAAAATTCTGGCTTGAATGGAATGGTTATGGAGATGAAAAAGACCTTGAAAAAAGCTATACTGAAAAAATAAAGCCTGGGGGAAAGCAAATAGAAATAAAATGGGCTGCTGAAAATGAAATAAGCAATTTTGCAGTTGGAGTTATTGAGATAACCTTCTTTGCAATTGGAATTGAAAGCGTTCAGATTCAAAAAGAAGGCCAGCAGATAAAATCAAAAAAAGGTGACATAGAAATAAGAATAAGCGGGCACATTGAGCTTGATGTCAAGGATAACATCATAGACAAAATTTATAAGAAATACATTATTAAAAATGAGATAGAAGGTTACAAAATTGATTTTTATGATGATGTGATGAAAATCCATGACGAAATAAAATCATATTTAACATTGCAGCAATATTAAAATGGAAAAAAAGAAAAACAACAAGTTAAAATTGAATTCATAGATAAGTTAACTTCTTTGGTAACAGCGACATTTGGTCTTGTAGCAGCTCTTGCATTGAGCGATACCATCAAATTAATATTCCAAAATTTCTTTGAAACAACAAATAGATATTTCCTATGTTATATATACTTTTTCAATAACATTAATAGCTGTTTTGGTAACTGTATGAATTGCTATGTATCCAAAAAATTGAAGCAACCATAGAAAGATTTATAAATGAATCATTCATTAAAATTCCAAGAGAGAAGATAAACAAAAATTTATTGATATATTGATTAAAATTTCTCTCATTTTGAAATAAAATGAAGCTAAAACCATTGTTGCCGAGCCTAAAGGAAAAAAGAAGATATGTTTCCTTTGAAATAATATCAAAAAACAAAATTTATTTCAATGAAATAAAAAAAACAATAATATCAAGTTACAAAAACTTGTTTGGGGATATGGGTTTGGCAAAGGCAAACTTAAAAATAATAAAGGAAAAGGAAAACACTGGAATAATAAAGACAAATCACAAATACGTTGATGAAGTAAAAGCGTCATTATCATTGATTAAAAAAATAAATAATCAAAAAATAATTGCAAGAGGCACAGGTGTCTCTGGAATAATAAAAAAATTAAGAACAAAACATATGGAGGGATAAAATATGCAACAACAACCAAACGCATCCCAGATGATGGGTTATGACAGGACAAGCACAATGTTTTCTCCTGATGGAAGATTATTACAGCCAGAATATGCAAAAAAGACGGTTAAGCAAGGAAGCTCAATAGTAGGAATAGTATGCAAAGATGGAGTAGTATTGGTAGCTGATAAGAGAATTCATGAAAAATTAATAGTTCCAAAATCAATAGAAAAAATATTCAAGGTTGACAGACATATAGCTGCAGGAGCATCAGGTGTAGTGTCAGATGGAAGAGTATTAATAGAACGTTCCCAGGTGATGGCGCAACAACACAAGATGACTTATGATGAGGATATGGATACTCATATTCTTGTAAAGGAAATCTGTAATGTAAAGCAAGCTTACACACAACATGGAGGAGTAAGACCTTTTGGAGTATCTATCTTATTCGCAGGTGTTGATGAAAATCCAAGATTATTTGTAACCGATGTTACCGGAATATATTTTGAATACAAGGCAACAGCTGTCGGAGAGGGAGAATCTAAAATCAAGGAAATGCTTAACAAGGAATACAAAGAGACAATGTCAATTGATGATGGAATAAAATTGGCAATAAAGGGAATAAAAAAAGTCCTGGGTTCAGAATTTAACATGAAAAGAATAGATGGAGCTTTTATAAAAACTTCTGACAGGAAATACACAAAGCTTACACAGGATTATTTGAAGAAATTGATTAAGTAAAATGGATATTGAAAAATCAGTAATTGCTAGGTTAAGCAAGAATGGAAAAAAATTTGAAGTTCTTGTTGACCAGTACAAGGCAATAGAATTCAAGGAAGGAAAAGAAGAAAACATAAACAATGTTCTAACTTCTAATGACATTTTTGAAGATGTGAAAAAAGGAACACACGCTTCTGAAAATGACATGAAAAACATATTTAACACAGATGACAAAAAAGAAATAGCAAAAACAATAATAAAAAAAGGCGAAATACAATTAACAACAGAATACAAGAACAAGAAGAGAGATGAAAAAAGAAAAAGAATAATTGACATAATACACAGGAATACCATAGACTCAAAGACAGGATTACCTCATCCCATACAAAGAATTGAAAATGCGATGGATGAGGCAAAAGTCAACATAGATTATTTTAAAAGCGCTGAAGAGCAATCTCAGGAAATAATAAAAAAGTTAAGGGAAATAATTCCCATAAAATTTGAGAGAAAGGAAATTCAGATAAGCATACCTGCGCAATTCATAGGTCAGACTTATCATGTTCTAAAAAGATACGGTTCATTATTATCTGAAAAATACAGTAATGATGGATCATTAATAGCTGTTCTTGAAATACCCTCAGGAATACAGGAAGAACTGTTTGACAAGATTAATTCATCTACTCACGGTCAGGCAGATATTGAAATTATAAAGACAAAGGAGTGAAAAAATGAGCGAAATATTAGTAAAAGATAAGGATGTGGTTATTCCCGGACAGACACTTGCTACGGGAATGGACTATTTGCCGGCAAATGGCACTTTAAGGGAAGAGGAAAAAATAATATCTTCTCAAGTAGGTCTTGTTAATCTTAATGGAAGACTAATAAAAGTCATACCGTTGACAGGACCATATATACCAAAAAAAGATGATGTAGTTATAGGAAAAGTGGTTGATATAACACTTAATGGATGGAGATTAGATATAGGATGTGCATATCATGCAAACATATCATTGAGAGACGGTGTTGAAGAATTTGTTGAAAGAGGAAGCGACTTGTCCCAGTATTATAACTACGGGGATTATGTAATGGCAAAGATAACAAACATAAGTAGTTCAAAGCTTATTGACTTGACAATAAAAGGACATGGTTTGAGAAAACTTACAGAAGGGCAAGTAATGAAAATAACACCTTCCAAAGTTCCAAGAGTAATAGGAAAACAAGGAAGTATGATATCATTGATAAAAGAAAAAACAAATACAAAGATACTTGTTGGACAAAACGGATGGGTATGGATATCAGGACAAGATCCTGAAAAAGAGATAAAAGCTATGAATGCCATAAAAATAGTTAATGAAGAATCCCAGACTGATGGATTGACAGACAAGATTGACAAGTATCTTGGAGGTAAAAATGACATACAAAAGAAAAAACAATAGAAAATATGATGAATTAAGACCAATGGAAGCAAAAGTTGGTGTAATAAAAAGGGCAGACGGTTCAGCAATGTTTAAGATTGGTGGAACCACTGCAATTGCAGCTGTATATGGTCCAAGAGAATTATATCCAGGACATTTGCAAAACCCTCAAAAAGGGGTATTGAGATGCAATTATAACATGCTTGCATTCTCAGGTTCAGGAGACAGAGTAAGACCAGGACCGTCAAGAAGATCAAAAGAAATTTCATTGGTTACTGAAAATGCACTAAACCCTGCATTGATTCTTGACAAATTTGACAATTCTGTTATTGATGTTTTCATAGAAATGACAAATACAGATGCAGGAACAAGATGTGCAGGCATAACAGCAGCATCACTTGCATTAGCAGATGCAGGAATACCTATGAAGGATTTGGTTGCAGCGGTCTCAGTAGGAAAAATAAAAGACGCTTTGGTTGTTGATCTTGATTATGATGAAGACTCTTATGAAGAAGGAGTTGACCTTCCTGTTGCGATGATGGTTAATTCAGAAAAGATAACATTAGTGCAGATGGATGGTTTGATAAAAAAAGAAGAAGTCATTCAGGCAATAAAAAATGTAAAAAAAGCATTGAAAAAAGTGCACAAAGTGCAGGTTAATGCATTAAAGGAGAAATACGCAAAATGAAATCGCATTTTAAGAGAATAATTGAAAAAGGTATAAGAGAAGATGGAAGAAAATTTGATGAATACAGGAAAATAAAAATAGAACAAGGAGTATCAAAATCTGCTGAAGGGTCTGCAAGAGTGATGATAGGAGAAACAGAAGTCATTGCAGGTGTTAAAATGAGTCTTGAGAAGCCATTCCCTGACACAGAAGAAGAAGGAATATTAATGGTAAGTTCAGAATTATTGCCATTATCATCTCCTGATTTTGAGCCCGGACCACCATCTATAAAATCCATAGAGCTTTCAAGAGTTGTTGACAGGGCAATAAGAGAATCAAAAGTTATGGATATGAAAAAGCTCTGTGTAACAAAAGGGGAGGAAGTATGGGCAGTAATAGTGGATATATATCCGATAAATGATTCAGGAAATCTGTTTGATGCTGCTTCAATTGCGGCAATAGCTGCTCTAAAAGATGCAAAAATTCCTTCTGTAAAAGATGGAAAAGTTGATTACAAGAAAAAGGGCACAAAAGCATTACCTTTGAAAAAGGAAATTCCTGTTGAATGTACTGTATGCCTCATAGGAAACAAATTTCTTGTTGACCCAACATACAAGGAAGAAGAAGTTGTTGAAGCAAGATTGACTGTAGGAACAATAGGAAAAGAGCTTTGTGCAATGCAAAAAGGTGGCTCAAAAGAACTAACAGAAGAGCAGATAAATGAAATGATAAACATTGCAGTAAAAAAAACAGATGAATTAAGAAAGCATTTAAAATAAAAAGGTTTATAAACCACCTTTTTATTTTTTTGAAAAATGAACCTTGATAATTTAACAAGATATGAGAAAGCGAGAATCATAGGTGCTAGAGCATTGCAAATTTCTGTTGGGGCCCCAGTATTGTTAAAATTAAAAAAAGAGGATTACAAGGCATTAAATTATAACCCTATAGAAATAGCAAAAAAGGAATTTGATGAAAAGATAATCCCAATAACAATCAAAAGGCCTTCTCCACAAAAAATAAATTCTTAATCTTCTCTCAACCAGTCATTAAGAAAAATTTTTGAACTTGAATCTTTTCTTTCTTTTATTACTTGTCTTTTTTCAAGTTTCTTTAATGCATCTTTTAAAACATCTTCTTTCAATTCAACTTTTTCAGAAAGATATTCTTCTGTAACGCCTTCTGTTTCATTAAGAACCTTGCATATTCTTTGCTCTTTTTTTCCAAGAGTTTCAAGAGTCTGCTGGAAAAGATAGGATTCCTGGCTGTCCTTGTTTATTTTTCTCTTGTTTGTGAAATCAACAGCAGAAACTATGAAAGCTATCATTATTATGAAAAATATAATGAATGTGTATTTGTTTTCTTCAAGAATAAATAAGTCACTCTTAACATCTTCTGTAACCTTCCCTGTAAAATTGTCTGCAGAAAAAATGCAAGGAAGCAATACAAGCATTAAGATAATGACCTCTTTTTTCATGTTATTAAACAGAAAGGATTATTTATAAAATTTTTTAATCAGATATCATAAAATTTATCCCTTCACTTATGCTTGCTTCCACTTTATTTTCATCAAAATATTTTGCTCTCTTCTCAAGATAATTTATTAAATGATCTTTCCTCTGAAAGGAATATTCTATGTAACAAATATAATTGTAATTAAAATATATTACCATATGACATTTATTTGGTCTGTTCTTTCATTGGGGTTTATGTCAGATTCTTCAATGTTTTCCCTTTTTCCTGCACTGTATTCAAGAAATCCCTGATATGCTATCATAACAGAATTGTCTGCTGCATATTTTAAAGGAATTGCATAAAATTTTGCATTTCTATCTTTGCACATTTTTTCAAGCATTTCGCATAACCTTTTGTTTGCTGCAACACCTCCTATTAACAAAATTTCATTTTTGTTAGTATGCGCCAAGGCTCTTTCAGAAACCTCTGTTAGCATTGAAAAGAAATTTTCCTGTATTGAATAACATAAATCCTCTTTCTTTACTCCTTTACTGAACTTGTTTATTGCAGAAGTAATTATTCCAGAGAAACTCAAATCCATCCCTTTTACAACATAAGGCAATTTAACATATTTTCCTTTTTTTGCCAATTTTTCTATCAAAGGTCCTGCTGGAAATCCAAGACCTATTTCTCTTCCAAACTTATCCAAAGCATTTCCCATTCCAATGTCAAGACACTCACCAAATATCCTGAATTTATTTCCTTCAAGGGAAATTATTTGTGTGTTTGCTCCAGAAGTGTATATATAAATAGGATTTTTTGCTTTTGTGAACAAGTGTCCTGATGTCAAATGACTTACACAATGATTTACTCCAAGAATCTCTGCATTCAATTCTTTTGCAAATTCCTTTGCCTTTTCCAATCCAACTCTAAGGCAAGGACTTAATCCAGGAGAGCTTGAATAAGCAACCAGATCTAATTTTCTCTGCCTGCTTTTTGATATTGCTTCTCTTATAACTTCGTCTGCAACATTGCTATGATGCCGTGCAACTTCATTAGGAATCATTCCTCCTTTTTCTGTTCTGAAAACACTTCTTACATCACTGAGTATTTCTCCTTTTCTCGTTATTACACTTGCCGCAAAAGTATGGGCTGTTGATTCAATACCAAGGATTATCATAAAAATCTTCAATAAAATATGTTATTAAATCTTACTAAAAAACAATACCGAAACTCTTTTATATGAGGATTTTAGGTTTTTTACCATACCTTAAGGGGCTAAAATGGAATACATAATAAAATTCCAGGAAGATGAATTTGACATCTCTGTTCCTGCAGAGGAAAACGAGGAAGATGAACAGGAACCTGAATATGATGATGTAGAATGATTTTTATTTATTTAATTTTTTTATTTCGAACTTAGATGCTTCTCCCTCAAAATCATATGTTGCCTTTATTTGAAATCCTAATTTATCAGTATCAAGATAATTATTCTTTTTGTTCAACTTGACCTTTGCTTTTTCAAACATTCTTTTTAATAAATTCTGCAATTCCTCGTGATTCTCAAATTTTATGTCTGTTTTAACATCATCAAAATTATTATATTTTACTTTTACCGGTTCTTTGTAGCTCTTGCAGTGAATTTCCTTTACATTATTGTCTTTTAATGGCACGTTTATTTTTCCATAATCAATCAAATCTTTAACTAAATAATAATGCATCTTTCTGTAAAGCTCCTTGTTAGGTTTTACATTGAATTTTTTTGCAAATTTATCTATATTCTTCTTCATTAATTTATCATCATGAACAAGTTTTGGTTTTGATGATATTTTCTTTCCAATCTTGCCCTTTAATTTTTCCAGAAGATTCCCTTCTGTTTCAGATAATTTAGGCTCGCTTACAATATAATTGTGGTCTTTTAATGCAGCTCTTGCAAGAACAGTGTTGTCAGAATTTCTTATGACAGGATATTCTGGATATTCAGGTATTGGTGTAGGCTCAACCTTTTCTGGTTTTGTTTTCGTTTCAACTTCCTTTTCAATTTTTGGTCCAGGTACTTCTTCAAGAACAGATTTTTTTAATTTCTTTTCATATTTTTCTTCTTTTGAAGGCTTTTTCTTCTTTGTCTGCTTTTCTGCTGCCTTGAACATGGCAAGAACGAATTTTCTCAAAAACAGTGAATTAGGATTATATTTTTTTGGCTTTTTGGAAACTTCCTTCATGATTTCCTGAAGCTTTTCCTTTTCCAACAAAGTATCATCATGCAGAAAATTTATATCATCCTTCATTTTATATCAATGGTTTTTTTGGAAGTGAGGTCTTTCCTCTTATGTATTCTTCTAACAACAATAATCCACGGGCCACTATCTTGTTCTGTTCCAACAGATTTTCAAGTTTTATTGACAATGAACTTATCTGCTCGTCTGTTGTTTTTGTTTCTCCAACCTGTTTTGCAGCATCTTCAAACAAAGTAAGCATCTTGTCCATTTTTGATATTAATTCAGTGGTATTTTTATTTTGTTTTGATATTTCAGATATCAAATCAATGGTTTTTGACTGAAAAGCTGCTGTATTTTTCACTAATTGTTTTAACATAGCATCTATAGAAGTCTTTTTGCTTTTTATTGTTTTATTTGCCGGCACAATTTCACCTCTTGTAATTTATGAGGGTTTTTCATTTAAAAAGTTTTCTGATATATAATTTTCATCAATAGGTATTCTTTTGTCAGTATAAGAAGATATTTTTTTGGGATTAATCATTTCTTTAAATGATTTGTAAACTTTTCTTGCATCTTCAGGGCCTCTGCAACTGTATATGCTAAAATACATATAATTTTTCTCAGGATAAGTGTGAATTGCAACATGGGATTCTTCAAGAGTTATCATAAGAGAAAATCCTCCTGTTTCAAACTGATCCATTAATATTTTTCTTATTCCAAAATTATCCTCTTTTAATATTTTTTCAAGATTATTTTTCAAAAAATCTTTGTCATTTATTATATCATTTCTTATTCCATGAAAGCCGCAGGAAATTTCATTTCCAACAGGAGGTGATTTGTAATCCATCTTATTTTAATAAATAATGAATATAAAAACCTTTTTAAATAAATTATAACAGAATTTTAATGTGGGCCCATAGCTCAGTCTGGTTAGAGCACTGTTCATAGGAACTATGAGTGCAAGTCTTATATGACGTCTTTAGCTATACGCTAATGATTTAGGAAAGCCAGAGGTCACGAGTTCAAATCTCGTTGGGCCCATTTATTTTTTAATTTTTCCTCTTAAATAATCTAACTTAGAAATCATCTGCTTTATTTCTCTTTCAGCTTTTCTGTTTACCTTGTAATCATATTCTGCTTTAATCCTGTCCTTTTCTGCCTGCCTGTTCTGGCTCATAAGGATTATTGGTGCCTGAACCGCTGCAAGACATGACAAAACGAAATTAAGAAGAATGAAAGGATAAGGATCCCATGTTCTGAAAAATATTAAGTAAACGTTCATCAGTATCCATATAAACATGAAAATAAAAAGAGATATTATAAATGTCCATGAACCACAAAAAGATGTTACAACATCAGCGGCTCTTTGCCCAAGAGTCAGATTAGAAGCATTCGTTGAATTGTTATTCTTTTTATTATTATTTCCTCTTTTTTTCATTAAAATAATTATTCCACATTAATTTAAAAATGTTTCTAATGAAAATATTTTTATATATGATAAACATTATTTATAAATGAGATAAAGATTGCCTTGTGTAATATGTAGAACAAACCTTGCAAGATATCACTGTAAAAACTGCAATGCATATATGTGAAGACTGCTATGACAAAAAGACAGGATTATGCGTAAACTGCAAGAGTCATTTAAGACACAACATCAATAATAATTAATCACTGTTAAATTCTCCGAAGCAGAAGGCTGAGGACAAGGCATAGGTACAACCGGTTTTCGCCGAAGGCTAAAAATCCCGAAGAGTTTCAGTTTCGCCCATTAAAATTAAATACTTAAACAAAATTCGATCTTATATGATTAGAACAATCGAAGATTTAGAAAAAGAACTAAAACATATATCACAAACTGAGCTTTATAGATTTATTGGATTAGCCATGCCAGAATTATGCAAATTTGTTAAACCGGGACACAAAGTTGAGGTTTATCAAGAAGGTTATTTTTGTTCAAATTGTAACTCTAAATTAAATGAAGAAGAAGCATGGTGGCATTATTGTCCAAATTGTTTAGTCAATTATGACTGTTGTGAAGAAGAAAATGAACCATGCGAAGTTTGTGGATCTGAAGTTGAAAAACTTGTTCTTGAAACATACAAAAAACTTCATCAAGGGAGAAACTGAAATTGAATATAATTCCTGTTAGTTTCCCCCAAATACTTGGAGGGGTTGGATTTTAATGACATACTCCCCGACCTAAAGGTCAGGGTATCTTCAAACTCGCTAATATTCCTTTAATTCTATGATCTTTATCTTCCATTTTTCTGCAATTTCTTTAATTGCCTGCTCAGCAATTAATCTTGGGTATTCCTTTAGGAATACCTTTACATTATATTTTGGTCTCCATACAAAATGATATGCACTTTGTCCTATTGCGTGTTGGGTTCTTTTTAATTCCATTTTATTTATCTCCTGATGCAAAGGTTTTTATGTAGAAAGAAAGTACTAACTATATGGGTTCTTTCTAGTAGGTTAGCATCAAACCTACTTTTTTTATTTATTTTTAAAAAATAAATAGTTTACCACCTCGTCTTAAAAGACGAGGCAGCCATATATTATAGTAGCAACGACTATTTTAAGGGTAAAAAAAACGATAAGTTTAGCAGAAAAAAATTAGTTAATATCATAACTCTCTACTATTTCTGGAATTCTTGTAACTAAAATATCGCAGTTATTATCGCAACTCTCGATGTAACAAACAGGAGAGTAAGCTTCAGTCATTTTTACAGTAGAAGGTTTTTGCGGAGTAAATTCTCCAAATTGTGCTGAACGAGAAGCCAAATTACCGAAACTATCTAAAGAAGAACTTGCCACATTTCCATTTTCATCAAATAATTTACATCTAACTTTGAGGTTTTTGGCTTCGACATCACCATAATTATAAATCCAGTAATTAAAAAGCAATTGGCTTGAATCTAATTCATTATATCCCCAATCATAAATTTCTGAATGGACAATTGCTTTTTGTTCAGGTTGAGGACATTCTTTTTCCTGAACTTCAGGACAATTTGGAATAGATTTTGTAAAATATAATCCCGCAAAAACAATAACTGAGATAAGGAGAATTACAGAAATAATTTGGTAAGTATGATTTTTTTCTGCCATATAAACATAATCTTTTGATTATTTAAAAACTTATCGTTTTTGGGCAGGAGATTTAATTATCGTCGCTATTGGATATAATCGCTGTTATGTACCCCGAACAAAATCTTTGATTTTGTGAGAATGCAATGTGGCAAGAATTTTCGAAGAAAATTCGCAGAGTTTCAAATGTGCGCGTCAAATAGAATTAATCTTCTTTTCGTGTTTCTTAACAAATTTCCAAGATTTTTTTAAAAAATCTGCAAAA
>JAFCDX010000011.1:0-875 GCA_017609465.1 Candidatus Woesearchaeota archaeon | reverse complement strand
TCTGCAAAATCTTTTCTGTTGTCGTAAAAATCCTGCAAATAAGATAAAAGAGGTTTTCCATTCAATTTGAAATTTTTATATTCTTTGTAAGAATCGAATTTGTATTTGAAAATGTTTTGAACCCGTTTGTCGTTCAAGATAATTTCTGGCACCATTTCACTTAGTTGCCAGACTAAATAAGGTACATCAAACTCTTTTTCTTCAGTTTTAGGAAAGACATTTTTCCATTTTTCAAAATAGATGAAATGCAAAATTTCGTGAATAGCAACACTTTTCATATATTTTGGTTTTTGTTTATAGAAAAGGTCAAAGGTTCTTTGTTTGATGTACCGAGGACAAATAGGGTTCAAAGAAATTCTTGCAAAAATTTTCTTATCTTTATTAGGCCATTCTTGTTCAACAATTTTAGAAAGAGTAAGCATAACTTTGTCATTAATTTTATTCCATTCTCTTTGGAAAATTTTTGCTCTTTTTTCTAATTCGATTCTTTCTTTCTTGAAAACCTCTGTGAAAAAACGATATTCAATTTCTTTTCGTTTTTTCTTATCTTTAACATTCTGCAATTTACTTTTTAATGCAGGATAATTTTTGTAAATTGCGTTACTCCAATCCCAATCTCCTTTTGCAGGATTTAGAAAATGATGAATTAGATAAAAGATTTTGTCTAAAGGTGCAACACTAAATTCTACTCTTGGAATATTCATAATTTAATGATAATGAAATTTATTAATAAATGTAACGATTTGTTAGCGCACATTTGAAATTAGACATAACGATGTTGTGCGCCCTTTGCGTGACAGAGTGGAGCGAACCTTTGGGAGCGACCTCCGGTTAGCAAAGGTCGAGAAAATCTATGATTTTCGAAGAAGTCGTGC
>JAFCDX010000018.1 GCA_017609465.1 Candidatus Woesearchaeota archaeon | reverse complement strand
TCGCTGTTCTCTCATTGTTTCATTCACCCAATGGGTGAAGAATTTTGTTTGAAAATCAATTCTAACATATGGGTGCAGCGAGGTCTTTTTATTTTTTTGATGGTGAATTAGGGAAACTTTATTACTAAGAACGACTTAATTATCTATCTCTCTGGTTTTTTTTATCATTAAATAATTTTATTAAGTTCAATAAGTTTTTCCCTGGTTTGTTTTCCGACCCAAAAAGTATTATTAAGACCTACTATGACAAGAAATAAAAAATTAATTTCCATTTTTGTCTTATTAAGAGAGTTAATTATCATGTTTTTATCAGTTAAAGATGGTTTTGGATCATTTGCAAAATGCGTATGCCACTCACCTAGATAAATATTTGTACCATTGCTTTTTTTCCATGCTCTATTTATTTGTGGTTGAGCCCCCCTTTTTGATCGAACAAAATAATTCGGTCCAAATGAGTCGTATTTGTTTGGCTTTGTTATTTTGACAATTTCACAACGGTCTTTGTATACATTTCCTAATAATATACCCCCCGCTTCATTTTTTGTTTTTTTATTCATGTATTTATGAAATTTTTTAAAAACATGTTTTTTGATTATTATTCGATGATTAGGATTACCAAACTCAATGTTTTTTATTTTGTTATACATATTTCACAATTATTATTTTGTTGAATTTCATTTTTATGAATAGAGTAGTTTAAATATGCTGTCCATTTGTTATTTATTGTATAGCCCATAGATTCAAAGAATGTTGTATTTCCTATCCAAGTCATTAAATAGCTTTGTTTAGGTTTTTCATCAATATTGTATAGAATTTCTCTTGTAACTGAGTTAATAAAGCTATCTATCTCTAAATTTGAGTATGGAACATAAGTGCTCTGACATCCACTTTCTCTCTTAAAGAAGTCCTTATGATGTTTTGCTACAGAATATTTAAATATTCCTTCAGAATCAAAACAGCACTGAAAACATCCGCCGTTATCAGGATGTAAATAAAACATATGTCCTGCAACCCCAAATGGCTCCATCCAAATAAAAATCAGATGTGACTTTAAAACCTCTTTCCTTGCTAAATAATTTAATCGTCTTTCTACGCTTTTATTTCCTAATGCTATGATAGAGATATCATAATTGTTCAAACAAGTTTCATTATGTTCAAGCACATCGAGAATGTCTTCTTTACTTGATTTGCATTCTATGTGGGGAAAATGTTGTAACATCTTTTTACATAATAATTCGCTTTTATATGGAGCTTCAACAGCATCAGACATTCCACATATATGTCTTGCTACATTAGCTGGCTCAAGGATATCATTGTCTATAAGAAAAAATTTTGAGATTCCTGATTTTAATAATGATATTGCAAGTGGGCTACCTAAAGAGCCACACCCAATAATTGCTATCGAAGTTTTTTTAAAAGAGGTTTTTATTCCCACTCCTCCTCTTCTGAATAATCTATCTTGATCTACCCTTTCAATTGATATTTTTTTAATTAAGGATGTCCCCGATTTTCTCATTCTTTGTTCTATAGGGACTTTTCCTGGTCTGAAACCATTCATAGTTTCTCCCCAAAGAGGACTTTTCCATCCCGCTAATATACGTTCATTTTTTATGGGAAAGGAAAATAAAATGAAATTAGGACTATCTCCCATATTTAAATATTTTTTCAGGGCTTTAAAGTTATTTTTACCTGAATCTTTTATTATCTTAAAAACCTTATTGTTTTTTTTGGGGAGCGGAAAGGAAATTGGTTCAGATAAAGGTAAATATAATGCGTCTACTATTTCGATGTTGCTAGAAGGCAGTCCTAAGTTGTTCATCCATTCATCATAATCTTCTTTAATTCTTACTATTAATCCATTTGCTTTTGTATTAGCTATTTTAAAGTCTTCAGGAAATATTATTTTTACGGTTTCAATTTTAGATTTAGGTATGAACAAAGAAAATAATTTATATTTAGATTCTTCATTCCAATAGGCCAAAAATTCATCTGTAAAATCATCTTTACTCTCTTTTTTTATACCTTTATTAATAATATCCAAAGCGACTTCAATCAATTTATCAAGAGCTAGATCAGGGCGATTATCGTTTAGTACAGCAATATTTGGATCTTTTGTACATACAAATCTATTCTTGTCTACATGAGGTATTTGCCCTATTTCAGAATAATTTTTTTCTGAGATATAAATTTTTGGAAATTCATCTGGAAAGTGGTTAGGAATTGCTATAATTAAAACTAATGGATATTTATTTGCCTCTATATGAACTTTAAAGAAAATAAATTTTTTGGAATTAATGTTGCTGGGAAAATCGTTGTCATTTTTGTCTATTTGAACTGCAGAATATTTCTTTATAAGAAGGTTCTTAGCTTTTTTTATTAATTCTTTGTAAAAACTTGCCAAACTAGATTTATGCAGATCTTCTATCATCTCCCAGAATTGCTGGTCCTTTTGTTTTTAAGGGTCTATCTCCTTCTTTTGGTGCTTTGTAAGAAGGGAATCTTTCACCGAAAACTTTTCTCCAACTCTTTGAAGCTTCTTCTTTATCATCATTTTTTAAAGCATCTCCAGCATTTTTTAAAAGTTCTAAAAATTTTTCATTGAAATTAGTCCATTGGCTCTCTGTTATTCGACTGCTTACAATTTCATTTGAATCTATAGGATTAGTTATAACTTTTGAGACACTTACTGATTCATAAATTGCTTTCATTGTTTTAGAAAAGGAGACATCATCCCGGGCTGCTTCATTAAAATTATTTGTAGCCAAAATTGTTAATATAAAGCTACAAGGTAATTTTATATTTGACGATTTAAAATCTGCCCATGCTTTTATATAATGGACTATTCTTCTAAGTTGTTCTCCTTCTTTATTCACTCTATTGATAAACCATTTGGTGAAGGCGACAGGATTACTTTCATGCCACCCTTTTTCTCCTTTTTCAGCTAAATAAGGATTTTCAATAGAAGAACTATATATTGGTAAATCCACATGGTAATGACCAGCATAAGTTACACGGACGCATGTTCTCTTATCTTTTGGTTTTTCATTAGTATGTCCCTTTACAGCATTAAATATCCAACCATGTACTTTTTCCGGGGAAGGAAAGTCATTATTTTGAATATTTTGCAAATATACTCCATAATCTATATCAAATTCCTCATATAAAGGTGTGACTACTGTTTTCAAAGCAAATGATCCCTGTTCATGAAAAAGGGGTATTTTTTCTTCCAGAGTATCTTTAAAATAATTCTTAATTCTATCCCCAATCGCATTCCTGGCACTTATTAAGCTTTCCTTATTTGAATCAGAGAGCTTAATATTTGAAAGGAAATTCTTGAATAAATCGTGACAATTCGCCATGGTAAACCCCCTTGATAGAATTTATTCAATTTGGATTGAACCATATGAAAAAAATGACTAATACAATGGCAATAAAAATCCATGCATAGATTGTAATAAAATGATATGTCCAATTTATTTTTCTTTTTCCATTACATTGTTGATTGTATTCTTTGGGAAAAAGTTGTTCCGATTCGATATAAGCGTTTTTTTCGTAACATCCTAGGGCCTTTTCAATTTTTATAAGAAGTCTCCTATTTCGATTGAATCCTCGATTAATAGCAATTAAAAACCAATATGAAAAAAATCCTAGTATTAATATTATTATGGAGAAAGACCATTTTATATATGAAGTAAGTAATTCCCTATTAAGCAAAAGCCAGGGTATTGCAATTATAACGAATCCTAAGACCCACATTGCAAATTTAAGGCTTCTTTCGCGCATCTGGTGGGATGCATTATATCTTTCATTTAGCAAAGATAATAGTACTGTAATTTTTTGATTTTCATTTATTTCCATTTGCTTATTTCTTATTATATTATCATAAAATTAATGTATATCAATATATATTGTCTAATTCTTTATTTTACTGATCAGCAGAAACTTTGTTTTTGATTTTGGCATCTATGATTAGACAACTTCAATTATCTGTCAAAAGAATTGACAAATAAAATATTAAATTTATATACTTCTAGAAAGGAGGGCTTGATTTATGAAAAGAAAACTTTGGATTGGAATTGTTGTTTTAATAATTATTTGTATAGCAATACTTCTTATTGTAACTCAAACAAATAAAGAACCAGAAGAAATCAAGTTGGGTGCTATTTTATCATTAACAGGTGATTATGCGAAATGGGGAGAGACTTCAAGAAAAGGAATAAATTTAGCATTGGAGGAAATAAATATATCGGATGGTATTAATGGAAGAAAGGTAAAAATGGTTTTTGAAGATGATCAAGGAAGTGTTAGAGCAGCTACGGATGCTATGACAAAATTAGTTACTATCGATAAAGTTCCTTTTGTAATAGGTACTCTTTTGAGTACTTCTACACTAGCTATAGCTCCTATTGCAGAAGAAAATAAAGTAATTTTATTGTCGCCCGCTTCTACAGCTCCCAAAATAACAAATGCTGGGGATTATATTTTCAGGAACTGTGCTTCAGATGAACTTGAGGGAAAAGAAATGGCTAATTTTGCATATAATACATTAAATATTAGTAGAGCTGCCATCATATATATCAATAACGATTATGGTGTAGGTTTGAAAAGTGTATTTGAAAATGAGTTTCAAAATTTGGGAGGAAATGTGGTCACTACTGAGAGTTTTGAACAAGGAGCGACTGACTTTAGGACCCAACTTATAAAAATAAAAGCAAAAGAACCAGAATCAATTTATATGCCAGGATATCCACCTGAGATGGCTCGGATTTTAATACAAGCCAAAGAGCTGGGAATTGAAACACAATTTTTAAGCATAGTGATTTTCGAAGATCCAAGAATTATTGAAATTGCAGGTAATGCAGCTAATGGAACAATATTTTCATCTCGAGTATATAATCCTGAAAGTGATGAAACCGAAGTTCGTGAATTTGTTGATGATTATAAAGCTAGGTTTGGATCTGAACCTGATATATATGCAGGTCTTTCTTATGATGCAATGAAAATTGCAGTACTTGCTATTAAGCAAGGTGGATTAGAGTCAGATAAAATAAAGACTGCTTTATATGAAATTAAGAATTTTCCAGGCGTATCTGGAATGACAACATTTGATGAAAATGGAGATGTTATAAAGCCAATAAAAATGAAAGTTCTTAAGGATGGAAAGTTTATATGGTATGAAAGGAGGTAGTCTATGTCTCAACTGGTTATTAATATAAAGCCAAAGAAAATTAATAAGAAACAAATAAAAAGGAAAAAAATTGAATCTAAAAAAATAGCAAGTAAAGTATCAGTTAATAAACCAAAAAGAATAAAAGTAAAGGAAACGTTAAATTTAACTAATGGCTTCTGATCTAATAGTCTAGAATTTTAATTTGGACGTAGAAATGAAAAAATTTTTTAAGATTATTAAAGATCGTGAAGTTATATTAGTTATAGTATTTTCTGTTTGGGGATGTTCTTTCTCTATCGCTTTTATTGCTCAAGGTTATAATGTTAAGTCAATTTCTTGTAATGTTTTTTTTACGATTTTGTTTGGAATAATAGGTTATGCAATAGTAAAGTGGAGTGAATCAATAAAAAATAGGAGTATTCTTAATTCTCATCAGGTTGCAAGTATAAAAATTAAAGAATCTCCAGAAGAATTTATAGAATGGTTTCGGGGATTGGGTGATAACCTAATTACTTTTAATACTGAAGTTAAAAATTGGATTGAATTGTTAAAGGCAGCAGTAGATAAAATT
>JAFCDX010000017.1 GCA_017609465.1 Candidatus Woesearchaeota archaeon | reverse complement strand
AATGGCTGAATACCAGGAAAAGAACATTGGCAAGAAAGAGACAATGCAGGAGATGATAAAAAAACTTGAAATAAGCTATGATAGCTTTGATAAATTAAAAAACTATTGCGATGAAAAAGGAATAATGTTTTTATCAACACCTCACTCTGATGATGCTATTGATTTCCTTGATCCTTTGATGCCTGCATTTAAAATAAGTTCCAGTGATTTGACTAATTTTCCTTTTCTTGAGAAAATAGCACAAAAACAAAAGCCAATTATCTTATCAACAGGAATGGCAACTATGGAAGAGGTTATTGAAGCAGTTGATTTGATAAAAAAAGCAGGCAATGATAGGATTATTCTGCTGCACTGCACATCTAACTATCCCTGCCCTATTGAAGATGTGAATTTAAGGGCAATGCAAACCCTAAAGGAAAAGACAGGCCTTCTCGTTGGATACTCTGATCACACCATTGGCCTATATGCATCAAAGCTTGCAGCAAGCCTTGGTGCTGTTGTAATAGAGAGACATTTCACAGTAGATAAAAGTCTTCCTGGCCCTGATCACAAAGCATCTCTTTCACCAAATGAACTGAAAGAGCTTGTAAATTCAATAAGAAATGATGATTATGATGTTCCTGATGACAAGAAAGATATAATCCTTGGCTCTCCAGAAAAGAAACCAACTGAAAAGGAGATACTAATAGCACAACTCGTTAGAAAGAGCATAGTTGCCAATGTTAACATACCCAAAGGCACTATTATAACGAGGGACATGCTTATAGTAAAGAGACCTGGCACAGGAATTTCATCAAAATACCTTAATGAGGTTATTGGAAAGAAATCAAAAGCCCTAATCAAAGAAGATAATTTAATACAAAAAACTGATTTAACATGAAAAAAATAGTCTATATAACAGGAACAAGGGCAGATTTTGGCAGGGTTCACTATATCTTAAAGGAAATTCAAAACCACAAAGATTTTGACTTGGAAATTATTGCAACCTGTATGCACCTTTCTCCTCTTTTTGGAAATACAATTAAAGAAGTTGAAAAAGAATTTAAGGTAAGAGAAAAAGTAAATATATTATTTCAGGATAACACAAATGATTCAATGGTTAAGTCTCTTGGTATTGGAATCCTTAGGTTAACTGAATCCATTAAAAGAATAAATCCTGATATAATACTTGTTTTTGGAGATAGGGGAGAAATGCTTGCAGCTGCCTTGATTGGAGCCCATTTGAACATTCCAGTTGTTCATATTGCTGGTGGGCATATATCTGGTTCAATTGATGATAAAATACGCAATGCAATAACTGTCTTTTCTGATATACACTTAGTGGCTAATGAAATCCATGCTGAGAGAGTTAAAAGGCTTGGTGCAAATCCATCAAAAGTTTATGTTGTGGGTGCTCCAGACTTGGATTCAATCAGAAGAAAGGATTTTTCGAAAAAAGAACAGGTTGTCAAAAAGTTTAATTTGAATCCAAATGAGCCGCTTATATTAGCTTTGCTTCATCCTGTAACAGACCAATATGACAAAGCTGAATCACAAATGAGGGAATTATGCGAGATAATTGCAGAGCTAAAAATACAGACAATTTTTATTTACCCAAATGCAGATGCAGGTGGCCAAAAAATGATTAAAGTCTTAGAAAATTACTCAAAATATCCTTTCATTAAAATTTACAAGAACATACCTTATAAGTTATTTTTAGGCATTATGAATATAGCTAGTGTTATAGTTGGAAATTCAAGTGCAGGAATAATTGAATCAGCTTCATTTGGTCTACCATCAGTTAATATTGGTGGCAGACAAAAAGGAAGGGAAAGAGCAGAGAACATAATTGATGTTGAATGGAATAAGGAAGAGATAATTAATGCAGTAAAAACTGCAATATATAATAAAAAATTTATAAATAAAGCAAAAAATGCCAAAAATCCTTATGGTAAAGGTAATACTTCAAAACAAATAATTAAAATTTTAGAGAATATTTACTTAAATAAGAGGTCTTAAAATGATAAAAAATCTGTTTATATATGGATCTGGTGGTTTTGGAAGGGAAGTAAAGATGTTGGTTGACCAGATTAATGAACATAAAGTTACCTGGAACCTTCTTGGATTTATTGACGATGATGTTCAGAAAAAAAATAAAAAAATTGTAAAAGATTTTAAAGTAATTGGTGATTCAAATTTTCTTTTAAAATACAATGAAGAAATAGATGTTATTATAGCAATAGGGCAACCAATTGCTAGAAAAAATGTATATAATAAAATTAAAGAAAACCTTAAACTTAGTTTTCCTAATGTTATTCATCCAACTTCTAAAATTGAAAAAAAGACCTTTAAAATAGGAAAAGGAAATATCCTCTCAACATATTCAGCTATCAGTACAAATGTTTCATTAGATGATTTTAATCATGTACACATGAAATCATTAATAGCACATGATGTAAAAATTGGAAGTTTTAATAATATCTTTCCTGGAGTCAATATTGGTGGTGCTGTACAAATAGAGAATATATGTGATATTGGTATTGGCTCTTCAATAAGGCAGGGGGTTATTATACCTTCAAATGTTAAGATAGGGGGCAATTCTTTTGTATTAAAAAATCTTGAAAAAAATTATAGTTATTTAGGTGTTCCTGTAAAAAAAATTTTCAAGTTAAAGGAGGTTCTGTAATCAGATGCATATTGAGAAAGGAAACATGGATTTTGGGATTGGAGTAGACATTGAAGATATTGGAAGGTTTAGAATATTCAAAAATAATAAGAGCCATTCATTCCTAAATAAAATATTTACTAATCTGGAATTAAAATATTGTTTTTTAAAGGAAGCTTCAGCCCCACATTTAGCAGCTAGATTTGCAGGGAAAGAAGCAGTTATTAAAGCTTTTTATAATATGGGGGGCTCAAACTTAAATTATAAACAGATAGAGATACTTAATGATGACAAAGGCGTACCTTTGGTACGGTTAAAAAAAGATATTCATTATAATTCAATCGTGAAACTTAGCTTATCCCATTGTGTTGATAAAGTAATAGCATTTGCAATAGTAAAGAGGGAAAAATATGAATAATCTTAAAGATAATATTTTATTCACCCAACTAAATAGAACTATTGACTATTTTAATAAATATAAACAAATTAGACAAGAACTAAAAAAAAATAGAGCTCCATATGATAAGAAGATAAAAATAGCAGTATTATCAAGTTTTACTATTAAGGGCCTAAAGGAAGTTTTATTTGTTAAATGTGCAGAATTAGGTATACTTTCAGAATTTTATATTGCAGATTATAATCAGTATTCACAAGAAATTTTGAATATTAAGAGTAAGTTGTATGAGTTTAATCCTGACTTAATAATCCTTTTTGTAGATATTCAAGACCTTATGGGAAAATATTATTTTGAATTTTATCAATTATCTGAGCATCAAAGAAATAAACTTATTAATGAGAAATTAACATTAATGAAAAAATTGATTTACAAATTAACAGAAAATTCATCTGCTAAAATAATTCTTAATAATTTCAAAATTCCTTCATTTTCTCCTTTTGGAATATTAGAGAATAAACAAAAAGCAGGCTTTATAGAAAATATACAAAAACTAAATTTTGATATAACCAAAGAATTTAAGAACAACAGTCAAGTGTTTATATTTGATTATGATTGTTTTTGTGGAAAATTTGGAAAAGATAATGTTGTTGATTACAAGCTTTACTATTTAGGGGATATTAAACTAAATTTAGATTATTTACCTCAATTATGTGATTGTTATTTGTCATATATAAAACCACTAATCTCTTTGACAAGAAAATGTATTGTTCTAGATTTGGATAATACATTATGGGGGGGAATAATTGGAGAGGATGGTATTGAAGGAATACACTTGGGTCCAACTCCAGAGGGCAGGCCATTTCTAGAATTTCAGAAATATTTGCTTTCTCTTTTTAATAGAGGAGTTATCTTAGCAATTAATAGTAATAATAATCTTAATGATGCATTGGCTGTTTTTAAGAAACATCCTTATATGGTTTTAAAAGAAGAACATTTTGCAACAATGAAAATTAACTGGAATGATAAAATTTCAAATATGAAAAATATTGCTCAAGAGATTAATATAGGACTGGATAGTATAGTGTTTTTTGATGATGATAAATTTAATAGGGAAATTATCAAGGATGCACTACCTGAAGTATTAGTAATTGATTTACCTAGTGATACTTCACTTTATTTGAAAACATTAATGCAAATAAATGATTTTAATATCCTTCAGATTACAGATGAAGATAAGAGGAAAGGGAAGATTTATGCTGATCAAAGGAGAAGGGAGACTTTAAAAGAAAGTATAGTAGATATAACAAAATATCTTAAAACATTAGAAATGATTGTAACTATTAAGAAAGCTGATTTTTTTAATATCCCCAGGATATCCCAACTTACAATGAAAACAAATCAATTTAATATGACAACGAGAAGATATTCTGAGGAAAAAATAAAAGAATTTAGTGTTGATAAGAACTATCTCGTTGTTTCAGTAAAAGTAGAAGATAAATTTGGTGATAATGGAATTAGTGGTGTAGTTATTATCAAAAAGAAAAAGGCGGAATGGAATATTGATACATTTTTATTAAGTTGCAGAATAATTGGTAGGAAAGTTGATGAGATTTTATTGGATTATATAATTGATCAAGCTAAAAAAGCAAAAATAAAGGCAATTGTAGGAGAGTTTATTCCAACAAAAAAGAATCTTTCCAATAGAGGTTTTTATAAGAATAACCACTTTGTTTTGGCGAAAAAAGAAAAAAATAGAGAAATATGGAAATATGATACTAATTTAGAGTATAGTGCTCCAGATTTTATTAAAGTTGTAAAGAAGTGATCCTCATGGATAAACTTAAAGAAATACTATCAAAGATTTTAGAAATTGATAAAAATAAAATAAATGATCAATCATCCCCTGATAATATAGAATCATGGGATTCATTTAATCATTTATTGATTATTAGTGAAATTGAAAAAGAATTAGGCGTACAGATTGATATAGGGGAGGTTGGTGAAATAAGAAATTTTGGGGACATCAAGAGGGCGGTCTTAAAAAAACTAAAAAATGAATAAAAGAAATAAATTTCCTTCAAAATCATTTTCAGAGATTAATATAGGCGATAAATCTCAATTTGAGGTAAGAATAGATGAAAATATACATGCTTCTTTCTCAAATTTATCTGGAGATTTTAGCCCAATCCATTGTGATGAGGAATTTTCTTCAAAAACAAGATTTAAGAAAAGAATAGGTTATGCATTCATGCTTACTAGTTTTTTATCTAGGTTATATGGACAATATTTGCCTGGAGGAAGTTCAATATGTATTAAACAGGAAGCCAGCTTTATTAAACCTTTTTTTATTGGGGATACCCTTAAAGTAATTGGAGAGGTTGTGGACAAAATAGAATCTACAAAGTTTATTGTAATAAAAAATAAAATCATGAGAAATGATTCTGAGTGTATCTTTAAAGGACAAGGAATAGTGCAAATTATCTCTGATATTAAATAAATTTTTATTGTAAAATCTATAAAAACTTGTAAAAAATAAAATTTTTGGAGGAAAAAATGGAATGGAAAATACCCTTGTTCAAGACATATTCAGATGAAGAGGATGTTGAGGCAGTTGCAAAAGTGCTTAGGCGCGGAACTTACTGGGCCAATGGTCCTGAGATCGAGAAATTTGAAAAAAAGATAGCAGACTATCTTGGAGTTAAGTATGCTTTGACCTTTAATTCAGGAACATCGGCCTTGCATACTCTTCTATTAGCTCATGATGTAAAAGGAAAAGAGGTAATTGTTCCATCTTTTACTTTTATAGCTACAGCAAATACAGTTATATTAGCAGGAGGAAAGCCGGTTTTTGCTGAATCAGAGCCAGATACATTTGGCCTTGATGCAGAAGACGTTGAAAAGAGGATAACTAATAAAACAAAAGCAATAATTCCATTGCACTATGGTGGTTTTCCTTCAAGAGATATTGAAAAATTGAGAGAAATTGCAGATAAAAATAACTTATTATTAATTGAAGATGCAGCAGAATCAATTGGCTCTAACATAAACAATAAGAAAGTTGGCACTTTTGGGCATTCAGCGATGTTCAGCTTTTGCCAAAACAAAGTTTTAG
>JAFCDX010000016.1 GCA_017609465.1 Candidatus Woesearchaeota archaeon | reverse complement strand
TCACTAACCCTGCCCTTACCAGACATTAATTCCTTCCATGCATCGTAATCATTGTTTTCAAATGCTTTTTGCATGACCTCATGTCTTTCTTCCGTGTAGTTTGGTCCTTTTACAGTTGGATCACCATGGTAGGCTTCAGCTAATTTAGGGCTCATTATTAGGCCTCCCAGAATTAATGTTCCTACCCCTAATGTTAAAATGCTTAATTTCTTAGTCATATTTCTTTCTTTTCACCCCCTTTCCTATACTTAATACAAGTGGGGGAGGGAATTTATTTCAAAGAAAAAATTTGGTAAGGAAGAGGGAATAATTTGTAAATGAGATATAATCTCTTGACAAGATTAATTTTATGGAAAATAATCCTAAAAAGGATTGTTTTTGTAAAAACAAGAAAAAAATATGAAGAATAAAAAATTATTTTTATTTGAGTCTCATCTGTTTTTACGCCTGATTTGGTGTTTGCTAAAAGGAAAATCCCCATCCTAGAAAGCTATGGAATTTTTAGAAGCAAGAAAATAAGATTTAGACATTTTCATAAATTCAATTTTCAAAATACTTCTTAGCTCTCTTAATTAGTGCTTCGTTTTTTTCATCTCAAATAATTTTAATGATTGTTATTAATCAAACCTGCTAGCATATCAGTTCCAAATCCAGATACAAAACTTTGCTCTTTTCTATTAGAAGTCAATCTAGAAACCCAATCAACTTCTCCTCCATCAACTAAATCAACGCTTCCGGAATAGATCATAAAAGTTAAACCTGAATAGTGACCAATACCGAGGCTTCTATCAAGTTTTGCCGAGTAAGTTACTCCATCTATTTTTGGCATTTCCTCTAATATTTTTTGTATCCTAATTCCCCATTTTTCTATGTCTAGATGTTCACAGTATCTTATAAATTCTTTAGTCAAAATATATCGATAATCAATTCTTCCAGAAGCTTCTTTATCAAAGTAATCAGAGATTACTTTTGCTTTCTCTTGAAATGAAACATTGGGTTTAATGTTTTCAAGGATTTTGTCTGCAATTCCAATATGGCTTATGCAAACTTCTGGCTTAATGTTTGGATCTAAAATTCTAATTACACGTAAATATTGCTGGATTAAATTAATCATATGATGGTCTGATTCTTTTTGACTAATTTTTGAATAGCTATCAAGAGTGCCATACATTTCAAAAATAGACGTTCTGTCTGGAGAAGAATATTTTTGAAGTCTGAGGCATCTATGAAAAGCTCCTAGAGAAATTGGACCTAAATTATGGGATTGTCTAACTCTCACTGCCTCTGCTGCAAGTTGGATAGTTGGATCAGAGACAACATCTGCAGCTTTACTTGCAAGATGAGCTATTTTTCTAGGTGATGATTTTGTAATTACTTGTTCAAAACCTCTTATGCCTATGGGAGACAAATTAATAATTTTTCTGCCTTCAGCAGAAGATCTCAAAGTACTTTGAATTAAAAATAGTATTTGACTAACTTCTGACGAAGACGGAAGAAATAAATCGTTATTAATTTGTTGCCTGATGACTTTTAGTGAAATCTCTTCTTCACTAATGCGATTGTGCAGAGCAGCGTAATAGGTTGAGTTTAACCGTTCAAAATTCAGGTCTACTCCTTCAATTCTTTTTTTAACACCACCTTTTTCTATTTTTGTCATTTTAATGATTCAAAATTATCTTGGTTAATTTGACGATAAAACTTATCTAGAGGAATTACTTCCGACTTTCCAGAAACTCTATCGGTTATTTCAATAGAGTTTTTTTGCACGGTTCTTTTACTAATTATTAATCTAATGGGTATGCCAATTAAATCCGCATCAGAAAATTTTCGACCAGGACTTACTTTTTCTCTTTCATCAAATAAAACCGAAATATGTTTTCTAGCTAAATATTCATACAAGGTAAACGCTACTCTATTAACGTTGGAGTCTTCCATATTTAATCCCACTAGATGACAATTATAAGGAGCTAATTTTTCAGGCCAAACTATCCCCCTTTCATCATAATGGATTTCCACGACAGCCCCCATAAGTCTAGTTGTCCCAATACCATAACAACCCATAAAAACTGGTTGCAGTGTTCCATTTCTGTCAACAAATTTTAGATTAAAATCATTACTAAACTTAATTCCGAGGTCAAATATATGACCGATTTCAATAGCTTTCTCGGTTTTCAGTTTTTCACCACATTTTGGACACTTATCCCCCTCGTGGTAACCTGACACTTCAATGTTCTGAGCAAATGAACATTCTTCACAGCAGATAATTTCGTCTTCTCCTGCCTCAGATATCGCCATAAATTCGTGTGTTGCCGCAACTGTGTATTCTCCACCAGATGCTTCTGTTATTTTTGCATTTATGCCACAGTCTGCAAAAATTTGCATGTAAGTTTCTAGAACTTTTTTATAATATTGTGCAAAATCTTCTGGTGAGGCATGAAAACTATACATGTCTTTCATGCCAAATTCTCTATTTCTAATGATACCCGACTTTGCTCTAGCTTCGTCACGGTATTTATTGTTAATTGAGTAAAATGAAAGTGGAAGATCTCGGTATGATTTTATATGATCTTTGGCAAGAGGTGTGGCAATCTCCTCAGTCGTAGCTGCTAGTACATATTTTTTGCCAAATTTACTCTGCACTTTATATAAAACATCTACTGTATCCCATCTTCCGGTTTGTTCCCAGAGATTCTTTGGATGAAGAGCCGGAAGAGTCAGTTCAACTGAACCAAGCTCATTAAGGTGATGTCTAATTATATTTTCGATGTTATTAAGTACTCTCCTGCCAAGTGGTAATATAGTATATATTCCAGCCGCCTCCTGCCTAATAAAATTTCCTCTTATTAATAAATCATGATTAACAGACACAGCTCTGTTAGGAGTTTCTTTTCTCGTCTTAATCATAGTTCTTGAAAACAAACTAGAGAGAGCTTCGTGTGTAGTAGGCATATTTATTATTATTTAATAAATAAAGAGAATTAGTTTATACTAGTTTGATAGTCAATTATATACTAAATAAAAATTTACTAGTGATAATTTAATGTGATGGTGTTTTTATTTGAATTAAGCTCAATAGTTTCTCCATAAGGTAAAGTGAAGATTGGATCGGCATGTCCGACGTTTACATTCATTACTACAGGATAATTATAACCTTTTGTGTAGTACTTTAATAGGGTTATGAATTTATGTTGGTCTTCTTCTGACATTGACATCAATCTACCAATGATTAATCCCTTTATTGAAGAAAATACTCCTAAGTTATCTAAATCTGCAAAGTATGAATCTATGTCTGAGATTGACATACTGAAACCTATATTTGATCCCTCTGGTATGTCAATAAAAAATATTTTCTCAGTAGGATCAATCCAATACTCTGTACCAGCAAGGTGATTTATTGAAGGTATTGCACCACCAAGCAAAAACCCTTGAGATTTGCCTTTTTTTATCCATTTAAAGCCCGTGTTTTTCCTATATTTTCTTCGTCTTTTTAGATCCTCTTTCTTTGTCCAGTCTAAAACTTCGTTTGTCCATTCTTTTGACGGAAAAATTTCTATTTTTTTTGACTCAATATCCTGGATGAAAATGTTTACAAAACTTTGTAGGGTGTAATTATTAATTTTGGGAAACTCTCCAAACTGAGTCATGATTTGAGGTCCATAGTATGTTCTCAGTTTACATTTTTTTATTAACGCATAATGTAAAACTGTTATATCTGAATATCCTACAAAAAATTTCGGATTACTTTTTATTATTTTATAATCAAGATGTTTAAGAAGTTGATTCGAATGATTACCTCCAATAGAGGAAATAATCATTTTAACTTCTTTATTCAAAAACATCTCGTGAATATCGGCGACTCTTTGTTCAATTGTGGCAGATACATATCCGTTACTTTTTAATGCATTTTTAGCTACCACAATCTCAAGACCTATTTGGTTTAAACTCTCTATGCCACGATTGATTCTGTGGGGTGCAATGGGATGTAGTCCAAGGGAAGGGGATATTATTCCGACCTTGTCACCTCTTTTAAGTTTTGGAGGAGTGTATAATCTCATTTTAGTAACTTATTTTTTGATTTTTAAGAACTGGATATATTGAAACATCGGCAATGTTGTTTAATCCTAACATCCACGCTAAAAACCTTTCTATGCCTAATCCAAAACCAGAAGTAATTCGATAATTTTTATGTTCCCTTAGCTTTAAATACCATTCATAATTTTTAATATTTTTAATATTTTGTCTTTTTATAGAAATTTCAATCTCACTCGCGTTATTTTGTCTTTCACCTGATCCAATAACTTCACCACCAAATGAGTTGTTTATAGAAGGAAGAATTAAATCAGAATTTAAAACAGAATCTGAGTTTTCAGGATCCGGCTTTTGATAAAATGGGACTACATCTCTATCATACTTTGTTATCCAAATGGGCAACTTGTTTCCAGTTATTAACTCACAAGCTTTTTTTTCACCTTTATTACTAATTACTCTCCCAAATTCTTTTTTTATGATTAAATTAGAGTATCCTTTTTTGTTCAAAACATTTTCTACTTCATCAAAGGTAAGTCGTGGAAAATCTTGTTTAACAATTTCTTTTATTTTATTAAAATTTGTTTGCTCAAAATGAAATTTTTGTTGATTCTCTAAAATCACACTAATAAGATGTTTAATTAATTTCTCTGCAGTATTCATGCCATCAATATAAGTTCCTGCTAATTCAGCTTCGCAATGATAAAATTGATTAAGATGTCTATCGTCCGAGTTTTCACCTCTAAAAGAGGGAAGATAGCAATAAACCATATTAAAATTACCAGATGAAACTAAGGGTTCTAACCCAAACTGAGCTGAATCAACTAAGTACACACTTTGTTTTCCCAAAGTAAGTGGTATAGGAATGGAGTCTGATCCTTTACCCGTAGGTGAAGATACATTTTGAGCAATCATATATAAATCTATTTTTGGAGCTCCTTGCTTTAAAAAGAAATTATCGCATGCATGGCTTATTACATTTCTTAAAGATACTAAATCTTTATAATATTGATTTGTAATAAGATTATTAATATGGTGTTTTGGGTTGAAATGTTTAGTTTTTTTCATAATAATTGACTCTCGAGTTAAGTAAGGGTATGTTATTATGATGTATGGTAAATGTGAATTATAACAGAAAATAATGAAGTATACTATGATGTATCAAAAAACAGTTAAAGAATATTTTCGAGCAAAAGCACAAGACTATGATCTTGTCGACGAACAACAATATTGGGTTCTTTCTGACAAGTTGTTATGGTTCTTTTTAAAGAAGACATTAAAAAACCTACCAGAAAAATTCATATTTCTTGATGCTGGGGGTGGAACTGGGAGGTGGTCATTAAAAATTTTAAAAGAGTTTAAACAATCACGAGGTGTTATATTTGATTTGTCTCCAGAGATGCTAGCGGTAGCTAAAAGAAAATTTATTAATAAAAATGTTGATAGTAGAATCGAGATATTAAATGACGATTTAAATAAACTTAAGAAAATCAAAAATCACGAAAATTTTCATCTGATTTTTAATTTTCATAATGTGATAGGGTTTTTAGATTCACCCGAGAAAGTAATTAAAAATTTATCTAGAATAGTTAAAAAAAATGGGCTTCTCATCTCTTTGGTTCCAAATATTTATCATGCTATTTACTTTAATTTGAGTCTTGGAAATACATTGATGGCATCAAACATATTAAAAACTGAAAAAGGAAAATTTACTGAAGAGATGCCAAGTATACATTTTTTTTCACCTAAAAAAATAAAAGCAATTTATAAAAAAGCAAAACTTGAGATAGTAGATATCACTGGTTTTCCATCTACAATTTACCCTGGATATCAAGAAACTCAACTAAAGGGCGCTACAGAGAAAATTCAGGATCTTCTTTCAGATAAAAAAGAATTTAAAAAAATTTACGATATTGAAAAAAATCTAGTAATGAGAAACGACATTGCTTCCAGGGGCAACAACATTCTCATCATAGGAAGGAAAAACAATCGTGATTGAGACACAACTTCGGTTTCAAAGTAAATTATTGCCAGCATATTAGTAGATATCAAGAACATTGTTGTGACTAATAGTAATCAGAATCTCTTCCATCTTGCCTTCCTTAGCAAGTTTATGGGCTTCAATCTCGGTTAATTTAGGGCTCATTATTAGGCCTCCTAGAATTAATGCTCCTGCCCCCAATGTTAAAACGCTTAATTTCTTAGTCATATTTCTTTTTCTTTTTACCCCCTTCCTGCTATTAATACAAACGAGCCCCTCTTTTTCTTTCAAGTAGATTAATAATGGAGGATATTAAAGTATTCCCTCTATTTTACTCGGGTGATACCAACCACTATCTAAAAGGTATAAAATAAATTATGTCTTCAAAGGTGGTCACATATTTTTCCTTTTTATTGGTTTTATCATTGGATCTTACATCCCAAAATTAT
>JAFCDX010000003.1 GCA_017609465.1 Candidatus Woesearchaeota archaeon | reverse complement strand
ATGTAAATCTTTTAATACTCAAAAGAAAGAGGTTATGTGTAAATTAGTTGCATATAATGTAGATAGATTATGTAAGATAATCTCTCAGATTATCTTAGGGTTTCAGCACAGCCTAAAAACCGAAAGGTTTATAAATAGTAAATAACATATCTTTATAAAACTATATTTTAAATTCAAAGGTAGTAAAAAATGTCAGCATATATTAAAAAATGTCCTGAATGTGGAGGAATTAATCTTAAAGTTAATGAAGATGTAGGTGAAGTTATATGCAGAGATTGTGGGTTAGTTATTGAAGACAAAATGATTGATTTTGGCCAGGAATGGCGTGAATTTGAAGATAAGGCTAATTCTAGAAGAAGAACAGGTCAAGCTCTTACATACACTAAATATGACAAAGGATTAGGCACTAGCATAGGGCAATCTGGAGATATATATCAATTAGGCACAAAAGAAAGAAATAAATACTTTAGATTAAAAAAATGGCAATATAGAGTTAGTACAGCAATTGAGAGAAATCTAAAATTAGCTCTAGCAGAATTAAAAAGAGTAAGTTCATTTTTGAAATTACCAAAACAAGTTGATGAAGAAGCAGCAAGAATATATCATATGGCTGTTCAAAGAGGACTTGTAAGGGGAAGAAGCATGGAGTCTGTTGTTGCAGGTTCATTATATGCTGCATGCAGAAGAAATGAAGTTCCAAGAACTCTTGATGAATTGTCTGAAGCTTCTGGAATTGAGAAAAAGGAAGTTGGAAGAACATACAGGTTTATTACAAGAGAATTAGGGATAAGAATATTGCCTAGTGATCCTGTTGATTATTTGCCAAGATTTGTTTCATCTTTGAATTTAAGTGCAGATACACAATCAAAGGCAGTTGAATTATTGAATAAAGCAACAAAAGCAGAATTAACTTCAGGAAGAGGCCCAACAGGTATTGCGGCAGCAGCCCTTTATGTAGCGGCATTGTTGAATAATGAAAAAAGAACTCAAAGAGAAGTTGCAGATGTTGCAGGTGTCACAGAAGTTACAATCAGAAACAGATATAAGGAATTATTGAATGTTCTTAAATTAAAAGACAAGTTAAAAGAGAATAAACTAGAAGAAGAGTGATTACAATGACAAATATAGAAAAAACCAATGATGTTTTAGATTATTTTGAAAAACCTTCTGAAGAAATATTGTATGATTTTTATGAAGATAGGTATTGCTATCTTACAAATTGTACTGACAAACCAAAAGGACCTATAGCAAATGATTTCACATTTTCAACAATAAGATTTAAGATGTCTTTGGATGATTAAATTTCTACTTCCATAAAATCCTTAGCAACTTTAGTGTTTTTAAAAATATTTTTTGCTTCTTTTAAAATTTCCTTTCCGTCCTTATATCTTGAAGATATATGAGTCAAAATTAATTTTTTTACATTTGATTTCTTAGCTATTTCTGCTGCCTGCTTTGCGGTTAAATGTTTATATTTAGAGGCTTTTTGCTTCAAGTTATCTATAAAAGTTGATTCGCTTATCAATAAATCAGCATCTTTAGCAATTTTTCTACAATTATTGCATAATTTAGTATCCCATATAAATGCAATTTTCTTTCCTTTTATTAATTTGGTGGCTTTATCAACTTCTATTTTGTTTCCTTTCCAAGTTATACTTTTTCCTTCCTGTAATCTTTTTAAAATAGGATTTTGCTTTAATCCGAATTTCTTTAAATAATTAAGATTTATTTTTCTTTTATCTGATTCAATAAATTCAAAACCATAACATTCTATATCATGATCAAGTTTTATTGCTTTTACAGAGAATTTTTTTTCTTTTATTATTGTTCCTGATATTATTTCATGAATTTCATACTTTATTTTTTTCCCAACAAAACCTATGAAGAATCTCACAATTTCTCTAATACCTTTCGGACCATAAATATGCAATGTTTTTTTGTATTCGTTTGCATATAAATTATATAATAATCCCGGAAGCCCTATTGTATGATCAGGGTGTAAATGAGATATTATGACTCTTGTTAATCTTGTTGGTTTTATCTTTGCTATTTTCATCTGTCTTTGAACTCCTTCTCCGCAATCAAACAAAATGTTCTCACTATCATAATTCAATAATATTGAACTAAGATTTCTTTCTTTTGTGGGTTGCATAGCAGAGGTTCCCAAAAATTGTATTTTCATGTAATTTATTTATTTGTAGAATATAAAAAACTTTTTATATGCTAAATATCATTTATTGTATATGTCAAAGAAGAAGAAAAAAACAAAAAATAAAAAAGTTGAACAAACAGAAGAAAATCTGGAAAAAATAAATGGGAATCTGATAGATAATAATGTTCTAGTTGAAAAAACAGATTCTTCTAATGATTTATATGACAAATCAAGATTTGGAGAGCCAGTCTCTGGGAAATATCAATATGCATTAGTTGAAGCTCTTTATTTAATTGAAAAAGACAAATTAGAAGTCAAAGATAAGAAAAAAATTTTAGATTTTAATGAATTTTTGAAAAAAGCAAGAAAAATTGAGCCTAATTTTTGGGTAAGATATTGTGTTTTTAAGGATTTGAGAAAAAGAGGTTATATAGTAAAAACAGCATTGAAGTTTGGTGCTGACTTTAGGGTGTATGACCGAGGTGTAAAACCAGGAGAGGACCATGCTAAATGGGTTGTATTTCCTGTTCATGAAGGTTCTATGTTAACATGGAGAGAATTTTCTGCTAAAAATAGAGTTGCTCATTCTACCAGAAAAAAATTATTAATTGGAATAGTTGATGAAGAAGGAGACCCAACTTATTATGAAATATCATGGATAAGACCTTAACATAGATATAATAATAACGAAAAATACTTATACTGAAATATATGGTGTTTTTTGATGATAGATTTAAAGCCAAAAATACTTGATTTTATAAGAAAGAATGGGCCTTCTTTGCCAGTGCGTATAGGGAAGGAAATTGAAAGAGATTCTTTTTTAACTTCTGCAATATTATCTGAATTAGTTTCATCAAAGCAGTTGAAAAGAACACATTCAAAATTAGGGGGCTCTTCATTATATTATCTTCAAGGACAGGAATATAAACTTAATATGTTATACCCTCATTTGAATCAAAGAGAAAAAGAAGCTTATGATTTATTAAAGAAAAATAATATTTTGGAGGATTCAAAATTAAGGCCTGTTGAAAGAGTTGCCATTTCAAATATAAAGGATTTTGCAATCCCTATTGATGTAAAACAGGATAATAATGTAAAAAGATTCTGGAAATGGCACTTAATATCAGAAGGAGATGCTAAAGAGAAAATAAAAGCACAGATTAGAGAAAATACTAAAAAAATTGAACTCCCAAAAGAAATTATCCAAAAAAAACAAGAACAACCAAAACAGGAAAATTTGGGTTCTTATTCAAAACAAGAAAAAACAACAAAAAAATCAGCAAAAAAGAAAGAAAAAAAAGATGAATTTTCTGAATTGATAGATGAATATTGTAAAAATAATAATATGGAGATTCTCTCAAAGGATATTGTTAAAAACAACAGGGAAATTAATATGACCTTAAAACTTCCCACTCAATTGGGAGACCTGACATTTTTTGTAAAGGCAAGAAACAAGAAAAAAATATCCAATGCAGATTTATCTTTGGCATATCATGAAGGAAGACAATTAGGATTGCCAGTCTTGTTTTTAACAACAGGAGAACCCGGAAAAAAATCAGAGGAATTCATAAAAAAGAACTTCAAAAACCAACTAGTTTTTAGAAGAATAAATTAGATATTAACTCTAAAACAGTAACATTTAAATATATATTTGTCAAATTACAAACATGGGAAGAATAAGGACAATAATGACTAAGAGAAATGCTGAACAAATACTTAATAAGAACAAGAATTTATTTAATACCGATTTTGAAAATAATAAAAAGAATTTGGTAAAGGTTGCAGATATACCATCAAAGAAATTAAGAAACCTTATAGCTGGATATATAACTAAATTAAAAAAATTAAGTTCAAGCAAAAACTAGGAGGTAAGAAAGAATGGCGGAAGAAAAGAAAAAAAATAACGACAATACAGTATTCATAGGGAATAAACCATTTATGAATTATGTAACAGGAATTGTAATGCAGTTTACAACACAAAATGCATCAGAAGTAGGAATAAAAGCAAGAGGTAAGTTTATATCCAGAGCAGTGGATGTAGCGGAAGTGGCATCAAAGAGGTTTTTGGAAAACAAAGTGGATATAAAAGACATAAAAATAGACAGCGAAGAGTTTGAAAATAAAGAAGGCAAAAACGTAAGAGTGTCCACGATAGAACTTACACTTTCTAAGAAATAAAAATATTTTTTTCTTTTTTTATTTAGAAACTTTTATAAATTAAATTTTTCATTAAATAACATATGAATATTTTAGAGGTGGGCCATTTAATAGGGGAATCCATTCTTTTTGAAATTATTGTTATAATTATTATAGCTACTTTTTTTGCTTATCTTACAAAACTTATAAGACAGCCTTTAATACCCTCCTATATATTGACAGGAGTTATATTAGGTCCAATTGTTTTGGGTTTGGTTAAAAACACAGAAACAATAAGGCAATTATCTGAATTTGGAATTGCCTTTTTATTATTTGTTGTAGGATTGGAAATAAATCTTAAAAAATTAAAGGATATAGGTTTGGTTTCTTCAATAGGTGGTGTTGCTCAGATAGTGTTGACTTATCTTGCTGGTTTCTTGCTTGCATCCTTTTTAGGATTTTCAACAATAACCTCTATGTATATAGGATTAGTTTCAACATTTTCTTCAACAATGATTGTTGTTAAATTATTGTCTGATAAAAAAAGAATAGACACTCTTAATGGAAGAATAGCCTTGGGGATATTATTGGTTCAGGATTTGGTTATTGTTGGGGTATTGTCACTTATAGCTACATTAAATAATTTTTCACCTTTAACGCTTTCTTATTCCTTGTTTTACGGATTATTGTTGGTTATAGCAGCATTTCTTGGGAGCATGTATATATTTCCAGTTATATTTGATTATGCGGCTAAATCAGAGGAATTATTATTCTTGGCATCTGTTACTGTTTGTTTTATTTTTATGATAATGGCTTATTTCTTTGGTTTTTCAATTGCAATAGGGGCATTCATTGCAGGAGTAAGCCTTGGTAATCTACCTTATAGCAGGGAAGTAATAGGGCGTGTTACTCCATTAAAGGATTTTTTCTCAGTAATATTCTTCGTTTTTCTGGGAGTTCAGTTGGTTCTCTTGACAGATTATTCTTTATTGCAGACAATGATGATTTTCATATTATTGATAGTTATAGTAAAACCATTTATAATATTCCTTATAACAACTCTTTCAGGATATAATAATAGAATCTCTTTCTTGACAGGAACTTCTCTAGGCCAGGTTTCTGAATTTTCCTTAATACTCACTTCCCAGGGATTATTATTAGGACATATCACAAAGGAAATATTCTCTCTTACAATCTTATTGACTATAATAACTATGATAATAACCTCATATACTATAAAATATGATTACTTTATTTATAATAAACTTTCAGGGTTGTTGGAGATATTTGACAGATACTCATTTTTTACAACAAAGAAATTTGAATATGCTTCTAAAAAAACAAATAGAAAAATAGTCATTTTTGGTTGTCATAGAATGGGAAGTATATTTGTTAACACTCTAAAAAAATTATCAAGGGATATTTTGGTTGTTGATCATAATCCTGAAGTTATAAAAGAACTTATGAAAGAAAAAATACCATGTATTTATGGAGATATAAGCAATCCAGAAGTTCTTGAGAGCCTTGATTTTAAAAATACTCAATTAATTATTTCTACAATACCTGATTTAGAGGATAATTCTTTCTTGATAGAATATGCAAAAGCAATAAACCCAAAAGTAAAAGTATTTGTAACATCTGACCAGGTTAAAGATGCATTTAATTTGTATGATTATGGAGCAGATTATGTTATATTGCCTCATTTAACCACTGCAGAAATATTATCTGATTTATTAAAGAAAACAATAAAAAACAAAAAATCTATTGAAAAATTAAAGAAGGAGCATTTGAAATATATTGAAAGTTTGAAATGGTATGGAAGATAAATGCCCCGAACCGGATTTGAACCGGCGACCTCGAGCATTCACGCTTAAATCATAGCAAAAAGCTCATCTTTCATAGCCTTATGAAACTCGCGCTCTAACCATGCTGAGCTATCGGGGCACAAGATTTTAGAATTATATTATTTTAAAAGGTTTTTGATTTTCTCTGCAACTTTTTCTATTTCCCCTTCTTTATATTTATTAACAGACCATTTTTCTATATCTACTCCATCATTTGGAAATCTTGGAATTAAATGAAAATGAACATGATTTACATATTGTCCTGCAATTTTCTTGTTATTTTGAATTATATTCATCCCTTTTCCATATTTCATTAAGGCTTTTGAAATTTTTTTAATTGTCAATGACAATTCTTTCATATCCTTATCAGAAATATCCGTTATTAATTCATAATGTTTTTTAGGCATTACTAATGTATGCCCTCCTTTTGGAGATGCAGGTCTTATATCTACAAAAGCAAAAGTATCCCTATCTTCATACACCTTTGCAGCAGGAATTTCTCCCTTAATTATTTTGCAGAATATACAATCTTCCATTTTCATCTAAAAATCCTTGAGAAATTTAAGTGTTTCGTTTTTCATTTTGTTAAATTGTTCATCTTCTCTAAAATTGTGTTTGGCTCCTTTAATTATACTATATTCTATTCCCCTCTTTTTACATAATTTAATAGATTTTTCTAAAGGAATGGCTTTATCCTTTTCAGCAAGGATTACATAAATTGGTATCCTTATTTTTTTGAGATACCTCCCCATATTATAAAATAATCTTTCAAAAAAGAATTGTTTTTTTAATCTTAATATTCTCTCCTTTTTAAGTTCAAAATCCCATAATTTCAATTTTACTGAACCAGTTAATAATGCAGTAAAAAATTGTACAGGAACAGATTTAGTGAAACCAGTTTTAACATATATTGCAGGGGCTATAAGTATTAAATTATTAATGTTCTTATATTTATATTGTTCTAAAATGGAAATATTGGTTCCTAAACTATGAGCTATTATGCATACTTTATTTATTCTCTCTTTTTTAAGAAAATCAATTGCAATTCTTAATTCCTCAACATATTTAGAATAGGATTGATCTTCAAATTTTCCTTCAGATTCACCATTACCAGAAAAATCAAATCTTAAAACATTATACTTCTTTTCTAATTCTTTAGATAATTTAAAAATTAAATCTCTATCTTTATTTCCTTTAAAACCATGAACTAAAATAATTCCCTTGTTCGTTTTCTTTTTAGATTTGTGTAATACTCCCACTAATTTCTCTCCAAGGATATTTTTAAAAAATACTTTTTTCATTTAAACAAATTGAGACATACTTTCTTAAAAAGTTTTTCCATTACTTCAATATCCTGTTGGCAATGTTTCATTATTTTATCCCATTCTTTGTCAATATACATTTTCTCAACATCTTTTCCAGAAGTTTTATCAGAAGGTATTTCAATTCCATTCATTTTGCTTACAACATACAAATTTGGGTTTGTGAAACTTCCAAAATGGGAAAAGAATATCATTGTATCGAAATGGTTAGAATTTTTCATTTGCCATTGATTTGTATTTATGTCAATATTTTTTGGAACATCTATTCTATTCATATGAGATCTTAGATAAATGAAAGGGATATCGAATTTGTAGCCATTATGGGTAATTATTTTGTAAAATGGATTTTTGTTTACAAATTCAACCATGAAATTCCAAAACCTTTCCAATATCTCTTTTTCATCATCCCCATAAAATATTTTTGTTGGTTCGTCCATTATTTTTATCCCTATCATTATAATCTTAGAATAATTAGGATCAAGACTCCTAGCCTCCTTGCTTATTCTCTTATCCATCAAATATTCTCTTACTTCTTCGTGTTCTATCTTTAAAGGTACAGTCTCAATATCCAAGCCAATAAATTTCATATAATTGAAATGCAGATTTTATTTATATGTATTTCTATAAATAGAAATAACTATACAAACCATTAATATAAAAATAAAAAAAAGAATTTACCTTTTCTTTCTTCTTTTTTTCTTTGAAGACTTCTTCTTAGTTTTCTTTTTTGTTTTTTTCTTTGCCATCATCTTTTTTTTCTTTTCTAATGTTTTGATGGACTTTTTCAATTGTTTAATTCTGTTTGCAACTTGTTTTGGTGTTTTTAATTGTACCATTTTGCACCTCCTTTTTGTAAAATATAGAGAATTATATATATTTAAATTTTATTAAAATTATTTCTTTCTTGTTTTTACTAATTTTCCAGCATTTTCAAACTTAATTTCTTCATTCAATAATTTTTTAAGAACCTCTTTCAAGTCTTTTATTTTAACTCTTACCTGTTCTCCAGTATCCCTACACCTAAATGTAACATCTTTATTTTTTAATGAATCTCCATCGACAGTTATACAAAAAGGAGTTCCAATTTCATCTTGTCTTGCATATCTTCTTCCAATACTTCCAGTTGCATCGTAAAAAATATCAAACCAAGAATTTTTTAATTCTTTTTCAATTTCTTTTGCAATTTTCACAAATTCAGATTTTTTAACTAAAGGAAAGATCGCACAAGAATAAGGGGCGATTAAAGGATTTAATGATAAATATAATCCTTCTTTGTTTTTATAAAAAGAATTATTTAATATTGCAAACATTGTTCTATCAACTCCTGCAGAAGTTTCCCAAATATGAGGTATTAATTTTTTTCCTTCATCGGACACATATTCTAAATTTGTTTTGGAGTGTTCCATATGACCTTTTATGTCATAATCCGTTCTATAATTATTTGCAATTAGTTCTAACCATCCTATGCTTGTTTCAACTTCAAAATCAAACGTTGTTAAAGAATAAAATGCTCTTTCATCTTTATCTACTTCCCTAAATCTCATTTTATTCAAAGGAATTCCCATTTTGTTCCATACTTGTTGAGTTCTTGCTAAATAATATGCAATTAATTTTCCAGGAACAATTTTTTTATTTACTAATTCTTTTGCAGAAATTTCTTCAATATTTTCTTTTCCTAAAAATTTAACTCTTATCTTGTAATCTTTAATATCATCAAAATTTTCAATGTTGTTTATTTCATCTGGATCAAAAAATACCTCTGATTCCATTTGAGAGAACTCTATTGCTCTTGTTATACTATGTCTCGGAGAAATTTCATTTCTAAATGCACCACCAACTTGTGCGATACCTTTAGGAAGTTTTAATCTCATAGTTTTAGTCATTCTTTTAAAGTTCAAAAAAATAGATTGACAAGCTTCTGGTCTTAAAAATGTTTGAAATTCTCCTTCTCTTCCAACAATTGTTTCAACCATCATATTAAATTTATTCACTTCACTTAATTTTCCTTTGCAATGGGGACAAACAATATTATTTTCTTTAATTAATTTATTAAGTTCTTCTAAAGGTGCTGATTCTGGCACTAATTTATTTATTTTTTCAGAAATTAATTTATCTGCTCTTTCAACTTTTTTGCATTTTAAACATTTAACAATTGGGTCTGCAAATAATTTTAGATGACCTGAACCTTCAAAGACAGTTTTTGGTAGAATTTGTGAACCATGAATTTCTAGCATATCTTCTTTTTGAACAAATTCTTTTCTCCAGATTTCAATTATTTTTCTTCTTATTGCATGACCAATTGGTCCAAAGTCCCAAAAACCTGCAGGAGAATTAGGATATATTTCTGCAGAAGGATAAAATAAACTTCTTCTTGATGCAAATTCCATTAATCCATCATAATTTATATTCGCTTTTTCAATTTTTATCTCTTTATTTTCTTTTTTTGTGAATTCTTTCATTTTCTTTTTAGCTTCTTCTAATGTTTTACCTAAATAACCCAAGTCAATACTTTTAACTTTTCCGTTTTTCCGTCGAGATTCTCTTAAATAAAAATAATCTTTACCTTTAATATTTTTTTTAACAATATACATATATTACCCACTACATTACTAATATTTAAATGTTTTGTAGGGATAACTTACCCATTACATATTTAAATTGTAGTTGGTAAATCTTCTAAATTAATAATATTTTTTCCTTCAATTCTAGAACAAGCAGTATTAATCCATATATCAATTTCACTAAAGTTCTCAAATTCATTTTGATCTAAATTATCAAATAAGAATATATATGAATTTTTTAATTTTTTATTTAATTCTAGTGCTTTTTTTATATTATATTGTCCTTTTTTTGTTGAAACCATAATTCCATATTTTTTTGCAGCATAAAATTTACTTAATTTTCCTTTTAATTTCTTTTCATAATCCTTTATTTCAGATTCTTTTATTTTTGAAAACTCATTTGTTAATGGGTTTGCTATATAAACTGATTTTTTTAATTTAATGGCAATATTTATTGGATGAAATTTTCCAGAACCAATATACAAAAAAGAATTAATTTTATTCTTAATCTTTTCAGCATTTTTTATATTACAACCTAAAATCTGGCCTCCAAAAATAAAATTTTTATTTTTTAAATTTTTAACCTGGTCAAGAAATTGTATCGTTGTTATTAAACCAACTTTTCCCTTTATTTTAACTTTTTTTAAAACTTCCCCTATGTTCTTCTTTGATTTTGCTGGAATGAATATTTTTTTCATTTTTTTTTCCATTTATATATTCCATATATACTTGTTCCTAAATAAATTGTAAATAAAGTTATTATTCCATAAGATTCTTTTACAATTCCAAAATAAATCCATAAAAAATTAGAAACTATCCATATATAAAATCCAATTATATTTTTTCTTGCTATAAATATAACACCAATAACACTTAAAATTGTAGCCAGCCATTCTATTAATATTATCATAAATATAATTAAAGTTATTTATTAATAAATCTTACTTTTTAACTTTTAACTTTTCAACTTTTGCCTTATCAGACATTATTGCAGAATTTCCCGAAGGATCTTCTATAATTATTTTTACCTTCTCGCTTCCGCTTTTTACTTTCCATAATTTTTTCAAAAGATTTTTTGCTTTTTTTCTTGCATCATTGTCTTCTGTATCCTCTTTTTGCTTTTTTATTATTTCTTCAAATCTATTTATTAATCCTTCAATATTAGAAATGAATCCTATTGATGCAGGTCCAGGTCTTACATCCATTCTCAAATTTGGGATTCTTACAGAAGCAGAAGATGATTTTATTACTTTTACATTCAAATCTTTTTCATTATTAATATCAAATGTTATCTTTACAGGGTCTCTTACCTCTGCAGATTCAACATCAGAAACGTTATATTTGCAACTTGAACAATTCATAGAAAACAAGAAAACTTTCCCAAAATGAGGAATATCTTTTTCTTCCTCTCTTAAATTAAGAGTTTTTTTATGACATATCGGACATTCCTGATTTTTTAATTCTTCCATATAATTTGAAGATAGAATAATTTTATAAATCTTATTATTGTAAAAGGTGTATTAATACATTTTCATAATAATTTACATCATTTTCCAACTTTCCTGCTATTCTCTCTTTTCTTCCTTCTTCTAAACTATATGTTTTTGGATTTCCAGAAGATTCAAAATATAAACAACTTCTATTTAAACAACGTTTTTCTATATGTTTTGGATCATGTATAAGAATAATCTCATATAAAGGATAAGTTTCCATATTTACAAAAAATATATTTACATAAAAATTTATCTATTAAAAAATAGATAATAGAAAGAAATTATTCTTCTATATTTTCCACTTGAGTTGTTCTATGAACTTGTGCAAAATTTGGAGTTACAACAATCCAATCTTCTCCAAAACCAGCAATATCTCCTTCAATAGCATCACATGTTTTCTTTAATTTGTTTATTGCCCTTTTCAACTCAACCAAATCTTTTTCTTTTAAGGGCCTTATATTTACCAAAGCTATTGTATAACCTTCTCTAAGAGCATCCAAAGCAGGTTTTATATCTGGAAAATCCTCTATAACGAAGGGCCTTATAAGAATTTTTGATTTTTTTGAACCAATTTGGTCTAATCCCACTTCGACATAGTCTTCCTTGAACTCATCTGGGAAATTATAATTTTGATTAGATATTTTGTCCTTTAACTTAGAAAATAAATTAGCCATTTTTGTTTTAACCCTCCAATTATTACATACTAATGCTATTATTTAAAGATTTCTATGTTTTACTCTCTAAAATACTAACTATATTCCAGAGTTGTGTTTTAACATAGATTGGAAGATTTGGATCTTCCACAAGATTATCAAGCTCTTGAATTGTTTTGTCTATTGTGATTTCTACATTTTTGCAATTTTGTAGAACACAAATTGTTGTTTGAATTTTTGTTCTGGTATTCTTAGGGATTGTTTCATCGGAATTTATCTCGCTTAGAATCTCTAATATATCCCTAAAATCATTTTGAACCTTCATTTTCCAATTTTTTCATAACCTCTTTTTGCAAAGATGAGAATTTTTCCTTGATTTTCTCTTCTTGCTTTTCAATATTCTTTGATCTTAATTCTAATATAGACTTCTTATCATTTAAATCTTTTTCTAAATCCTTAACATTGTTTTTAATCATAACATCCCCGATTATTTTGTATGCTTCCTTGTCTTTTACTTTTTTTAATTCATTCAAAGCATTGTCTATTTCATTGAGACTTATCTGAATTTGCTGTTTTTGAGAAAGAAGATTATGCATGTTTTGCTCTAAAGTTTGTAATTCCATTACTTTGTCTTGTGTTTCTTTTGAAAAATTCATTCTGCTTTAACCTTTGTATTTATTGTTCTTGGTTTGTATAAAATTTTAGAACTGCAATAAGGACACCTAACTCTTCTTTTAACAATTTCTTCCTTTATTTCTCTTCTGCAATAAAAGCATTTGTATATTGTCATTTTAATTTATTGAATATGCCTTGCCTGTGAATTTTTTTTCACACTTGACACATCTCCATATTCCTTTTGATAATCTTTTGACTGAACCTGTCTTTTTGCAATAAGGACAGATTTTTTTAGCTTTTTTCCTTTTTTCAACATCAATAACAAGCTGCCTTATTTTTTTACCATATCTTGATCCGAAACGCCCTGCAACTCCAACTTTCTTTGTTTTTGTCATTTTTAAATATAATCTTTGATAATTGACTATTTATAAAAGTTTGGATGGGGCTACCCGGATTTGAACCGGGGTCGCCAGGTCCCAAACCTGAAATGCTAGTCCAAGCTACACCATAGCCCCTCATAGAATTATCAAAAATAGCTATTTATAAAGTTTATTTTTTCTTAACTTCTTCTTTTTTCTCTTCAGGTTTAGGTTCTGCTCCTTCTGTAGCTGGTTTTTCCTCTTTCTTCTCTGCCTTTGCCTTTATTGATTCAACTTCTGCTTTAAATTTTGCTTTTTGATTTTCTAAATCTTCTTTTAATTGATCTCTTTTTTCATTATTTACTTCAGTGTTTCCAGAATTAATTACAGAATCATAAATTCCCTTTTTAACATCATTTATAATTTCTTTTGGATCTTTGCTTTCAACCAAAACCCCCATTTGATCGCAGGTCCCCAATATTGTATTAATTGCAGCTTTTAAATTATTAACATAAAGAGAAGATTCTTTCATCTTTGCTATTTTTATTATATCTTCAATAGCAAGATTTCCAACAAAATCCTTGTTTGGGATTCCAGAACCCTTTTTTATGTTTAATTCTACTTTTATTAATTGTGATGCAGGGGGGGTTCCAACTATTATGTCATAAGATTTGTCTTTATGAATTTCTACAGTAACCGGAACTTCTATACCTTTGAATTCAGAAGTTTTTTCTCCTATTTTATTTGCAACTTCCCCTATATTAATTCCCATAGGTCCTAAAGCCTGGGCCATCTTTGGATTAACTCCTGCTTTTCCTCCTTCAACCATAACTTTTATTTTCTCACTCATTTTCTTCTTCGCCTTCTCTCCTTATTACTTTAACAGAGTCAAGTTTTACTGTTATCGGAATTGGAACTGTTGCTTCAAGCAATTCAACTATGACTTCTTCTTTTGATTTGTCAATATTTTTTACCTTTGCTTTCTCTCTTTTGAAAGGACCTGAAATTATTTCAACAATATCATTCTTTTGTATGTTGAATTCTGCTTTTGCCTGTTCAAGCATATGCTCGATTTCGCTATAATCCAGAGGTTTTGGCAATATCCCTTTTGCATAAGGAACTCCTTTGTATGCTTGTTCAGCATCTTGTTTTGATTTAGCTTCAACTATGATATATCCTCTTAAACCATGAGGTTTTATTATGGAATAAACTTCAAGATTTTTCTTTTCTACATTACTGACTACAAAGTCCATAACTTGATCTTCCCTATTTGCAGTTGTTCTTAATATATATATCATTTTATTATTTGCCAAATCATATGTATTAAAAATCCTATTGCTCCAATAGCTAATATACCCATTCCTGTAATTTTTATTATACTTATAAATTCAGGTTTTGTTGGTTTTTTGGTTACTTTCCATACTCTCTTGCTTTCTAGTATAAATGATTTTAATTTAACCAAATATCCTTTGATTTTCATATTTTAGAAGAAATACAGCCATTTAAAAAGTTTATTATTTTAATCTATGAATTCTATTCCAAGTTCATTACCCATGTCTTTTTTCTTCTTGGCAAGAGTTGTTTTTCTTGGACCAAATATTTGAGGACTGCTTACTCCAGTTACTATCAATAATACTCTTATTGTTTTGTCAAGATCTTCTGATAATTGGGCCCCCCATATTATTCTAGCATCTTCATCAAGTTTTTCAGAGACACTTTCAACAACCTTACGTGCTTCTTCAAGAGTCATATCATTACCACCAGTTACATTTATCAATGCTCCTTCTGCTCCTGCAATATCAACATCCAACAAGGGGTTTTGAACAGCTTTATCAACTGCTTCTACAGCTCTATTGTCAGTATCAGATTCACCTACTCCAATTACTGCAACACCTCCATTTCCCATAACTGTCTTAACATCAGCAAAATCAAGATTAACCAAACCTGTTTTTGTTATTAATTCAGCAACACCTTTAACTGCGTTTGTAAGAATTTCATCAGCAACCTTGAATGCTGTGTTTAAAGGTAGATCTGGGGCCAAATCTAATAATTTGTCGTTTGGTATAACTATTAATGTATCAACAATATTTTCTAATTTTTCCAATCCAATAATTGCATTTTCATATCTTCTTTGTCCTTCCATTGCAAAAGGAATTGTGACAATACCCACAGTAAGAATTCCTAATTTTTTAGCTATCTCGGCTACAACAGGCGCTGAACCTGTCCCTGTCCCCCCTCCAAGACCACATGTTATAAATACCATATCTGCACCTTGGAGTTTTTCTTTAATATCATGCTCACTCTCATGCGCAGCTTCTTCACCTACTTGAGGTATACTTCCTGCACCTAAACCTCCAGTTAGCTCTTTACCAATCAATACTTTAGTATTTGCATTAGCATATAATAAATCTTGAGCATCTGTATTAAGAGCGATTGTTTCTGCTCCAGTAATACCAACTTCAGAAATTCTGCTTAATGTATTTCCACCACCGCCACCACAACCAATTACTTTTATCTTGGCTTTTTGATTATGTATTAATTTTTCTAATTCTTCATCCATACTATGTGATGGTGAGATAGAATTACTCTCTTGCATGTCAAATTCAGGATTCATGTTTTTTGTAATCTATGAATATATATAAATTTATCTTTGATTTAAACTATACATTAAATTTTACTTATTCTTGAGTGGTTTTAATTTCTATACTCTTTATTTCAGGGACAAGCTCTTTTATTTTTGATTCAAATGCCTTTTTTAACTGGTCTGGAAAACTTTGTTTTATATCTATTTCAAATTTATCCCCCTCTCTTTTCTTTATTTCAAACATATCTTCTTTCAAACCAACAAATTTCATACACGCTTTTACTTTTTCTTTTGAATCATTGACTTTCTTGACTATTGTTACTTCATACAAAAGCTCTTTTCCGGCAAGAGGGTGGTTGAAATCTATACTTATCCTCCCCCCAGATACTGTTCTTATTGTCCCTATTGTGCCATCGATATTAACTCTTAATCCAGGAACAGGCCTTATATCATTGTCCTTGAAAATGTTTGCATTAACTAATTTTATTAATTTAGAATCTTTTTTACCAAATCCATCTTCTGGTTTTATATCTAAATTATATTTCTCACCTATATTTCTTCCCTCAAAACTTTCATCAAGTCCTTTTATTGTATTTTTTTGACCAACACAAACAACCACAGGGCCATATTCCATATTTTCATTGTAAATCCCTTCTTTTTTTGCTTTTTCTTCATTAGTAATATCAAATATAGAATTATTATCTTTTACTCTTCCAACATAATCCACTTCTATGAAATCTTCTTTCTTTATTTTTTCCATTTTCTTTTTATTTTATATATTGTTTATAAAAGTTGTTATTTCCACTTAACTTTAACTACTTTATAATAGAAAAACTTAAATAGATTATATATTTGAAATATATTATGAAATCTAACAAATGGAGAATGAAATTAGAGGATTCTTTAAGAAAGCATTTAGAATTACAAATAAGAGAAACATATAAACAAAAAAATGCATATGAAAGTTCAAAAAATCCTTCTAATGCTCAATTATGGATATCGATAGCCAACTTATCAAGGCAGATATTTGAAATGAATCTTAGGATGAATGTTTTAGAAAGGGCATTGAAAGATACTTTAGGAAAATTAAACCAGTCATCTTTAAAGAAATCAACACCAAAACAAACCATCAAGAAAAAATCTTCTAAAAAAATAAAAAAGAAAAGATAAAACAAAACATTTATAAGGTTTTTATTTTTTTAAGTTCTTATGAGCGATATCAAATTAGTAAGTGTTGGTTCTTTAAAAGTAGGAAATTATATTATTATTGATAATGTTGCATGTGTGATAAAAAAAATTGATGTTTCTTCACCTGGAAAACACGGGCATGCTAAATATAAAATAGAGGCTGTAGGGATAATTGATGGAAACAAAAGAATGATTGTAAGACCCTCACACGATAAAATAGAGGTTCCAATAATAGAGAAAAAAGCAGCGCAAGTATTATCCATCACAGGAGACAAGGTAAATGTAATGGATATGGAAACTTATGAAACATTTGATCTTGAAATACCAGAGGAATTAAAAGGAAAAGTAAAAGAAGGGGTTCAGATAGTTTATTGGATAATAATGAAAGACAAGGTTATGAAGGAAGTAAAATAAAATGGCAAAATTTAAAGAAGCTATGGACAGGTTATTCAAGAGAGTTTATATTTGCAGAAAATGCAAAACAAAAATAAAGGCATCTCCACAAAAAGTTTTGCTTGGAAAAGTAAAGTGTAGAAGATGTGGAAGCAAGGCATTAAGAACTAGAAGAAAGAAATAAAATTTTAAAAAAGAGGTAGAATGAATTTAGATTTAATATTAATATTTGTATTTTATGGTATTCTATTAATTTATTTTCTGAAAAATAGAGATAAATTTGAAATTCAAAATAAGGTTTTTGCATTATATAAAACAAAGCTGGGATTAAAGTTTATGGATGATATTGCTAAAAGACATCCTAAATTTTTAAAGTATTTTGGTTATGTTGGGATATTTTTTGGTTATATTGGTATGGTCTTCATATTTTATTTTTTAATTCAGGGAACTTATCAGTTGTTGTTTGTTGAAGGTGCAAGGCCTTCTGTTGCACCTGTATTGCCCGGAGTAAAAATAAAAGGGTTACCTGTGCTTTCTTTTTGGCATTGGATAATTGCGATATTATTTATAGCTACCATACATGAGTTTTGGCACGGTGTTTATGCTAGGCTTGCAGGAATAAAAATAAAGTCTTCAGGTTTTGCTTTCTTGGGCCCTATTCTTGCTGCGTTCGTTGAACCAGATGAAAAACAATTATCAAAAAAATCTGCGGCACAACAATTATCTGTTTTGTCCGCGGGCCCTTTCATAAATATAGTTTCTGGTATTTTAATTTTTTTAATCTCTTTGTTAATAGTGAATCCTTTTGCAAATACATTGATTGATAGAGAAGGTATTGAAATTATAGATTTACAAGAGGGTTTTCCCGCGGATAATGCAGGAATAAATATTGGGGAAGAGATAATTTCAATAAATAATGTAGTTGTGAATAATATAAATAATTTTACAGAACAACTTAACAACATACTTCCAGGGGAAAAAATAAATATACAAACAAACAATTCAAATTATACACTTGTAACATCTGTTCATCCCAATGATGAGAATGAAGGATACCTTGGAATTATAGTAACAGCAAAAAATATAGAGATAAGAGAAGATGTAAAGGAAAGATATGGAAATTTCTTTCCTAATTTTTTCCTATGGTTTACAAGATTATTATTTTGGTTATATGCAATAAGTATAGGTGTTGGTTTATTTAACTTACTACCTTTGGGTCCTGTCGACGGTGGTAGGATGTTCTTGGTAGGTTTAAATAAATTTATTAAAGATGAGAAAATAACAAAGAAAATTTTTACTCTCACAAGCTTTATAGTTTTGTTATTGATTTTTATAAATTTACTTCCTTATATAATTGACTTAATTAATTTTTTAATTCAACCAATTTTACTTTTTTTAGTTTAAATAGAAAACTATTTAAATGATTTTTAGTTTATATAACTAAATAAAATTATAATTAAAAAAAGGGAAAAAGAGGTGATAAATAAAATGGTTGCAAGAAAAAGAAAATCAACAAGAAAGAAAGCAACTAAGAAGAAAACAAAAAAGAAGTCTACAAGAAAGAAAGCAACTAAGAAGAAAACAAAAAAGAAGTCTACAAGAAAAAAGACTAAGAAGAAAACAAAAAAGAAATCAATTAAAAAGAAAAGAAAAAGAAGATAAATTTTATTTCTTTTTTTATTTTTAAATTAAAATTATTTTTCCAACAGGTCCAGGGTTTATTATTGTCGTGTTTTTTATATTATCAATTTCACCAAAAGTTTCATGGAAGTGCCCACAAACAACTAACTTGGGATTATATTTTTCTATGAATTTTCTTATGCTCTTGCTTCCCCTATGTCCAAGGCTATTTAAGAAATCTGTTTTAGTATTATAAACAGGAGAATGAACTACTAATATTATTTTTTTTTCTTTATCGATAGTTTCTATGAATCTTTCTGTTATTCTCTCAAAATCAGGGTCTTCTTCTGAAAAACCACCTTCCCCATACCCAAAAAAACAATAATTTTCTTTTTCATAACATCCTTTGTGAATATTTATCGCAAATTTATACCTCTTACATAATTGATCTATTACTCTAGAATCTTCATGATTACCTGGAATTATTAACATAGGTATTTTTAATTTGTTCAGTTCTCCGAATATTTCTTCTATATTTTCCCCAAAATCAGATATATCCCCCGAGCATACTAAGAGTTCAGGAGATTTTAATTTAGCTTTATCTATCAATATGTTTAATGCTCTCTTATCGCTATGCAAATCCCCGAATGCTAGTATTTTCATATTTTAATAAAAAGAAATAATTTTAAAAATGTTTTGTAAAAAAAAATAAAAATAATTATTCTATTTCTGTATTATCTTCTTCCATTGGGAGATTGTTTATCTTTTCACTGAATATTTTTGATATTTTATCTTGGTCCATGTTTGTAAGTATTATTTTCATTTTTTCCACCTCCATAAAGATATTTTAAAATTCATTTATAAATCTGGCGCGCACACTTTGCAAGTATTGCAATTTAGTAGAAAATATATATTGGAACGGCTATGTCACAGTTTATGGGCTTTTATTGCTGTTTTCTTCACTTGTCCCATTTAGGAACTTAAGCAATAATCCAAGCCACCTATTTCTTCCAAGATCTAAGTCAATTTCTGCCTTTTGTAATGGAGTTAGACCATTTAAAGCCATATTCTTTCTTATTACATTATGAAATAATCTATAACCTTCATTCCAGTCTTGAGCAGTTTCCATACTTCCAAATCCTCTTCTTCTTTTATCAAAATCTCTCTATTCATTATGGTACCTTTCTATGTTATTAGTATTAATCTTATCCCTAAATCCTTTTGATTTAACATGAACAGTATAAGGAAATTTTAACTTGTTTAACTCAAATACTTTTCTAATCGCACCAGAATAACCTCTTAATCCATCAGTTCTTAGTTCTTTCGGTCTTCCACATTCTTCCTCGGCTTTTTCATTATTTTAACAGTATTTTCATAATATCTTGATTTTGTTATGTTATTAGCTACTAAATATTTGGTTTTTGTATCAATTGTATTCCAATTCCATAGTTTTTTCTTTCTCACTTGAATAGTTTGTTCATCTGTCTGCCATTTACCACCTAATTTTAGCTTTCCATTAGTTTCTTTTTTAACATAATTATTCATTAATTTAGTAAAATTTCTTATGTATCTTCTTATGCTTTCATGACTAATTTCAATTTTATGAAATTGATCTAATGTATCTTGAATATCTCTTAATGATAACCCTTTGAAATATAAATCCATAACTCTAAACATATATTTTGAGCATCAATTTTAATATATTTTATTGGATTTAGAATAAATCTCTTTTTGCAGTCTTTGCAATAATATCTTTGTAAATCTCCTTTCTTGCTTTTTCTTATGCCTCTTTTGATTATGTTTTTGGATTTGCAGTAAATACATTCTTTTTCTGGATTCTCATCTAAAATATTATCAATTTCTGTCTTATTTCTTAATTTAAGAAAAAATTGAATTGCTTTAATATGCTTGCAATATAATCCTTTATCTTTACAAGTCTTTTGAAAATCAAGACATTCACAAGTCCAGGCGTCTCTATGTGTTACTTTAAATTTGTAATTTGAATTTGAAGCTGGAACTAGAAATTCCTGCTCATTTATTATTTCTGGCTTTCCATTCTTCAAAATAGAATAAGCTTTTTCTGTTCGGATATCAGAAAGTTTTTTAAGTTCTGAAATCTTCTCATTCTTTAGGTTGAATTGTTCTTTCCGGGACATTTTGACCTCATGAAAACCTTCGGGTTCTCTGGTTATTTTTATAGTTTTAAACTTGGTTTAAATTGTTTGATGATATACTTGATGGCTTCTTCTTTTGTTATAAATCCTTTAACAGATTTTACAATGTTTACTATTTTGTTTTCCTCTTCTGATAAGTTTATTTGTATCTGAACCATTATATATCACCATATAATTTTATATTATAATACTTAATAATATATAAGATTTTTATAGTAGAGAATATAGATTAACTAAACAATGAATTTAAAGAAAATATTTAACTTAATAATTTTTTAATAAATTTATAAGGTACAAGAATATAATCTGTGAATAATTTCTCCCCCACCAATTGACATTATCCCTTCTTTAGGTTGTTTAGTAAATTTTTCTCCAGTTGGTTCAGTGAATATCAATTTATTTTTATAAGATGCCATTGATGGCAATCCCTTAGTATTTTCAACAGGAATTTTAAATTCTTTTGAAGATTTTAAATCATATAAAATAAAATGAGGAGACAAATATCTTTCTAAAAGATTAATGGGTAAGAATTTATCTAAAATAAAGATTAATCTGCTTTCAGAATAAGCTAACTTATTATTTCCAATATAACTGGCTTCTAATGCTTTAGTATTGTAAATTAATGAGCCAGTATATAAATCAACTACACTAATAATCCCATAATCTGCTCTTTCACTCTCTATAATTCCTTGTAATGGAGATTCCTGAGATCCTTCTACACTTTGTAATTCTTCAGTAACATGTATTTCACCTTCAACAGGTTTCACAAAAACCATATATCTATCTTCAATTGATTTAAGATATCCTAAATCAGAAGGGATATTTTCCAATCTCCTTAAATTATTATTTTCATAAATCCAAAACTCTGAAGAACTAATAGAATGTTCTCCACCAGTACCATAATTTATACTTATAATTACATCATTGTTATTTCCCTTAAAGAACGAAATTGTTGGAGATTCTTTTGTAGTAACAATACCTTCTATTGTACATTCCCCATCTTTAAATTCTTTACATATAGTTCTCGTTATTAGTTTAGGCTCAAATTCTTTTATAAGTATCTTATTTCCAGAATAAAAATCATATTTCCACAATTCTGTTCCAAGGCCTTCTATTATTTGTATATCGTCCTTTATATAGCTTGATGATTTTTCTAATCCATATAAAAGAGATAAATCTGAAAGCATATAAACATCTTCTAATAGAGAAGTTCCTTTTTGAAATTTAAATAATCTGTTTGAATCTACTAAAAAAATTGGTTTTTTATTAACAAAATCATAATAATAAAATTTTCTTATCTCTACCCATCCACGACTTCCATCTTCATTGACTACAGCAAGAACTTTATCCCTATTTGTATTTTCTAATAAAAAAATACTTCCTCCTTTTTTTATAAAATAATCATCAGGTAATAAAGATAAAACTTTATTCTCTTCAAGATTATATATCACATTATATTCTCCTTTACTATCTCTATAAAGATAAATAAGGTATTTATTATCATATAAACCATAAATACTAATTAAACCTTGGGGGGTGGTTGAACCAACATAACCAATGGGACTATAATCACTTAATTCCCATTTTATGTTACAATTTGAATCTTCCATAGATTCTATTATTTCAGTAGAATCTCCTTGATTAATAGTTTCAACATTTGCATTTACAAAAGAAATACTAATTAAAAATATTAAACATATTAATATAATATTTTTTCTCATATAAATTATAAAATGGTTTTTCCTATATAAATCTTACTATTCCTTATGCGTTTCTGATGTAGGCTTATTACTTTCTTTAGAACTACTTATTTTAATGAAAAAAAGAGATTTTTGGGAAAATTATGGCTATGTTGAAAGAGGTAAGTTAAGAAAGAAAGTTATTAAGAAAATGGATAATCCTAAAACTCCAAAGCAATTATCTAGAGAATTAAAAATACACCTTGCTGAAGCTTCAAGAGTTCTTATTGAATTAACTAAAAGAAAACTAGCTAAATGCTTGACTCCTAATTTATTAAGTGGTAGAGTTTATGATCTTACTGAAGAAGGTAAGAAGATTAGAGAAAAAATAAAGGAATAAATTCTAAAGATAAGCAAAAGACCCTATTTTTGACACTAAATTTAAGTTCCAACTTTGAGACATAGCCATTGGAATATATATTTGTGATTGTATTGAGAAATAGAAGAGTTAATTCATTTAAATTCATCTAATCTCTTAGAACCATAGCTTACTAATGTGCTTTTTCCTCTTCCTTCAGCACTTTGTGTATTAACAACTCCTGCCTTTTCAAGCTCCATTATTTTATTAAAAAAACTTCTATAGCTTATGTTGAATCCTTTTCCAAAATATATATTATATAATTCCTTTATCCTCTTGCCGGAGTTTTCCTTAACAATATTTAGAATTTCTTTTTTACTCCCATCAAAACTATTTGAATCTTTTATTTTGTAGTTTGATAATTTATTTATTGCCAATTCGGAAAATTCCTTTGTTATTTTTCTTGAAGATTTATTTTCTGCAATATTTCCTGCTTCTCTCATTAAATACAATCCTGTCCTTATATCTTTAGCTTCATAAGTCTTATCAACTATATTACAGAACCCTTCTTCATTCCATATTCCTTCCACAAATGCATAATCTCTTCTTTCTTTTAATATTGATTTTGTTTCTTCATAATTATAAGGTCTGAATTCAAGTGTTTCTGGAAGAAGTCTTGATTTTATTCTTGAATCTAAGGTTGCAAGAAAATCATTTTCATTTGTTATTAATATCATCATTTTTTTGTAAATATTTTCTAAGAGATTATAAATAATGCTTTGCTCTTGTAGTTTATCTACTTCATCAAGAACAAGAACCAATGATTTTTTGTTTATAACATCAGATACATTTTTTAACAACTCATCAGATTTTTTATTGTGGGTATATTTATAGTTTATTTGAGAGCAAATATCTAGAATTATTTTGTATGCTGTATCATGTTTCCAGCAGTTTATATATATTGTATAAATAGAATCGGTTTCATTTTCCAATTCTCTTAATACCCATTTTATTGCAGCTGTTTTTCCTATTCCTGGCTTTCCTGTTATGAAGAGATTTTTTCCATTTCTATCATTAAATAACGGTTTCATACACGTTGCTACATACTGTTGCTCGTTTTCTCTATGCTTTAATGTTTTTGGAACATAATCAAAATCAAGAGCTATCTCATCTAGAAATAAAGATTCATTGTCCTTCAGCATATCCTTAAAAATAGACATAATATATTATTTTATTGTATATATAAAAACTTTATGATAGTGTAGTAAGTATTAAAAAACTAAATTTCCTCTACGCCTTCCTTTGTTAATGCTACAAATCTTATCCCTATGCCCAATTTTATTAATGCCCCCAACAAAGCAGTATGTTCCTTACCAATTCCTGAGATTATGTTTACTGCAACATCTCCTTGTACTTTATCCTTAAGTTCATTTTGTATTTGGTCTCTTATCTCTTTTATGCCTTGGTTAGAATCAATAACTATCATTTCCACTTCTTTTTCCGGATGAAAGTTTTCTTTTCCAAAATTATTTGTTATTATGTATATTTTATTCCAATTCTGATCTTGGATTAATCTGTTTACATGCCCCCAAGTTCCTTTTCCTGTTGATAAATAAGCTATTAAGTCTGTCATATTTTATATATGAACGCAAGATATATTTAAATCTTTACATCAAAAACCTAATGTTTTTAAAGAACAAAATTCTTTTAATAATATGAAGAAAAAGAGGATTTCAAGAGACATACCTTTCTCAGAGATAACATTAAGAAGGTATGAAAAGCCGGGTAAAGGTTCTAAAAGAGAATTAGTGAGAAAATTATGTTTGTCTTCTGGACTATTGCAGCCAGGAGATTCAAGAGATATAATTGTTGATGTTCTCATGGTGATGCTTAATTCTAATGACCCATTGACTTCAGAACAGGTTCAATCCTCTGTAATAAAAATAAGAAAACAAAAAAAACTTCCTTTGTTAGGTATAGCGCATTCAAACATAAGAAGGCAGTTAAAAAGATTAAGAGACTTATTTTTAATAGAAAAAATACAAGATGGATACAGAATAACAGAAAACGAAGAACTAATAAATTTGTTTGAACAAAAAATTGAAAAATATTACATAAACTCAATAATAGAGAGAGTTAGGGAATATTACAGAGCAGTAAAATGATTTATGAGCCATCAGAAGATTCTTTCTTAATTCAAAAATATGTTAAGAAATATGCAAAAGGAAAAGTTCTTGATATTGGGACAGGTTCAGGGATATTAGCAGAAACTGCACTTAAAAAAACAAAAGATGTTCTTGCTATTGATATAAATGAAGAATGTGTAGAACATACAAGAAAAAAAGGAATAAACTGCATAAAATCAGATTTGTTTGAAAACGTTAAAGGAAAGTTTGACTTAATAATATTTAATCCTCCTTATTTGCCTATGGATAAAAATGAACCAAGGGATTCTCAATTATCCACAACAGGCGGAAAAAAAGGATACGAGATTATTGAGAGATTTTTAAAAAAAACTAAAGGACATTTAGAGGAAAAAGGGAAGATATTATTAGTATGTTCTTCATTGACGGGAAATGTAGAGCTCTTATTTAAGAAATACAGATACAATTTTAAGAAATTAGAAACAAAAAAACTGCCTTTCTTTGAAGAATTATATGTTTATTTACTAAAACAACCGATACCTTTAAATAATTCTCATATTCATTAAATAAATCCGTTAAACTACCTAGAGTAGGAGGATAAGAATGCAAAAACAAGAAATATTAGAAACATTAAAGAAAGTAAGAGAGAATTCTAGGAAAAGAAATTTTGACCAGACTGTTGATTTAATAATAAATTTAAAACAATTGGACCTTAAAAAAGAAGACCATAAGCAGGATTTTTTTGTAAATCTTCCTTACGGGAGAGGAAAGAAAGTAAAATTATGTTGCTTGGCCGATGAGGAATTAAGAAAAGAGGCTGAAAGTAATTGTGATAAGGTTATAATGCACAATGATTTTTCAAAATTAAAAAAACAGGATATAAAAAGACTTGCTGAAGAAAATAATTTTTTCATAGCACAGGCAAATTTAATGCCTGAAGTTGCTAAGATTTTTGGTAGAATATTAGGACCAAGAGGGAAAATGCCTAATCCAAAAGCAGGGTGCGTTGTTCCTGGAAATGTTAATTTAAAGCCATTAGTAGCAAAACTTCAAAAAACAATTCGTGTAACAACAAAAAATGAGCCAATAATAAAAGTAGCAATAGGAATAGAATCTATGAAGGATGAAGAACTTGCAGATAATGCTATGACAGTATATTCAAGCTTGGAACATGAACTTCCGCAAGGAAAAAACAATATTAATTCAATATTATTTAAAACCACAATGGGAAAACCAATTAAAGTAGGAGAGAAAGATGAGCAAGTCAAAGGAAAATAAAAAGAAAAAAGTAGAGTTTACAAAAAAACTCATTGAAGAATACCCTGTTATTGGTATAGCTGATGTAACTAATCTTCCTGCTTTGCAATTGCAAAATATAAGATTCAAATTAAAACCAGATATTATAACAACAATGATTAAAAAGAGACTTGTAAAAATAGCCATGGAAAATTCTGAAAAACAAAATATAAAAGAGCTTGAAAATCATTTGAAAGGAATTCCTTTGTTAATATTCTCAAAACAAGATTCATTTAAATTATCAAAAAGATTGAGAAAAAACAGATCAAATGCTCCAGCAAAACCAGGACAAATAGCTCCAGATGATATTATAGTACCTGCAGGGGCTACAGAATTTACTCCTGGACCAATAATAGGAGAATTAGGAAAATTAGGATTAAAGACTTCTGTTGAAGGAGGAAAGATTGCTATACAAGAAGACAAAGTTGTTGTCAAGGCAGGAGAGGAGATAAAAGAAGATGTTGCAGGAGTATTATCAAAACTCGGTATAGAGCCTATGAAAATAGGTCTTAATTTAATAGCAACTTATGATAATGGAACAATATTTACAAGAGATGTATTAAGTATAGATGATGAAAAATATATAGGAGATTTAAATACAGCAATATCACAGGCATTTAACTTAACAATAAACATAACATACCCTACAAAGGAGAATATAAAATTATTAATATCAAAAGGATCTGTTGAAGCAGAGACCTTGAATTCAAGGTTGGATATAAAAGAAGTTTCAGAAACAAAAGAAATTTTTGAAGAGAAAAAACATGAAGTTACAGAAAAAGCAGAAGTTAAAGAAGAACCTAAGGAAGAAGTTCAAGAAAAAATCGAAGAAACTAAAAATGAAAGTCCGGAAGAAAATAAGGAAACAGAAAAAAAAGAAGAACAAAAACCAGAACCAAATCAAGAATCTGATGAAAATAAGAAAATAGAAGAAAATACAAAAAAGGCCCAAGATGTATTAAAACAACTTCAGGATGAAAAATTAAAAGAGCCATTAAAAATAGGTCAAAAAGACGATAAACCTATAAAGAAAGGGCCGAAACCAGAAGATTTAATAGGTTCATAATCATAATGGAGGTATAAAATGGAATTGATATATGCTGCAATTTTGCTACACAAAGCAGGAAAAGAAATAAATGAAGAAAACATAAAAAAGGTTCTAGAATCTGTAGGGATACAGAAAACCGAAGCAGAGATTAAAGCATTGGTTGCTGCATTGGATGGTGTTGATATTGAAGAAGCAATCAAGCAAGCAGTAATGCCAACAGCAGCTCCGGCAGGAACTACAGAAAAAGCAGAAGTTAAAGAAGAACCTAAGGAAGAGAAAGAAGAAGAAACTAAAGAAGCTGCAGCAGGTTTAGGATCACTATTTGGCTGAACCCTGCTCTCTTTTTTTAAAATGCGAGATATTGAACAATTAAGAAAAGAGTATAAGGATTTGATTAATGAGATTTCCAATCTGAGAAAAAGATTGGATGAATCCAACAAGAACAAGGAATTTTGGTTTGAAAAAAAAGAAAATCTGAAAAAAGAGATTTCTTACTTGATTTCTGAGATAAGGGAAATAAAACAAACAAATGACAAATCCAATATGGATATTAATGAATTAAAACAACAGAGAGACAAGTATAATGATTATATGAAAGTTCTTATAAATAAGCTTCAAAGATTAAATAAGGAAAAAATTGAAATTTTCAAAAAACATAAAATAAAGGAAGACCCTTATAAGATACAAAAAAGGATAGAAGCAATAGAAACAAGGCTTGAAACAGAGACTTCCTTTGAAAACGAGAAGAAACTTATGAAAAAACTAAAGGAATTAAAAAATATTTATGAAGGAAGCAAAATGAAAGAGCTTATTGAAAAAATAGATAAAATTTCCAAAGAGGTCTCAGAAACAAAAACAAAGGCAAATGAATTTCACAAAAGATTTATAGAGACTGTAAAAGGAAAAGGAGGGTACTCACAATTTATAGATTTATCAAGAAAAATAAATGAATTAAGAAATATGCAGCAGGATGCATTCAATAGTTTTGTGTCTTATAAAAAAGAGTTCTTGAATGTAAATAATAGGTTAAAAATAAGATTAAAGCAGGCAAGCAATCTTAAATATAAATTAGATAAGCATGATAGAAAAGTTGCCAAAGCAAAACAAAAGAAATTTAGCAAATCTTTCAGGGAAAGAACCAATCGTGTAATTGACAAATTCAGAAAAAAGAAAAAATTAACAACAGAGGATATAATAATTTTGCAAGGGGAATCTAAATGAATGGAGGTATAAATGGATAAAACTAGTATGCTTTATTGGCATCCTGGGAATTGTGATGCTTATATTAAAGAAACTGAAGAGGAATGTTTTAAATGAGTTTTGTGGAAAATTTATTAGAGTGGACAAAAAACATATTTCTTCCTTATGGAATCTTTGGTTTATTTTCATTGGCTTTTATAGAAGCCATATTTTTTCCAATTCCTCCTGATATATTATTAATAACCCTCTCTTTGATAGATCCAGGGATGGCATTGTTGTATGCTCTTGTAGCTACAATAGGTTCTGTTTTAGGGGGTATTGTAGGTTATTGGATTGGATATTATGGGGGGCATTATATCCTAGAAAAGTTTGTTTCAAAGAAGAAAATACAGAAAGTTCACAACTTATTCCAAAAATATGAAGCTTGGGCAATCTTTGTTGCAGGTTTTACGCCAATACCTTATAAGGTATTTACAATATCAGCAGGGGTTTTTTATGTTAATTTCAAAAAATTTGTTATTGCATCTTTTCTTAGCAGAGGTTTAAGATTCTTTATAGAAGCATTTTTAATATTATTATTTGGGGAGATAATATTAAATATACTTACAAATTATTTTGATATATTATCCATAATTGGAGTTTTATTATTGATATTATTTTATTTTTCAATTAAAAGATATAGGAAGTCAAGAAGTTAATTCTTTTTTAATAAACTTTTTCTGTATAGGTATTTTATATCATCATATATAGGTATTGATTTTATTTTCATATAATATACAATGAAAATCCACACTACTGCCACATATACCCCTGATATCAAACTCCAGAACAATAGATGAATGGCATTAAATAAATCAATTCCATAATAGACCAATATAATACCCAGTATAAATATCCTTATTACATTCATTATTAATATTAATAAAGAACCAATTAAAAAAGAGAATATTCTTCTCTCAAATTTAATATCCTTTGTTGTAACAATAAGAAACATTAGTAAAAAGTATGCCGGCGCCGCAATACAGGCAGAACTGAATATTAAATAGGAATCTTTTATAGCTATTGAATTTTCAAATAAATAGGGATTAAGATTAAATACATAAAATAAGAAGTATGAAGAATATATTGTTAATGGTCTAAATATTATTTCAAATATCTTGATAGGAGTAAGAAGAAAAATCATCCTTAAAATCAAATTATATTCATACTTGATTGCCATAGTTAGTTTTAAAAACCTTTCTATAAAATATAAAACAAAAAGATTTAAATATTATTTATTCCTCAAGGATAGCAACAAAATAGAGGTTTAAGGGGGTTTCAATATAATGAAAAAATTATTTACGTTTTTAATAGCAATTTTATTTACTTTGAGTTTTGCCATGGCTACATTAAATGTTGATACTGGTTCTGTGGAAATGGAAGGACAAGTAGAAGATGTTGTTGAGGCTACATTTGAAATACAAAATACAGGAACAAGTTCTATAACAGTCTCAGAATCCAATTTTATTTATGATGAAAGTGATTTTGAAGATGATGATGACGATGTTATCGCATTGGCATTTTCTGATCTAGGATCAATACCTGCAGGAGGTTCAATAACTGCAAAGGTAACTGCTACAATTGATAGTAGAATGGATGAAGGCCTTTATGATGGCGAGATTAACTTGTCTGTCGGAGGGATGTCAGACACTTTTGATTTAGAAATTTTTGTTAATCCAGAGGTATGTGAAGATGGAATCGTTGGTGATTTAGATATATATGATTTTGAAGTAAGAGACCATACAGATGATTTCTATCCTGGAGATATATTGGAAGTAGAAGCAAAGGTAAGCAATGATGGTGATGATGATATAGCAGATATTGTTTTTGAAGCTATGTTATTTGACTTAACAGAAGGAGAAGAATTAACTGATTGGGTTGCTTATCCTGAATTTGATTTGGATGAAGGTGAAGAGGAAGAAGATATTTTAATTGAATTAGAAATACCAAATGATGTGGATATTGATAACGATATCATAATATTTATGAGAGTTTATGAAAGCGGAGATGAAGATATAAACTGCGATTATGTAAAATATGATGATTTTGACATAGACAAGAGAGCTCATGATGTTTCAATAGATATTGAAGAAATAATCCCTCAGACACTTACATGTGAAGAAAGCTTTGATGTTAGAGTATTTGTTGAAAACATAGGTGAAAACGATGAAGAAGATGTATATATAAAAGTTAAGGATTCCACAGGGGTTCTTTCAGGACAAACATTAAGATTTGACCTTGACGAATCTGATGATGATACAAAAATAGTTACAGTTGATATCCCTGAAGATGTTGATTCAAAAGAATATTCATTGGAGGCTGTAATTTATTATGATGATGACGACAAAACAAAATCTGATTTTGCAACAATAAATATTAAATGTGAAACAAATACAGCACCTGTTGCAGATGCAGGTTCATCACAAACAGTTGCTTCTGGAACCACAGTTACATTAGATGCTTCTGAAAGTTCAGATGCAGACGATGATGCATTGACTTATTTATGGTCTCAGGAATCAGGATTGGCGGTTGAATTACAAAATCCAACTTCGAAGATAGCAACAGCAAGACTTGACAAAGAAGGGACTTATGTTTTTAAATTGAGAGTTAGCGATGGTTCGGAAGAATCAACAGATACAGTTACCATAAATGTTTCAAGCACAGGGTTCCCAGGAACAGGAGGGGCTGTATTTGAAGAAAAGTCATTCTTTGATAAAGTATTTAGCAAAAATACATTAACAAGCATATTTTGGATATTGGGTATAATTGTATTGTTGTTATTGATAGTTTATTTCGTGAAATTAATATTTTTCTCTGGTGGCGTTAGAGAATTTTAATTTTTTTCTTCTATTTCCATTAAATCTATTATCTTCATAATTGTGAAGATTGCTATTAAAAATAAGAGTAAAGCAGCTAAAGTTATTATAGTTGGAGAGATATTTGTATAAACAAATATTATTGCACAATATGCCAAAAAATTAATTGGAAGCTTTGATGACAACCCAAATGCAAATGTCTTTGGCAAAAGATGATAAAAATCTATCAATACAAGGATTACCCCATCAATTATTAGAAGTCCTATAATAAGTGTCTTAAAATGAAATGAGAATAAATCTCCAAGATTATATACATGCCTAACCAAATCAACCGCTACAAATATTAATACAATTGCATTACCATAAGCAGTATTCCAACCCAATTCTTCCTTTTTGTATTTCCCAAAATAAAATTCCATAAGAAATATTGTTATCAATAAAGGAATAGCTATCCACAACATCTCTGGATGATTATAAGGTGCCAATACTATATCCAAGAACCTATTAATTAGTTGTTCGGCATAAACTTCTCTATTTATCAAAACTTCAGTAAAATTCATCACCATCTTTTATATTAATAAATAATTAATTATTTATATTTATTTTGTTTTAAGCGCACGCCAGGATTTGAACCTGGGAATAGTCGGGTTGCAGCCGACCGCGTTAACCACTTCGCCACGTGCGCAACGGGCCTGGAGGGATTCGAACCCACGACCCCTGGCTTAGAAGGCCAGTGCTCTATCCAGACTAAGCTACAGGCCCATAGAAATTAAGTAAATTAGCTATTTAAAAACCTTTTCAAAACTTTTAAATATATTCACTTTCAAGTAAATTTCTATGCCAAATTATAAAGAAGTAAAAATAATATATGACGCTTCAAAAGACGAGAAATTCATGATTTTAAAAAGAAATAAAGAAGAAAATCATGTGAATGGGAATGGATTTCATAAAGTGGGGGTTACATATACTGAAAAGGGCCTTTATAATAAATTGTACGCTTTGTTAGAAAAAGGATATAATATAATATTTGATAATTCAATACCAAAAGATTTTAAATTTAAAAAGAGAGTTAAAATTAAAGGTTCAGAGACTAGAGAAGTAAAAATACCCTTAGAGGAACGTTTATCTGAGATAAAGGAAGATTTAGAGAAGAAATTACAATAAAAAACTTTAAATAAATATTAATTAAATTTCTATTATGGTTGATTTTAATAAGATAGCAAAGAAATGGCAGAATAGATGGGAAAAAGATAATATCTTTGCTACAAAGATTTCTAAAAATAAACAAAAGTATTATGTTTTGGAAATGTACCCTTATCCTTCAGCAACATTGCATATTGGTCATTTGAGAAATTATTCTATTGGAGATTGTATTGCAAGATTTATGAGGATGAATTGTTTTAATGTTCTTTATCCAATGGGTTATGATTCTTTCGGGCTTCCTGCTGAAAATGCAGCAATAAAAAACAAAGCAGATCCAAGAGAATGGACAGAGTCAAATATAAAAGCAATAAAGAGACAGCAAAAATCCATAGGATTAAGTTATGATTGGTCAAGAGAAATTGCTTCTCATAGAGAAAGTTATTACAAATGGAATCAATGGATATTCTTAAAAATGTTTGAAAAAGGACTGGCTTATAGAAAAAAATCTCCTGTTAATTGGTGTCCTAGTTGTAAAACTGTGCTTGCTAATGAACAAGTTATTGATGGAAAATGCTGGAGATGTTCATCAGAAGTTGAAATTAAAGATTTAGAGCAGTGGTTTTTCAAGATAACAAAATATGCGAAAGAATTATTAAATGATTTGGATAAATTAAGGGATTGGCCTGAAAAAGTTAAAATAATGCAAAAAAATTGGATTGGAAAATCAGAGGGAACCCTTGTCAATTTTAAATTAAAAGATACAGATGAAAATTTACCTGTTTTTACAACAAGACCAGATACATTATATGGGGTTACATTCATGGTATTTGCTCCAGAACATCCAAAGGTCTTGGAATTAGTAAAAGGAACAAAATATGAAAAAGATGTAAAGAAATTCATTAATGAAGTTGTTATAAAGGAAAAATTTGAGAGAACCTCAGAAGAATCAGAGAAAAAAGGTATGTTCATAGGAAAGTATGCAGTTAATCCATTAAACAATGAGAAAATCCCAATATATATTGCTAATTTTGTTTTACTTGATTATGGCACAGGAATGATAATGGCAGTTCCTGCACATGACCAGAGAGATTTTGAATTTGCAAAAAAATATAAAATTCCTATAAAGGTTGTAATTTCCTCTTCTGATTTTGATTTAAATGAAAAAAAAATGGATAGAGCTTATATAGGGGAGGGAAAATTAATTAATTCAGGAGAATTCAATGGATTAAATAATAAGGATGCAATTGATTATATAACAAAATACATTGAAAAGAATAAATTAGGAAAAAAAACAGTACAATACAAGTTAAGAGACTGGTTAATATCAAGACAAAGATATTGGGGAACACCAATACCTATTATTTATTGTGGTAAATGTGGAGTTGTTCCTGTTCCTGAAAAGAATTTGCCTGTTAAATTACCAAAAGATGTTAAATTCACAGGAGAAGGAAATCCATTATTAACTTCTGGATCCTTTGTTAATGTAAAATGCCCTAAATGTAAGGGAGAAGCTAAAAGAGAAACAGATACAATGGATACTTTTGTTGATTCTTCATGGTATTTCTTCAGATTCTGCGATTCAAAGGAAAACAAATTACCTTTTTCAAAAGGAGCAGAATATTTTATGCCTGTAAATCAATATATAGGAGGTATAGAGCATGCGATACTTCATTTATTATATGCAAGATTTTTCACAAAAGTATTAAGAGATTTGAAATTAACAAAAGTTAGCGAGCCTTTTACAAGATTGCTTACGCAAGGAATGGTAACTAAAGATGGTGCAAAGATGTCAAAATCTCTTGGAAATGTAGTTGATCCTTCTTGGATAATAGACAAATATGGGCCTGATACAGCAAGATTATTTATTTTATTTGCAGCATTGCCCGAGAGAGAACTTGAATGGAATGATAAAGGAGTTGAGGGCTCTTTCAAATTTTTAAACAGGATTTATAATTTGGTTAATGATAAACCAAAATTCAGAAAAGATATTAATAATAAAGATAAATTTATCATCTCAAAAACAAATTCAACCATAAAACAAGTAACAGAATATATTAATGATTTTAAATTAAGTCTGGCAATAGGTTCTTTAATGGAATTGGTAAATAGTATTAACAGGTATAAAAAACAAGAAGTTAATGAAAAAATATACCATGAATGTTTGAAAGACTTAATATTATTGTTTTCTCCTTTTTGTCCCCATATTTCAGAAGAACTCTGGGAAAAAATAGGAAACAAGAATTATATTTCAATGGAAAAATGGCCTAAATTCGACTCCAATAAAATAAATAAAAAAGCAGAAGAATTAGAGGAATTATTGCATAATACAATATCCGACATAAATGAGATATTAAAATTAATAAATAAAAAAGCCAAAAAAGTGATTATATATTCAATCCCTAAAGAAAAGAGTTTGTTTAATGAAAATAAAGAATTATTAGAAGACGAATTAGATCTGGAAATTCAAGTTTATGCTGTAAACGACAAGGATAAATATGACCCTTCAAACAAATCTAAGAAAGCAAAACCAGGAAAACCAGCAATTTATATAGAATAATAATTTCATTATTCTTAAGTAGTATCAATAGAAAAGTTTAAAAAGAGCAATCCTTCTGTTTTTATATGGGAATTAATAATAAAACTAAAAATAGTAATATAAAAAGATTTGGGTGTGCATTATATGCTTTAGCCTTTTTTGGAAGTGCAAGTTTTGCTTTTTTTTCAAATACAATAGATAAAAAAGAAAATATTTCTTTAAAAGAAAAAACATCAATAGAGAATAAAATAGAAAAAAGGAATTCTTATGATGAACCAAAAACAATTACTTTGACATATAGATTACATATGAATGAATATTTGAAAGAAAATCAAAAACAGGAATTTGATGTAACCTTTGTGGATAGACCAGGGATTAATTCTTATAACTCTAGAAAACAATCATCTAAAGAAGATGAAGAAACAAATATAAATTTTTTTGATTTCGGAAAATATTATAATAGAGTTAAAAAATATGAACCCTTTATAGAAAAATTATCTGATATATATGGAATCCCTAAACAAGACATAATATCTTTGGGTATTATAGAATCTTCTTTTATACATGATATTACTTCAAATGCAGGAGCTGTAGGGATAATGCAATTATTACCTTCAACTGCAGAAGAAGTTTGTGGTTTGTCTAGAGAAGAATTAGAAAATCCTTATAAAAATATGAATTGTGGGGTTAAATATTTTAATAATCTAATTAATTATTTTGAAGGAATTGATGCAAAACACAGAAGCAAAGAATTTGCATTAATATCTTATAATTGGGGAGTGGGAAATGTAAGAAGAGCACTTTCTTCTCATATAATAGACAATAAAATAACAGACCCTAATATAGCTTATTATAACCTTATGTATTCCGGGAAGATACCAAAAGTTACTAAAGATTATGTTGAAAAATTTAATCAATTAACAAAACCAAGAAAAATTGCTTCAACTTCATTCTAAAACAGCTTTAATTCTTCTTACTCCGGCAGAAACACTTTCTTCTTTTTTAATTTTGAAATGTCCAAGGTTTTTTGTATTATTTACATGAGGACCTCCACAGATTTCCTTTGAAAAATTCCCTATTGAATATACTTTTACTTTCTCTCCATATTTATGTTTAAATGATCCTGTAATGTTTCTTTTTTTTGCTTCTTCAAGTGGAATCTCTTCCCATTTTATTTCAATACTTTCTTTTATTTTTTCATTAACTAAATCCTCTATTTCTTTCAATTCTTCTTGTGTTAATTTTCTATCAAAATTAAAATCAAATCTTAATCTTTCAGCTGTTATATTAGAACCTTTTTGCATTATATCTTCTTTGTCTAAGACTTTTTTCAATGCAGATAATAATAAATGTGTTGCAGTATGGAGTTTCGTAGTTTCTTCTGATTTGTCTGCAAGACCCGCCTTAAATTTTCCTTCTGTTGCAGTTCTGCTTAATTCCTGATGTTTTTTGAATTCTTTTTCATATCCTTTCATATCAACCTTTAGATTTTTTTCTTTAGCTAGTTCCCAAGTTATTTCTATTGGAAAACCATAACTTTGATATAAAAGAAATGCATCTTTCCCACTTATTGTCTTTCCTTTTGCATTTTCAATAATTTTATTAAAATATCTTAGTCCAGAAGCTAATGTTTGCCTGAATCTATTTTCTTCATTTTCTATTTCTTTTAATATAAAATTTTTATTTTTCTTTAACTCTTTATATTCAGGATACATATCAATTATAATTTCTGAAATATCTTTTGTAAAATTATTCTGCATCATTAATATTTTCCCATATCTTATAGATCTTCTTATCAATCTTCTAAGGACATAACCCTGCTCAGTATTTGAAGGAGCAACATTTTCTGATAAAATAAAAGTAGCGGCTTTTAAATGATCTGTAATTATCCTTATTGCTCTTGTTTCCTTTTCTTTTTCCCCATATTTCTTTTTGGATAATTTTTCAATCTTTTTTATTATTGGAGTAAATAATTCTGTTTCATATACTGATTTTTTTCCTTGCAATATTGCAGCAGTTCTTTCCAATCCCATTCCAGTATCAACATTTTTTTGCTTTAGTTCTTCATAATTTCCATCTTTTGTTTTATTATATTGCATAAAAACATCATTCCATATTTCCACCCATCTTTCATCTTCTGGATCAAATTTTTCTGGTGCTTGTTCATCCCCTACCCAATAGAACATTTCAGTATCTGGACCACATGGGCCTGTGTTTCCTGCTGGGCCCCACCAATTATCTTCTTTTGGGAGAAATGCTATTCTTTTTTCAGAAACCCCTAATGATTTCCATATTTCTGCTGTTTCCACATCCTTTGAAGCGTTTTTATCTCCTTTAAAACAACTTATAGCGATCTTATTTTTATCAAGTCCTAACCATTTTTTCGATGTCAAAAATTCCCATGACCATTTAATGACCTCTTTCTTGAAATAATCTCCCAAAGACCAATTTCCAAGCATTTCAAAGAAAGTTAAATGAGTATCATCACCAACTTCTTCTATATCCCCTGTTCTTATGCATTTTTGAACATTTGCTAATCTTTTGCCTAAAGGGTGTTTTTCCCCCAGTAAAAAAGGAACTAATGGGTGCATACCGGCTGTTGTAAATAAAACTGTAGGGTCATTTTCAGGTACTAAAGATCCTGAAGGTATTATAGCATGAGATTTAATTTTAAAAAATTCAAGATATTTCTTTCTTAATTTATCTGCTTTCATTAAGAATTATTGATTAGATTGTTATATAAAATTTTCTATGATTTTGCTATGGGGATATTTATTCTGAGAATATTATTTTTATATGTCCATTTGGCCTTCTTTGGAATTACTTTTTCAGGCAATGTAAAACTGTCACTGTATGAAGAATATTCTATTTTTTGTTTAAATAAACCTTTTTTCTTTATCTTCTCTTTATCTTTTCTTTCTCCTGAGACATATATCCTATTGGTTCTAACATCAACTTTAATATTTTTCTTATCAAAACCTTCAAGATTTAATTTTATTATAAGATTTCCCCTTTCTTTGAATATATTCTTTTTTTGTTTGAATGGATTCCATACCATTTTATATTGATTTTAACTTTTTCTCAATATTCATTATCTCTTCTGCAAGAGCATCATCTTCAGAAGAAATTTTCTTGGATATCTTTTTTTCAGTGAATTGTTTTTTCCCTTTTTTTTCTGGTTTAATTTTTCTTTTCTCAGGTTTTTCAATTTCAACTTTTGGGAGATGTTTTTCCATTTTATTGCTCAATTTTTTAATTTCTTTTAATCTTCCTATGAGATTTTCCATAGCCCCATATTTTTCTTCCTTTATTTCTTTAATATTATCAAAATCTTTTAAAAGTGTTGTTGTGTCAAGAGCACTTCTCAGAATACTTTTTCTCAATTCATTAGGTTTGTTTAATTGAACAAACATAAGATTTTCATCCATCATGATTCTCCTTCAAATAATTTTCTATCAACATCCATTAATCTGTCCTTTATTTTGTTTACCTCAATTCTCCAGTTTTCTATCTCTTTATCTTCTTCTTGCTTTATCCTTTCAAGTTCGCTAAGAATATCTTCTGCCTCTCTTATTCTTTTCTTTATGTTTTCTAAGTCATTTATTGCTTCCTTGTATTTTTCTATCTTTATGAAAAGGGGTTTTCCTTCCTCAACTTCCGCTCTTCTTCTTGGCATAGAACTTTCATAACTTACAGGTCTCTTCATTACAGGTTTGTAATTTTTAGGAATCTCTTCCTCTTCCTCAGAATCTTCTTGTTTATCTATTTTGTTTATTTGAGGCTCATAACTTGGAAACTCCATTTTTGGGAGTTCAGGAAGCTTGTCTTTATCCTCTTTTTTCTCTTTTTTCTTGAAAATACCCATGTATAAATTAAATTACTCCATTATTAAAAGCTTTTCTTGTTATTTTATTGTAGTAAATAAATCAAAAAGTTTTTATATTGGTTATTGTTATTAAAAACCTTATGGCCAAAAAATCAAAAAAGACTTCTAAGGGATTAAAAAAGAAAACTACTAGAAAAAAGCTTTCTTCTAAGTCAAAAAAATCATCCAAAAAAAAGAAAGTAAAGAAAAAATCAACAAAAAAGAAGAAAACTTCTAAGAAAACCATCAAGAAAAAACATATAAAAAAATCAAAGAAATCAACAAAAAAGAAGGTTGCTAAGAAAAAACCAACTAAAAAAAGAACAAAAAAGAAGGAAGAAGAAAAATTAAAACCCCCTATATATCATTTAAAGATTTCCGAGCAAAAGGTAAAGGATTTCATAGCTGATTTAATAGGCCAGGACACAATACCTGTTGTGGATTTGTTATTGAAGAAAAACAATGTTTCTGAATTTATAATTGCAGAAAAGTTGAATATGTCAATAAATCAATTCAGGAAAATAATATACAAACTTGACAATTATTCCCTTGTTAATTCAGTAAGAAAAAAAGACAAGCAAAGAGGATGGTATATTTATTATTGGACACTTGACCCTAAAAAGGTTGAAGATTTGTATTGGGACACTAAAAGAAAGAGACTTGAGAAATTAAAAAATAAAATAAAAGAAGAGCAAACAAATTATTTCTATATATGTGCAAACAAATGCGAAAGAGTTGATTTGCAAGAAGCAATGGAACTTGAATTCAGGTGTCCTGAGTGTGGAAAGCTCCTAGAGCAAGATAAGTCAAAAGAGATAAATAAGATAAAAAAAGAAATAGAGTTTCTTGAAAATGAATTAAAGGAAAGAGAACAACCCAGTTAACACTTTTGACCCATCAAGAGGAGGAAATGGTATCATATTAAATATGAATAATATCATATTAATGTGCTTTGTAAGATAGAAAAATTCTGCCTGTTTCCTTGTTAATTTTGCTCTGTTTAGTATTGCCAAGGAACCAATCCATAATACAAGATTTATGAAAGGACCTGCAAATGCTGTAAGCGATAAATGTAAAGGGTTTGCTATCCCTGGCAAAGTAACATAACCTGGGGCTATTATTAGGAAAGGACTCCCTATTATTTTTAAGAAAACACCCAGGAACAAACCAAACCAGAATATCTCAAAAGATGCATTATATCCAAAATACAGCCCCATAAATTTATGTCCTAATTCATGGAGTATTACTCCAGGTGCTGCAACCATTGCTGAAAACTTGAAAGAATCCCAATCAAAACCTCTTTTTTTGTATGTGAAAAATTCAGTATTCTTAGGTCTGATAAAACTCATGAATATATACGCTAAAACTACAGTTATAACAACCATATAGAATATTTCTTTAAAGGTTATAATAGCCATATATCAAGAGATAATCAAAACATTTATATATATTTCATTTGATTTTTTAATTAAATGAGATGTGGGTTTCAATGGGGCCTGAATCAAAGGAAAAATGGGATTATACAAAAAAATAAGCGAAGCATGGAAGAAACCAAAGGCAAATCTTGGTTCTATTTGGAAAGATAGACTTGTTAAATGGAGAAAAGAGAATTCTGTTGTTAAAGTAGATAAACCAACTAGATTGGATAGAGCAAGAACTTTGGGTTATAGGGCAAAAAAAGGTTTTGTTGTTTCACGTGTAAGAGTTAAAAGTGGTGGAAGAAAAAGACAGAGAATAAATAAAGGAAGAAGGTCTAAGAGAGCAGGACAAAGAAAAATAGTCAAGAAAAATTATCAATGGATTGCTGAAGAGCGTGCTAACAGAAAGTTTGTAAATTTGGAAGTTCTTGGAAGTTATTGGTTGGCAAAAGACGGTAAGCATTCTTGGTTTGAAGTGATAATGGTAGACCCTCAAAGCCCAGAGATAAAAAAAGACAAGAAAATTAACTGGATTTGTTCTAATAAACAGAAAGGAAGAGTATATAGAGGTTTAACTAGCGCAGGAAGAAAGTCTAGGGGACTTAAAGGAAATAAAGGAAAAGGGGCAGAAAAAATAAGGCCCAGTCTAAGAGCAAATAAAAGAAGAGGCAAATAATGTCTAAAAAATCTTTGTTAAGATATTGGAAAGATTCTAAATTAATTAAAAATGATAAATTATTAAAGGCTTTTGAAGAAATTCCAAGAGAAAAATTTGTTCTTGATGATTTAGTTGATAAATCTTATGATGATAATCCATTACCAATTCTTGGGGGACAAACAATATCGCAACCTACAACAATAATGTTAATGCTTGACGCCTTAGATTTAAAAAAAACAGATAAAGTTTTAGAGATTGGAACTGGATCTGGATATAATGCAGCTCTTATTTCTAAATTAGCAAGAAATGTTTATACGATTGAATATGTAAAAGAATTATATGATTTTGCAAAAGAAAATCTAAAAAAAGTAAATATAAAGAATGTAACTGTTATTCATGGGGATGGTTCTAAAGGATATGAAAAAGAGGCTCCTTATGACAAGATTATTGTTACTGCAGCATCTCCGGATATTCCAAGTCCATTAATAGAACAGTTAAAGGAAAATGGGATATTAATTGCTCCTGTTGGTTATAATCAACAACAACAAAAAATGATTAAAATCACAAAAGAAAAAGGAAAATTAATAAGGGAAGATTTAGGTGATTTTGCTTTTGTACCCTTAAGAGGAGAATATGGTTTTACTTAACTGCTAATTTTATATCTCCGGCTTTTATGGTTTTTCTCTTTGCGTGCTTTGCTATCTTGATTGCCTTGTCAGATATTTGCTCTGCATGATCTTCTAATATTTCTGCTAATGCTCTTTTTGCCTCATCACTTACTCTTAAAGCTCCATATTTTCTAAGTAGTTTTTCCATAGCAGTTAAGGATAGTATGGGTCTCATATTATATGTTTCTTATTTATGTTTAAAAACCTTTCTTTTATAATAAAAGCTTGTTAATATACTAATCAACAATATTATGAAAATTATGGTTAATATAAATGCCAAGAAAATTGATCCTAAAAAGAAGAATATAACAAATATTAATGGAAAAAACACCGCGAGTATGATTCTCCAATGCAATTTTATTAATTTAACACCATTTATCTCAATTCTTGATAATTTAACGTATATAAACAATGCAATTAAGATAAATACATATATTAAAATCCTTAGCCATATATTACTCAAATATGATTCTGGCATCTGCTATAACTCCTTCTTTTTCATTTAATATTAAAGGGTTTATGTCAAGCTCTTTTATTTTTGGATATTTTTTGACTAATGAATTAATTTTCAACAAATTATTGATTATCACTTTTTTGTTAAGTTTTACGTTTCTAAAATTAAATATTTTATTATATTTTATATCATCTACCATATCCTTTGCATCCTTTTTAGATATAGGATATACTCTTAATGATATATCATTTAGCAATTCAGTATAAATCCCACCAATACCAAACATGATTACATGTCCAAACACATCATCTTTTTTTATTCCAATTAAGAATTCGGAACCTTTCTCCTGTTTTTGTATAAGGACTTTTTTTGATTTTAACTCCTTGAAATTCTTTTCCAGGTTTTCCTTATAAATATTTAATCTAACTCCATTTTTGTCTGATTTATGCAAAAGCTCAATATTTTTGAGAACAACAGGATATCCTATCTTTTCTGCTTTTTTTATTGCTTGTTCCTTATTTTCTGCTATATCTCTCTCAACAATATTAAAACCCTCTTTTTTCAATAATTCCTCGGCTTCATATTCCTTCAGTATTTTCATATACTGATTATAATATAAACATTTTTAAATGTTTTCTACAATTTTAATATATGATAATAGACAAGGAAATTAAGATTATAAGAGAAGCTTTTGCAGATTCCGAGAATCCATTGGTTTTCTTTGATGATGACCCTGATGGTTTATGTTCTTATCTTTTGTTCAAGGAATTAAATGAGAATTCAAAGGGAATAATAATTAAATCTTCTCCCATGCTTGATATAAGTTATTTAAGAAAAATAAATGAATTGAGTCCCGACAAAGTTTTTGTATTGGACAAACCCATTATAGGGCAGGATTTCATAGACAAGGTAAATGTTCCTTTATATTGGATTGATCATCATCCTATTGTGAAGAGAAAAGGAGTTCATTATTATAATCCTTTGATAAGAAACCCAAAAGATAATTCCCCTGTATCTTATTGGTCTTATAAAATAACAAAAGGATCTTTATGGATTGCTACTATAGGTGCTATCGCTGATTGGTATATCCCAGATTATTTAAAAGAATTTAAGAAAAAATATCCTGGTTTGATAAAAAATGAAAAAGACCCTGGAAAAATAATATTTGAAACAAGGCTTGGGGAATTAATAAGAATATTTTCCTTTATCTTGAAAGGTAAGACAATTGACATAAGAAAAAATATATCTATACTTTCAAAAATAAGAGATCCTTACGAGATTCTTGACCAGAAAACCCCAAAAGGAAAATATTTGCATAGGTATTATACTCATATAAAAAAACAATATGATATTCTTCTTGAAAAGGCTCTTGAAAAAAAGAATTACAATCCTATAATATTTACGTATTCAAGTTCTAAAATGAGTTTTACTTCTGAATTATCCAATGAACTTATACATAAATTTCCTGATAAAATAATAATTATAGGGAGAGAAAAAGGAAATGAAATAAAAATGAGTCTAAGATCTTCTAAAATAGTAATACCCCCAATATTAAAAAAAGCATTAGTAAATGTTAAGGGTTATGGGGGTGGTCATGAACATGCATGCGGTTCCAGTGTTTCCGCAGACGATTTTCATACCTTTATAGATAACATAAAAAATCAATTAAAATGAAAGCATTATCATTAAAACAGCCATGGGAAGAATTGGTTATACAAGGAAGGAAAACAATAGAAATAAGAAAATGGAATACTAAATTTAAAGGGAAATTTTTTGTGCATGCTTCAGGAAACATTTACGAAAAGAAAATGAAAGAGTTTAATTTTAAGGAATTGCCAAGACAAAAAATCGTAGGAGAAGTTGAATTGGTTGATGTTAAAAAATATGATAACAAAAAAGAATTTTTAATTGATAAAGACAAGCATTTGGTATTTTCAATGAAGTGGGAGGTTATGGGTTTATATTAAAAAATCCAAGAAGAAAAAACCAATATCATTCAAAGGAAGTTTAAATTTTTTTAATGTAGATTTAAAATGAAATTATTGGAACAAGCAAATGAAGTTTATAGAAAAAATTTTCCAAATGAAACCTGGTTTGGGAGATGTATATTTGTAAGCTGGTATTGTGATGTAGGAACGTGCAAATTTTGTTATAGGTCAACATTGAAATCAAGAATAAAACACGCTAAAAATGCAAGAAGAACTCCTGTTTCAATATACACAGAGGCATTGTTGGCAAAACATCTTGGTTGGAGAATAGAGTTTCTTACAGGAGGATACAATATTTATCCTTTAAATGATTTAGCAAATATAACAAAAAAAGTGTCTGAATTGTATGGAAATAGAATATGGCTCAATCTTGGAGCATTAAACAAAGAGGAAATAAAATTATTTGAGCCTTATATTGAAGGTTTAGTTGCATCTATAGAAACAATTAATCCAAAGCTTCATGAGAAAATATGTCCAAATAAGCCAATAGAACCTTATCTTGAAATGATAAAGAGTTACAAAGGAAAAAAAAGCGCCACAATTATAATTGGTCTTGGTGAAAAGGAGTCTGATTTTGATTTGTTGGCAGATTTTATCAAGAAATATAAATTGGACAGGCTAACTTATTATGCATTAAAACCAGTAAAAGGAACTCCATATTCCAAAGGACCAACAACAGAGCAATATTTGAAATGGGTTGCTAAAACAAGAATAGAGTTTCCTAAGTTGGAAATAATAACTGGAGTTACTCCAAGAAGAACAGATGAAGTATATTCATTATTAAAAGCAGGTTCAAATGCAATTACTAAGTTTCCTATTACGAAATCATTCAATTCCATTGAAGCAAAGAATATAGAAAAACAAATGCATGACGCTGGAAGAAATTTTACAGGAACACTTACAGATGTGAATAAATTAAAAAATATTAATAACATAAAAATAGAAAATAATATAAAAGAAAAACTTAATGAATATATTAATCTAATGTCAAAAAAATGAGGTTGAAATTTTTATTTGTATTTGTAGTACTTCTATCTGTTTTTTCTTTTGCGCAGGAGGATTTTGAGGGATATGCTTCTGTTAACATGAAATTAAAAATAGATTCCAATATAGATCTTGTTGCTACGGGACCAAATCCAGAGACAGATTTTCTTACAGGAGAACTTTTTTTATACCCAAGAGATTCAAAATACCAGATAATTTCAAATGTAAATTACAATGTAAATCCAGATGCAGAAATAAGGAAGACTGATGATAAAGTAATATATAAATGGATAAATCCAGATACTTCAATATACCTAAACTATGAGGCAAATGTTCAAAGAAACAATCAAATAATACAAATACCTAAAAAAATAAATTTCCCATTGGAAAACTTAGATCCAAATTACAATCAATTTATAGAACCCTCTGAATATATTGTTATAAATGAAGATATAAGAAATAAGGCAAATGAGATCATCGCAGGAGAGGATGATTATTATAAGGCAGTTTTCAAATTATCGGATTGGGTTAGAACAAATATACAATATAATTTAACAACATTAACAGCAGAGGTTGTACAAAAGTCAAGTTGGGTTTTGGAAAATAGAGAGGGGGTTTGTGACGAGATTACTAATCTATTCATTTCAATGGCAAGGTCTGTGGGAATACCGGCAAGATTTATTTCAGGAGTTGCTTATACTTCACTCTCAGAAGATTGGGGCAATCACGGATGGGCAGAAGTTTATTTTCCTGATTATGGATGGATACCTGTAGATGTTACATATGGACAATATGGGTATGTTGATGCATCTCATATAAATTTGGGGGAATCAAAGGACTCTTCAAATCCTTCTTTGGTAATAAGCGCTTCTTCTAGAGATATGGATTTTAATGCAAAGTCATTGGAAATAAACACCCAATTAATATCAAAAGGAGAAAAATTGCCTAATCTGGTTAGAGTTGAGATGGATTCATTATATAATCAAGTAGGACCAGGAAGCTATGTTCCTGTTAAAATTAATTTAAAAAACCTACAATCCTTTTATGTCCCTATTCATCTAAGAGTTACCAAAGCTCCGGGATTGCAGGATTCAAACATAAAAATGATTTTGCTAAGGCCAAATGAAGAAAAAACAGTTTTTTTTACAGCAATAATGCCTGAAGATACTGAAAGGGATTATCTATATACAACTGTTTTTGAAGTTATAGGTTCTTTTGGAGGGGTTTATTCAGAAAAAATAGCTTATGGAGATTTATACGAAACTATAAATAAGGAAGATGTAGAAGAGGACATATATTCTTATCTTGAAAAAGAAGAATCTTCTTATTCGCAAAAAATAGATTTGACTTGCATCCCAAAAAAACCATATTATTTTGATTATGAAAAAGCAAACATAGTATGCGAAGTAAAAAATACAGGGAATACAGTATTGAAAAATATGGATGTTTGTTTGGATGATGATTGCAGGAACTTTGATTTATATATAAGTGAATCAAGGCAGGTGGAATTTAATGACCTAGATCCAAACAAGGAATTAAGAATAAGCGCTAAATCCAATAATGTAGATGTAGAAAAATATATTGAGATAAATTCTCTTAATGACCCTAATCTTAAGATAATAAATGTTGATTATCCTGACAAATTTAGCTATAAAGAGGATATTAATTTGAAATTCCTATTATCTTCCGATGCTCCTGTTAAGAATGTTCATTTTTATATTAATGGGGATGAAGTATACAGGCAGGATGAATTTTTTGGAGATGAAAATAAAATTTTTACAGTAAAAGGAAAAAGATTTTATAGCTCGGACAATTTTGCAAACTTATCAATAATATATGAAGATGAGAATAATTACCAATACCACACTAGCAAGAGTTTTTTAGTAAGTCTTTACAATATTCCTTTTTACATAAAGATGTTGGCTTTCTTTAATTTAATATGATTTTCCAAAATAAAACAAAGAATCTGCCTCTTTTCTGCAGAACAAACATTTATTTTTTCCTTTTTTTTGATCCAAGGGAGAGTTTAATGACTTAACTCCATTATATTTATCTTTTATAATATCTTCACATTCTATAGTGTTACAAAATGGAGCCAAGGCAAGTTTTTTATTTTTTATTGCCTCTTTAAATTCCTTCAGGTCTTTTACCTTTACAAGATTATTTTTTAAAAGTTTTTCAGATTTTTTATATAAATTATTTTGGATATCTTCAAGAACATTTTCTGTTTTTTTTTCTATATCTTTTATCTTTACAATTTCTTTCTTGTTGGTGTCTCTTCTTGTTAATACAACCTGCTTTTTTTGAATGTCTTTTGGACCTATTTCTATTCTTATTGGGATTCCCTTAAGTTCCCAATCATTGAACTTATAGCCTGGCTTGTAATCTCTTAAATCCACGAAAGCACCATATTTTTTTAATTTTGATTCTATTGTTTTTGCTTCCTTGATAACTTTTGATTTTGAGTCCTCAAATAAAATTGGGACTATAACAACTTTATTTTTTAGCATCTTTGGAGGTATGATTAATCCTTTGTCGTCACTATGCATTGCAATCATTACACCAATCATTCTTGTTGTTATTGCCCATGTGTTTTGCCATGCATATTCTTCATTGCCATCTTTATTTAAGAATTTTATATCATATGCTCTTGAAAATCTCTGCCCGTCATGATGAAAATCAGGACCTTGTATTGCCTTTCCGTTTGGAATATAAAATTCAACACTTACTGTGTATTCAGCACCTGCAAATTTTTCTTTTTTTGATTTTTTTCCAACGATTCCTGGAAGAGCCATATAATCATTTAACACTTCATGATATACTTTTAATATTTGGTCTTTTTCTGCCTCTGCTTCTTTTTTTGTTGCAAAAACAGTATGGCCTTCATTCCATAAAAATTCTCTTGTTCTTAAAAATGGAATCGGGTGTTTGAATTCCCATCTTACCACATTATTCCATTGATTAAATTTTAAAGGTAAGTCTCTCCACGACCTTATCCATTTTGAATATGAATCATACATTATCGTTTCAGAAGTTGGTCTTATTGCAAGCCTTTCATTTAATTTTGAATTTCCTGCTTCAGTTACCCATGCAACTTCAGGGAAAAATCCTTCAATATGCTCTTTTTCTTTGCTTAATAATGATTCCGGTATTAATAATGGAAAATAACAATTTTTAACTCCTAGTTTCTTTATTCTTTTATCTACCTCTTCCTTTATCTTTTCCCACAATTCATATCCTCTTGGTTTAAGAATGATAGCCCCGGAAACCGAAGAATAATCAGCAAGCCCCCCCTTTAATATAATTTGAGTATACCATTCAGAAAAATCTTTATCTTTTTTTGTTGTGATACCTTCTTGTTTTGACATATAATTCTATTTTTTTGTTTATTTATAAATATTTTTATGAGCCTATCCGGAATCGAACCGGAATCTTGAGGGCCGAAACCTCACGTGCTATCCATTACACCATAGGCTCAATATATCAAATGAAAAACTATTTAAAAAGCTTATTCTAATCCTAATTATGGACAAAATATTCAATCCAAAATCAATAGCTGTTATAGGTGTTTCAAAAAGCAAGGATAAAGTTGGAAGAGTTATTTTTGAAAATTTAAAGAAAACTTTTAAGGGAAAATTATATTGCATAAATCCTCATGAAAAATCAATATCTGGAAAGAAATGTTATACTTCTGTTTTGAATGTGAAAGAAAAAATTGATATGGCTGTAATAGCAATACCGGCATTAAAGGTCATAGATGTAGTAAAGGAGTGCAATAAGAAAGGAATAAAATCAGTTGTTATAATTACAGCAGGTTTTTCAGAAATAGGAAAGAATAATTTGGAATTAGAATTAAAAGATTATCTTGATAAAAATAATATGATTGCAGTTGGCCCTAATTGTCTTGGAATATTAGATAATTATTCTAATGTTGATACATTGTTTGCATATCCTGATAAATTAAAGAGACCAAAAAAAGGCAACCTTTCTTTCATATCCCAATCAGGTGCGGCAGGATGCGCTATTTTGGACATGCTTTCTAATAATAATACAGGAATATCAAAATTTGTTTCTTATGGAAATGCTGTAAATGTGGATGAATCTGATTATTTAAAATATCTTTCAAAAGATAAAAATACAAAAGTAATATGCGTTTATCTGGAGGCTGTTGAAGATGGAAAAAAATTTATGAAAATCTCCAGAAAAGTCTCAAAGAAAAAACCTATTGTGTTATTAAAAGGAGGAAAATTCAAGGAATCTGAAGAAGCAACATTATCTCATACAGGATCAATGGCGGGTTCTTCTGAAGTTTATTCTGCAGCTTTCAAGCAATCTGGAATCATAGAAGTAAATTCAATAAGAGAAATGTTTGATACTGCAAAATTGCTTGAAAAAAAGAAAAAACCAAAAGGAAATAAGATACAAATAATAACAAATGGGGGGGGTTATGGTATAATAACTACAGATAATGTTCTTAAGAATAATTTAAAATTATCTAATATAAGAAATAAAGAAAAAATAAAAAAGAAACTTCTTCCTATTGCGGTTGTAAAAAATCCTATAGATCTTACTGGAAGTGCAAATGATGAACATTATAAAATTGCAATTGAAAATTCTTTAAAGGACAAGGATGTTGATATTTTAGTTGTTATTTTACTACCACAATTGCCTTCAATATCAAAAAATATAGTAAATATATTTTCAAATATGAATAAGTTAACCAAAAAACCATTTGTAGTTATAATGACAGGGGGAGAATCAAACAAGATATATAAGGAAAAACTTGAAGAAAAAGATATTCCTGTTTATGATTTTCCTAATGACGCAATTAATTCTATAAAAAATTTGATTAAATACAATCAATAACTTTTAACTTTCCAATAATTTCCTTTAAGAAGCATTTTCCATTCTTCATCGATGACTTTTTGTATTATCTGTACTTCTTTTTCTGTTAGATGCTTAAAACGTCCTTGTAATTTGAAATAATCTTTAACAGGTCTTAGTTTAGAAGGTTTGTAATTTAATTTAAAATTACCATTTTTAACTTCATATAATGGCCATGCACCGCTTTCAACAGCCCTTTTTGCTATTTCAACTGTCATATTTGATGCTATTTTCCATCCAGGAACACAGGGTTGTAGTACATTAATAAAAGCAGGACCCTTTGTTTCAAATGCCTTTTTGGCTTTCATGCTTAAATCCTCCAAATGACTTAATGATGCCTGGGCAACATAGGGAATTCCATGTGCAGCAACTATTCTTGTTATGTCTTTTTTCATTAATTCTTTTCCATGGTGTATTTTTCCTACAGGTGTTGTAGTTGTATTTGTTCCCAATGGTGTTGCACCTGATCTTTGAACTCCCGTATTTTGGTATGCCTCATTGTCATACTGAACATAAACAACATCATGCCATCTTTCTAATGCACCACTTAAAGCTTGAAATCCAATATCAGTCATCCCCCCATCTCCACCAATGCATAAAAACTTGATATCCTCTTTTATTTTTCCTTTTCTTTTTTGAATATTATATGCTTTCTCAATTCCAGATATCGTTGAAGCAGCATTTTCAAAAGCAGAATGAATATAAGGGGTTTTCCATGAATTAAAAGGATAAATTGTTGATACAACCTCTAAGCATCCGGTAGCATTTGCAACTACAACTTTTTTGTCAGTGCTCGCCAAGATGGTTCTTACTATTTGAGGAAATCCGCATCCAGCACACGCCCTATGGCCACTTGAAAATCTTGGTTCCTTTTTTGCCAATTCTTTCATATTCATTTTCTAACACCTACATATTCCAGTTTTTTTAATTTATTATTAAGAGCTCTTTCAAAAATATATTTAATTTCTTTTTCATATATGTTTCTTCCACCTAATCCATAAATAATACTATATATATCCTTACTCTCTGTAGCATTCTTTATTTCAATATATAAAGGGGCATCAGAACCTAGACTAACACTTCTATCCATAACAATAATTTTTTTATTTCCCAATACTCTTTTTAGCTCTTCCTTGGGGAATGGCCTGAATAATCTTAGTTTTAATAAACCAACTTTCTTTCCTTTTTTCCTTAACTCATTTATAACACTTTTAACTGTTCCGCAAGTAGAACTTAATGCAACAATTACAACTTTAGCATCTTTTAATTTATATTCTTCAAAATAACCTGTTTCATGCTTTAATAATTTGTTTACTTCCTTATCAATTCTTAGAAATTCTTTTTTTGCTTTTTCCATAGCTATTACATTTTGCATCTTAATTTCATAAAAATAATCTGGCAAAGCAAGATTTCCTATTGCAATATTATCTTTTAATAAACTATATTTTGGTTTAAATTCTCCTATAAATTTTTTCACATCTTTGTCTTCCAATATATCAACCCCTTCAACACAATGAGATGTTATGAATCCGTCTTGGCATATCATCACAGGAAGATTTATTTTCTCTGCTAATTTTATTGCTATCAAATTATTGATATAAACCTCGTTTGCATTTTCAGAATAAATTTGTATCCATCCTAAATCTCTTGCACCCATTGAATCTGAATGATCACAGTGAATATTTATCGGAGAGCTTAATGTTCTGTTAACTACATTCATTACCATCGGAGTTCTCAAACCTGCTGCAACTCCTAACACTTCCCACATGAATGCAAGACCTGCTGAAGATGTTGCTGTCATTACTCTTGCCCCTGCATGGGAAGCACCAACACAAGCACTTATTGCAGAATGCTCGCTCTCAACCCTTATTAGTTCAGTATCAACTTTACCATCAGCAAGATATTGTGAAAAATCCTCCATTATTTGTGTGCTTGGAGTTATAGGATAAGCTGCTACAACATCTGGATTTACTTGTCTCATTATCTCAGATGCTGCTCCATTTCCAGTTAAAGCTTTTATTTTTTTCATTTTCTTTTTACCATCTTTATTGCATTTGCAGGACATACTTGGGCACAAATTCCACAGCCTTTGCACATACTTAAATCATTTTTACCTCTTTTTCCATTTTTTTGAAAAATACAAATATCAGGGCAATACATAACACATTTCATACAATGAATGCATTTATCAAAATCAACAACAGGCTCAAAGGTTTTCCAATTACCTGTTTTATTTTTTTTTGAAGTCCCTTCTTTTAATACAGTTCCTTCTTCTATTTCTCTAGCATTTTTTAATTTCATCATAAGCCCTCTTTGCTGCTTTTAGATTAGCATTAACAATTCCTTTGCCCTTTTTTTCTAATATCTTTTTTATTTTATTATTTAGAGATTTTAATTTTATCACCTTTTCTTTGCTGGCTTTAATAAGACCACCAACTAAAGCTATATTAGGTATGTTTTTTCCTAATTCATGCAGGGCTATTTGAGTAGCGTCAATACAATAAATATGCCCATTAAATCCAAATTTCCTTAGTTTTTGTGTAAGGTCTTTTTTTGTGTTTATAACAAAGATGCACGTGCTTGCTATATTTTCAACTATGTCCTCATCTATTAATGATTCATCTATTACTAAAACTATTTCCGCATGCTTTATTCCAGAATGATTAAGTATTTCTTTGTCAGAAATTTTAACATATGTTTTTACAGGAGCGCCTGTTCTTTCTGGCCCGTATTCCGGGAATGCGTGAACATATTTCTTTTCGGATAAAGCAGCTTCTGCAATTAACTGTCCTGCTGTCTTTCCTCCTTGACCTCCCCTTCCATGAATCCTTATTTCAATCATAAATTATTAAGAAAAACTTTTTTTATAAAGGTTATGGATTTTTGCTTTTGTATCTTCCTCTCTTTTCAACTTTTTCAAGCCTTTCCATTATATTCTTGTAATTACTGGTGTGTTTTTTGTAACCTTTTAGAAAATTTTCGAAAGAGGTTTCAAAATGTCTGTAATGCTTGCTCTCCAAAGCCTGTTTGAATAAATGAATATCAACTGCTTTGTCTTCCGATTTTATTGAAAAAAAACCAAGTCCAAAATCAATGAAGTAAATTTCCTCATTTTTTAAAATCATGTTGGATGTTGTTAAATCTCCATGGATTATATTGTTGTTATGCAATAAAGCTGTGTTTTTTCCTATTTCTTCTGTTATTTTGTCTCTTTTTTTACTATTAAATTTGTCAAGATTATCAGAAAGTTTTTCTCCTTCAATGAATTCCATAATTATTTTCATTTCTTTATCATTTGAATCTATTAATTTTGGGACTTTTATTATAGAATAAGCTTTTTCAAGTAATTTTGATTCTGATCTTGTTCTTAATTTTCTTATTTTTTCATCTAAATCATTGATTCTGTAGTTTTTTGAAATTCTTTCTTTTATTAATTGGTTGTTTTCTTTTCTTAAAATTGCTTCTGCGCCTTGTGATATTATCATGTTATTTTTCTTAATTAAAAACTTTTAAATATTTCTAAGCCCTTTTTTTGTTATGAGAAAAGTGGTGATAATAATAGATGGTCTCGGAGACATATCTTATAAGCATTTGGGAAATAAAACCCCATTAGAGGCTGCAAAAACACCAACTTTGGATTTCTTTGCTGATAGAGGTATTACAGGGATTATGCATCCAATAAAAGGAATTGCTCCAGAATCGGGAGTGTCACAATTTGTTATATTGGGATATCCTTTATCAAAATATCCTGGAAGGGGAATAATAGAAGCATTAGGCGCAGATATAAAAATAAAGAAAAATCATACTTACATAAGGGGAAATTTCAATTATTTCAAAGGAAAAAAGATACTTGAAAGAGCAAACATACCATCAGAATATATATTGGAAGACTTGAATGAGATAAACCGAAAAATAAAGATATATCCAACAAAGAGTTATAGGTGCATCTTAGAATATAATGGAAAAATTGAATTAAAGAATACAAATCCTTTTTACAAAAAAATCAAAAATTATTCAAAGGCAATGGATTCTTTAGGTTATAAAGTAAAGGCAAATAATAAAGATATTCAGGATTTTATAGAAAAAGCAGAGCATATCATGAAAGACAAAACAATTCTTTTAAGGGGCAGTTCTTATAAACTTCCGAAAGTTAAAAAATTAAAAAATTGGGAGGTTGGTGCAGATATGCCTGTTGAAATTGGTCTAGGAAAATTATTGGGAATGAAAACTTTCAAGAAAAAAGATACAATAAGAAAAATACTGAATTCTGATAAAAATATTTATGTGCAGATAAAAGGGCCAGATACTTATGGGCATAAAGGAAATTTGATAGGAAAAGTAAAGGCTATAGAGAAAGTTGACAGATATTTGAAAAATATAAAATATATTAAAAATACCACTTTAATAATTACTTCCGACCATTCAACGCCATGCAAGTTAAAAAGACATTCAAAGCACCCTGTTCCTATCTTGATTTATGGTGGAAGGAAGGACAGTGTCGATAAATTCGGTGAAAATTACTGCAAAAAAGGTTCTTTAGGGGTTTTAGAAGGGAAAGATGTTAAGAAATTTATCTATTAAACAACATAAAACCTTTTAAAAGAATATTCTTAAAAATATTATATGTCAGACATAAAAATAACATATGAATCCTTATATGAAATTCTCAGGAAAGAGAAGAATTCTGAAGAGCTTCAAAAACTAAGTCCCAACTTCTTTGATGAGGTCATAGAATATATGAATACTAAAAAAGAGATACTAAAATCGCAGGAGTCAAAGGATTCAATATTCACTCAGTCTGAAGCATTAAAAACAAGAAAACAGATAGAGCAGATTCAAAAAATATTAAAGGAATTATATGAAAGGAGGGAAAACAAAATAATGCAATTAGCTTTATTCTCTTCAAGAACAGATTCAGATATGAAAGATTTTTCTATTTTGGATTATGAGACTGAATTATACAATGATTTAAAGTCTAGTTTGACAAAGCACAGAAACTCTCTTTTTAACAGACTTATGAATGGAAAAAAGGAAGAACCGAAAGTATTAAAAAGCCAAGATGATAAAATTTCCCTAAAATTAGTGAAAATAACAAAACCAATACCTAAATTTGTTGGGGATGATATGCAGATTTACGGCCCTTTTGAGCAAAATGATATCGTTTCAATATCCGAGGAAGTCGCAAATTTGTTGTTAAAAAATAACAGAGCAGAGGAAATTAAAGATGAAAATACCTAAAAAAACAAAAGGATACTGCAAATATTGTAAAAAAACAACAGAACAAAAGATTTCTTTAGTTAAAACTGGAACAAAAAGGAGTGCTTTAAAACATGGTTCAAAAGAAAGAGCTGAAAAAAGAGGCAGAGGAAGGGGCGCCGGAAACAAAGGACGTTATTCTAAGCCAGCGATATCAAAATTTAAAAGGGTTGGGGCAAAAACAAGCAAGAAATTAAATTTAAAGTTAACATGTAACGTATGCAATAAAAGTATAATTAAATCAGGGTCAAGAACTAAGAAGGTGGAATTAGAATGAAAAGAGAGCAAGACAGCAAGTTTGTAAGGGTTCAATGCAATAAATGCAAGAACGAACAAGTGATATTTGGAAAAATATCAACAAGAGTAGATTGTCTTGTTTGTAAATCACTGTTGGCAGAACCTACAGGGGGGAAAAGCAAGATAAAAGCAAAAATCTTGGAGGTTCTGAAATAATGTTTTATAAGAAAAAAGATTTGCCTGAAGAAGGAGAATTAGTAGTATGTACTGTCAAAAAAGTATTATCTCATTCTGTTTTTGTGGCTTTGGATGAATATGAAGATGCAGAAGGGATGATTTACATTTCTGAAATATCTCCTGGAAGAATAAGAAATATAAGAGATTATGTCAAAGAAGGAAAGAAAATAGTAACAAAAGTTCTTAAAGTGAATGACAAGCATCACATAGATCTTTCATTAAGAAGAGTGTCAACTGGTTTGAAAATAAAGAAAAGTAAGGAATACAAGCAAGAAATTAAAGCTGAAAAATTATTAGAATTAATAGGTAAAACAAATAAGATGTCCATAGAAGACATGTACAAAGAAGTTGGTTATAAAGCAATCGATGAATATGGAAGCTTGACTGAATTTTTTAATGAAGTCCTTAAAGATGAAAAAATAGTCAAAAAATTAGATATAAAAGATAAGATAGCAAAAGATCTTGTTAAGAATATCAAAGAAAAAATGAAAATTCCTGAAGTAAGAATCTCAGGAGATTTGATCATAAAATCATATGACACTAATGGTGTTAATATAATCAAAAAAGCATTGACAGAAAGTGTTAAAGAAGGAATAACAATAAGTTATGTTACAGCTCCAAAATACAAGATAACTGTTGAATCAAAGGATTACAAAAAAGCAGAAGCAATATTAAAAGAAGCTGTTGAAAAAATAAATAATGAAGTAAAAAAGGGAGATATTGAATTTGAGTTTAAAAGAAATGCATAAAATTTTTAAATGCCCTGAATGTAAGGAGTATACTTTGGAAAAAATTTGCAAAAGATGCAAGATAAAAACAATAAATCCAAAACCTCCAAAATTCAGTTTAGAGGACAGATTTGGAAAATACAGGAGAATATATAAAAATGAGCTGGGAAATTAGAAAAACAAAAAATATAAAGGCTTCAAAGAAAAGTGTTTTGATAAGCGGATTGCCTGGAATTGGAAATGTAGGAAAATTAGCAGTTGATTTTTTAATAGATGATTTAAGAGCCAATAAAGCTTATGAGATATATTCTAAATTTGGACATAATTCTGTTTTTGTCAATGAGAAAAATATGGTGGAGATTCCTGCAATATCCATATACCATAAGAAAATGAAAAATAATGATTTGTTTATGCTTACAGGAGACATACAACCTTTGGAGGGTAGCTCATGCACGTCATTTTGCAACAAAATAATAGATTTTTGCAAAAGAAATAATTGTGGTGAAATAATAACTCTTGGAGGCATAGGTTTGAAAGAATTCCCTGAAAAGCCAATGTTATATTTTGCTGGAAACAATAAAAACATTCTTAGCAAATACAACAACAAAAAAACATTAAATTCAATAACAGGTCAGATTGTTGGTGCTTCAGGATTATTAATTGGTCTTGCGCAGGAAAAAAAGATAAAGGGAATAAGTATTCTGGGAGAAACTTCTTCAGACCAGAATTATGTTGGTGCCAAGGCTGCAAAGGAGATAGTTTCTGCCCTAGACAAAAAATTAAAACTAGGGATAAACAATAAGAGGTTAACGAGAGAGATGAATAAATTGGATAAAACTAATCAGGAAATGTTCATCGAAGACGAAGATGTGGCAGAGGATTTTCTTAACCAATTGAATCAAAATAATTTTGTTAATGAAGTTCTTGATAAGAAAGACACAGATTATATAGGCTAAAATTCATTTAATGATTTCTGAAATTTTTTATCTCTTTTTATCTCAAATTTTTCTCCTGGCCTTAGAAGTTTTCCATAAACCCCATCATAACCTGGCTGTATTCTTAATTTTCCTTCTCTGTTAAGCATTATCATATTGATTATGTCTTCATTTGTTATTTTGTTTAAATCCTCCTTAGAAACATTTAACAAAATATTAAATTCAGAATTGAAATTCTTTATTAGTTTATCAAATTCAAATTGAACCTTTTTTGAGAAAGGTTGTGTATTATACGAATTTGCTATTAATTCCGATAGTGGTATTAATGAATAAAATTTCATTGCATTTTTGGGTTTGTAATTTTCTTTTCTGTCAGCCAATTCCTCAACTCTACTCTCAACACCAATTGTTAATGGTCTTTTGCAAACGGGACATATATTGTTGTGTTTTTTTGATTCCTTTGGTGAAAATACTATATTGCAATCCCTATGTCCGTCATAATGGTATTTCCCATAAGCAGGATCAACTTCTATTGTGGATATATTTTTTTTGTTTCTTATGCATTTTATTATTTCCTTGTATTTTAAATCACATTCAAACATTGTCGCTTCTCTTCCTAATCTCCAAGGCCAAAAGGAATGCATATCTGAAAAAGAGGTTATTGCAAACTTGTCAAGTGATGATATTCTCCAATTCATAAGTGGATCACTTGACAATCCTGTTTCTAATGCATGTATGTTTTTTACTTGGTCCTGGAAACATTCTTCAAAAGAATCAAATCCTGATTTAGAACCAAGTATCCCAAACCACGAAGTCCATATGTGGGCAGGAATTATTTCTATATCTTTTGAGATGCTCATTAATTTCTCAACTAGTTCCGTTGCAGGAAACCCAAATATTGGTCTACCATCATAATCCAATCTTCCCTTGCTTCCAAGAAATTCTGTTATTTGGTCAACAACATCTTTATTTGGGGCCAATATAACAAAATGAATTCTTCTTCCTTTACCTCCTTGCGTATATATCAAAGAAATTTCTGTTTGCCATATGAAAGGAAATCCTGTTTTTGTTTTTCTAATTCCATTTTCATCTTCTTTTGTTTTTTCCAGAATTTCATTATACCATTCCTTATGTGTAAAATCTCCAGTACCCAATAAATCAACACCTTTAATTTTTGCATATTTTTCAAGATTGTCTATATTAATTTGTTTAGAACATGCTCTTGAGAATCGGCTATGTATATGTAAATCAGATATTATTTCCATTTTAAAAAAGAAAAATTATAATTTAATAAATATATCTAAACTGTACTATATATTGTTAATTCTTTGCTTATTTCAGACAAATAAAGATAATCCAGCTTTGCTGTTAATTTTGTTTTATAAGTATCTTCTGCATTGCTCCAACATGTTAATACATATTGATTATTGTTTAATGTCACTTCAACTTCATTGCTCTCTTCTGGACCACATTTTATATCTTCTGGATTTGTAATTGTTATTTTAATTTTGTCCTTATTATCAAGTTTCTTAATAGAATTATCCTCCAATTCCTGGCAATTACTGTCTATTGAGTAAACAGTTCCAGTTCCCTGATTTTCTATTTTTATATTAAATTTAACTTGACTTCTCCCTCTTGTTTCTTCTGTTATTGATGTTATCTGAACAGGTGCTTTTGAAACAAAGCCCTTTGAAACTTTCTCTCCCTCTAATGAGCATATTCCTTCAGCTACATCTTCTGCCAATTCTGATTTTATGCAAACATCAACAACACCAGTAGTTTGATAAGGATAACATGCTCTTGCGCTTAATGTATGCTTTTCTAATCCTCCTACAACATCCAACTTGTAATTTAATGTTCCAAGATTTAATTCTTCTTCACCTCCTTCAGGGAAGAATTCCTTGTCTGCACCCCTCAAATCATCATTTAATGTATTGTAATTTCTAGCATTTTGTAAATTAAAGTTCTCAAGATTTAATCCAAATAATCTTACATTTACATCTCCTGACTTTAAATCATGTTCTCCTTTATTTTTAAGAACTACAACAATAGGAACTTGATCATCTTTTTGAAAAGAAGACGTTGGAGATGTTTCTTTAAAGGACATTACAACTCCTTCTGTTCCGCCTATGAAAGGAGTTTGAACTTCTTCTTTATCGCTTCCACATTCTGCAGCAATAAATAAAACTAGGGTCATAAGTATTGTTATCACCAATTTTTTGTTCATTTTTACCTCTTAATTCAAAGTATCTTTATCTATTAAATTTATCGTTTTTGTTACTTTGCTTAGTTTGTAACCATAATTTAAGTCTATTTGGATTTGTTCCATGCTGAACTCGTCTTTAAGATCAACACTGTTTTCACATATAATAGTTTTTTGGTTTTCTCTAAATATGAGTTTGTCATTTTCAAGGCCCGAACATGTAAATCTTAAGGGTCTTTCTCTTTTTAAATAAACATCAACATCAATTAATGGGTTGCTGTCTCTTTTTAAATGAAAATCATCTTTTGTAGTTACTTCTCCAGAACCAATATTCTCTATATCCATTTCTAATATTATATTTACTTTATTGTTTCCTATAGGTATTACGTTTTTTTCTAATCTTGTAACCTTTACTGGTGCATTGTTGCTTTCTACTTTTTCAATTGCATTTAATTCACAAGTTATTCCTTTAGGTTCTATCCCAACATCTCTTTTAATACATATTTGCGATCTTGAATTTGTTTCATGCTTGTAATACAAGTCAGAATAAATGTTAACCGTCTGTCCTTCATTAACATCTATATATTTGTAAAACTGCTCCTTATCTGGAAAATAAATGCTTTCTTCCCATCCTATTAATTCATCTCCTGATTTATATGCTGGTTTTAATAATAATGGGGAGCAAACATCTCTTGGTATCCCACTTACAAAATCCCCCAGAATATCAGAAACACAAACTTCTACCTCTTTTCTGTCTTCTTCAAAGTTAACTACATTCAAACCAACTCTAAAAGGCTGATCTTCATAGATATTATCTTGGGGGGGTAAGTTTGGCATAAATTCAAAAATAACTACATCATTTTTTCCAGAAGAAGTTCCTGTTTGTTGGCAAGAAGCAGCTATTATCAGGAATATGCTTAATAAAAAGATTACTTTAAATTTCATGCAACAGCCTCCTCTTTTACAACTTTAATTCCTGTGGTTCTTATCATTTCAAATACATAATCTGCATTTGCAGTAACTCTTGTTTGAGATATTCTACTTTCTGCATTATTCACAACAAAAGGACATTCGAATGTGAATTCGTTCTTTAATTTTTCAAGACAATCTGTTGTTGACAAATAAGGAACTCCAATTCTTTTTGCATAAGCCTTTAAATTATCTTTGTTAGTACAATCAATATTTGCTTCATCAAGAACTTCGCTTTTTAATATATAAATTCCATTGCTAAATTTAAAATCGCAGAAATTGCTGTCTGTATTTAATCTAATAGAATCTCCTGTATCCAATTCAATATTTTTTATTTCTTTTATGTCTCCTTGCCAATCAACTTTTAGATTAACATATAATACATAACCACTTTCATCAACATAAAATGGCTGTGATTCGCTTGAACCCAATCTTAAACTTGCAGGTCCTTTTTTAACATTCCATGTTGGTTCTGAAACTTCATCACCTGAAGAATATACATCTTTTATTAATGGATACCACGATACTTTCTGATTATTATAATGGAATTTGGGCAAGAATCTTATTTTCTTTGTGTCATATTCTCTTGTTCCTAAGAAACCAACATAATCATCAGACACCCCTTCAAATTCGCATAATACAGTAAATATTCTCCCTTCCATGCCTTCCATTATCAATGCTCTCGCAGGATCTGCATCATAAGTTACAAAATTATCAGAATCTAATTCTAAGAAACAAGCATTTTCAAAATTTAATTCTATTTGCTTGTCTTCTGGTATTTCCCCAACTTTTATTTTTGACCTTGTGAGTATTGGCTCATTTGTAGAAACAACACTTTCTCTTGGAGTAAATGATTCTATATCAAGTCCAAAATCAGATTCTTCTGTTTCAGTAGAACCTTGAAATCCAAATACATCTTCTTCTGGACTTAATGCAGATTCCCAACTTAAAATACTGTAATATCTGTCAAAAAATCTTGTTAAAGGAACACTTAAACCCCATTCTTCTAATTTTATTTGTATATTATCAATTAATTCCCCCTTTGCAATACCGTTTCCTATAAAAATTACTATAGAAACAAATATGAAAATTCCCAATACCCATCCTATTATCTTAAAGATTAAAAATATACCCCATTGTGCAGGTAATAAAGATTTTCTTATTGGGTCAAATGGAGAACCAGGTCCGCTTTTAAATGATTCATAACCTCTTCTAAAAATTCCTTTAGGTTCTATTGGTTTGGGTTTATAATAATCAGGTTTTATTTTTGGTCTTTTATATTTCTCTATTGGTTTGGGTTTATAATATCCTTTATCATATTTTTTATCTTTTTCTGCCATTTACTCCCCTCTTTTTAAGATTCTTGGAATTTTATTTCTAAATCACTTATATAGAATGCACTTTGAGGTACTATTTTTATTAAATTATCTCCTTCTTCAACATAAGAAGATATGTCTTTTGAGTAACTGTTTTCTTCTGTGTCCATTATTAATTCTTTGTTATTTACAATTATTCTTGCCTTTTTCCTGTTTCCATCTCTCAAATCTAGATTAAATATTACATCTGCCATATCAGCTTCAACATAATCAAAATCAGAATCCTTTATGTCAAAATGATAAGTAGGGAATACACTCTTTCCAAGTTCGGTGTCTAATCTTATCTTTGAAAACTGGAAGTCTCCATCACCAACAGTGAATTCAATCTTATTGTTTCCTTCTTTGAAGAATTGCCTATCTATCTCTATTGACTCTGAGCCACCTGTACATCTTATTGTTTTATCCAATATTATATGATTATTCAATAATATTTTCAAGTTTGTAATATCTTTATTTAAAGCATTACAGTAATATTGGTAAGTAAGAACAGCATTTTTCAGATTGTCTTGTTCGTATTTTGGCATTGAAAATATTCTTTCTTCTTTTGGGTTTGTCAATTGATAAGTTTCTTTGATGCTTAAATCATTTATAGCATGAAAATTACTTGACCAGAATAATAATCCTGGGGAACCAGCTCTTATATCAAGAACATTATTCTTCTCTATATAATTTAAGGGAAGTTTTATTGTTTCAACATCCTGTGTTTTCCCATCAAAAACCAACATATCATTTAATTCAACTATTAAGTCCCCTTTACTTTCTTCAACAGTGAAAAATAGAAGTATATCTTCCAGATTTGTCAGGTCCTCAACATCAAAAGTAAGTCTTTGTGGTTTGTTGCTAAATAAAGTTCTTTTCACTTCTAAAGTATCGATTAACAAATTTGTGACTGGTTTTGATTTTATGAACAAATTAATTGGGTTTATTTCATGAAGTATTGAAGATTCCATTGTTGGATAAACATCTTCTGGACTTTCCTTCAAAAGAACTTTTGTGCTTATATCATCTTCAGAAATACCATTACCTATACTTTCATTTAAAAGTTCATCCCTTTGCTCCGGAGGCAATAAAAGCATATATAAGACCATAAATAATGCAATCAAAAGTAAAAGGATAGCAACTCCCTTTCCATCGTAATCCCCTTTCTTATTTATCATATATTTTTTAAAGAACCTCAATATTTAAAATTTACTAATATAGCTTTTTTGCAAATTTCAACAGCTTTGGCTGTTTTATTGCCATCTTCATTATTATTTTTGAAGGATAATCCCTGTCAATGCTCTCAATTATTTTTTTTACGTCTTTGTTTGTTATTAAACTGAACAATTCATCATAATCTTCATTTGAAAACTTGTCCATTATTTTTCTTATCATTAGGCTGTATTTTAATTCCTTTCCTATTTTTTTCTTCCATAATCTCTCATAGCTTCTATATTGAAGTAAGGCTTTGCTTAATTCTCTTGCAGCAATAAGCCCTTGTATTATCCCTCCATAAGTTGTTGCTTTTACCATACATGCTGCATCTCCAACTAAAAAAACATCATCCTTGCTTGTTTTTGTCATTAAATTATATATGGGTATAAGACCGGACTGATAATTTATTGTCCTGTATTTCCTGTTTATTCTTTTCAAAAACTTTTCAAAAAAATCCTTAACATTTCTTTTTGCAACAACACCAACCCTTGCTATATCATTTGATTCTGGGACTATCCACCCAAAATAATCCTTGTCAAGAAAGAATTCAACAGTATTTCTATCGCATTTTATTTTTAATCTTGCTTGAAGTCCGATAACAAATTTCCTGTTATTAAACATATTTTTGCATTTTGCAACCTTTGAAGAAGGTCCATCGGCACCTATCAAGATATCGGTTTCTCTATTTTTTCTTTTGTCAAAATAAATTCTATTTTGTTTATAATCAACGAATTTATGATTAAAATATATATTTGCACCTGCTTCAACTGCCTTTTTGCATATGTATTTGTCAAACTTTTCTCTATCAATAACATAATTCTTTTTTCTTAATTTGAAATTCAATATCTTGTTTGAGGGAGAATAAACATTTACTTTTTTTACTTCATTAACTATGAATTCCTTTTTCATTTTTATTAATTTATCAATTGAAGAAGTGACTATTCCTGTGCATTGAACAGGTTTTCCAACTTCTGAATGCTCTTCATATATATTAACTTCTTTTCCGTGTTTTGCAAGCAAATATCCTAAATAACACCCTGCTGGGCCTGCACCTATTATTGATATCATATTATAATTTCATTGATAATATTTATAAATGTATTTGTGAATTATTATTTAATGACTTTAGAACCATTAATATTTTCAATAGCATTAATTTGGTTAATCGCTGCATCAATCTTTGACATAAAAATAAAAGAAGTTCCTGACTGGCTTAATTTTAGCCTTATAATAATAGCTTTTTTTATTCATTTGATCTATTCATTATATACAAATACTTTTACAATTTTCTTTTATGCTTTGATGGGATTTTTGTTTTATTTTCTTGTTGGAAATATGTTATATATATTTAAGCAATGGGGGGGAGGAGATGCTAAATTATTGATGGGTCTTGGAATGCTTATACCTATTTATCCAGAATTTCTTTTAAAATATTTTAATCCTAATTTGAATATTCCTTTTTTGGTTATTTTGCTGATTAATATATTAATAATAGGGGGAATTTATGGAATTTTTATGGCTATTTATTATGCAATCAGAAATAAAAAGGAGTTTGTGAAAAGTTTTAAATCCATTATTAGGATCTTAAAAAAACAATTAATGTTGTTATTGCTTATTTTTATATTTCCTATATTGTCCTTGTTATTTTTTGAAGAATTTTTTGTTATGACATTATTGGTTTCAATTTTGGTAATTATTATTCCTTTACTATTCATGTTTGTAAAAGCAGTTGAGAATGTCTCAATGTATAAGAAAATAAATGTTAATAAGTTAAGAGAAGGGGATTGGATACCAAAGGACATTAAAAGAGGAAAGAAGATAATATATAAATCAAAGTTTTCAGGAGTTACAAAAAAAGACATTAAACTACTAAAGAAACACAAAATAAAGAGTGTTATCATAAAAGAAGGTTTTGCTTTTGTACCTGCATTTTTATTGGGTTTTATAATAAGCATTATTTTTGGAAATTTTGTGATTTTTTGAATAGAAAAACTTATAAATGGATTTAACTCCATATTGGTAGTTACAAAATGAATATTAAAAATATGTTCAAAAAAGGAGCCGTTATTGGTGCTTTGGCTGGATTGGCCAGTGTTTATGCTTTAGGTTGTAAATTTAAAGGTGGTGAGGATAAACAATTTTTTTATATTCCTGCACCCATAGAGATAGTTTCAGAGCCTGTTACTAATGGAACAGTAAATGTGCCTTATTCTTATCCTATTGAAACTAATGAAGAAGTTATTTGTGATATTGTTGATGGTCCTTCTTGGATGAGGATGGATTATGATAAAAATGAATTACATGGAAAACCATGGCACATAAGCAATGATGAAGTTGGTAAAACTTTTGTTGAAATAGAATGTACTGACGGAATAACTTATGACACTCAGAGTTTTGAAATGGATATCGCCCCTGGAGATTTTAGGGGGAGAATACATGATCATATTCAACCCATTGATTTAAATGGAGGAACTATTGATGATGTTGTTTTGTTATGCGAGACTGATTATTGTCCATATATATTTAGGGAAAATGATGGAACTTTAGAACAAGAAGCCATTTTAGTAAAAAATATATTAAATGATACTTTAGACATTACAGGAATAGGAATTTTAAGCAAAACTGAAAATGAACAATACGGTTCCGAATTGCCTATTGAAATACATGTAAGTAAAGATTCTTATTGTAAATTTAAAAATAGTGGAGGGGAATATATTGAAGGAAATAATCCTGAAGGAGGTTATGGTTATGCTGCTATTTGTAATTATGTTGCATCCTGGTTCTATTATCGTGAAAATGTTCCAGAATATATAAAAGAGGTATATAGCCATGAGTATATCCATGGTATATTGGGAAGAAATATGGTCCAGATACCTTTCAATGAAGAATATATAACTTACCCTTTGGGTAAAGCGATAGCCGAAGGTATTGATTCTTTTAGCGATTTTTCAATTAATAGAAATCCAAAAGGAAATATACATGTTGATAATTGTCCTCTTTTTTATTGTGATTTATTTTATGACTTGTGTTATTGGTTAGGTTTTGATTTAGATTATGAAAATGATATGGGAGATGTTTCGCAATTTTTTTCTTTATGGAGAGAAAATATCCCAACTATGGCCACAATAGGGAATGTTAAATGTATGATGGATTTTGTTACAGATTTTAATACTTATAATTATTTTGTAGAAAATATTTGTAAAAATCCAAATACTAACGATTGTAATTGTTTTGATAATCTTGGAAATCGGGATAACGATTGTTCTAGCTTTGATGGTTATAAAGGTTATATAGATTCTACAAATAGTTATTATTTCATAAATCCAAATTCTTGTGGAAATTATTAAATCTAAAAAAATAAATTTTAACCATAATAATAAATTGCAGGGTGATCCTGCCATAGTTCATTCTCTCTTCCAAAAGGCTCATCTGTTATTCTTGTTCTTTGTCCAGTGCTCAAATCATACATTTCAATATCCCTGTAATTATAATCTATATTGTAATAATCTATACTATTGAGCACATATACTATTTTATCTTTATGTATTTTAGGATAAATCTCTTCTATGGAATCATCTGTTAATAATGTTTCTTGTCCACTACTTATATTATATATCATAAGATTATATTTATAATCTCCAGAATAAGTCCTTCTATTATCTTGCCATACTATTATATCTCCATAAATATCTGGATAAGCTGAAGCAAGTCTATTATTTGTAACCCTGGTTTCAGTATCAGTACTCAAATCATACATATAAATTTCTGTATTTCCCTCTCTATCATCCTGCCATACTATTATGTCCCCATAAATTGAAGGGGATGATTGTTTCGCTGTATTTGTCGTTATTCTAGTTTCAGTATCAGTACTCAAATCATACATATAAATATCAGAATTTCCATTTCTGGTATCTTCCCATACTATTTTATCTCTAGAAATATCAGGAGTAGTTAATGTTGGTTTAATGTCATAAACCACATCTGTTTCTGTTTCAGAACTTAAGTTATATATATGTATGTTAGTTATAGTACTATTTTCTGTCCATACTACAATATCTCCATCAATAGCAACAGGACTTCTTCCTAAATTATCTGCGGTTATACTTTCTTTATTATTGGTATTTATATCATATTTGTAAATATTATTTCGAGAAAGAATATAACCCTCCCTATGATCTCTCCATATTATATTATCCCCATAAATCTTTGGGTATTCTTCCAATTCTTCGCTATCTGATATTTGAATTTTCTTTTGTGTATCAAGATCATACATATAAATATCAAATAAATTACCACCCTCATTTATATTTGCTTCTTGCCATACTATAATTGTTGGGTATTTATTTTCACAATAAGCATTACAACTAATTCCTCCACCAATACAAATATCTGTAGTTCTTTCATTTCCATCATCACAGTCTGAATCTATTACACATAAAGGGGTACAACATTCTGAACTACATGTTCCTGGGCTTACACATGTTTCTCCAGTATTACATTCTGAATTGGAATTACATGTTATTGCACAACCTTCTCCAGAATAAATATCTTGTATTTCAGAGTCACTCAATGCTCTTGAATAAACTCTTACATCATCAACATAACCATTAAGTTCATATCCACTTCCTCCTCCATATTCTCCTATTCTTAGGGGAGTACTAGAGGCAGGATTAAGGTCTCCTGTTAATGCTACGCTATTATCTTCAACACCATTTACATATATCTTTAGGTTTGAACCATCATAAACCATAGCAATATGAGTCCATATATTTAACGATGCAGATGTGGTAGAAGCTAATGTTACTCCATCATCTGTGGTCCATATTCTGGCCCTATATACATTTTCGAGAGGATAATATACTAATCTATATCCACTTCCCCCCAATTGTTTATTAACTATCATATTCACAGTTCCACTTCCAGCTCCATTCAATTTTACCCACGCAGTTATTGTCATATCTCTTGTAGGGTCTAAACTGGAATCATGATTTACTTCAATATAATCATCATTTCCATCAAATAAGAAAGAACCTTGTGGTTTACCCTCAGAAACCCATGTTGTATCTCCAATTAAAATACCCTCATTCCCATTACCACTTAAATCTGTTGCAGTTCCATCATCAAAATTCATATGCAATTCAAGAGTGGGATCTAATTGAGTTTCACATTGCAACGTGTCTGGATTACACTCTTTTCCAGAAGCAGAACTATCTTGTTGTATTGTTTAACTTCCACTATCACAATAATATAATAAAGCATTATCAGGAGTGCATACACGACCTCCATTTGCAATATTATAAGGAGTTTCAAATTCTTCACTATAACCAAAGCAATTTGTTAAACCAGAACACTGACTTAAATCATCACACCCTGTTCCAGATACAAAGTTAATATTACCCAAACTGGAAAATTTATCATTACAATCGGCATTATCAGAGGTTCTAGCACACCCAATAACATCTCCAGTATCAACATCAGAAACAATACAACATTTTGGTGTTATACTAATCCCTGGACCACTAAGATCACATGTTGCAGATATAAATAACAAACTAATTAATATTAAACTTATAAAAATATACCTCTTCATTGATTTTTAGAAATAAAATTGGTATTTAAAGATTACGGAATTCTATTTTCTACATCAATTTTCTCTTTTTTTATTTTTTTAACTTCTTCTTTAACTTCTTCAACTTTTATCAAATTTTTTATTCTTTCCAGATCTTCTTCATTGATTTCTTTTGGTTGCCATTCAAAACTTATTTTGTCATCTTTAAACCTTGGAATTATATGGATTGCTATGTGATCTAATTTTTGTCCTGCAGCAAGACCGCTTGAAACCAATATATTAACACCTTCTGCTTTTAATTTTTCTACCAAGTTAATCCCTATCTTATTTGCAATATTAAATATATCAGAAATATCTTTCTCATTTAAATTAGAAAGAAAATTAATATGATTTTTTGGAAATAATATTACATGACCTGGATTTGCAGGTCTTATATCCAATATTCCTAAAAACTTATCATCTTCATAAACTTTTTTAGCTTGAGCTTTGTTTTGTGCTATCAAACAAAAAACACACTGGCTTTGCTTTATCTGATTTAATTCCTCAGGATTTAAGGTTTGCATAAACTCATTTAATTTTTGCTTTTGCTCATCAGGATTTAAATTCTTTATTTCTTCTTCTAATTTTGATAATTTTTCTTCCATCATCCTATAGCTCTTCTCACATCAACAGATTCTGCACTTTGTACTCCTTCAATATCTTTTATAGCTTCTTCCAAAGCATCGGGGCTTCCTTTTGATTCATTATAAACAATTATCAATTTTAATGCTTTTAATCCAAAAGCAACAGGCTCAATTTCTTCTTTTCCTAATTCCCCTCCAAATTCATTTATCTTTTTTATTGCCTTTTCCTTTATCTTTTCTAAATCCTCATTTATAGATTCAGGCATTATTTTTATTGTAACTATTACATCTGCCATTTTAATTAGGTCCCTCAAAACCACAACTTCCACATTTATATTTAGCACCTATCTTTCTGCAATGTCTGCATCTTACTAATTCTACATTGCCACAACTAGGACATTTAAATCTAGTAAAACCTTCCATATTTGTTATTTCTGTGCTACAAGAAATGCATTTTAAATTTTCTGTCATACAAGTCTTGATAAGATAATATTTATAAATCTTGTGATGATATTTCAATCATGGAAAACAGTAATTCTGAGATTAATATGGATGAATTGAAAAAACAGGGATTGTTTTTTGATATGCATTTTCATTCCAAATATTCGGATGGATCTTCTGGAATAAATTCAATAGTTAAGTTTTGCAGGAAAAAAGGAATAGGAATTTCAATAACAGACCACAATGAGATTAAAGGAGCTTTATTAGCTTCAACAGAAAACATAAATCTAATACCTGGAATAGAAGTAAGGTCAAAGGAGAATATGGATATTTTGTTTTACTTTTATAAAATAAATGACTTGATAGAATTTTATAATTCATGCGTAAAACCTTATATGAAAAAGGTAAAATATGCAGGAATAAATGTTAGTGCAAAGGATATAATAGAAAAGTCAAAGGAATTTAATGGTATTTCATCTCTTCCGCATCCTTTTGGGATCCACCATAGCATTGGGAAAGGGTTATCTAAATTATATATAGAAAGAGGAGAGGACAAATTTAATGTAATAAAGGATTTTGATTGCATAGAAGTTATGAATGGACATCTGGCTAAGAACAAAAACATGAGGGCTGTTGAACTGGCAAGAGAATATGATAAAGCATTTACGGCAGGAGGAGATGGTCATATGATATATGATGCAGGAAAAGTTCTAACTTATTCTATTTCAAATAATGTTAGCGAGTTTTTAGAAAATATTTTGAAAAGAAATAATAAAGTATATTATTATCCTAATGGAAAATTTACAAGGGTTTTGGTTTCAAGATCATTGGCATTCAGGAAGCATGCACGCCATCCTTTTTATTATGTGAATAGAATCCTTGAATTTGGAAAAAACAAGACTAAGAAAGGTTTTAAAAAATTAATTAATTAAATTTTTAAATGTAAAATTATATAAACTTCTAATTGCCCCTATAGTTCAGTGGATAGAACACAACCCCGCGGAGGTTGAAACCCAGGTTCAAGTCCTGGTAGGGGCATTATGAAAATAGCATTTATAACAAATACATTTTATCCTGAGTTAAATGGAGTTGTAATATCAATACTTAATTCTTCTGATAAGTTATCAAAAAAAGGACATAAGATAAAGATTTTTACAAGAAAACATAAAGAAAAACCAAATTTACATAAAAATATAGAGATAAATGAATATATTTCAACAGGTTTACTAACAAAATATCCTAATTTTAGAATTGAATTACCATCTCTTAAATTTTTAAGAGATTTAAAGGATTTTGATCCTGATATAATACATGTCCATACTCCAACGCCCTTTGCATTTGAATCATTGTATTTTGCTAAAAAAAATAACAAACCAATAATAGGGACATATCATACTATTGCACCTGATTTTTTAAAACATTCAAGAGTAAGATTTTTAGATAAATTAAATTTTATGAAAAAATTAATGTGGTTTTATACAAATTTTTTTTATAATAGATGTAATTTGGTAACCACTCCTTCTGAAGCTATGAAAAAAGAATTAATTAAAAATAAAGTTAAAAATAAAATTATAGCTTTAAGTAATGGAATAGATTTAAAATTATTTAAAAAGACAAGGTTTAACAAGATTCCAAAAATTCTTTGTGTAGGGAGAATTTCTTATGAAAAAAATATAGATGTTCTTGTTGAAGCTTTTAAAAAATTATATAAAAAAGGAATTAATTCCAAATTAATAATTGCAGGCTCGGGGCCAGATGAAAAAAGAATAAAAAGAATATGTCGTGGATATAATGTAGAATTTTTTGGTCCAATGGATAGAAAATATTTAGCTAATCTTTATTCAAGTTGTGATATTTTTGCTACTGCTTCAACAGTTGAAACAGAAGGATTAGTGATCTTAGAAGCAATGGCTTCAGGACTTCCAATTGTAGGGGTCAATAGATTGGCAATTCCTTTAATTGTTGAAGAAAATAAAAATGGGTTTATTGTTGAACCATTTAATTCTGATGAAATGTCTCTTAAGCTTGAAAAATTATGTAATGATATAAATTTAAGAAAAAAATTTGGTAAAGAGTCATTGAAAATGGTAAAGAAATATTCTTTGGATGGTGTTATTAAAAGATTGGAAAATATTTATTCTTCATTAAAATGACCAAATTTATAATCAATTATATTCTCTGATTCTATTCTTTTTCCAAGAAGATAATATATTGTAACTTTTATGTATTTCAAGATTAAAATATTACCTTCTTTTTCAAATCTTCTAACGGACACATATATCTTTGGTTTGTACAAAACTTTGAATTTTCCTACTTTTGATATTCTATTCAGAATATCATGATCTTCGCATAATTTTAAACTTTCATCAAAACCCTTCACTTTCTCAAAAATTTCTTTTTTTGTCAATATACAATATCCTACCCCCATGGGTTTAATATTTTCAAATATTTTCAGAAAATTATTTGCGAAAAAATATTTTATTTTGTCAGATTTTTTATTACTTAGAGGTATAGATTTACAAGTTATAGCATCTAATCCTTTCCATTCAAATTTTTCTATGACTTCTTTAATGAAGGTCTCTGGCAAAATAACATCAGCATCCAAAAACAACAAATATTTTCCTTTGGCTATTTTAGCACCATTATTTCTTGCCTTTCCTGGCAATCCCCCTTCAACTACTTTACATCCATATTCTTTTGCTATTTTTTGTGTATTATCTTTTGAATTTCCATCAGAGACTATTATTTCATAATTTCTGTAATCCTGCTTTTTTATAGAATCCAATAATTTTGGAAGATATTTTTCCTCATTCAAAGTTGGTATAATAATGCTTAGTTCTACCATAAAAAAATAAAAGAAAAAAAGGTTTTTATATTTTACTCAACATCCACTAATCCTTTTTCTGTAACCATAAAGCATACTTCTCCATCTGGTAAATTTGGGGCGTCAATCAGCTTTGCAACTCTTGAACCTTTCTTCCCTTTTCTCAAGTAAATCCTGAATGCTGAGTTATGTCCTACAACATTACCTCCAATTGCTTCTGTTGGGTCTCCAAAGAATACATCTGGTTTGGACATTACCTGATTGGTTACATAAACGCATATATTATGGGTTGTAGCCAATTTCATTAAGGTATGCATATGCTTATTCAGTTTTTGTTGTCTTTCACTTAATGTTCCTCTTCCAATGAATTCCGACCTGAAATGAGCTGTCAATGAATCCACTATAACAACTTTAATTGGAAGATTGTCTTTTGTTATCAAATCATTGACCTTTTCTGCCAACAACATTTGATGATCTGAGTTAAATGCTCTTGCTACCTTTATGTTTTTCAAGACTTCGTTTGCATCTATACCCTTTCCTTCTGCAAGTTGCTTTATTCTCTCTGGCCTGAATGTTCCTTCTGTATCTATGTATACAGCCATCCCTTCTGCACCTCCTTGGTCTTTGGGTAATTGTGCATGTACTGAGAGTAAGTGTGCAATCTGTGTTTTTCCACCCCCCCATTGGGAAAAGCATTCTGAGATACATCCTGTTTCAAAACCACCTCCTACCAATTGATCAAAATTCTTACTTCCTGTTGTTATTTTTATTACTTGCTCTCTTCTTTTTAACAAATCCTCTCCAGATTCAAAACCCATATCTAATTTATTTCTTGCACCTTGTATTGCTTTTTTTGCTGCACTGTCACCAAGACCTGCTATTTCTACAATTTCTCCTGGTGATGCTGTTGCTATTGCCATAAGATTATCATATCCTGCTTCTCTTAATTTTTCTGCTGATGCAGCGCCTATTCCTGGCAAATCCTCAATTGTTATTTTCTTTTTCTCATTCATCTTCATCACTTTCCTCTTCGCTTAATAGCAAGTCCTCATGCGCCTTATTTAAAACTAAAAGTAATTTTTGTATGTCATTTTTTCTCAGATTTATTGTTTGATCATGCCATTTTCCGTCTTGATTCCATGATTTTCTTATACTTACTGTCTTGAAATTTACTTTATTGCCGTTTACTTCTTTTTCATTGAGCCATACAGCGCTCTCTATGTTTCCAGAACGAAATTTTTTTATTGGTTTATTTATATCCATTCAAATACACCTCCTGTTCCTTTCGGTTTTTATTTCAAAAGGAGTTAAATTAGTATAATTTGGATGTATTTATAAATGTGTCGCGCGAATACTTGCAATTTGCAATTTAATAGAAAATATATATTATAGAGGCTATGTCACAGTTTAGGGGCTTTTATTATGATTTTCTTTATTTGTCACATTTAGGGACTTAAGTAATAATCCAAGCCATCTGTTTCTTCCTAAATCTAAATCTATTTCTGCATTTTGTAAAGGAGTTAAGCCATTTAGAGCCATATTTTTTCTTATTACATTATGGAATAATCTATAACCTTCATTCCAGTCCTGAGCTGTTTCCATATTACCAAATCCCCTTCTTATTTTGTCAAACTCTCTCCATTCATTGTGATATCTTTCTACTATGTTTGTATTAATATTATCTCTAAATCCCTTTGATTTAACGTGAACAGTATAAGGGAATTTTAACTTATTTAATTCAAATACTTCTCTAATAGCTCCTGGATAACCCCTTAATCCATCTGTTCTTAATTCTTCTGGTCTTCCACACTCTTCCTTGGCTTTTTCTATTATTTTTACAGTATCATCATAATATCTTGATTTAGTTATGTTGTTAGCTACTAAGTATTTTGTTTTTGTATCAATAGTATTCCAATTCCATAACTTTTCTTTTCCTACTTGAATGGTTTGCTCATCAGTCTGCCATTTACCACCTAATTTCAGTTTTCCATTGGTTTGTTCTTTAACATAATTATTCATTAATTTAGTAAAGTTTCTTATGTATCTTCTTATGCTTTCATGACTGATTTCAATTTTATGGAATTGGTCTAATGTATCTTGGATATCTCTTAATGATAACCCCTTAAAATACAAATCCATAACTAAACATATATTTTTAGCATTAATTTTAATATATTTTATTGGATTTAGAATAAATCTTTTTTTACAATCTTTACAATAGTATCTTTGTAAATTTCCTTTATTGCTTTTTCTTATTCTTCTTTTGATTATGTTTTTAGATTTGCAGTAGATACATTCTTTTCTTGAATTTTCATTTAATATATTGTCTATTTCTGTTTTATTTCTTAATTTAAGAAAGAATTGAATTGCCTTAATATGTTTGCAGTATAATCCTTTATCCTTACAGGTTTTTTGAAAATCAGGGCATTCACAAGTCCAAGCATCTCTATGAGTTACTTTGAATTTGTAATTTGGATTTGAAGCTGGAACTAAAAATTCTTGCTTATTTATTATTTTCGGTTTTCCATTCTTTAAAATAGAATAAGCTCTTTCTGTTCGGATATCAGAAAGTTTTTTAAGAGAACCTTCGGGTTCTCTGGTTATTTTTACAGCCTTAAACTTGGTTTAAACTGTTTGATGATATATTTAATGGCTTCTTCCTTTGTTATAAATCCTTTAACAGATTTTACGATGTTTACTATTTTGTTTTCCTCTTCTGACAAGTCTATTTGTATCATAACCATTATATATCCCCATATAATTTTATATTATATTACAATACCTAATGATATATAAAGATTTCTATAGTAAAGAATATAGATTAATTTTTATTAAAGATGAGAGAAATATTTTAATTAAATAAATTTTTAATCCAAACCCATATTCTTTTTAATAAGCCGTAAGTAGAAACACATTCTCTATCTAAACATTCATTGCTTTTACATTCATAATTTTCATTACAAGATGAGCCTAAATCTCTTTGATTTAAAAAATCTTTTGATAAACTACAATATTTTTCATCTAATCTTGTTCCATAAGATACACAATTATCTTCCATTAAACATCCATCACAAGATTGTTTTAAATATTCATCTTCTGTAATTACAGATTCGGGTTCTTCTGATTGAGTTGGAGTAGTGGTGGGAATAGATTCTGTTAAACAAACTCCATCTTTACAACCGTATTGGCAATTCTCATATACATATCCTATTTTTGCACCATCATTTTGACAATCATATTCCTTAAGTTTATTAACATTCTCGCAAGTATCTTTAAATGTTTTAATTGATAATTCTTCCATAAGATAACCTTCAATTTCTCCTTTTACATTAAAATTCTTTCCACCATCACTATCTTTACATTTATAATCTTCTGATAAAATCTCTATTTTCTGGGTATAAATATTATTATTTTCATTTAATTCATTATATTCTTTCTTTACATCAACTTCTGTTACGAATGTTAATTTACCTGCAGGTAAATTTAAACTACAAGAACCTCCTTTAACTATGGCTTCTTTGTTTGAAAACCAATTAAGGTAAGAATTCATTATACAACTATCAATATCATTTCCATTTTCATCTTTTACTTTTATTTCATAACTTAAATAACCAGGAACAATCTCTTTCCCAGAATTAAATATTTTAACAAATATATTTCTATCATAATTACCTTCTTTTGGAGCATCGGAAGCACTTGATATTTCTAATCCATTCACACTAAAGTCTGGTTTTTCATTAGAAACAGTACAAGATTGTGATAAAGGGGGTCTACTTAAAGTTGTCCCACAATTATTTGTATCGGTGCAAGTTCTTGTTTGTTGCCCATTAATACAAGAACTCCAAGAACTACAACTCCATGACTCAGTACATTGTATTATTTTTAAACATGCTCCCTCTGAACATCCATCTGGACAGGTATAAGTAAGAAAAGAAACATCATCAGAATGTGGGTCTTGGCAATATGCTTCATTTAATATATTCCCTTCACATCTATCATAATTTGTACTAACTATTATTCCATTTTTTCTAATTTGCACTTTTTGTTTTGTAAAATAATCATTTCCATCATCATAACAATCAACATCTTCCCCTTCAACACATGTAAAACCATCTCCTCTACATACATATCCTTGAGGGCAATCTGAATTAGTTTGACATTTACAAGCACCTTGATAACATCCATTTGGACAAGAAAAACTTGCTACACTCAATTTCCCATTTGCATCACAAATAGCTTCCATTAATTGAAGTCCTGTACACCAATCATAATATGTTGAATAAGAATCTGATGTTGGTTTGCCAAATGAAGGATTAGGATCTTGACCATATATTTTTGGATCTCCCCCACCATACCAATCTCCTATTGCATGACTTTTCAAAAAATAGGTTTTGCCATTATCAAAATCTTGACAATCAGTAGCAATAACAATAGATATATTAAATATAATTAATAGACTTAATACCAATGCTTTATTTTTCATAGATTATTAATATTAAAATAATATATAAATCTTATCATAACTTCAAAATATTGAGTATAATTATCAAATAGGACTAAAACAGAGAAACGTACCTTTTCTGAAGAAAAAGAATTAATTCCTTGTTAAAGAAGCAAAAGACCCTATTTTTGACAGCAAATTCAAGTCCCGAGTTTAAGACATGGCCATTATAGAATATAAATTAAGCCTCAGGCAGGATTCGAACCTGCGACCTATTGCTTTCTCAGCTATACGAGGCAATTGCTCTAACCTCTGAGCTACTGAGGCATACAAAAAATAATACCAAAAACCTTTAAAATACTTTTTCTAACTTTATTTTATTAAAAATGACAAGATTAGCAATAATAAAAAAAGAGAAATGCCACTTGCATAAATGCAACTTTCTTTGTGCAAAAGTTTGTCCAATTAACAGAAAGGATCAAGATTGCATAAGAAATATTAATGAAAAGGCAGTAATTGATGAAGTATTATGCAATGGGTGTGGTATATGTATAAAAAAATGCCCTTATGAAGCAATTCAAATAGTTAATCTTCCAGAACAGTTAAATGAAGACCCAATTCATAGATTTGGAGAAAATGCTTTTGAATTATTCTCATTGCCAATTTTAAAAGAAAAATCTGTTATAGGAATAATAGGAAGAAACGGAATAGGAAAAAGTACAGCATTGAACATATTAACAGGAACAATAAAACCAAATCTTGGAAACTTTGATAATCCACCAAAAAACAAAGAAATAATAAACAAATATTCCAATAAATACCTTAGTGATTATTTCAAAAATTTATTTGATGAAAATATTAAAATATCTTACAAACCCCAGAGAGTTGAATTATTAAGAGAATTATACAAAGGAAAAGTAATTGATTTATTAAAAAAAATAGATGAAAAAAATATCATTGATAATTTAATGAAAGAATTAGATTTGGAAAATATTCAAAATAGACAAATAAAAGATTTATCTGGGGGGGAATTACAAAGAATTGCTATTGCAGCATGCATATTAAAAAAAGCAGATGTTTATTACTTTGACGAACCTTCCTCATTCTTGGATATAACTTACAGAATAAAAGTTGCAAAATTAATAAGGTCTTTAAAAGAAAATTCAAAAATAATTGTTGTTGAGCATGATCTAGCCACGTTAGATTATATATCGGATGAGATACAGATTGTTTATGGGGTTCCTTCTTGTTATGGTATTTTTTCACAATCAAAATCAGTTAGAAGAGGAATAAACGAGTATCTTGATGGTTACTTGTCTGATGATAATATAAGATTCAGAGATTATGCAATAAAATTCTTTGATCCTTTGATATCAAAAACTTCTTCAGATGTAATTTCATTTGAATTGCCAGGATTGGAGAAATCATTTGATAAGTTCAGTTTAAAAGTTAATAAAATTAATATAAAAAAATCAGAAGTAATGTGTATTATGGGGGCAAATGGTTTAGGAAAAACAACTTTCCTTGATATGCTCTCTAAAAAAACAAAATCTGACAAAGGGAACATTGATGACATAAAAATTTCCTACAAAGAGCAGGACTTAAAAGCAGAAGACAAAAATGTAGAACAATATTTGAGGGAAATAGCAAAAAATGAATTTGATTCAGGATGGTATAAGCAAAATATTTTGGAGAAATTAAATATTAAAAATCTATTAAAAAACAACATAAAAAACCTTTCAGGAGGGGAACTGCAGAAAGTAAAAATAGCTTCCTGCTTGTCAAAAGAAGCAGATTTGATATTAATGGACGAACCTTCTGCATTCATAGATGTTGAAGATAGATTATTGGTTGCAGAAGTCATAAAAGAATTTATAATAAGAAAAGAAATTTCAGCAATAATAGTTGACCACGATATTCAATTTATTGATTATTTGGCAGATTCAATGCTTGTTTTTGAAGGAAAACCAGGAATAAAAGGAAATGTTAATGGTCCTCTTGAAAAAAAAGAAGGCATGAATATAATCCTTAAAAATTTGGATATTACATATAGAAAAGATCCAAATACAAATCGTCCAAGAATAAACAAACCAAATTCACAACTTGACAAACAGCAAAAACAAAACAATGAATATTATTTAGAATAAATTATTTCTTTTTATCCCATTCTTCAAAGTAAACTATCTTGTCAAGGTCATATTTTCTTGAGGTTCTTGGAATTTTTTTTGGATAACCTAGTGTTATTATTGCTTCAACTCTTACATCATCTGGAAGCTTCAATATTCTTTGTATCTTAACAAAGTCAAGGGCTCCCACCCAGCATGTTCCTAATCCTAATTCTGTTGCTTTAAGCAAAATATTTTCCATTGCAGCAGCTGCATTTTGTATTGAGAATAATTCTCCTTGTTCCGAATAAAGCCTTTTTATGTCTTTTACTTTATTGCATACCACAATATGAATAGGAGCATTTTTCATCCAGGATTGGTTTTTGCAGCATTCTGAAATATCTTCTTTTCTTTTTTTGCTTTTCACAACAATAAAATAAAAATTTTGTAAATTCCCTGCCTTTGGGGCATACCTAGCAGCATCAAGAACTTCCATTAATTTTTCTTCAGGAATTCTTTTTGTTAAATATTCTCTTACAGATTTTCTTTCCTTTATTGCCTTGTCCAATTCCATCATCAAAACCTTTTTATTTTGTTAAAATATCTATAATTAATGGAATATTTAAAACTTGTTAAAATTTATAAGGAACTTGAGAGCACTACAAAAAAACTTGAAAAAACAAAAATAATTTCCGATTTCATAAAACATATTAGCAAGGATGAATTGAATCATATTATTTATCTTATACAAGGGAGGGTTTTTCCCAGAGGACAGGACAAAAAGATAGGAATGTCCTCAAGATTGGTTATTAAAGTTATTTCAAAGGCAACAGGTCATATTTCTGACAAGGTTGAAAAAGAATGGAAAAAAACAGGAGACCTTGGAAAAGTTGTTGAATCATTAATGAAAGACAAGCAACAAAGAACATTTAATAAAAAAGAATTGACAACACAAAAAGTTTATGAGAACATAAGAAAACTTCCTGAAATAGGAGGAAAAGGATCAATTGACAAGAAAATTTCTCTAATGGTTGAATTGTTGAATAATGCCAATCCAGAAGAATCAAAATATATTGTAAGAACAATTCTTGAAGAAATGAGGATAGGGGTTGCCTCTGGAATTATAAGAGATGCAATAGCAAAGTCTTTTGATGTTGATGTTAAGGAAGTTGAAAAATCAGGACAGTTACTTGCAGATTACGGAAAAATAGCAGAGCTTGCAAAACAAGGAAAAAAGAAATTATCTGATGTAACTTTAACCCCTGGAAAACCTTCAAAAGTTATGCTTGCAATAAAAGCAGAATCCATAAAGGAAATATTCAAGGCTCTTGGAAAGCCTTGTCAATTTGAAGAGAAATTAGACGGTTTTAGGTGCCTGATACACAATGATGGAAAAGAAATCTATCTATTTACAAGAAGACTTGAGAATGTTACAAAACAATTTCCAGACTTAATTCCAATAATAAAAAAACAAATTAAAGGGAAATCTTACATAATTGATACGGAATTTGTTGGATATGAACCGGAAACAAAACGATATTTGCCATTTCAAAACATTTCTCAAAGAATTAAAAGGAAATATGATATAGAAAAGATGGCCAAGAAATTTCCTGTTACTATAAAAGCATTTGACATACTTTATTATGATGGAAAATCCCTTGAAAAAGAAATCTTGAAAAAAAGAAGAAAAAAACTTGAAAAAGTCATAAAAGAGAAAAAATATGATATTGAAATAACAAAGGAAATAGTTACTGAAGATGAGAAGAAAGTTGAAAAATTCTTTAAGAGTGTTTTAAATGAAGGGAAAGAAGGATTGATTGCAAAAAACCTTGAATCAACTTACAGGCCAGGGAGATATGTTGGGGGGTGGATGAAACTAAAACCAACAACAGAAACTCTTGATTTGGTTATTATAGGAGCACAGTGGGGAGAAGGAAAAAGAAGCAATTGGCTTTCATCATTTAAAATTGCATGCAAGTCTGGAAAAGAATATTTGGGGATTGGGAAAGTAGGAACAGGAATAAAAGAGAAAGATGCGGAAGTTACTTTCAAAAATATTACAAAAGAATTAAAACCGCATATTACAAAGACAAAAGGAAAAAATGTTGAAATAGAACCTTCATTAATAGTTGAAGTTGGTTATGAGGAAATACAAAAATCCCCCACTTATGAATCTGGTTACGCATTAAGATTCCCAAGAGTTATCCGCCTTAGACCAGATAAGTCTTTAAACGAAGTGGATGATGTAAAAAGAATAAAATCACTGTATAAGAAACAAAAGAAATAGTTATTACAGAATAATAATATTTATATATCTATAGTTACCACTAACATATAATAGGTATTACCTATTAATAATAATCACTCTTAAAGAATTCAGGTAGTGAAAAGAGGTGATAAGGGAGGTCATATGAATGATTGTAAAAGAAGACTTTTTGAATAAGTTAAGGCGTTTCTTTGGATTAAATCTTTACGAAGCAAAAATATGGACCGCTCTTCTTTCTAGAGGTGTATCAACTGCAGGGGAACTTAGTGATATAGGAAATGTTCCAAGATCAAGAGCATATGACATTCTTGAGAGTTTGGAAAAAAAAGGTTTTGTAGTAATGAAGTTAGGAAAACCAATAAAGTATATAGCAGTTGAACCAAAAGAGGTGGTTGAGAGAGTAAAGAAGCTTATTAGAAAAGATGCAGACAATAACATAAAAAAATTAAAGGATTTGGAAACTACAGAAGTAATAAAAGAATTGGATTCTTTGTTTAAACAGGGAATAGAATTTGTAGAGCCAAGCGACTTGTCGGGAGCAATAAGAGGTAGACATAATATATATTCTCATTTGGAAAGCATGGTAAAAAACGCACAAAAATCAGTAACAATAGTAACTTCTTCAAAAGGGCTTATTAGAAAATTAGAAACCTTGAAGCCGACTTTGGAAAAATTAAACAAGAAAGGAGTTAGAATAAGAATAGCTGCAAATGTTAACAAAGATAACAAAGGATATGTTAAAGACATATCAAAAATTGCAGATGTAAAGCATATGAGCAAGCCAGAAGCAAGATTCGTTGTTGTTGACGGCAAGGAAATAATGTTCATGACAATGAGTGATGAAGAAGTACATCCAACCTATGATATTGGTGTTTGGGTAAATACACCATATTTCGCAACTGCTTTGGAGAACATTTTGTCACATACGTGGCAGAAATTGGATAACGCTAATAAGGTAAAGGTTTAATTTTTTCTTTTTTTATTTAATCTTAGCATTCTTTCTTTTATGATTTCAGATTTTAATGGTTTTAATTTAGATGCTTTTGTTCCTTTTCTTGAACTGAATTTGGAAATGTTAAGAACTTCTGGTTTTATTTCTCCAATTAATTTTAATGTTTTTTGAAAATCTTCTTCTGTTTCTGTTGGATATCCAATTATTATGTCTGTGCTTATGTTTATTTTTGGTATTTCTTTTCTGAATTTATTAACTATTTTTTTGAAATTTTTTACCTTATAATTTCTGTTCATTTCCTTTAATACTTTATCAGAACCTGATTGTATGGGGATGTGAATGAATTTTATTATTTTTTCATCCTTGTAAATTTCAATTAATTCATCAAGATATTTTAATACATGTTCAGGATTCATCATACCAACTCTTATTTTAAAATCTTTTTTTATTGAAATAATTTCATTTAATAAATCAAGAAGATTTGTATTAATATCAAAGCCATAACATCCACAATCTGTTGCAGTGAGATATATCTTCTTGTTTTTCTTTATAGAATTTTTTACTTCTTTTATTATATCTTTTATGGGATAAGAATAAAGTTCTCCTTTTGCCAATTTAGTCTGACAGAAGTAACATTCATTAGTGCATCCTTCTGCTATCTGTATTATTTTTGAATCATTCTTTGGGAGATTTATTTTTCTCTCTTTTTTTACTGTCAAATAATCTTTTCCTTCTTCTATTGCCCCTATTATATTAGTTATGTTAAAAGTATTTACAAGAATTATATCTAAATTTTTTACTTTTTCATATTCTGCTTGAGGCATGCATCCTGTAAGAATGATTTTTTTATCGGGATATTTGTCTTTTAATTTTTTTAATAAATAAATTATTTTATTTTCTGTTGTATGTTTTACTATGCATGAATTTACTATGAATACATCTGCATCATTTTTTTCTGTAATCTTATAATCTTTTTCATTGCACAACCCCTTAATTATTTCAGAATTATCCTTATTTGCAAAACATCCGAATGTGAATAGTCTAATTTTCATGTTCCCAAATATATGATAAAATTTATAAATCATTGTTCTTTAATAAAAATATGAGAAAAAGAGGTATAAGTCCGATAATTTCTACAATATTGATAATTGGACTAGTTGTAATGATTGCTGCATTTACTTTAACATGGGGTATGGACACTTACAGAAATTACAAGGAAAAAACAGAACTGGATTCTGAAGTTGCTTTGAAGTGCTCAGAAACAGGATTTAAGGTAATAAATTCATGCGTATTTTCTAATACAGTTAATTTAGTTATGGAAAATAATGGTGCACAAGATATATCTGGATTTTTATACAGAGTTGAGGCTAAAGACGGATCAGTAACAGGTGAGGCAGAGGTTTCTTTAAGTGAATATTCCAAAAAAACTTTCCTTGAAAGTTTTGAATTTGATGTTAATGAAATAGGAACTCCTAGGGAAATAGAAATATTTCCGAAAATAAATGTTGAAGGAGAAGATTATGTTTGCTCAATATCAAGAAAAAGCGAAGTATTAAGTTGCTTTAGTTTATTAAACTTGGTTGATGCACAAGGTTTTGAAAATAGCGCGGGGGCAACAGGACAAAGTATACCTGACCAAGATGGAGATGGAGATAATAGTAATGATCCAAAACCTTATTTTGCAATAGGTTCAACACAAGAACTTGAAGAATTGGAGGCGGAAAGCGAAAATATAGATTTGATTAATGAAATTCCTCCAGGAGATCATTTTGTTGGAACTATTAGTGATGAGATTGGATGGGTTAAGTCAAATATATTCCAGATTCCTGATGATGAAAGAATAAATTATATTACATATTATGGGGAGGGATTAGGAGACTTTACTTATACACTAGAGGATACAGATAGTAGTGATGAGATATTAATATATGATAATTGTAAGAATGGTTGTTTGGGAGTTCCGTCTGCACCTACATGGGACACAAAATTAGATCCTTCATGGAGAGGTAAAAATGTTAGATTAAGAATAAATTATAATGCAAATGAACTTGCTTATTCCTTCTTGTACAGATTATGTTATTCTGAAAATACAGGTGATGGATGCATTTAAACAATAATTTTATAAATTTTTGCTATAATTTTCTTTTATGAAACCAATAAAACCAGTAAAAATAAAAAAGGATATTAAATGCAGGGAATTAATAGATGAGTTTTCCAATGCAAGCTTTGGTGCAAGAAGAATAGCTGAGGCTTCAGAAATATTAAAAACAATAAAAAGAGAAAATTGTGATTTGTTCTTTGGATTTGCTGGGGCAATGGTCCCTGCAGGAATGAAGCAGGTGGTTATTGATATGATTAATGATAATATAATAAAAGTATTTGTTACAACAGGAGCTAATATAACCCATGATTTAATAGAAGCATTAGGGCATCATCATTACAAAGGCTCAAGATACGCAGATGATTCTAAATTGCATAAAAAAGGAATAGACAGGATATATGACGTGTTCATGAAAAATGAAGTATACCAAAGCCTAGAAAAATTCTTTGATGAAAATTTTGATAAATTAAAAGACAAAAAAACAGTAAATGAGTTTTTATGGGAAATAGGAAAAATAATAGACAAAGAAGATTCAATATTAACAACATGTTACAAGAAGAAAATTCCAATTTTCTGCCCTGCAATAACAGATTCAGGTATAGGTTTAATGATATGGAATAATTTAATTAAAGACAAGAAAATAGAATTCAATGATTTTGAAGATTTAAAAGAAATTCTTGATTTAACTTGGGCTATGAAAAACAAAGCAGTGATGTATATTGGAGGGGGCACACCCAAAAATTACATCCAACAAGCAATGCAATTCACTAATCCCGCAAAATATGGAATACAGATAACAATGGATATACCTGAAACAGGAGGCTCTTCAGGTGCAGAATTAAAAGAAGGAATTTCTTGGGGGAAGATGGACGAAAAAGCAAAATTCGTTAATGTTCATTGTGATGCTACCATAGCACTCCCATTAATCTATAGTTATGTCAAAGAATAACTTTAAATATACTTGTTATATTGTAATATTAATATAAAGGGAGGTGAAACAGTTTGGAAAAGAAAATTATAGACTGGATTGCTTTAGTTCTTGTAATTGTTGGTGGTCTTAATTGGGGACTTGTAGGTATCAACAGGAATTGGAATTTGGTGAATATGATCTTTGGTTCAATAACATGGTTGGAAAGTTTAGTCTACATATTAGTTGGTGTTGCAGCATTATACATGATATATTATGAAACTAAGAAATAATTTTTTTCTTTTTTTAAATTTTTTTATCCTAAATAGCTCAAATCATCTTTTCTCTTTTTCTTGCTAAATGCTTTCTTTGTATTGCTTAATATGCTTTTCAGTTTGCTTTCTACTTCCTGTGCTTTTTTTATTAAAGGTCTATAATCAACCTTTAAATTAAGATAATTATCTAATTTCTCTATAACTTTTGCAGCAGCCCTATTATCAGGAAGATTAGGATTTGTCTCAGTAAATATACAAGAAACTTTTGTTGTTTTTGCATTTACCAATAGAGATGCAGGGACTCCCATTATTATACCTTCATTCATTTCATTAAGGCCAATTTGTTTTAATTTTTCGTTTTGTTTTGAGGAATAATAGTATGATTTTCCTTCTGATTTTTTTTGTGTGGCAATACCTTCTAATATTATAATTTCTTTTGCATTAAGGTCTTTGGACATCTTAAGCAAAACATCACTCAATTCCCATTCTTTGCCCGCAACTTTTGTTAATGCATTTACAATTACCAAGTTTTCTTTCTTAGAATAATAAATCTCTATTGGTTTTATAAGTTGTTTATTATGAATCGCAAGCATGGGCGGAGCATTCTTTATAATTATTTCTCCTATTGGCTTTGCATCAAGGTGGTCTATTAAAAACCCTGTTGCTATTGTGCTTACAAGACCAAAACTTGGAAATCCTTGAATTATTACTGGGTTTTTTGGTTTTTCTTTAAGAATATAATCCATAACTATTGGTATGAAAACTCATTTAAATGTTTTTCTGTTTATTTTTTTTATGAAGAACAAAATATATTCGGATAAAGAATGGAAGAATAATATTAATAGACTAAAATCCGGAGTTGTATTAAAGGATAAGTATAAAATAAAATCCCTTCTTAATAAAGAACTTTTAGAGGCTGTAAAAAAGAGAGCCCCCAATAAAAAATTTGGAATCTTATTTTCTGGGGGTGTTGATTCTTCCACTATTGCTTTAATCTGCAAAAATTTGAACAAGAATTTCATATGCTATTCTGTAGGAATGAAAGGATCAGAAGATTTAAAGTATGCAGAAGAAGTTGCGAAAAAATTTGGATTTAAATTAAAAGTAAAAGTAATGTCATTAAAAGACATAGAAAAAAGAATAAATGAATTGTCAAAATTATTCAAAGAGATTGACATTGTTAAAATAGGTGTTGGACTAGTCACATATTCGTGCATGGAAATGGCAAAAAAAGACAATATTGATGTTGTTTTTACTGGGCTTGGTTCTGAAGAGATATTTGCAGGATATCAAAGGCATATTGAATCTAAAAATATTAACAAAGAGTGTCTTAATGGGTTACTCGAAATGAATTCCAGAGATAATTTAAGAGATATTCCAATAGCAAATTATTTTGGAATAAAATTAGAAACTCCTTATTTGGATGATAATATTATAAAGTTAGCATTAAAAATTCCAGGAAGATTCAAAATTGACAAGTATAACAAACAAATACTAAGAGAGGTTGCTTATGATTTAGGACTTGAAGATTATGCCTTTAGAAAAAAAAGAGCAGCGCAATATGGGAGCAGTTTTGACAAAGCAATTAAGAAAATAGCAAGAGAGAATGGGTTTAAATACAAGTCTGATTACATAAAATCATTGATGAAGATGAATTTAGGAATTTTATTTACAGGTGGAAAGGATTCCTGTTTAGCAATGTACAAGGTTAAAGATAATAATATAAAATGTTTAATTTCGATGGACTCTGAAAACCCCGATTCTTATATGTTTCACACACCCAACATAAATCTTGTGAAGATGCAATCAAAATCCTTATATATTTCTTTAATATATGACAAAACAAAAGGTGAAAAAGAAAAAGAACTGAAGGATTTGGAAAAAATAATAAAAAAAGCAAAGGAAAAATATGAATTAGATGGAGTTGTTACAGGGGCTTTGTTTTCCGTGTATCAAAGTTCAAGAATTCAAAAAATATGCGATAAATTAGGTTTAAAATGCATTAATCCTTTATGGCATATGTCTCAAGAAGAAGAACTAAAAGAATTAATAAAAAATAAATTCGAAGTCATTATAACATCCATTGCGTCAGAGGGGCTTGATAAGAACTGGCTTGGAAGAAAAATAGACAAAAATGCCTTGGATGAATTAATTAAGTTAAATAAAAAGTTTGATATTAATATTGCAGGAGAAGGGGGGGAATACGAATCCTTTGTTCTTAACATGCCCTTATTCAACAAAAAATTAAAAATAATAGACTCTAAAATAAATATGGAAAATAATAATACAGGAAAATTAATAATTAAAAAAATAAAATTAGAACAATAAAAAACAAATTCTATGTTTGATTTTCTTCTTGTTCTTCTTCAGATGACTCTTCAGAATTTTCTTCTTGTTCTTCTTCAGATGACTCTTCAGAATTTTCTTCTTGTTCTTCTTCAGATGACTCTTCAGATTCTTCAGCTTTAGATTCTTCCTTAGGTTCTTCTTTTTGTGTTTCTTCTCCGCCTTCCATTTCACTTCCTTTCTGAAGCAAAATAACATTTTTAGCGTATTTTCCCTTTTCACCTTCAGCAGCCTCAAAAGACACCTTATCATTCTCACGTATGAATTTTATAGATTTTAATGCAGACTTATGGACAAAATAATCCATTCCATCTTCCCCTTCTATAAAACCATATCCATTTTTGGTATTAAACCATTTTACTTTTCCTTCCATGTTCTATTCCTCCAAATTTTAATTATGCCTAGAATTCCCAACCAACGTTTTGAACCCTTAAACATAAAAAATAGGGCATTATATTACTTTTTAAATGTTTTGAAAATAATCTCCCCAGATTTTTAATTCCCTTTCTGCACTTTCCTCGGAATCAGATCTATGGATTACATTTTTTAAGGGCCTTCCTTCAGAATCACATTTTTTAAATGAATCATCACTATATCTCGCCCTTATTGAATTTAGGTCTGCTTTTGATGGATCTGTAGCTCCTATTAATTTATCAAAGACTTCTCTTATGTTTTCTCCTTTATATAAAGCAATTACAACAGATTTTCCAACATAATATTTTATCATGCGATCATAAAAATATTTTCCTTTATGCTCTTCATAGTGTTTTTCTATTATCTCCGATGGAACACTATTAACAATATTATAATCTACTCTTTCTGCATGATTATCCAATTCTTTCAATATTTCCTCAGCCATATTAACATGATCTGGTTTTATCATCACAAATATTTTTTCCATATCTTTAAGGAAATGAAAAACTATAAAAATCTTATCCTAAAAACCTTTATAAAAGATAATTCTTCAGTATAAATATGCTAGAAGACTTATCCAAATCATTAAAGGATTCTATGAAAAAGATAGCTAATGCTATGTTTGTTGATGAAAAACTTATTGATGAATTAGTAAAAGATTTACAAAGGACATTATTAAAAGCAGATGTTAATGTTTTACTTGTATTTCAGTTAACAAAAGACATAAAGCATAGGGCATTAAATGAGAAGCCTTCTGAAGGAATTTCTAAAAAAGAATATATAATAAGAATTGTTTATGAGGAATTGGTTAAATTCCTGGGTGAAGAAAGGGAAGAAATTAAAATATCAAAGAAAAAACCTTTCAAGATAATGCTTGTTGGTTTGTTTGGTTCAGGTAAAACTACATCTATAGGTAAATTAGCAAAATATTACACTAAGAGAGGTTATAAAGTTGCTTCTGTAGGACTTGATGTTCACAGACCTGCAGCCCCAGACCAATTGGAGCAGGTTTCAAAACAAGTAATGATTGATTGTTATGTTGACAAAAGTGATAAAGACCCTCTAAAAATATACAAGAAATTTGAAAAAAATCTTGAAAAATATGATATTGTATTAATAGATACTGCGGGAAGAGATGCATTAAGTGACGATTTGATATCTGAACTAAAAAAATTAAATGACACTATAAAACCAGATGAAAATTTGCTAGTCATAAGCGCGGATATAGGGCAGGCAGCGCAGAAACAAGCAGAATCTTTTCACAAAGCGTGTGGAATAACAGGAATAATTGTAACCAAGATGGATGGAACTGCAAAGGCAGGGGGTGCATTGGCTGCAGCCACAGTTACAAAAGCAAAAATAAAATTCATAGGTATTGGAGAAAAAGTTGATGATTTGGAACATTTTAATCCAAAAGGTTTTGTTTCAAGATTATTGGGTATGGGAGATTTAGAAACTTTATTAGAGAAGACTAAGTTTGCTATTTCTGAAGACAAGGCAAAAGACATGACCGAGAAGATGCTTAAAGGAGATTTTACTTTAATAGATTTATATGAGCAGATGGAAGCCATGAACAAGATGGGTTCTTTGAATAAGATAATGGAATTGGTCCCTGGTTTTGGCGGTTTAAAAGACAAGATGCCAAAAGAAATATTTGATGTTCAAGAGGATAAATTAAAAAAATGGAAGTTCATAATGGATTCAATGACAATGGAAGAAAAACAGAATCCTGATATTATTGATAAATCCAGAATAGACAGAATTGCAAAAGGTTCTGGAACTACTACGGCAGAAGTTAAGGAATTATTAAAGCATTACAGACAAAGTAAGAAAATGTTGAAGATGATGAAAAGTGGAGGTATGAGTGAAAAAAGTCTTGAAAAGATGATGAGAAAATTCAAAGGTAAATTCAAATTTTAAAATGGAAATAAAATCTAATGAAAATCTTTGTATGGGGCAGCCAAGAATATTTGGGTATAGGGTTGAGGTATGGCAGATTATAACATGGTTTAATGAAAAGGTTTTGAAGAATATTTAAAAGAATTTAATTTAAAAAGTAAAGAAGATGCAGTTAAGGAAGCCATTAAATATTGTAAAGACTAAAAATGCGAATCTCATGCTGTTAGTTATTGTACTTATTGCACTAAAAATGGAATCGTGGAATCAGATTTATGGAAAATAGCTAAGGATTTATATGAGAAATATAATTAAGAATTGGACTTGGTATCACACAATTGGTTTAATGTTATTATCATTATTGCTTACTTTTGTTATTTATTTTTTGTTTGGAATTTTGATAATAGTACTTCTATTTATCCCACCTTTAATTTATATCATTAAGAAAAGAAATTAACCTTTAATAACAGCAAGAGGAACAACACGAACTACTTTATTTCCAATTCCAACTGCGTGACTTGTATCAATAACCTCATCAATATCCTTGTAGACTCCAGGACCTTCTTCTGCCAAACCCTTGAATGTTCCAGATTTAACTTCGATGTTTTTTTCAGACAATTCTTTTTTTATTTTCTCACCTCTAAATTGTCTTAAGGCAGCATGTCTTGACATTATTCTTCCAGCTCCGTGTGCAGTGCTTCCAAAAGAAACTTCCTCTGCTTTTTTAGTTCCAACTAATAAGTATGAACTGGTCCCCATACTGCCTGGAATTATTACCGGTTGTCCTGTATTTTTATAAACTTCAGGCAATTCTTCTCTTCCAGGTCCGAAACTTCTTGTAGCCCCTTTTCTATGTATGCATACTTCTTTCCATTTATCTTCTAATTTATGTTTTTCAAACTTAGCAACATTATGCGCAACATCATAAATAAGATTTATTTCTGTTTTTCCAAACACATTTTCAAAACTTTCTCTGACCCAATGCATTATTAACTGCCTGTTTGCAAACGCGAAATTAGTTGCAGCACTCATTGCACCGTAATATTTTTGCCCTAAATCGGAATTTATTGGGGCATTTATCAATTCCCTGTCAGGAAGATTTTCATAACCGAATTTTTTTTCCATTTCTTTAATGTAATCAGAAGCAACTTGATGTCCAAGCCCCCTTGAACCGCAATGAATCATTACAGTTACATTTTCCTTATTAAATCCCCATTTTTTAGCAATATTTTCATCAAATACACTTTCTATTTTTTGTACTTCAAGAAAATGATTTCCAGCACCTAATGAACCTAATTGAGGCATACCTCTTCTTAATGCAGTATCAGAAACGTGTTGGGAATTTGCTTTTGGCATTTTTCCGTTTTCTTCTGTTTTTGATATATCCTCTTTAACACCATAACCTTCTTTTACACACCATTCTGTTCCTTTTTCTAAAACTTCCATTAAAACATCCTTTGTTACTTTTATTCTTCCTTTAGAACCAACACCTGAAGGAACATTTTTATAAACTTCATTAATTAATTGATTTCTTTTTTTGAGAAATTCTTTTACAGATAAATTAGTTGTTAAAAGTCTAACCCCACAATTAATATCATAACCAACCCCTCCTGGAGAAATTATACCTTTATCTAAATCAAATGCTGCAACACCCCCAATTGGAAAACCGTAGCCTGAATGTATATCTGGCATTGCTAGAGCATGTTTTTGAATTCCTTTAAGGCTTGCTACATTTGCTAATTGCTGTATTGCGTTAGGCTCTACTGCCTGCATTATTTTTTCAGATGCAAATATCTTTGCAGGAACTTTCATAGAACCAAATTTTGGCAATTCCCATTCATATTTTGAGATTTTTTTTAGTTGGTCTTTCATAACTAATGAAATAACCAAATACATTTAAATATCTTTTTGTTATTATATAATTATGAAATTCATAAAATCAAAATACCCTACGAGGTTTCCCCAATTATGTAGAGAATTTTATGAAAATAATTTACATCCAGAAAAAATCAGGGGCATTTAGAAAAAAAGGGAAAAACTGGATATGTCTCCTTATACAAAAAGGATAAAAAAGAAAGAAAAAGAATAAAAAATAGACCTTCTTTTTATAAAAGATTATTAAGTAAAAAAGAAGAACCAAAACACAAGAATGAAATTCAATACTCTCATAGATATTTTGAGGGGTGTGGCAGAAACAGCTTATTCCTCCAAGGATGAAAATGGAAATTATTTGTATTCTCTTAAGGAATTAAAAGGGGACTCAATTAGCGATTATGATTTAAGAAAGATAGCCAAGCAACCTTAATCTAGAATTAAGAGTTTCAAAAGTCTCAGAAGAAGAAAAAGATAAAACTCTTGAATTATTAAAACAAAGATTGAATGTTCCTTTAACTCCAAGAGAAGAATTTGAAAAACAATTTAAAAATTATGAGCAAAACTAGAAAAAATTGACAAGAGATTAAATATCACATACAACTTGAACAATAAAAGGATTTTCTTTTATGAACATTTCATTGTAAGTTATTGCTTTTACATCGCTTTTTAATTCATATTTATTGTTTAATTCATCACCAATTAAAGTTGCTTTTAATGAATTTCCTTTAATTTTTAATTCTTTCACATTATTTAATATAAAATTTTCAGTATCTAATAAGATTAACAGTTCTTCAAGAAAATTATAAAGTAGAGATTCCTTGTCATTTCCTTTTACATTAACTTCCTTTGTTATTTTAGGATTTACTTTTTTTGGGTCTATCATTATTGACATCACTGCAAGTGCTGCATTAGAAAATGCCTCCTCCAATGATTTTCCAAATGCCTGAAACTTCGCATCTGCTGTATGCTCTAAAAATTTGTATTTCATAATATATTGTGGAAATAAGGATTTATAAAATTAATCAAATTAAATCAATAGAAAAATTTTTAAATCAATAAATTAAATGATAATTAAAGCAAAAAGAGGTGATACTTTGAAAAAATGTAAAAACTGCGGAGCATTAATGGACGGATTTCTATCAAAACTTTTTGGACATAAAGAATCAGATAAAAAAGGAGTATGCAAAAAATGTAGTAATAGTATGCCAAACATAACAGTGAAGAGTATAACAAAAAAACCCGTAAAGAAAAAAGCAATGAAAAAGAAATCTATGAAAAAACCTATGAAAAAAAAGTCTAAAAAGAAGAAAAGAAGATAATTATTTTTAATATTTCTTTGTATTAATTTTGTTATTTCTAAATAATATATAAATAAAATGGGCCCAGCCGGGATCGAACCGGCGATCTCCGCCTTGTAAGGGCGACGTCATAACCACTAGACCATGGGCCCATATAAAAACCTTCAAATTTTACATTTAAATACCTTTTGATTAATAAATTTTAATAAATCCAAAGATTTATAAAGCATATACTCGAGTATATAATTGAAAAATGGTAGATGAAAAGAAAAAGCAGGAAGTGCCTGAAATTCCAGAAGAAGTCAAGAAAAAACTGGAAGCATTAAAGAAGAAATTAGAATCCCTTAAGGATAAATTAGTAAAAGACAAGGAAAAAAATATAATGGGTATTACATTACTGCCCCCAAAAAAAGAGGATAAAGACAAAATAAATGTTCTTGTTGTTGTTGATTCCGACAAAGAAAAAAATCCAATATTATTTATGGAAAAAACCTCAAAATCAATAAATAAAATAGTTATAGATACAGATAAAAACATAATTCCTAAAGTAATCTCTTTATTTGATTTAAGGGAATCTTGCTATGATGGAAAATATAACATTTTAAGAATGATTGCAATGTCAATGCCAATTTATGATCCTTCTGATTTATTATCTGCATTAAAAATAGCAGAAGTTCACAAAACAATGTCCATAAAGAAATTTGAAAAATATGTTGTGAGCTATGTTGCAGCAGGTTCCTTATTTAGGGGGGAGAAGTCAAATGACATTGATGTTTATATCATAATAGATGATACTGATGTTAAAAGAATGTCAAGGACAGAATTAAGAGACAAGTTAAGAGCGATAATATTACAGATGGGAGACCAGGCAGCGCAAATGACAGGAGTTCAAAAACAATTTCATGTTCAGACCTATATTTTAACTGATTTTTGGGAGTCTGTAAAAGATGCACATCCGGTTATATTCACATTGTTAAGAGATGGAATTCCATTGTATGATAGAGGGGTATTCATGCCTTGGAAATTATTGTTAAAGACTGGAAGAATTAAACCTTCTCCAGAATCCATTGAAATGCAGATGAATGTCGGTGAAAAATTAATTGAAAGAACAAAGTACAAGATGCTTAGTGTGGTTTCAGAAGATCTTTATTATGCCTTATTGAATCCAGCTCAGGCGGCATTGATGATGTATGGTATTGCACCTCCAACTCCAAAGGAAACCATTGATCTATTGGATAAGATTTTTGTAAAACAGGAAAAATTATTGGAAAAGAAATATGTGACTATGCTTGAAAGAATAAGAAGTTATTATAAGGATATAGAACACAGAAAAATAAAAGAAGTTTCAGGAAAGGACATTGACGATTTGTTAAAAGATGCAGATGAATATTTGAAAAGAATAAAAAAATTATTCATACAAATACAGAAGAAAAAGGATGCAGAACATGTTGATGAGATATATGATAATTGTATAAAATTGGCAAAACAGGCTCTTGAAATTAATAAAGTAAAATATACTCAAAACAATCTTTTGACACAATTCAAGAAAATGCTTGATAAAGAACATATTCCTACAAGAATGGCAAAAATACTTAAAGATGTTATGGATATGAAAAAAACATACAAAACAAAAAAAATGACAACACAGGAAATAGAGAAAATTAATAGGGAAGCAAGACCATTCATAAACGAGATTTCTGATTATTTACAGAGAAAAAAACTAATTACACTTTCTAAAATTAAGAAATAAGATTACAAAAGATAACATAATAGATTTAAGAGAATATAAACTAGAAAAAGATATAGAATTATATTTGGGTAAATTAAAGGAAGAGGAAATACAATTAATTTCTTTGCTTGATGAACATGTTCCAAAAAAAATACAATCTCAGATATTGGAGATTGGTTTGTTAATGGCAAATTCCTAGCATCTTGTTCAAAAGTTAATGGGCCTTTTATATCTTATTAGGATTATGTTGATCTGGATTATGATATTGAATTAGAAAATAATATCCAATGCCCTCTTTATTATGACCATAGGAAGATATACAAATTATTTGAAGAATCCTCTTGGCGATGAAGAATATAAGCCATATAAGATCTTGTATTTGAAATTAAAGAGGTTTATTGAAAAAGAAGAATAAAAACATTTTTAAATACTCATATTTCTAGAAATTCTTATGGAAGGTATTATTGTTAATTATAGGATTGGTAGACACACTCAAAATGTAAACCAGATGATTGTGAAAGTTAGCAATATAAATGATAAGGAAAAAGCTAAAGAATTGATAGATAAAAAGATAGTATGGAAATCTCCTTCTGGAAAGGAAATGGAAGGAAAAATAACAAATATACACGGTAATAAAGGAGCTGTAAGAGCTTATTTCAAGCCCGGATTGCCAGGACAATCAATAGGAAAAAAAGTAAATATAGAATAAAATGGAAAATTATTATACTGGATTAAAAAAATTTTATGAGAAACCAATATTAAGTTATATGGGAAGCTTTGATAGAGATATGACTTCAGAAGAACAAATAGAACAAAGGATATCTTTTGCTTTTGGAACAACAGCAATAAATAATCCAAATATAATAAAAGATTTGGTAAGAAGAGTTTCAGAATCAATGGAGAAATAAAATGGCAAATTTAAGAAAAGGTTCATGTTACAGGGATTTAACTAGGTCTTACACTAGAAAAAGCAAGTTCAAAAGATATAGCTTTATTCCAACGGTTCCAGACCACAAGATAGTTAAGTTCAATATCGGAAATCCTAACAAGGAATTTAAGTATAAAATAAAATTAGTTTCAAGAGAAAATTTGAATGTAAGGCATAATTCAATTGAATCTGTAAGGCAGATGGTTAATAGAATTTTGCAGAAAGATATTGGTATAAGTGATTATTATTTTGTCATTAAAGCATTTCCTCATCATGTTTTAAGGGAAAACAAATTACTTTCAGGTGCTGGGGCAGACAGGATGCAGACTGGGATGTCACACGCTTTTGGAAAGCCTATAGGAAGAGCAGCAAGAATGAAAAAAGGAAAAACATTATTGACAATAAGTGTAAATGAGAATGGAAAGAACATAGCAGAAAGAAGTTTGAAAAAAGCAATACCAAGATTACCTGGCAAGTATTCTATTGAAGTTGAAAAGCTAAAATAATTAAAAAGGTTTAAATACAATCATATTTTTCTTATATTAATGAGTAATATTGCTTGGTTTAAAGACATAAAAAAAGAGGATGTAGGTACTGTTGGTGGTAAGGCTGCAAATCTTGGTGAGATGTATAATGCAAAATTGCCAATACCGCCAGGCTTTGTTGTTACAGCACAGGCTTTTGAAAAATTTCTTAAATCAACAAGATTAAACAAAAAAATATTTTCTAAATTAGATAAGATTGATATACAGGATACTGAAAAACTTGAAAAAACTGCAAAAGAAATACAGGAAATGATCCTTGATCAGGAAGTTCCTGAAGATATTGCAAGCGAAATAAAAATTTCATACAATAACATGAATGTTGATTCCTCAATTTCAAATATTTCAAAACAAGCCCTTGATATGATAAAAGCAGGAAGAGACATGCCTTGGGTTGCTGTTCGTTCTTCTGCAACTGCAGAGGATTTGCCAGAGGCTTCATTTGCAGGTCAGCAGGCAACTTTCCTTAATATAAAAGGAGGGGAAAATATTGTAAGGGCTGTTCAGAGATGCTGGGCTTCTTTGTATACTGCAAGAGCTATTTATTACAGGGAAAAAAATAATTTTCCGCATGAGAAAGTATTGATTGCTGTTGTTGTTCAAAAAATGATTGATTCAGAAGTTTCCGGAGTTATGTTTTCAATAAACCCCGCAACAAACAATAAGGAAGAAATTCTAGTTGAAGCTGGTTTTGGTCTTGGGGATGCTATAGTTGGTGGACAGATAACTCCAGACCATTACATTGTTGATAAAAATGGACTTAAAATTAAAAGCAAGAAAATAGGAAATCAAAAATGGATGTATATGAGAGATGAAACTTTAAGAAGGACGATAAAAAAAACACTTTCTGAGGAAAAATCACAAGAGCAAAAATTAAAGGACGATGAAATTATTAAACTAGCAGAGTTTGGAAAAAAGATAGAAACTCTTTACAAGGGAAAACCACAGGACATTGAATTTGCATTAGAGCATGGAAGAATTTACATTGTTCAATCAAGATCTGTAACAACAATAAACAAGGTTGAAAAAGCTAGAGTTCATGACAAAATAAATCTTGACCCTGTTTTAGAAGGTCTTGGGGCAAGCCCTGGAATTGGAAAAGGTGTTGTTAAAATAGTGGAAGATGTATCTGACTTGTCAAAAATAAAAGAAGGAGATATTTTAGTTACAGTTATGACAAATCCAGATTACGTTGTTTCAATGCAAAAGGCTTCTGCAATAGTTACAGACGAAGGCGGAATGACCAGTCATGCAAGTATTGTAGGAAGAGAAATGGGAATTCCTGTTGTTGTTGGAACTGTTTCTTCTACAAAAGATTTGAAAGAAGGAGAAATAGTTACTGTTGATGGAACCAATGGAAAAATATACAGAGGGGAGCAAAAGATTCAGGAGAAAAAAGAGATTAAAAAAGATTATAAATTCAGGGAAACCAAAACAAAGATTTACATGAATTTAGGAGTTCCTGATGAAATTGATGATTACAAAGAATTATTTTTTGATGGAATTGGATTGATGAGATTGGAATTTGTAATTGCTTCAAAAATAGGAGAGCATCCGTTATATTTGATAAAAAATAATCAGCAGGAAAAATACATAAACGGACTTTATGAAAACATAAAAAAAGTTGCTTCAGCTATAAATCCAAAACCATTGATAGTTAGATTTTCTGATTTTAAATCTAATGAATACAGGAATTTGAAAGGGGGAGATGAATTTGAACCCCATGAAGACAATCCTATGATTGGATTTAGGGGAGTATCCAGATATATCAGCGATGAGTTTAAACCTGCATTTAAGCTTGAATGCGAAGCTATTAAAAAAGTTAGAGAAGAGTTCAAGAATGTTCATGTAATGCTTCCTTTTGTAAGAAAAACAGGAGAAGTTAAAAAAGTTCTTGAAATCATGAGAGAGTCTGGATTAGAAAAAAGCGATAATTTTGAAGTTTATTTAATGGCAGAAGTTCCTAGTTTTGCTTTGCTTGCAAAAGATTTTGCTAAATTAGATGTTACTGGTTGTAGTATTGGAAGTAATGATTTAACACAGCTTGTGTTGGGTGTTGATAGAGATTCTGGAAGATTAGGAAAAATGGGTTATTTCAATGAGAAAAATGATGCTGTTAAATTAGCAATAAAAAGAATAATAAGATCATTTAAGGAAAATAACAAAAAATGTTCATTATGTGGACAGGCAGGTTCTGACAAGGAATTTGCAGCCTTTTTGGTTAGAAATGGGATAGACAGTATTTCAGTTAATCCTGATGTTGTTGATGAAATAAGATATAATCTTGCTGATGTTGAAAAAAATCATTGACGTTTTTCTTCAAGACAACTTAAATATTCTGGATTTTCTTCCCATTCGCATCCATTATCATTACAGGAGCATTCAGTTAATTCAAGACATTCGTATTCTTCTTTAAATACACAGGGAGTTACAATATTCTCTGCTTTCTCTTTTTGAGCGCATATCTCCCCGGAGCATCCTGCACGAACGCAATCAGAATCCGATTCACATATTATATCATTACTCTGTTGCAAACATCCTGCACTTACAAATAATAATGTAATTAATACTATGAACAAATTTTTCATATATTTAAAGATAAAAATTAGTATTTAAATTTAATCAAAAGATATTTAAATAAAATTCTAATATTATATACATGTTTTTTAAAAAACCAACTCCTTTGAGGAAATTTTATGATTTGATAAATGATTCCAATGAATTAATTGGAAAAGGGAAATTTGACAAGGCTCTTGTTTTATATCCAAAGGTAAAAAGACAATACAATAAGTTATCTTCAAATAAAAAGGAAAATGTCCAGAATCTTATGGATGATTTAGAAAGACAGTTAATTCTCTTGATGAAACTTAAGGAATCTTACACTCTTATACAAAATAAGATGTTTAATAGGGTTCCTGATACTTTTTCTAGAATATCTTATATTCTTGATTACTTGAAAAAAAACATGCCTAACAAGAAAAGATTGATAGAATATTCTGAAACAAAACTGTCATTTTACAAGGACCTTTACAAAAAAGAGATTATGAATAAAGTAAAAAAACCAGAAAACAAGATTAAGAAAATAAAAGAGAGATTGATAAAAGCCAGAGAAAAGAGCAAGATAAAAAAGGAAGTTAAGAAGAAGATAAAAAAGAAAGTAAAAACAGAAATATCAAAGCCAAAGAAAATGCCAAAACACGAGATTGTAAGAAATCCATCTGAATTACTTGAAGAAAATAGGTTTGAAGAAGTAAGGAAGATACTAAAGAAAGGTTTTTAAATGTTCTTTCTAAAACTTAATTATGTTTAAGTCACTAAGAGAAAAATTAAAGAATGCTGTAAGTAAAATAACAAAACAGGTAGAGGAAACTCCAGAAGAAATAGTTGAAAAGTCTGTGGAAGAAGAAAAAAAACCTTCTGAAGAGCCTGTTAAAGAAAAGAAAAAGATTAGTAAAGTAATAAAAGAAAAAATAACAACAAAAAGGATTTCCGACAAAAAGTTTGATGATATTTTCTGGGATTTGGAAATAGCTTTATTGGAAAATAATGTTTCTGTTGAAGTCATAGATAAAATAAAATCTGATTTAAAGGAAAAAATAGTTGACAAACCAATAGAAAGAAAAAAAGTAGGGAATATAATATTAGACTCGTTAAAAGAAACCATTGATGATTTGTTTATCGAAAATATAGATATATTGAAAAAAATAGAATCAAAAAAGCCTTTTGTTATATTGTTTGTAGGGATTAATGGTTCTGGAAAAACAACAACAATAGCAAAGATAGCAAATTTACTTAAGGAAAAAAACATGACTTCTGTGATGGTTGCTGCAGATACTTGGAGAGCTGCTGCTATACAGCAACTGGAAGAGCATGGGAAAAAATTGGGTGTGAAAGTTATAAAGCATGATTATGGGGCAGATCCTGCTGCTGTTGCTTTTGATGGAATAAAGCATGCAGAGTCAAAGAATCTTGATGTTGTTCTTATTGATACTGCAGGAAGAATGCATTCTAATGTAAATCTTCAGGAAGAGATGAAAAAAATAGTAAGAGTTGCAAATCCTGATATGAAGATTTTTGTTGGAGAATCTATTACTGGAAATGACGCTGTTAATCAAGCTCAAAAATTTGATGATTCAATAGATATTGATGGTATTATTTTGACTAAATTTGATGTTGATGACAAAGGTGGAGCTCCATTGAGTATTTCTTATGTTACCAAGAAACCTATTCTATTTATAGGAAAAGGACAAAATTATTCTGATTTGAAAATATTTGATAAAAAAGATGTTCTGGATAATTTAGGAATTTGATATTAATAAGTTAAAAAAAGAAAAAAAAAGCTAATGCCGAAGCATTAGCAAACGAGGCGTTAAGGGGGTTTTTCTTTACGAAAAACTATGATTTTTGGAGTTTTTTTTGCCAATGTTTCATTTAAGCAAATCCTTGGCCTCCAACCATTTCTATTCCAAGCTCATTACTCATTTTCTGAGCTTCTTGCTGTTTTGTTTTTGGACTTGTTTTTCCAAGCACATATGGAGAGTTAACTCCTGTTATTATTGTCATAACTCTTAGTTTTCCTTCCATACTTGGTTCAATTCTTGAACCCCATATTATGTTTGCATCCAAGTCCAAAGTTGATGTTACCATTTCACCAATTTGGGTAACTTCTTCTAATCTTAGATCATTTCCACCAGCTACATGTATCAGAGCACCAGATGCACCTCTATAATCAACTTCCAATAATGGATTTGTAAGTGCTCTTCTCGTGGCTTCTTCAACCCTATTTTCTGATGCAGATTCTCCTATACCAATAACAGATACATCTCCATTGCTCATTATTGTCTGGACATCTGCATAATCCAAGTTAACTAAAGATGGCAATGCAATTGTTTCAACTATTCCTTTAATCATTGTACTAATAAGCTCATTTGCTACTGCAAATGCTTGTTCAATAGGTAAGTTTCCTGCAATTTGAACTAATTTATTATTGTCAACTACGATAACTGTGTCTGATTCTTGTCTTAATTGCTGTAATCCAAATTCAGCTTTATCAATCCTTGCTCTTTCAATATTAAATGGCATTGTTACGCTACCAATTACTATAGCGCCCATTTCTTTTGCTATTTTTGCTATAACAGGGGCCGCACCAGTACCGGTTCCTCCTCCCATTCCAGCACATATAAATATCATATCTACGTCTTTTAGTGCATTTCTTATTTCCTGAATGCTTTCCTTAGCTGCTTCTTTACCTTTTTCAAAGTATCCTCCACAGCCCAATCCTCTTGTTAGTTCCTTACCAATCAATATTTTTTGATCAGCAGAACATATATCCAAGTGCTGTTTATCAGTATTGCATATAATAACCTCAGCACCATTAATTCCTTTTTTGTGTAACCAGCTGGCAGCATTTCCACCGCCTCCACCTACACCAAATACTTTTATGTTTGCTTGACCTACTTTTAGGTCTTCAGCATTGTTTGATTCTGCATTTTTCAGTGCATCTTGCATCAAAAACTCCATTTTATTACCCCCTTTTAGTTTGTTTTTGAATATATATGTTGTAGTATAATAATATTTTTATATTAAATATGCATACTACACTTTAGAAAGAGTTAATACCCAAAATACTCTTCAAACTAGAACTAAAATACATGCCCAAATTAGTTCAACTTTAACGCCCAAATTAAAGTTAACTATTTAAATTATTTCTTTATTGTATATAAACATTATTTAACTCTAATATATATTTTACATTATATAAATATTATTTAATTAATTTCTTTGATTTTTAAAAATGAAATTAAAAAAAGGTGACAGAGTAAGAATAAAGTATGGTTCTGATGTGATTGAAGGAGATATTGTTTCTGAAAAGGATTTGATATTAAAATTAGATTCAGGATATAATATTCCTTTAAAGAAATCAAAAATAAAAAAGATTGAAAAACTAAAATCAATAAAAAAGAAAACACAAAAAAAGAAAAAAATAAAATCAAATAACAAATTAAAGAAAATTATCATATTGCATACTGGAGGAACATTAGCATCAAAGGTTGATTATACAACAGGAGGAGTTTCACCAAGCTTTTCTGAAGAAGAAATATTGGATATGTTTCCAGAATTAAATAAAATAGCAAATATAAAATCAGAGTTGGTATTTAACATATTATCTGAAGATATGAATTTCTCAAATTATGTTAAACTAGCAGATAAAATTAAAAATAATGTGAATAAGGTTGATGGAATAATAATAACCCACGGAACAGATACAATGGGGTACACTTCAGCTGCATTGTCTTTCATATTTGAAAATCTACCAATCCCTGTTATTTTTGTAGGATCACAAAGAAGTTCTGATAGAGGAAGTACTGATTCTGCAATGAATTTGATATGTGCTGCAGAATTCATAGCAAAAACAAACTATAAAGGTGTTGCAATATGCATGCATGATTCTTCCTCAGACACTTTATGTAATATATTAAATCCATGCAAGACAAGAAAAATGCATACTTCAAGAAGAGATGCATTTAAATCAATTAATGAAAAACCAATAGCAAAGATAGATTACAAGACAAGAGAAATAGATAATACTAAATTTGATAATTCAAGTGAAAAATTAATAACTAAAAATAAATTTGAGAAAAAAGTAGCTTTAATAAAATTCTATCCTGAAATGGATCCAAAATTATTATCTGTTTTAGAAAGTTATAAAGGAATAATATTGGAAGGAACAGGACTTGGTCATGTTTCAAAAGACCTGATAAATGAAATAAAAAAACTTGTTAAAAAAGGAGTTATTATAGTAATGACATCCCAATGCATTTTTGGAAAAATCAACATGAATGTTTATGGAAGGGGAAGAGAATTAATAAAAGCGGGAGTCATATCTGGAGAAGACATGCTTTCTGAAACCGCCTATATAAAACTTTCATGGTTATTGGGAAATTTCAAAAAGGACAAGGCAAAATATATGATAAACGACAACCTAAGGGGCGAAATAAAAGATAGATTATTATACGAAGAAGATTTCTTAAAATGATACAAGAATTAATAGAAATATTAAATAAGATAAAAGAAGATAAACGTCCCCAAGATTATAAAATAGTTTATATAGATGGAATTAAAAAAGAAACAGGCTTTGAAAAAATATTAAAAGTTGATTCTTTAAATTTGTTTATTGAAAAAAATGGAAAAGAAATTAATATCCCTCTTCACAAGATAAGAAAAGTTGTAAAAGATGATAGATTTATTTGGGCTAGATAACAAAATATTTAAAAGTAAATAAAATTCTTTAATAATCATGAAAAAAGAGGTAATAAGAGCATCAGCAGTTTTGACTGGCTGTGTTATAGGGGCAGGGATCTTAGGAATACCTTATGTTGTTGCACGAGCAGGTTTTCTTACAGGATTACTGGATATTTTATTTCTTGGAGTGATGATAATGATTCTTAATCTATATCTTGGAGAGATTGTTCTTAGAACAAAAAAGAAACATCAACTTACAGGATATGCAGATAAATATCTTGGTTTTAAGGGAAGAGCTACAATGTTTTTCTCTACTTTAATAGTTGATTATGGTGCATTAGTGGCTTATCTTATAGGTGAAGGAGAAGTATTAAGTGTTTTATTTGGTTTTCCCCCCTTGATTTGGAGTTTTATATTTTTTGTAATAGCATCTTCCATAGTTTATATTGGGATAAAGGGAACTTCTTTTTCAGAATTAATTGCAACTTTTGGAATGATATTGATTGTTATTGTCTTGGCTTTAATATCCTTTAATCATATAGACATTTCTAATTTGATGGAATTTAATATTTTAAGTATTGGAATACCTTATGGTGTTGTTATTTTCGCATTTTTGGGGCTGGTTGCTGTTCCTGAAGTAAGGGAAGTTCTTGGGAAAAACAGAAAGGATTTCAAAAAAGCAATAATAATAGGAAGCATAATCCCAATTATAATATATTCAATATTTGCATTTGTTGTTGTAGGAATTACTGGTTTGCAGACAACACCAATAGCTACTGTTGGTCTTGGAGAACTATTGGGAAAATCAGCATTATTCCTAGGTAATTTATTTGCGGTGTTTGCTATGTTCACATCATTCCTTGCAATATCACTTGCATTAAAAGGAGTATTCCATTATGATTTCAAATTAAACAAATTCATTTCATTCCTTCTTGCAACTATAGTTCCTTTATTGTTATTTTTATTACTAAGAAACACAGCTAATTTCACGTCAGTATTGAATGTTGCAGGATTTCTTGCTGGAGGTTTAATAGGACTGCTAGTGTTGGGAATGACTTTCTTTATTAAAAAAGGAGACAGAAATCCAGAGTATAAAATGAGCAGGAATGTTTTGATAAAAATACTTATTGCAATAATATTGATAGGAGGTATAGCATATAATTTGATTAATCTATAAAATGTTATGGCTTATGTTTGCGTTGGGTGCTGCACTATTTCATTCTGTTAGCACTATACTAGGTAAGAGGGAACTGATAAAAGAGCATTCAACAGAATTCTTGACAATACATGTTTTTTTTATTGGGTTGCTTTCATTATTAATAATACCTTTTGTAAATTTTGGCATATCCTTATATACTCTCATATTCCTGATACTAATAGCAATAATCTTTCTTGAAGCTTCGATATTTTCAACAAAAGCGTTAAAACATATGGAAATAAGTGTTGTTGTTCCTCTTACTAACTTATCTCCATTATTTTTATTATTGCTTGCATATATTTTTCTTGGGGAAAAGCTTGCAGGAATACAGTTTGTGGGAATCTTGTTTCTTATATTTGGAGCGTATATGATAGAATCAGATCATAAAGCGAAAAACGTAATATTGCCTTTCAAGAAAATATTAAAATCAAAATACTTTCATTATGTGGTAATCTCAATGATACTTTTTTCAATAATATCGATTGCAGAGAAATATCTTTTGGATGAGGGATTAATAGATCCCATATCAATGTTATTTTATCTGGCAATCTTTGGGTCTGTAACGGTTTTGTTTTTTCAGTTGTTCTTTTTCAGAAATTATAAGGGGGTTAAAAGGGCATTTAAAATATCAAGAGGCCCAATATTTATTTCAGCTGTTGCATTCTTGCTTACTGCAGCTTTCCATTATATGGCAATAAGTTTGATGCTTGTTTCAATAGTAATACCAATCAAAAGATTATCAACTTTAATATCAACAATAATTGGGGGGGAATTCTTTCATGAGAAATATATATTATATAAAAGTATAGCATGCGTAATAATGCTTCTTGGTGTATTTATGATAGTTTATCCAATGACATAATTATTTTAACAATTTTTTAAGAATATCAGCAACTTCCTGTGGTGAGGCCTGACCTTTTGTTTTTCTCATAACCTGTCCAGAAATAAAATGAAGTGCTTTTTCATTTCCATTCTTGTAATCTTCAACAGGTTTTGGATTTTCTTTTATAATTTCCCTGCATATTTTTTCAAGTTCTTCTTTTCCTGATATAACTTTAAGGCCTTTTTTCTTTATGTATTCTTTTGGAGAAAATGGTTTTTCAATCAATTCTTCCAACATCTTTTGTGCATTGGTTTCTGTTATCTTGTTTTTCTCAATTAATTTAAATAGTTCTGATAAGTGAACAGCATCTATTTTTAATTCATTTAATTCTATCTTGTTGTAATGAACAACTCTCATCAATTCTCTTCTAAGCCATTTTGCAGCCAACTGAGGATTTACCTTCTTGCTTATTTCTTCAAATAGATTTGCTAATATGTATTCGGAGGCAATCGTCTCTGCATCATCTTTTTTAAGTTTGAATTGTTTAACGTATTTATTTATCTTTTCAGGAGCAAGTTCAGGAATTTTTATTTTCTCAACAAAGTCTAGGTCTACTGGAACCAAATCAGTATCAATAATATAGCCATAATCAGCTTCTTCTTCCTTGCTTCTTTGAAAAATTGTAATTCCTTTTTGAGCATCCCAGCCACGAGTTTCTCTTTTTATTTTGTTTCCATTTTCAATTTCTGATTTTTGCCTTTCAACTTCATAATTTAATGCTCTTTCAACCTCCTTGAAACCGGTTATGTTTTTTATCTCAACTCTTTCATACCCTTTTATAGAAATGTTTGCATCTGCTTTTATGCTTCCTGTTTTTTCATCATAAATTCCTAAATAATTCAAGGTTGTAATTAATCTTTTTAGGAATAATCTTGCTTCATTTGGAGAATTTAATTCAGGTTCTGTAACGATTTCTAATAATGGTTTTCCCGATCTGTTATAATCCACAAGAACATAATTCCCTTGATGTATCAAAGCTGCAGGATCTTCTTCCATATGAACTCTTGTTATGTTAATATCTTTACTACCTATATTTAATTTTCCCTTAAAACCTATTGGAACCTCATATTGAGTTATTTGATAATTTTTTGCCATATCAGGATAAAAATAAGTTTTTCTTGAAAATATTGCTTGTTTTGCTATTTTACAATTCAATGCTTTGCCCAGCATCAACCCGTATTCCAATGCTTTTTCATTTAGAACTGGTTTTGATCCGGGCATTCCCAGGCAAACGGGACAAATTAATGAATTAGGTTCATTAGATTCTTTGTTAGCACATCCACAAAATAACTTTGACTTTGTGTTTACAGAAACATGAATTTCTAATCCTATTACTGTTTTCATTGTAAATTTAAGAGTTATTTATTTTATATGTTTTTTGGAATATAAATACTTATTAATAAATGATGTGAATATATTTTATGGGCAAAGAAGAAAAATTTGTAGATTGGAGCGGTCTTAAGAAATACCCTCTTTTAATTAAGTCTTATGAAGATACAAGTGAAGAAACCTTTGGAGGTTATTATCTTAGTTGGACTGCTTTAAATGCATCTCTTGATATTGACCGATTTTCAAAGGGGATAGAAACAAAATATAATTTTGATTATGTCAGAAGATTGGCAGATTTTTTAGAAAATAATTGTTTAAGCGATGAAGAAATAGAGAATATGAAGATTACTAAAAGAGATCCTAGGGCTATAATAAAATTTATGGATTTTTTTAAAAATTATTATGGTGTTCATAAAAGAGAAAAAGTTAAAGATACGCTTAAAGAAACAATGATAGTTATGAATAATTTTTATGAATTATCTTCTTTAATTTATACTGATTATGTGCAAGGATTCAGTAGAGTTGGTTCTGAGGATTTTGAGAAAACTATAAATTTCTGTTTGAATTTAAATAAACATTATTGTAGAAGAATTCCGCAACCACATATATCTTGATTAGAAAACTTTTTAAATAAAGAAAATTATTAATATATATGGTTGATTATAAAGAGGCAATAAAAAAACCGTTCACAGATATTAAAAAATTAGTTATAGGAATTGCATTAAGCATTCTTCCAATAATAAATTTCTTTGCAGTTGGATATTCTTTAGAAGTTGCAAGATCAACATTAAACAAGAAAAAGACCCTCCCGGATTGGGAAAAATGGAGGGATTTGTTTGTTAATGGTTTGTTAGTTGTAATCATAAGCATAGTTTACTTTTTACCAACATTAATAGCATTTATGTTATCTTTAGCATATGGAATTAGTGCAGGACTTGCAAGTGAAGATATATTAGGGGGATTGTTTGCTGCGGGACCATTCATGATAATCGCAGGATTATTGTTCTTGTTGGCTGCTTATTTGTTGCCGGTTTCAATTATAAACTTTGTAAAACAAAATAGCTTCAAAGAAGCCTTTGCAATAAACTTGATTTTTAAAAAGGCATTTACAGTTAAATATTTGGGTGCATGGATAATTTCCGCAATAATAACATTGGCATTAGGATTTGTATTTGGTTTGATACCAATAATAGGGGGTGCGATAGGGTCATTTATTTCTGGTATTATTGTAATGACTATTTATGCACAGGTATATTCTGAAATCAAGAAATAAGATGGAAACCCATACTAATACAAGTTGTAGAATCTGGAAGTGTAGAAAAATTTTTAGAAAATTATATGATCAATCTTCAAGTAATATTAGATGAGTTAGTATCTGCGAAACTGTTTATGCAACCCTTTCTTTAAGAGAATTATTTGGTTCATTGAAAGAATATGGAAAAGAGGATGAACAATTAAAAGAACTTTATGAATCTAGATTAAATTAAATCTTTATCCTTTGCAAAAGCTTCAAAGCTTCTATCATATGTTTTTTCTGCTTCTTTTGAAAAGCAACAGGCAGGCAACTCATTTCTTTTTAAATGATAATGCAAACATTCACAGCATTCTCCTTTCCTAGAGCAAGGATAAGTACAATTGCAAAATTCCAAATTTGAACTTCTTTTACATTCCATTTTCTATAACTTTATAATCATTTAGATGATCACCAATTATCATCAATCCAATAGGCATATTTTTTATTTTTCCTATTGGAACACTTAAATGGGGTAATCCCGCAAGATTAGGGCCTATTGTCAAATTATCAAACATATAAACATCTAATGGATTTAATTTATCAATCTCAGAAAACTTTGGAGCAATAACAGGCATTGAAGGGCTTATCAATAAATCATATTTCTTGAATGCTTTTTTGTATTCATTTATAATTAAGGTTCTTACTTTTGCAGCCTTTAAGTAATAAGCATCTCTGTAACCTGCCATTCTTGCAAATGTTCCAAGCATTATCCTTCTCTTTGACTCTTTTTCAAAATATTTTGTCCTTACTTTTGAAAAATATTCATCAAAATTACCTTTTAATTCCAAAGAAGCCCCATATCTCATCCCGCAGAACTTTGCAAGATTTGTTGAGGATTCTGCCATAGCAATTATATAATAACATGCTAATCCATACTTATTTGTTATTGGAAGAGAAATCTCATCATATTCCCCATATTTTTCTTTTACATATTTCAAAACAATATCTCTTATTTCGGGATTAACATTTAATGACTCTTTTATTACAGCTATTTTTTTTACTTTTGTATCCTTTTTCAAATTATCTTTGATTGATGTTGAATCTTTTTCATCATATCCCTTTATTGTTTCTAAAACTCTCTTTATGTCTTTAATGTTTTTTGCCATTAATCCTATTTTGTCTAGAGAATTTCCATAATCTATTAATCCATATCTAGATATTAATCCATAAGTTGGAGTATAACCATAAACCCCACAAAATGCTGCAGGGCAAGCAATGCTTCCTCCTGTTGATTCTGCTATTGCTACATGATTATCTAATAATGCTGTTGCACTTGCCGCGCCTCCAGAAGAACCCCCACATACTCTTGTTTTGTCATAAGGATTTTTTGGTATATTGTATGTGTTTGTTGAAAATGATCCAAATCCGAATTCATCTTGACTAGTTTTTCCTATTATTATGGCACCTTCTTTTTTCACTTTTTCAATAACTGTTGCATCAAATACAGGTTTATATCCTTCCAATATTTTTGATCCTGCTCTTGATTCAATATCCTTAATGCAAATGCAATCCTTCACAGAAATCTTTAAATCTTTTAACTTTCCTGTCTTCTTTTCCTGAATATTACAAATTGTGTTAAAACAATTATATTCTTTGTTTATTTTTTGTAAATCTTTCATATTGCCTTTGGACCTTTAAAGTAAATATCTGTTCTGTGCTTTGAATTCTTTAATGCATCTTCTTGTGACAATGACTCTTTAATCTCATCTTTTCTTAAATGATTTTTGATTTCTATTGGATGGAATGATTCTTTTATGTTTTTTGTATCAACTTCAGATATTTTTGAGAATGCATCTAAAATATCCTTGAAATCTTTTTCAAATTCTTTAATCTCAGGTTCTGTTAATTCAAGCCTTGCATTTTTTGCAACTTGTAAAATTAATTCTTTATTTATTTTCATTCTTTTTCTTATCAATCTTAATATTCAACTCTTTCAATTGTTCTGGAAATACTTCTGAAGGGGCTTCTGACATTATATCTTCTGCTGCTTTGTTTTTTGGAAAAGCTATAATTTCTCTAAGACTTTCAGAATTTGTTAAAAGCATTACTAATCTATCCAACCCGAAAGCAATTCCGCCATGAACTGGAGCTCCAAATCTTAATGCTTTCAATAAAAAACCGAATTTTAGTTCTGCTTCTTCTTTTGAAATTCCTAAAGCCTTGAACATTTTGTCCTGCATTTCCTGCTTATGGATTCTTATACTTCCTCCACCCAATTCAACTCCATTTAAAACTAAGTCATACCCTTTACTCCTTACTTTTCCCGGCTCTTTATCCAGAAATTTTAAATCTTCTTCATAAGGGCTTGTAAAAGGATGGTGGACAGAAACCCACCTTTTTTCATCTTCAGAATATTCCAATAAAGGAAACTCAGTAACCCATACTAATTCCCATTTGTCTTTTGGAATGTAATCATATTTTTCTGCAAGATGCTTTCTTAATCTTCCAAGAACTTCATTAACTGTTTTTTCTCTGTCAGCTACGAATAATATTGCCCCGTTTTTCTTTATGTTTAATTTTTTAATCAATTCTTTTTGTATTGAATTACTGAAGAACTTTGATAAATTGCCTTCAAATTTTCCATTGACTACTTTTATCCATGCAAGACCTGCAGCTCCTTCTCTTATTGCATAACTTACTAACAAGTCAAGGTCATTTCTCGTTATTTCTTTATCTAAGAAAATGCATTTTACAATTTCTGTGTTTTTGAAAACATTAAAATCTGATTTCTTTGCAATATCATCAACATTGTAAAGTTCAAGATTGTATCTTAAATCAGGATTATCAACTCCATATTTATCCATAGCTTCCTTGTAAGTTATCCTTTTGAATGGTGTTTTTATATTTTTCTTTAAGATTTTCTTGAAAATGTCTTTCATCATTCCTTCACATAATTTTTGTATGTCTTCTTCATTTACCCATGACATTTCAATATCTAATTGAGTGAATTCTGGCTGCCTATCTGCTCTCAAATCTTCATCCCTAAAGCATTTTACTATTTGGAAATACCTGTCTAACCCTCCTACCATTAATAATTGCTTGAATATTTGGGGGCTTTGAGGTAAGGCATAGAATTTTCCAGAGTGGGTTCTTGATGGAACCAGAAAATCTCTAGCTCCTTCTGGTGTTGATTTTGTAAGCATAGGTGTTTCTATTTCTAAGAATTTATTTTTTTCCATATAATCTCTTATTATTTTTGTTATTTGAGATCTCACTTGAAGATTTTTTTGAAGGTCCCCTCTTCTCAAATCCAAATACCTATATTTTAATCTTGTATCTTCATTAACATCAACTCTCGAATCAATCTCAAAAGGAGGAACATCTGATTTGTTTACAATTTCTAATGAATCAACAAGGACTTCAATTTCACCTGTTTTTATTTTCTTGTTTTCCATTCCTTTTGGCCTTTTTTTTACTTTTCCAGAAATAATAATTGTATCTTCTCTTCTTAGTTTATCTGCTTCCTTGAAGAAAGATTTATCTGGATTGAAAACTATTTGAGTAATTCCATACCTATCTCTTAAATCAATGAATATAACTCCACCATGATCCCTCCTGCTTAAAACCCATCCACATAAAGAAACCTTTTTGCCAATATCTTTTTTTGTTAATTCATTATTTATATGACTTCTAATACCTGTTTTTAGCATAGAATAGTATTTTTAAGAGAATTTATAAGTTTTTTTATATTTTCCATATTATGACAACATTAGATTTAAGGGCATTCGGACCAGTTGGATTTCAGGATTTCTATCTTGAAAAGACAAGGATACAAAGGAAAGAATTTATTGAAGTTAATAGCAGACAGATGCTTTGAAATTAATCTTGATTTTTGTTGCATCACAAGTTGTGCAGAACACGTTAAAAAAGGGAGTGTTCATGACAGGTTTGGATATTTAATGAATTCAATAAAAAACCTTCCTTCTGATTATAAAGCTTTTATCTTATATAATAGATTTAATAATGAATAATCAGAACCAATTTTATTAACAGTAAAAAAGGATGATAAAAAGGTAAATTTAATCAATAGCCAGGCAGTTTTATGTAAAGTTGGTGATAAAAGAGTTGACCATATGATAATTGGTTCTAATCAAATTCCGAGTTATACAATACAACCATGGGGAGAAAATATAGATAAATTGAAAGATAATGATTTGGTTGAAATAAAAAAGTTTGAAAAGGCAAGAGAATTTGCCAAAAAATATAATAAGCCTTGGATTGCTGTTTCAGCTGCGCATAGAATTGAGAATATTGGTTTGTCTTATATTGAAACTGATGAAGAGATAAGAGATTATGATGCAAAGATATTTTTAAAAGACCTTGATAACATATTAAAAAATAATAAATTTAAAAATCATGAGAGGTATCAAACAAAGAAAGACCTTGAAGAATGGTTTGAAAATTATAAGGAAGCGATTGAAAAAAGAACTAAAGAGAATTATAATGGAGATCTTTAAATCTTCCACTTACCGTTCTTCTGAACAGTTTTATCATCAGCTAGAATTTCCCCTTTTTTTCTCAAATCCTTGACAATATCCCAATGCAATGCAGATTTATTTGGTTCTCCACATTCTTTGTAAGCCATTCCAAATGCAAGGTGGATTGTTCCACCAATCTTCTCATCAAATAATAGGTTTTTAGTAAACTTAGTTACTTTTGGGTTCATTCCAATTCCTAATTCACCAATGTATCTTGCACCTTTATCAATATTTAACATAGTATTAAGGAATTTTTCATTCTTGTCCGCCTTTGCTTTAACACATTTTCCTTTTTCAAATTCAGCATAAATGTTCTGAACTTCAACACCATTTCTTATTGCAGGATAAGTAAATCTTATATGTCCTTTGACAGATTTTGGCTCAGGAGCACAGAATATTTCCCCACCAGGCAAATTCTCTTCTCCACAATCAGCAACAAAGCTTTTTTTGTAAACTTTTAATTCAACATCAGTATCTTCTCCGATGATCCTTATTTTCTTTGCCTTGTTTAATTTGTCTCTTAATTGCCTGAATCTCTTTCCCAGTTTTTTCCAATCTTGGTTAACTGCTCCAAAAACAAAATTCTCATATTCTTCATAAGACATTTCAGCATCTTGTGCTAATGCTTTTGTTGGAAAGATTGTAGAACATCTTCTTATTTTGTCTTTTCTATTAACAATATAATCAGGAATTTTTCTTGTAACTTTTTGCCTTAATGCCATTTTTTTAGGGTCAACATTTGACATTTCTCTTGTATTTGTAGAAGATTGAATTCCAATGTAACCTTGTGCTCTTTTCACTTCATCCCAACTTGTTTGTGGAAAATGTTTTAATTGTTCATTAGAAGCATACTTGTAATAAATATATTCGGTTCCTGAAAGCCCTACTTTTAATGTTGGATAAGCTCCTTTTTTAATTATTAACTTGTAAATTTCCTTCATTAAAGGCTCTGCTTTAGTACTTCCAGAAACAATAATTGATTCTCCTTTTTTTACATTAATAGAATGATTTACTAATATTTCAGCCTCTTTTTTAATTCTTGCATCAACCATAATATGAAATAATTAAATTAATATATAAAGTTATTTATTCCTGCTCTATTACAATGTCAGTATATTCATTATCAAAATATTTTTCAACAACATTTTTCACATCCTCAATAGTTACTTTCTTAATCTTTTCTATATATTCATTCAATAATTCAGCTTTGTCTATATATTCCCAGAAGCTATAAGATAATGCTAATTTGACAGGGTTCTCTTTTTTTAACAAAAAACTCCCTTCTATTGATGTTTTTGCCTTTTTCAAATCCTTGTCATCAAGATTTTTTAATTTCTCAAATTCATTTAATATTATCCTCTTGCATTCTTCAATGTTACTTTTGTCTGTACTCAAAAAAACAGAAAAAAAGCTTATTTCTTTGTTCATGTCAATATCAACACCGACCTGGTATGCCAAACTTCTCTTGTTTCTTATCTCTTCAAATAATCTTGAGCTTAATCCATATCCAAGAATATTTGCAATCACATCAAGAGCATAACTCTCTTTTGATTTTCTTAAAGGAACTTTATATCCCAAAACCATGTAAGAATGATCTATCCTTCTTTTTTCAACAAAATTAGTTTTTTTATTTTTAATTTCTATTGGAGTATTTTCTTTTTTATCTGTCTTTCTATTGAAATTTTCAAATGCCTTTCCTACTTTTTCAAATACATTGTCAATCTTTCCTAAAATGCATATTATCATGTTTTCAGGAGTATAATTTTTTTCATAAAAGTTGACTAAGTCATCTCTTTTCATGTTTTTTATGGTTTTGATTGTACCTATAGTAGGTTCTCCTGCAGGAGAACCTTTGAATAATGCGCTTTCAAATAAAACCCACTGATAAAGCTTTGGATCATCTTTCCATAATTTTACTTCTTCAAGAATGATCTTTTTTTCTTTTTCAAATTCCTTTTCATCAAAGGAAGCGTTCTGCATCATGTCAGACATAATGTCAAAACCTTTGTCAAAATGTTTTTTTGGGATATAAATGTAAAAATTAGTATTTTCTTTTCCTGTGAATGCATTTATCTCTCCACCAAGATTTTCTATTTTAGAAGTTATTTCCCTTTGCTTTCTTGTTTTTGTTTCAAATACCCTATGTTCAACGAAATGCGCAACACCAAGAGTTTCTTTTGTTTCATGATTAGAACCTGATTTAACTAAAACCTGTATTACTGCAGTTTCACTATCTCTTTCTTCATACAATACAGTCAACCCATTTTTTAAAATCTTTTTTTCCATAGGATTTTTTATTAATGTTAATATTATTTAAATTATTTGTTTATTATTACTTTTGCAATTAGATTTCTTGAGTAAGTTCTTTGTTTTATGTCAAAGTTTTTTTCGTTTCCCATCATCCCACCTAAAGTACCACATAATCTTGCCAAACATATCCATTGCCCCTCATATTTAACCTCATCTTCAAGATTTTCAATATGTTTTTTTGATATTTCTTCATCCTCTATGAGAATACTATCATCGCTTATGGTTACTTTTTTATTTTCTGCATCCATATAACCCATTATTTCATATATGAGAACTCCATTTTTTATCAAGTAACTCTTTCCATTCCCAGAATAAATATCATAATCTTCCTCTTCTTCACTCAAAGGCATTATAGTACAATTGTAATTGTCAAACATAAATAGGAAGGAACGTCTCTTTTAAAAACAATTTATCTGATATAAAATATATTTATCATAATATCTTTTTAATCTCTTCTTTTAACAATTCAGAAGCTTTTTTTGCATCAACTTTTCCCTTGAATTTTTTCATTATATCTCCCATTAAAGCACCTATGGCGTGTTCTCCCCTTTCTTTTATTAATTCCTTATTCTTTTTTACTATGTTTTTAATCTCCTTTTCAAGTTTATCCTCTTCAGCGATTTTGTAGTTGTTTTTGTTTATTTTTCCCTTTCTCAATATATCCTCAAGCATCTTAATAGCAAATCTCTCAGGAACACCTTCTTTTATGTTTTTGATAACTTCAAGATAATCTTCATTTTTTAATTTTTCAATGTCAAGATTGAATCTTGATTTCAATTCCTTGGGCATTTCTATTAGGATTTTTGCTATCAAATTAGCATCAAATCTTCCAATCATAAATTTTTCAAACTCAATGTTCTTATTTACTATTTCTTTAGCATATTCTGGTTTTAGCTTGTATTTCTTCTCAAGTTTTACTGCTTTTTCTGTTATTAATTCAGGTTTTTTTGTTTCTTTCAATAAACTTTTTATGTTTAATATGGGTAGATCTGATTCAGGATACATTCTTGAAGCTCCAGGCATAGGTCTTAAAAACTCAGATTTTCCGTCTGGTTTAACGTTTCTTACTTCTGACTTTAATTTTTTACTTAATTTTAAATGTCTTTCAACTTCATTTTCAATAACTTTTTTAATATATCTTATTTCCTGAAAGCCCTTTAATTCAACTCTTGGTCCATTTTTTACAGAAACATTTACATCCTGTCTTATGCTCCCAAGGCCTCTTTTAATTCCTTTAACGGATCTTAATATCATTCCTATTGTCTCTGCAACTTCCTTTGCATGCTCAGGATTCTTTATATCTGGTTTTGTTGCTATTTCTATCAATGGAATTCCCATTCTTGACAGATTATAGACAACTTTATTATCATCTTTTTCAACTATTTTTGCAGCTTCTTCTTCAAGGCATATTGTGTCAATTCCAACTTTTCCTTTTGATGTTTTTATAAATCCGTTTTTTGCTATTAAAGCAGTTCTTTGGAATCCTGTTGTGTTTGAGCCATCTATTACAACTTTTCTCATAAACTGTATATTATCAAATATATCTGAGTTTAATAATAAAGAAACCTGCAATGCAGTTTTTAAAGCATCTTTGTTTAATTTATTTGGGGGTTGTTCATCCAAATCAATCAGGCATACAGATTTGTCATAAATTTGATAATAAAATTCCTTTCCTATTTTTTGCTCGTATTTTGCAGCAATATCCACTTCCCCTTTTTCTCCGGCACTAGCCCTTAATTTTCTTTTTATAATATTGTCTGGATTGCCATCAATTATCTCAGTAGGACACGAACAGAATAATTTTTTTCCTTCTAATTGTTGATGAATTTCAATACCTGCTTTGAAATTCAATTTATTATAATCCATAAAACAGAAAAATAGTCATAGATATTTAAATCTTTTTATAAAAATAAAAATATAAAATTAAAAGATTTCAAGTCCATCGCTTATAGATCCTTTTTTACAGGCACCAATACTGCAACCATTATTACAATAAATGGTATCTCTAGACCATCCGGATTGTGAACCAAAGTCACATTTAAATTCTACAAGAATGTTTGGGTTTTCTCTTGAACAATAATCGGTTTTTGTATATGTCAAACCGTTTGCTTGTGTACCCATTATTGTACCCATTTTGTAGATATCTCCACTGCCTGAAGAACCTTTACATTCCTTGATTAATGTTCCTTTTGCAGTTGTGTTAACAACACCTGTAAAAGCTAGAATTGCGAAAACTGCTATGATTACTACTCCAATCACCACTTTGTTTTTAGTTTCCATAAGAATAATTTACTTAAATTAGTATATAAATATTTCTATTATTCAGATTAGGTTAAAAAACATTAAAATTCCGATTATTGATATTAAAGTCCCTGCAATCAAATGTAGATATCTTATGTTTCTTTCCTTCCATGCATTTATGTCTTCAAGTTTTGAAACACCAAAATATATTATCAATGTTATTATTACCATCGGCATTACAAATATAAGATTATATAACAACAACCAAGGAATTGTTTGTAAGAATTCAGTTAATGATAAAATGTTTCCTGCAACTATGTAAGGCCCTATGGTGCATGGAAGTAAAAATAATGTAACAAATATTCCTATTAAGAAAGCCCCTGTCGGTCCTGTTATCTTATTGATTAAATTCTTTACTTTTGGCCTCATACTTAAAGGCATCTCTGTTCCTAGTCCTCCTGGTTTGTATTTGAAGTAATCTTTTATATTTAAGATACCCAATATTAATGCTAATATACCAACTCCTTTGAAAATGTAAGGAGTTAAATTTTGTAAAAATAAACTTAGGGTCTTAAAGAACTGAACTATTATTATTCCATATAAGAAATACATTATGAATATGGATAATGAAAAAAACAATCCTGCCTTTAGAATCTTTTTCTCATTTTTTGGGTTTTCAAGTAAAATGTTGATTAGAACCAATACAAGAACAGCCATTGCACACGGATTAACGGCATCAGCTGCTGCCAGTAATACTATTGTAGGTAATGTTAAATCAACCATTTTCTAATATTTGTAGATAATTTTCCTTACTTTTTATTCCCACATACGCTTTGCAGTTTGATATTAATGTAGGAACATACTGTGTGGTGAAATTCATGCTTAATAATTTTTCCCTTTCTTCAGGAACTGCCAAATCATAATATTCTATTTTAATGTTATGTTCAAATTCAATTTCATTTAATATTGGTAATGCTTTTGCGCATGCAAGACATCCTTTTCTATGAATAACTATATTTTTTTCCTGTATGTTCTTACACACATTTGAAGGCAATGTTTCTCCATCTGAAACAAGATATATCCCTGAACTAGGCATACACCCGGATATCAATATTATTAAAAAAGTTAACAAGATTATCTTTTTCATAGAAAATTTTATTCTGTTTTATTTAAAAACTTTTTGCCTTTGTATATATAATTTCCACCTTCCATTTTTATTGCCTTTCCTTTTATGAGTGCATCAGCTATTTTTTTCCTTGCGCTTAATACTAATCTGTGGAAAGTTGGTTGTGAGACATTCATTTTTTTTGCTGCCTTTTCCTGATCAAGTTTTTCCAAGTCCTTTAATCTTACAGCTTCAATCTCATCCATGGTTAATATAACTTCATCTAAGTCAATCATTCTAAACCCTCTTGGTTTGAAATAGGTTATATCAGGCCTGAAACCTATTTTTCTGCATCTTCTTGGTCTTGGCATTATTTCATTTCTTTGAGTCTTTTTTCTATTTCCTGTTTTTCTGTTTCTATTTCTTTTAATTCAGCTTCAAGTATCTTTTTCTCTTCTTCTTTTGTCAATGATACTGGTTCCAAATATCTTCTGAAACCTCTACCGAATCCTCTTCTAAATCCTCTTCCGCACGGTCCTAATCCTCTTCCTGTTCTTGGGCCGTTTCCCCATACAGGTCCTTGTCCATTAAAATTTGGCATTTGTTAAACCTCCTATAATGAATTATTATTCATTATGATATTTTGAATATATATTCATATTTAAATGTTTCGGTTAAGACAGTAGATCGCAAAGTAAATAAATCTACATGAATACTTCTCCTTATGGACTGGCTAAAAAAGATAGCAACTAAGGCTTGGGCTTGGTTTATCATTGCAGGGGCTGTAATTCTAATGGAAATTATACTAAAAGAGCATATCCAAAATGTAATTGATAATAGCAGTGAGGTAGCTATTCCTTATATTAGACTTATTCAGATAGGAATATTTGCTATTCCCACAATAGTTGGTATTTATTTTGCAATTAAGAATTATGAAGAATCAAAATAAGAGAGCTCACGCTAGGTCATGTTATTCTTTTTGGTGCAGAAGAATAAAGAACAGTTCCAAATAGTTTAGCAGTAACTAATGGCTTCTTTAAATCAATAAAGAATATCAAAGCTACAATTAAGCTGACTAAAACCCATAAATTATACAAGCTTACAGACCACATAAAATAAAACAATCTTACAGAATAATATTTTGATGTAGTTCTTGCCTTGAAATCTCCTTTAACCCTGTAGGAAGTTTCAATTCCCCATCTTTTAGAATACCATTTAAAATAATAATGTGCTATCTGTTCCCCAATAAGAATGTTTGTAGCAAAAGTTCTTTTATTTCCTTCTTTGTCATCTACAAACACAAGCTTAAACTCTGCTCTGTTATACTTTCTGTAGCCCATATCATAATCAATAATCCTTGACCATACACCACCATATTTTTTCATATAAGTCTGTATCTTAATATTCTTAATAGCAGGCATCAGAAATTTAACTCTTAATTCTTTTAACAGATTAATAATTTCAGAATTGAAAATCCTCTATCCAAATAAATATATCTTATCTTTACTTTTGATTTTGCATAAGTAATTAATTTTCTTACAACCTGTGCCTTTGTTGTAAACTTATGCATTGGTAATGCCAACAAAGTAAATCTTTTTCCATTTTCAACCACATTTATTGTTATGTATCTAAAGCAGTGAGAAGTTCCATCTTTTGGCTTTGTTTCACACACCATATAATCATTTTTATCTCCGTAATACATCTGTTCTGTAATATCAATAGCTAAATCAACTCTTTGCCTGAATGGCTTGTATTTTGTAGCTTCTTTGATTAATTTATCAAATATTTTCATGAATAGCTTTTCAACATAATCGGGATGAATTTTTTTGATATGATGAATAACTGTGTTTGAAGCAGGAGTATTCTCTTTTAGCAATTCAAATGTTTTTGATCCATTATTTGTAAAGTCATGAGTTATTGCAACATAAGTTAAGAGATCAAGGAAGTCTGTTTCAGAATACTTTGAGTTATGGTGCATTTTGAGATTTACAGAAGGATATATTTTCTTTTTCAGGAGTTTTGTAATTTTCTTTATCTCTTTGGATTTCAGATTATGCAAAGATTTATTAAATTCCTTTGTCTTATTTCTATTTGTGGGGTTCATTCCGGACTCCATGGTCAGAGGAGATGTTGCGTCGAAACTTCGTCTTCTCTGGTTTATATCATTTAGTTAATTAATATACTATAAGGTTAAGTAATATATAAATATTGTTATAGTGGAATATGGAAATCTTTATATACTAATTATACAATAATTAACCAAATGAGTAATATAATATCTCCTCTTCCAAAATGGATTATGAAGCACTATTCTAAATTGTGGTCTAAATTCAAAGATAAGCAGTTTACTCATCAACAGGCAGAAAATTTGCTAAGGATAACTAATACTAGCATTGTTCTCTCAAGACTTAAAAAATTTGGGTGGCTAAACTTAACATTAGATCCAGAAGATTCTAGAAAAAGACTATATAGGTTAAAGGATCCTGCTGAAGCTGTGAAGGAGTTGGGAAAATGACTGAAAGATATTTGCTCCAAAGAAATATTAAAATTATGTATATAAGGAGCTTTACTTCTCATTTAGCTTTTTTCTTGCCAGTTATGACTTGCATTATGTCGATTACAGCTTTAGTTTTTGAAATTCCAACAGGTGCTTTTTCTGATTTGTTTGGCAGAAAGAAAACTATGATGATTGCAAGTTTTCTTACAGTAATTGCAATAACTCTATTAGCTTTTTCTACGAGTTTCTATATGTTGGTTCTATTTGCTATTATATTTGCATTTAAGAATACACTAAATAGTGGAACTCAAGAAGCTCTTTATTATGATTCAATAAAAAAACTTGGGAAAGAAAAAGATTACAAAAAAATTCTTGGCAGGAATGAAGTTTTATTACAAATAGGTTCTTTTATTGGTGCTGTAGCTGGTGGTTTCATGGCAAACTATTTTCTTAGGCTTCCATTCCTACTAACTATCCCCTTGGCGTTATTGGGATTTATTCTAGTATTCCTCATAACAGAGCCAAGTTACAAAAAAGAAAAACATAGAAATATCTTAAAACATTCTTATAAGTCCTTTAAACTATTCATCAAAAACAGACAACTATTATTTTTAGCAGTATTTGGTATTTTTTCCTTTGGAGTAGGAGAGTCATTATTTAATTTGAATCAAATATTCTTCGATTTTGTTAATCTGCCTGTTGCTTTATTTGGAATCGTTTTAGCACTTATTTCGCTTCTTGGAATGTTTGGCGCATTTTCTTCACATTACATTTCTGAAAAATTAGGAGATAAACAAACTTTAATATTATCATACATATTAAAAGGATTGTTAGTTGTTTTAGCTACAGTATTTTTAGGGTATTTTGGAGTTGGTTTGATAATTTTGATGGCTCTCTTTGGAGGAATATCTTCCCCTGTGATGGGACACTTGTTAAACAGAGAAATAGAATCAAAAAATAGAAGCACTGTTCTTTCAATAAATAATCTTATGCAGAATTTTGGTTACATTGTATTTGCACCATTTATAGGTTATTTGGCGGATTTATATAATATTTCAATGGCGTTTAGAATTGCAGGTATTTTATCTATAATGGTTGTAGTTATATTGTTTTTTATTAAAAACAAGGGTACCAAATAAATATTCCTTTCCTATTATAAACTGTTATTTACAATTCTTGGTTACTTTGCGATCTACTGTAAGAACTTAATTGTTCCACAGGTAATTAAATTCACCAAGGTATTTTTCCGCAATATCTTTTGATTCTATTATTAATATGTTCTCATCATTTCTTTTATTACCAGAACTTGTGGGATTATAAGAGCCTGTAATTACTGTTTTATTATCTATTATGAACACCTTGTGGTGCATTATATATTTGTTATTGTCAGGAATTACATTAATACTATTATTTCTCAATATTTTATACATATTATATTCCATATTTATTCTCTGTTTTTCCATTATTCCTTTCACATCAATGATTTTGTTTTTCTCAATTAATTTATTTGCAATTTCCTTATCAGTAAAAGAAAACAGCATGAAGTAAATACTCTCTTCAGATTTATCTAGTTCTCTTAGAACATTTTCCTTGCATGAATCCTCTGGACAGAATAAGTTTGTTATTTTTACATCCCCATATTCAATGTATTTGTATTTTACTTCATTACCGTCCCCAAAATTTAAATCCCATAATTCATTAAACTCATCATTGTAATTCTTAGAGAGATAATCTGACTTTATTATAATTAAATTATTATTGTTCTTGTAGTTTCCATTATGGGTTGGATTAAAAGATCCAGTAGCAATATTGTTTCCTGATACACAGAACTTATTATGCATTAATTGATAACCTTTATTTTCCCTGTGAGCTATTTCAATATCGTCCCTGTTGTGGGTTACTAATCTATATTGCGTTTTTATTAATTTGTTTTCAATATTTTCAAGATTTAAGTCATAAAAAGCGCAGATTGTTTCATCTTCTATGATTTTCTCAAGTTCCAATGAGCAATTGTCTCTCGGGCAAAAATAAACTTTTATATTTTTATAAGATTCATGAACAGACTTTCTTGCAACTGTAAATGAAGTAAAATCAACATCATTAAATCCTATTATCAAAGAACCCAAAAATATGCTTAATAATGCTACTTTAACAAGACTTTCCGTTTTCATGGCATATTTTATGACAAATTATTTAAATAATTAATTCTTGTTTAATATAATAGTTAAAATGGCATCAGATATATATGGAAGAAGAAAGTCCAAAAGAGACAAGAAAGAGAAGAGAAGATATAGTCCGTACAAGAAAGGGGGAGGGCAAAGAACTGTAAAAAAGAAGTATGAAAAAAAGAAAAAGTAATATATTAACAATTGCTGAAAAAGGATTTATTGTTTTAATAAGCGAGATAATATTAATTTTAGGTTTGGTAGGAACCTTGTATTTTATTATAAGGCTTAATACTGGGATGGCTTTGAATCTTGCAATAATTACAGGAATATTTATGTGGATAAACAAGAGCTTTAGAAAATGAAAAATTTAAAATTTAAAAGTTTGAAAAAGAGAAATCCTATCTTGGCTAAAAAATTCTTTAACGAAATGGAAGCTTTGTTGATATTTTTTAATTCTTCTG
>JAFCDX010000002.1 GCA_017609465.1 Candidatus Woesearchaeota archaeon | reverse complement strand
AATTAATAATATATCTTTTCTTGTCGCTCCTATTGACTTCATTATCCCTATTTCCCTGGTTCTTTCCAATACAGAAGTAAACATTGAATTCATTATACCTATTCCTCCAACAACCAATGATATTGCTGCTATGCCTCCAAGAACTATCTGTAATATCCCCAAAATAACTCCGGCTTGTTCAATCAATTGTTCAGAGGAGTATACATCAAAATTCTCATCATCTCTTGCTTCTTCCAATTCCCTTTTTATTTTGTCAACAACATAATCCATATCTGCTCCTGATTTTATACTTAAGTCAAAGGCACTTACTTTTTCTTCATCATCAAATATCTCTCTTGCAGTTGACAATGGTATATACATTGTATTGTCATCTTCTGGATTTCCAATCTCTTCAAATATCCCAACAACTCTAAATTCCTGATCATTAATCAAAATCTTGCTTTTCACATTTATGTTATCTTCAAACATGTCATCTGCAGCAAGATAACCAACTATGACAGAATATTTTTGCTGTTTTGTAAAATAATTCCCTTCTTCAATATCAAGGTCATAGTCATCTTTTAATTTATTAATATGTTCCTCGGGCCATCCAACCACAGCAACATTACTCGTTTCCCTATTATATTCCACTTTGGCGTTTTCATACAGGATGGATATAACATAATCAACTTCAGGAATATTTTCCAACACCTGCTTGTCATCTATTGTAAGCCCTTCTAATTGTGCAGGATTACTAAAGCCTGTTCCTTTTGGAATAATATAAACCCTGTTAGTCCCAAGCATTTCAAACTGCGCTCTTATAGCATTATCCAACCCAGAAGAAATAGTGATTAATGAAATAACTGCAGCTATACCTATAACTATTCCCAAGACAGTTAGCAAAGATCTTAATTTCCTATGTTTTAAATTAACTATACTTAACTTAAAATAATCTTTAATCATTATTATTTATTTTTCTTCTTAATTTTTTTAATATTTTTATTAAGATATTTTTTCATGTATTTGTATCCCAAAATGGATTTTTCTTTTCCATATCTATAAAATTTGATGGCTGTTATTTTTACAGCAACTTCTATGTCTCTCTGCTTTCTCCATTCCTTGTATGTCCTGAATACAAAGAATATTGCAAGTAATGTTAACAATAAATTGAATATACTAAATTTTTTCTCAACTAAACCAAAACTCGTAGCCTGAAAATAATTATATATTGGAAGACCTATGTTTTTTACATCTGAGTGTGCTTCATTGAAAGGGTCCTTGTAATTTATCAAGAATTTCAATGGTGTTTTTCCCCTTACCGAATCTCTAACATAAATATCAAATTCCGCAGTTTCATAATCGTCTGCTTCAAGATTACCTATATAAACTCTTGGATTGCTCAAAACCCTATAATAATCAGATCCCAACAACTCTATGCTTAAGAACTTTACATCACTCTCGGCTATATTTGATATTGAAACAACAACTTTTCCTGCCTGCCTTTCCATAACAACCTCTGATTCTTCAAGGTTCAATTGGAATTCTGCATCATCATCAACCAAAACACCAACAATATCCTCTTTGGTATATTGTGCTCCTGACTTGTCATAATATGTTACAGTCAAAGGTATCTTGTAAACTCCGCTTGCTGCCTTTGGTGATGGCATTATGTCAAAATCAGTTTTTCCAAAAGAATTTGATGCTATGCTCCCTATTTTCCTTTCAACAGAAGATCCTACAGGTGTAAATGGTAAGTCATCTAAATCCAACTTCAATGTAATATCCCTCATAACAGAGGTAAGAGAATTTGTTAATTTAAAATTTAATTTACCAACCTTTCCTTGTTTTAATCTATCAGGCTCTGTGCTGGTCTCTATATAAAAAACAGGGCTAACAGTCTCAATAGATATATCAAAAGATTGTGTTTCCCATGCAATACCTCCATGTTTAAATCTTACTTTTAATTCAGCATCTTCTTCAACTGCTCTTTCATCAACTCTAACTTTATATTTAAAAACTACAACTTGCTTTCCATCTATAAAAGCAACTTCTCTTAATGGTTTTTCACTAGGGTCCAAAAAGAAAGGATAATTTTCAACAAAAGTTATTATAAAATCTTCAGCAGGGTCTTCTCCTGTATTTTGCACTTCAAGCCATAAATCAAAATAATCTCCTGGTTTTACAGGATATGGTTCATATCTCAACTTTACTATTTCTATATTAGGATAGAATGTTTTTCCAGATACATCTTCATAAAAAGTTTCTTCTATAGCAAAAACAGGATTAATCAATATTAAAATTACAAAAATCCATAATATATTATTAATTTTCAACCTAAAATCCTCCCATCTTGAAGTCTTACTTGTCTTTCCCCATATTTAGCAATATCTGGATCATGAGTTATCATAACTATTGTCTTGTTTTCTTCTTTATGAAGTTTTTGAAATATTTTCATTACTTCTTTTCCACTTTTTGTGTCCAAATTACCTGTAGGCTCATCCGCCAATATAACCTCGGGGTCATTTGCCAATGATCTTGCAATTGCGACCCTCTGTCTTTCCCCCCCACTCAATTGATTTGGTTGATGCAATACCCTATTTCCAAGACCAACACTATCCAATAATTGCGCTGCTTTTTTGTCTCTTTCTTCTTTTGTAATTCCTTGAAATATCATAGGAAGAGTAACATTATCCAATGCGTTCAATGAAGAAACTAAATTAAAAGTCTGAAAAACAAAACCTATCTTCTTTCCTCTTATTTTAGCTAAATTATCTTCATCTAATTTTGATATATCATGTCCATCCAAAAGAACTTTTCCTTTTGTCGGAACATCAAGACATCCTATCATGTTTAATGCAGTTGACTTTCCTGAACCAGACGGACCCATTACTGTAAGAAATTCCTTGTCTTTAACTTTCAAATTCATTCCCCTTAATGCGGGAACTTCCACTTCCCCCATCTTGTAAATTTTCCATATGTCCTGAAGTTCTATCACATTTTTCATGTTACACTCTGTATTATTTTTACTAATTTTTCCATTTTTGAAAATTTTGATTTTAATTTGTTCATTTTTTCTTTTGTATCCTTGTTTTTTACTTTTTTAATGCTGTTTTCAAGGGCCTGATTAATTGGAAATAAAATATTATTAAGGGCCATATCAATCTTTTTTTTAGTAACCTTCCTAATAGAGTCTTCTACACCATAAACTCTCTGACGCCCTTTTTTCCCTATTATTTTAATTGCTCCTATTTTTTCCAAAACTTTCAATGACTGGCTTATTGACCCAATACCACAATCCAGTTCTTTTTTTAATTCAGATTGTGTCATTGGACCAGTAAAATGTAATATTACCCAAACTTGTCCTGTTGTTTCTGGGAATCCAAATTCTGTATAAACTCTCCCAATATCCCTTGCCAATTCCTTAATAATTTCTTTATCTGACATTTTTTCTGAAATTTCAAAAACTTTTGAATTTTCTGAAATTTCCTAATTTTCAGAATACTTTCTTATTTATAAAGATTATGGAAATGTTTTTAAACAAAAGATATAACATTTTTATTATGCGGGAGTGCCGGAGCGGTCAAACGGGGTAGGCTCAAGAAAACTTGAGAAATGAGGTATTTACCTGTGACTTAAGATACCTACTGGCTTAGTGCCTACGCAGGTTCGAATCCTGTCTCCCGCATGAAAACATTTAAAAAGAAACTATTTTCTACTTTAACAAAATTACAGTGACTTAAATGGCAAACGGAAAATGTGAAAGATGTGGAAGATGCTGTCAAAATATGTATTGGCAAAAAGGATATGATTACAAGGACTTGCCAAGATTAACAAACAACGCAAAAACAAAAAAACAAATAGAAAAAATTCTTGTCGAGAAATATGAAAGACGTCTTAAGAGAATAGGTCTTCCAGTAAAAAGAATATACAAGGATGAGATAGAATGGAACAACAAAGATAAGGAAGTCGTAATTGAAGCTCATCTTGGAAAATGCAAACATTTATCTTTCACAAAAACAGGAAAAGCATTATGTCTTAATCACAAAAAAAGAATGGAGGAATGTAAAGATTATTTCTGCAGGAAAGCAAAGAAAAAAATTTAATCATCTAGGGCTTAATAATTTAATTATAAAAGCAATGTATAATAATAAAAACCCGTATATTATAATAATTAAGTCTATAGGTAAAAATCTAGATAAAAATAATATGCTCCCTAAAATCAGGAATATAATACTTAATACAATAAACAACAATTCAAAGCTAAAGAAGAATATTTTTTTCTTAAATCTGTTTAGTTTAATATTTATAATTTTCTCGAAATCATTTATCAGATTTCTTGACTCTTTGCTAATGATATTAAAAATTTTAAATAAGTTCATTTTTTCTTTAATAGAGCTACTGCCAATGCACCAAACAAAGCACCTGCACTAAAGGCTATTGCTACAGATTGCAAAGGATGATCTTCCACTTTTTTTTCAAAATTCATTTCCATTTCTGAAACTTTGTTCTTCATATCATTGACTTTTCTTTTCAAGCTTTCATAACTCTCTTTTCTATCCACCATCTTTTCCCACCTCCAAAGTGATAATAATATAATTCATCCAGTATATAAACAATTATGTTGTTTAACAATAAAAATACAAAATATATATAAAGAAATAACTTTAATAAAAAACATGAAAGACTTTATAACAAGAATTAAAAAACTAAAGAGAGGGCCCCAAGTAATCCTTCCAAAAGATATAGGAATAATAATAACAGAAACAGGAATAGGAAAGAATTCCAAAATTTTAGAAGCAGGAACAGGTTCTGGAATGTTAACTTCTTATCTTGCAAATATATCAAAAAAAGTGATAACATATGAAAAAAGAGAGAATTTCTATGAATTAGCAAAAAAGAATTTCACAAAATTAGGTTTTAAAAATATAAAATTAGTCAACAAGAATATTTCAGAAGCAAATGAAAAAAACATTGATGTTTTCATACTGGATCTTCCAAACCCCCATGATTATTTAGATATTGCAGAAAAATCATTAAATAAAATGGGTTTTTTAGTTTGCTATCTTCCTTCCATAACTCAGGTCCAGGATCTTATTAATAATTTAAATAATTTAAGGTTAACAAAGGTTACTGAGATAATAAGGAGAAACTGGTTGTTTGAAAATCAAAGAATAAGACCAAAATCAAAGATAATAGGACATACTGGATTTCTAGTATTTCTCAAAAAGATTTAATTCTTTTTCTTTCTCCACTTATTTATCAACTTGAACAATTTGTCTTTCTTTTCATTGCTTAATTCTTTGAAATCCATTTTGGAAAGTTTTTCATACTCTTCTTTGTCAATAACTCCATCTTTCAATACTTTATCAACAAATTTCTTGTCTTCTTTTGATAAGTCAAATCTCGCTCCAATGATTCCTTTTCTCATTTCACCAAGATAACTCTCTATTTTCCTGTCAAGAATATCATAACTCTGCTCATTAAGTTTTCCTTTTGAAAAATCATTTTCTATCTTATCCTTTAAACTTAATAATTTTGATTCACATTTTTCCTGATCATTCTTGCATGTGGAATAAACTTCTTTTATATCTTTAAGATATTTTGATGTTGCTCCTTTTTTTAATCTTGTAAGTAAAAATCCCCCAATCAATACAACAGCAGTAAAAATAACTCCAATCATTTCCCAATTAATTCCATCCTCTTCAGGAAAAGTAGTTTGATTTATTACTATTATTTCTGAGCCCCCATCATCATTTTGCTCTCTTTCCCATGGAGGGATAGCATTAATAATAGGTATAATTAACAAAATCAATACAAATACTATGTAAATTCCTTTAAATTTCATAAATATATATTATAATATATATTTTATAAACGTTTCTGTAATGTATTGTTAAGATAACTTCTTTTAATTTAAAAATGAATTTCTGTAGAAAGTTTTATAAACCTTTGAGATAGCCAGATAACCATAAGCTTCTGATTTCTTAAAGTTATCCAGCTAATAATATGTAAAAACAAGAGTATATAAAGTTAACGAAAATGAAATATGTATTAGACACGAGCATAGTAATAGAGGGAATAGCTTCGGATGAAATTAAGAATAACAAGATAAAGGGAACTATATTGATACCTCATCAGGTTGTTGCTGAACTAGAACATCAGGCAAATCAAGGTCTTGAAATTGGTTATTTAGGATTAGAAGAACTTCAAAAATTGCAGGATTTAAAAAAGAAAAAAAAGATTTCTCTTGAATTCATAGGCGAAAGGCCTACAATAGATCAGATAAAATTAGCCAAAACAGGCGGGGAAATTGATGCTTTAATAAGACAACTGGCATTTGAGCATAAAGCTACATTAATAACAGCAGATAAGGTTCAAGCAGAATCTGCAAGAGTATTTGGTTTAAAAGTAAAATTCATTGAGATGGAAAAGCCGAAAATAAAAACAGAATTGGAGAAATTATTTGATAAAAATACAATGTCCTTGCATATAAAAGAAGATTGTTACGTTTATGCAAAAAAAGGAATGCCTGGTAAGTGGGAATTAAAAAAATTAAAGAAAAAACTTGATACAAAGGAAGTTCAAACTATAGCAAAAGATATTGTTGAAAAAACAAGAATGGATAAAAAGTCATTCATAGAAATCTCAAGAAGAGGCTCAACAATATTGCAATATAAAAATTTCAGAGTTGTGATTACAAAACCTCCAATATCAGACGGATGGGAAATAACTGCAATAAGACCAATAAAAAAATTAAATCTTGATGATTATAATTTAGATGAAAAAATATTAAACAGAATAAAGGAAAGAGCACAAGGTATTCTTGTTGCAGGAGAAACAGGTTCAGGTAAGAGCACTTTTGCACAAGCTGTTGCAGAATCTTATGTAAAAAATAATAAAATAACAAAAACAGTTGAATCTCCAAGAGATTTGCAATTAACAGATAACATAACTCAATATTCAAAGAATTTCACAAGTTCAGAGGAAATACATGATATTTTGTTTTTATCACGTCCAGACAATCTAATATTTGATGAAATAAGAGATACTCCTGATTTTAAGTTATATATTGATTTGAGATTAGCAGGAAGTTCTTGTCTTGGAGTATTGCATTCTGCCTCACCAGTAGATGCTGTCCAGAGATTTATAGGAAGATTGGAAACAGGAATGATACCTTCTGTTCTGGATACAATATTATATATGGAATCTGGGAAAATAAGCAAGATATTGACATTGAGGATGCTTGTAAAAGTTCCAACAGGAATGACAGAACAGGATCTTGCACGTCCAGTTATTGAAGTAAGAGAATTTGAAACTGATAAATTAGAATATGAGATTTATTCTTATGGAGAAGAAACTGTTGTAATCCCAATAGAATCAAAAAGAGAAATTACCGGAATCGAAAAACTTGCAATTAAGCAAATAGAAGACGAATTAAGCAAATACGGAAAAATTAATGTTGAAATTGTATCACAAAACAAGATAATTCTTTATGCAAAACCAGGAAAAATACCTGACATAATAGGAAGAGCTGGATCTAACATAGATTATCTTGAAAGAAAATTAGGATTAAAAATTGATGTTAGGGAAATGAAAGTTAGAAAAGATCCTGTTAATTTTCATATAGAAGAGACAAAAAAGAATATTGTATTTCAATTTGATGAGAAATTTGTAAACAAGAAAGCAGATTTCTATGCAGATAATTTCTTTGTGCTTACTGCAATGGTTGGTTATAAAGGAGAAATAAAGATAAACAAGAAATCAGAAATTGGAAAAAAGATTTTATTTGCTCTTGACACTGAGAAAAAAGTAGAAGTCTTGATTTAAAAAACTTTAAAAGTAAATTTAATTCTTTTTATGAATGCCCGGGTAGCTCAACTTGGACAGAGCAATAGATTCCTAATCTATAGGTTGAGGGTTCAAATCCCTTCCCGGGCGTTTTAATCCTATCAAAACATTTAAATATCTATAAGTATCTATAGATATCATGAAACAAATTAATTTAAAACTACCAGAAAACCTTTTTGAGGCAGCAAAAGATTATATAGAAAGATATGGATTCAGGAATATTCAAGAGTTAGCCACAGAAAGTATAAGAGAAAAAATATTTGAAAAAAGTGAATTTGATGAAAGTTTTACAAAAGAAGAAATTGAATTGATAGATTCCTTGATATTAAAAACCCTTAAAAATAAGGAATTTGTAAGTGAGGAAGAATTAAGAAAAGCCTTAAAATGAGTTTTAAAATAATTCCTTCTAAAATCTTATTAAAACAAATCAAAGATTTAAAACTTGATGAGAAGTCTAAAAGGATATTAAATAATAAAATAGATTTAATAAAAGAAAATCCTTACAGGTTTAAATGTATTCATTCTAAATTATTTTCCAAGACATTTAGAATTAAATTAAATATGAAAAACAAGGAATATAGGCTTATTTATATAATTATAGAACCAAATATAATTTTAGTTTGTTTATTAGAAAGAAAAAAGGGGTATAAAGACTTAGAAAAATATTTACATAAAATTAAATCTCTTTAAAGAAATCAATTAAACTATTAATAGTATTTTTCCAAGTAAATTTTTTTGCAGTTTCTCTTGCATTTTTACCCAACTCTTCTCTTAACTTATCTTCTCTGTACATTTCCAATAACAGATACAATAATTCCTTTGAATCTTTTTTTCCAAATATCATTCCATTTTTCCTGTTATGTATGTAATCTGGAATTGAACCAACAGGGGTTGCAATAACAGGTAATCCTGTTGCCATAGCTTCCAATGTAGATAAAGAGCTTGTTTCTGTTAAACTAGGGAGAACATAAACATCCATTGCCTGAATATATTTTAAAGGATCATTTACAAAACCTGTAATATATTTATTTTTCAAACCTGAAAACACTTTTTTCTGCAAATAACTTCCTCCACCAACTATCAATAGTAGTTTATTATTAAATGGCAATTTTTCAAATGCCTCTTTTAGAGTTATAAGGTTCTTTTCCTTGCTTATTCTTCCCAGATAACCTATTACAAACACGCCCTCCTTAAGACCTATTTTTGCTTTTGCTGTTTTTTTGTCTTTTGCAGGATTAAATTTTTCAATATCAATTCCTAAAGGGATGAAAGTATATTTTGTTGTTATTCCCTGCTTGAATAATATCTTTGAAATAGAACTGCTTGATATTATCAATCTATCACATTGATTGTAAAACCATCTCTCGTATTTTGAAGTCAAATACCTGAAAAATAATTTTAATCTTGAGGTAGCTTCTGAACATTCAGCAAATCTCTGCCCCTCAATTGAATGAATATAAGCTATTACTTTTTTATTGAATTTTTTTGCATAATGTAATGCATAAAACCCTATAGGGCCAATATCTTGTATGAATATTATGTCATTTAGTTTTATTAATTTTCTCATAACTCTTCTTGAAGGTTTTGGAATATTATAATTAGCTATTTTTAAGCTTGAAATTCTTGTTCTATAAATTTTTATTTTTTTAAGATGGTCGTATTTTCCTTTAAAGCTGGGCGCTATAAGACTTAAATCAAACTCTTTTGACATTTCAGGAATTATTCTTTTTAAAAAAATGCTTACCCCATCTATTTTCGGAAGAAATGAATCACTTGCTATTAATATTTTCTTTTTCATTTTACATTAATTTATAAAACCTCTCTGCATATTTGCATCCATTTTTTAATCCAAACCATTTTGCTCTTATAAATATTGCCGGAGCCAATTGTATCATCACATGTGTTTGTGACTTAAATTCTCTTAAGGCCTTTATTTTAAGATAAAACGTATCTGATATATCAATTATCATCTTTGGCCTTCTCTTTTCCTTGAAATTAGAAACATTCCATACATCAAATGAGTAAAGACCATAATCTTTTTTTATTTCTTTTAAAGCTTCAAAAACAACCTTGTTAACAGTTTTATGGTCTGGCATAGGGTCTGAAGGGGAATGAGTAAAAATCTTGTCGGGGCCATATCTATTAATCAAATCTTTTACTTTCTCTTTTATGTTTTTTTCCTCTATCTGTGAAGCAATTTTTGAATCAGGCAAACCAAAGAAAATAAAATCATTATAACCAAGAATCCTTCCTGAATTTTTTACTTCTTGTATTCTTCTTTTTACTATAACTTCTTTTTTCAAATAATGCAATTCTCCATAAGAAAATATAACAGATATTATTCTATATCCTTTTCTTGCATATATTGCTGCTGTTCCCCCCATAGATATGTCTAGGTCATCAGGATGACTACAAAATACCAATATGTTCTTTTTCATAAGAATGAGCCGTAATGTTATTTTATAAATATTATCATAGAATGCGCCAGCGGGGATTCGAACCCCGATCACCGGCTAACTTCAACTTTAAGTTATGGAAGGCCGGAATTTTAGCCCCTCAAAGGTCTAGCCATTGAACTACTGGCGCATATAGAATTTGTAAGAAATTCTCTTATAAAGTTTTCTAAACTGCTTTCATTAAATATATAAACAAGAAGACCATATTTTTTTGATAATATACCGAAACCTTTATATATGGATGTAACCACTTATAAGTAAATATAAAAGTAATTAAACTAAAAGGAATTATATTCAAAATGGCAAGAAAAAAGGATATTTTAAAGGCAACTAAGGAAGAAATTAGGTACTTTGAAGACAAGTTATCTAAGGAAGAAATGGTTGATATTGCTGAAAAAAATAAGACAAAGGCATTTGGGTTCTTTTCTGGATTAAAATCCAAGTTTTCTGGTGATAAAAAAGACATAAAATTAAACAAGATAGTCAAAAGATTTGACCCTTTTTGGGAATTGGTTGCTGAATCATCTGTGGATTATGAGAGAGCATCAAACTACAAAGTTACTGTTTCAAAAGAAGTAAAGGGATTAAGAATAGGAAACAAAGATTTTGATGGTAGCGAAGGCAGAAATTATAATACTGTTTCATTTGAATCAATTGATTTATGCAATGAAACAAGAAAGAGAGGGATGTTAATAGATGGGACATTACAAGTAAAAAATCCTTCCAATTTAAAGCATACAAAAAGATTTGAAAAATATGTAAAAGAATCATCTAAAAAAATTAAGCACATAAAAGACCTTGATAGAAAAGATGTAATGATAAGTACTGTAAGAGTCAAGGCTTCATTCATATTAAGGAGTATTTTACAGGAAATTATACATCCTGTTGATGCAGATAAGATAACAAATGAAGAAATAGAGGTAAAGAAATTAATTCTTTATTTTATTCCTTCCTATATATTTGAGTATGAAAATACTAAAAAGAATTTGAAAGGATATGTTTCAGTTAACACAATAACAGGGGAGGTTTCTTACATAAAGGAAATGAACCTTTACAAGGCAAAGCAGCCAATAACAGAAACAGCTGTATTTGACATAGGAGTTAGTGCTTTATCCTCTCTTGTTCCCGGAGGAGAAGCAACTTATAGGCTTATAAAGGGAATTCAAAGGGAAAGAAGATTCAAAAAGAGCAAAGCATAAACTTATTAAATTAATTTTATATTAAAATTATATGCCTTTCTATAACAAAACAGTAGAAGAAACCTTGAAGGAGCTTAATACTAGTGAAAAGGGGCTTTCAGAAGAAGAAACAGAAAAAAGATTAAAACAATATGGAAAAAATGAATTAAAGAAAAAAGAATCTATCTCACAATTAAAAATATTTCTCAACCAATTTAAAAATTATATTATATGGATACTGTTTGCAGTAGTATTAATCTCAATTTTTTTGCAGAGATTTATAGATGCTGGAATTATTCTGGCTATTTTAATATTAAATGCTGTTCTTGGTTTTGTTCAGGAATTCAAAGCTGAAAAAACAATAAGGGAATTATCAAAATTAACTTCCCCCCATGCAATTGTGATAAGAGATAACAAAAAACAAATAATTTCTGCTGAGGAACTTGTCCCAGGAGACATAATAATAATAGAAACAGGAAATTACATTCCTGCTGATGCCCGTATAATAGAATCTTTTAATTTAAAGGTAGATGAGAGCATATTAACAGGAGAATCAACATCTGTAGACAAAAATACAGAAATAACAGAGAAAGAGCAAGTTACAGAGCAAAAAAATATGCTTTTCTCTTCTACATTGTGTGTATATGGAAAGGCAAAGGCAGTAGTTACAACAACTGGAATGAAAACTGAAATAGGTAAAATAGCAAAGGAAATACAAAAGATAAAAGAGACAAAAACCCCTTTATTAGAAAAGTTAAATGAACTAGGAAAGACAATATCCATAGGAATTATAATAATAAGCTTGTTCATATTTCTTATAGGAAGTTTGTTGAGCAAGGATATAATAAACACTTTTCTTGTTGCAATAACAATAGCTGTTGCTGCAATACCTGAAGGACTTCCTGCTATTATCACAATAACTCTTGCATTGGGATTGCAGGCCCTAAGCAAGAAAAATGTTTTAGTTAGAAGATTACCTGCTGTTGAAACACTTGGAAGCACAACAATAATTGCAAGCGACAAAACCGGAACATTAACAAAAAATGAGATGACAGTCAAAAAAATATTCATGAACAACAATATAATAGAAGTTACAGGGGAAGGATATGATACAGAAGGAAATTTCAAATATGATCATAAAAAGGTAAAACTTGAAGACTTAAAGCAATTAATGCAAATTGCATATTTATGCAATAATTCTGATCTTAACAGCCTTACAGGAGACCCTACAGAATTGGCATTAAAGGTTGTTGCAAAGAAATCAAAAGTCAATATTAAAAAATATGAAAAGGTGGATGAAATTCCATTTTCTTCAGAAGAAAAATATATGGCTACAAAGCATACAACAGGAAAAAGAGAATTCTATTATTTCAAAGGCGCACCAGAAAAAATCCTTGATATGTGTTCATATGTGCACATAAATGGAAGAACAAAATGGATGAGCAAAAAAGACAAAGAGAAAATATTAAATATAGGAGAAGAAATGGCTTCTGAGGCATTGAGAGTTCTTGGTTTTGCTTATTCAAAGGGAAAAAGCACGAAAAATCTTGTTTTTACAGGACTTATTGGGATGATTGACCCACCAAGAAAAGAAGTCAAAGGGGCAATAGAATTAGCAGAAAAAGCAGGTGTAAGAGTGATAATGATAACAGGAGATCACAAAGAAACAGCAAAAGCGATAGCAAAAGAGGTTGGGATAACAGGAAAAATAATTACAGGAGAAGACATTGATAATATGACTAATTATGAATTAAAAAAACTTTCAAAAGACATTAACGTTTATGCAAGAGTAACTCCAAAACATAAAATAAAAATACTTGAAACTCTTGATCCAAAGAAAGAAGTTATAGCAATGACAGGAGACGGTGTTAATGATGCTCCTGCACTAAAAAAAGCAGATATAGGTATATCGTTGGAATCAGGAACAGATGTTGCAAAGCAGGCTTCTGAAATGATATTAAAGGATAATAATTTCTCAAGCATAGTTGATGCAATAGAAATAGGGAGAGGAATTTACAGAAATATAAAAAAATTCATTTATTATTTATTGTCTTGTAATTTAGGAGAATTAATAACAATATTTATAGCAACTGTATTTGGATTTCCATTGGTTTTATTGCCAATCCATATCTTATGGGTTAATTTAGTTACAGATGGCTTTCCTGCACTTGCATTGGGAATGGAACCTGTCGAAAAAAGCGTAATGCATTCAAAACCAAGAAAGAAAAACTCTCCTATAATAAATAAAAAAAATGCTGTAAATATGATCTTAAGCGGTATATTGATTGCTGCAGGAACATTGTTCATGTTCAAAATTTATAATAATTATTTTGGGTTAATGTATGCCCAAACAATTTCGTTTACCACATTAATGATGTTCCAAATGTTTAATGCTTTAAATGCAAGAACAAGTGATTCTATTTTTAAGACAGACTTTTTCTCCAATAAAAAATTACTATATGCAATAGCATTATCAATATTATTGCAAATAATTATAATCTATTTGTTTGGAAGTTTATTCCAGGTAACACAATTAACTCTTATTGACTGGTTATATGTAATGTTAGTAAGTTCCTCTATATTAATTTTCATGGAAATAAGAAAATTCATATTCAAAAAAGAAACTCAGTGATTATGAAATGAATTTGATATTGCTGTTAATATTAATTCTGGTAATACATGATGAATATGCATTTCTTTTGCAATTAATTTTAAATCCCTTATTTTAGCTTATAGCTCAATGATATTGTAAAATTAAATACTGCTGCTTTAGTTGCATTGTATGTTGCAAAAAGGGCAATGGACCAACAGTAACAATAGAAGATATGTTTATTATTCTCCCTGAATTTTTCTTTTTCATATAAGGCAGTACTAAATTTGTCAAATATCCATAAACAATGACATTAAGCTCAAACATCTTTTCAATATCTCCTAAAAGTTGTTTTTTCAAATTTTATAGAAGTTCCGTATCCTGTATTGTTGAACAAATAATCAATTTTTTGCATCTTTTATTATTTTTTTTAATTAACCTATCTCTGAATTTCTTGTCTGTTAAATCTCCAAGAATTACTTTTATTTCTCCTTTATTATTAAAACATTTTTTTAATTCTTGAGTTTTTCTGTTTCTTCTTGCTGTAACATAAACAATATGTCCTTTTAAGTCAACAATGTAGCTATATCTTTTCCAAATCCAGAACTAGCTCCTGTAACAAGGCTTACTAACTATCTTTTTCATTTTCTTCTAATATAAAATACTGATAATATTAATAATGTTAATAATACTGATAAACCTGTGTAAAATGGAACTTTTTGTGATGAAGGCAGTATTGTACAATCTTCTTCATATTGACTTTCAATATTTCCTCCTACTATCTTTGAAACTAATTTTTTACCTATTCCATCTTTGTTTGGGTCCCTGCATTCCGATTCTTCAACCAAATAAGAAGCATCCCCTGACAAAGATATTTGTATAAAACCGCATGCACCATACAAGCAGCATTTGCTTGAATCTGATGAGGTTACTTCCTGACCCCATAAGCATTCCTGTGTGCTTGAACATATTGTTCCTCCTTGTAATTCACATGAATTTGTTGTATCATCAACATAATCAGGATCATTTGGACAATTTTGAGCATATGTTCCACAATCATCGTCACATGCATCACCACACTCAGGATCTGATGAATAAGGACCACCGGGACAATCTCCATCAGAATCTGTCTGGTCTTGATTATTTACATATCTACAATTATCTTCTGAATCAGGAATCTGGTCTGTATCTTCTTCTGGAATAATAACTGGCTCACATATAGGATTTTGTGGATTTGTAATATCATCCCATTGACAATTCAAACCACAAGGATTATTCAAACAATTGCCTTCATTATCAACATTATAACAATCTAATATATTAGGAGAAGAAGGACAATTCTTACATTCTTCATTTGTATAATAACAAGATGTTCCATCACCAATACTTCTACATTCTGTAGAATCACTTATAGATTCACATTCTGGAACAGGGCAACCATCATAAGTAGGAGAATCTATTCTACCATCACAATCATTATCTTTTCCATCATCGCAATTTCCCGCTTCTACTGATTCTTCAACACCAGGATTTATTGAACCATCATTATCATCGCAATCATTTTCACAAGTTGTAACTCCATCCCCATCTGCATCTATACAAACTACTTCTTCAATATCACAATATAATTTACGTGAGTAGGAATTTTTCCCACCTACATGTGCATTAGTTGTAGATGACATAGATAATAAAATAGAATTATAAGTCGAACCAGTATCTGAAATTTCACAATTAGTATCCAAACATAAATCAACAGGATAACTTCCTCCAGGTTGTTCAACATGAGCATTTGTTGTTGCACTTAATTTTAATACAACATTATTTCCAGAACAATCGAAATCCAAATTGTTTCCTTTACAACAAACAGCATAAGGATAATTAACACCATAACTATAAGGTTGGGAAGATAATTCTGCATGCGCGTTATTACTACCAGACATTCTCAAAATAACTTCTCCTGAGCATGTAAAATCATTCAAATTTATCAATCTACAAGGGTCAGAAGAACCTACAGTAAGAGTTACATTTCCCCCAAAATATGATCCATCATAATAATCTTCATAGCCAATCCTTATTACTCTAAGAGTATAGTCTGCTTCATCATCAATATTTGTAAAAGTACAGGATCCATCACTTCCAGTAATGCATTTCTGTTCATCAAGGGTATCATTTTCAATTAAACCTGGACTAACATCACGCAAAACAACATCTGCTCCTTCTATGGGATTACCAGAAGAATCAAGAACATGCATTGTATAATCACCAATATTTAATGCAGAAACAGAATTAATCAAAACTAAAAACATTGTTAAATATAATATTTTTTTCATTTTAATTTATCCAAACACAGTTCCACAATCAGAGGGGAATCCTGCCACACAAAGATAACCTCCCCTATCATCTATATTAGTTAAGGGATCTATAATTAAACCCCCATCTTTATCTGTATTATAAACATAATTTCCATCATCATTACAGTCAGAATGTGTACATTCAACTTTTATCAAACGATAAGTACATGAATTTGGATTAGGAGAAGGACAAAAAAGTTCACCATTATTAAAAGCAGAACATACAGCAGCTCCCCAACTAACACATTTTTTAGAAGTCCCTTCAAGATATAATGTTCCCCCACCAACGATTCTTCCCGGAACATAATTAGCGAAATCTCCCTGTGTTATTGCATCATTAAGATTTTTAGTCACTCCATTTAATGTTATACTTAACTCTCCTGCAGTATGCCCAAATGTATCAGGAGTATTAGTTCCATAACCAGAAACAAATCCTATTATCAAGAATATAGCTAAACATAATAAAAATATATTCAATATAAAATGTCTCTCTTTTATTTGAATTCGAACCACCTCTTTTTATTATTCGTCTTTTTATTATTTAAACTTTTCTTTTTGCTCTTTTTATTAATTTTTTTGAAGACATAATCCAATTGTTCTTTAGTCCATCCCTTTTTCTCCAAAATAAACCTTATCTGTCTCTCATTCATGCCATAATTCAATGTTTTCTTTATATAATTTTGAAGATTAATCAAATCCTGCTTTGAAGTGAATATTCTTTTCTTCCTTAATTTTACAGAAATGAAATTAGCCAATTGCTTGAAGTTCCATTTTCCTTTATAGAAATTGATATAATAAACACCTCCTCCTAATAACAAGAATAAAAATATATACAACAACCAGGGGATGTCTCTTCTACAATCAATATCACAATAATCCTCTTCCAAAGGATCGCATTTACCATCTCCGCATTCAACATCATACTCAAAACCTGTATCATAACCCTCAACAACCAATATTGTGTTTACATTTGATGCTAAATTCAAATCAGCCCCATATAATTTATAGGAAATTTGCAAACTTCCTGATATTGGGAATCTTAATATAGGATCTTCTTCAACAATCTCAAATCCTTGTGTTAATATATCTTCTTCTGATATAGTTGAAGTAGTTTCCTTTGGAATGTATTCATAAATATATGCATCCTCAACGTCCTCCAGTAAAGAAACATCCTTTTTTATAAGAACAAAACTTTCTGTATCATTGGAAAGATAATTTATGTTAACCATATATGCTTTTGAACTTACATCTATCAGGCCTTGTGCATTAATAAGGTCTTCATCATAACCTATCTCCCTTATAATGCTTGAAGAGCTTACTTTTGAATTGTAACTTATTGAATTAACCTGTATATTAAATGGGATTTCTTCTCTCAAACTTTTTAATTTATTATAAATATTAACTAATCTTTGATTTCTGTTTTCAAATGTTGACAATGCGCTTTTGTATTCCAGTTTTAAATTAGATATATTGTTTTTTGCAGTTTCCAATCTTGAATTCAAATTAAGTATTGAAGCAATTTCTGAAGCATCTCCCTGCCCGGTTTTTAATTCATTGGATATTGTCGTTAATATCTCGTCTGTCTGGTTAAGCAAAGGCTCTAGAACTTCATCAATTTCAACTATCTCAATTTCAAATTCTTTTGTAACTGAAACTCCATTTGAATCTTTTACTGTTAATTTTACAGTATAAGTATCACCCATTGTATATGTATGCATGGGACTTGAAGAACTGCTGTTTTCAAAATCCCCAAAATCCCAAGAATAAGTATATGGCCCTGTTCCTCCTGTAACCGTAGCATTAAATCTTATTTCGTTTCCAACAAAACTGGTTTTAGGAATATTGAAAGTTATTTCAGGGGCGTCAATAACCTTTAAATCATAAGAATGTGTTTTTAGAACATCTTCCCCGTATTTTAATTTAACATTTATTTCATGATCTCCAATTTCAGAAGGTGCTGTCAAGTTAAGATCATCCAATTCTATTGATATATTTTCATCATAATCAACTTTCTCTGGAACAAAATTTATTTTTGAGAATGAACCCTCCCCAAGATCATCATGCAAAACATCAAGATTTGATAATTCTATCTTACCTTCTGATTTTGAAACAAATGTTAATGGGAATAAGCAATAATTATCTCCATCAAAAGAGGAGCTATAATCACAATCTATGCTATTCATCAAACTATTTAAAGATGCAGTTTCATCATCTATTGTCTCCTTAACATTAAAATCCATATCATGTTTAAAATAAAAGGACTCTATGAAATAATCAAAATCATCTGAATCAAAATCATCTGCATATTCGCAAGAAACAGAATTACATTTATATCCTCTGTTAACATTGCTGTTTTTTTCAGTTGCTATTTCATAATATATTAAATCTCTGGATGGAGCTCCTTCATCAACATCAGGACTTGAATATACACAAATATAATAATCCCTTCCTTCTTTTATTGTTATATCTTCAATGTCACACGAAGACCATGTCCATGAAGTAGAAGGTTCATTCATAAAACAATTAGCAGAATAACCCAAATCATTGTTTAATATATTCATATTGGAATCTCTTATTCTTGCACTCAAATATCCAATTTTTCCTGCTTCATCATCATCAGTGTATTGCTTTACATAAGCAGATACTCTTAATCTCTTTGTCACAGGTATCTCTATTTTTTCGCAATATTCTGTTTTTCCGGAACCCCATATTACTGATTTCAAGTCATATTCAAGATCTTTAAGATATATTGTGGGTATTTTTTCTATAACATAATTATTATTTTCATCTAACAAGAAATCCCCAATGTAATTCCAATCAAACTCCCCGTCAGAACCAACATCCACCTTTACAGAGCTTGGATAAGAACCATCTTTTTGTTTTCCTTCAATATCAAAAGAAGAAGTTTCAACATCAATACTGCTACCATATAATGCAATTCCATAATCTGTATTAGTTCCTGCATTATCAAAAACTATCTCAGGATTATTAAGCAATTCCAGTATCGTAAATTCTGAATCTTTTTTGCCGCATGAACCAGATGCAAAACTGCAGATCTCTGTCATGTTAAATTCATAAGAACTTCCATCAATATCAAAAATCAATTTGGAGTCATAAGGAACATCATTTATATCAATATCTATAATCCCACTCAAATCACTTTGCTTTCCATATTCATCCTTATCAAGAGTTACTGAAAAATCTGCTGCATAAGTAAAACTTGCTATTAACAAAATTAATATTATAATGTGAAATTTCATATTCCCTCTTTTTATATAAAACAATTATTTTTTATTTATAAATTTATCTTTTTATATTCATTTGGCATAAACGGTTGGTAATTTTGATATAATCTCCTCTTTGAAGTTAACCCTAAGTTTAATCTATTAGTTTTGTATTTTATGTAAACAACTTCTTAAAAAACTTCTCTTTAAGTTTACTTAATTTTGGAATTTCAACAATGATTCTAACAAATAAATCCCCTCTTTGTTTTGAATTTAATAAAGGCATACCTTGCTCTTTAAGCCTAAAAGAAGTATGGCTTTGAGTTCCACCAGGAATTTTTAAATTTATTTTTTTATCAATATTTTTTATTTCAATTTTTCCGCCAAATATTGCAGTTGTTAAATCAATTTTTTTGTCTAAAAATAAATTTTCATCTTCTCTGTTAAATACAGGATGCTCTTTTATATGAACAACAACATATAAATCTCCTGAAGGAGCATTTTTACCTAATCCTCCTTTGCCTTCTAATCTTAAATATTGTCCGTCATTTACTCCTCTGGGAATTTTTAAATTTATTTTTTGTATTTTTTCTATTTTTCCTTTCCCTTTACAAACATTACAATCTTTAAAGACAATCTTTCCCCTGCCATGACATTTATCGCAAGATGTTATTGTTACAAATTGCGTAAATCCTTGTCTTCTTGCAATTTTTAATTTTCCATTTCCACCACATTTATCACACTCTTTTAGATATTTTTCTTCAGCACCTTGTCCATTACATCTTTTGCATATTTCATGAATAGGAACCTTAATTGTTTTTTCAATACCATAAAAAGAATCTTCTAAAGTAATCTCTAAGTCATATCTTAAATCTACACCTTCTTCATAATTTTCATCTTCTCTTCTTCTGCCATAATTAAATATATCAAAAATATCTCCAAAACCAAAATCTCTAAATAGCTCATCAAAGTCAAATCTTTGGTTTCTAAAACCTCTTAAATCTTCTTGACTAAATGCTGATGTTCCAAATTGGTCATATTGAGATTTTTTCTCTGGATTGCCTAAAACTTGAAATGCCTCATTTATCTCTTTAAATTTATCTTCGGCTCCAGCATCTTTATTAACATCAGGATGATACTTTCTTGCTAACTGCCTGAAAGCTTTTTTAATTTCTTCTTGAGAAGAATCTTTGTTTATTCCTAATACTTTATAATAATCTTTTTTTGGCATTTTGAGTAATTAATATATTAAAAAAAGAGAGGTTATATTTTTAAAACTTATTTATCTTCTTCAACTTCATACTCTGCATCTACTGCATCACTTTTTCCTTTTTCTTTCTTTTCTTTAGATTCATCTTCTACTTCTGTCTTTGCCTTTGCTTGTTCTTCTGCAGCTTTTTTAGCAGCTTCTTCATAAATTTTAGATCCTGCTTCCTGAACAACTTTTTGCAATTTTTCAGTTTCTTCTTTAATTTTATCTATATTCCCTTCTTCTAAAATCTTCTTAGCATTTTCTAAAGATTTTTCAATCTCTTTCTTCTTATCCTTATCAATTTTATCTCCTAATTCAGAAATAGTTTTTTCTGAAGCATAAATCAATGAATCTAAAGCATTTTTAGCTTCAACTTCTTGTTTTCTTTTTTTATCTTCTTCTGCATGTTCTTCAGCTTCTTTAATCATTTTTTCAACTTCTGAGTCTGATAATTTTGTTGAAGCAGTGATTGTCATTTTTTGCTCTTTTCCAGTTCCTAAATCTTTAGCTGTTACATGCAAAATTCCTGAAGCATCAATATCAAAAGTAACTTCTATTTGTGGCACTCCCTTTGGAGCAGGAGGAATTCCAACTAAATTAAAATTTCCTAAACTCGTATTATCTTTTGCCATAGATCTTTCACCCTGCAAAACATGAATAGTAACTGCTGTCTGAAAATCAGCTGCAGTTGAAAATATCTGACTTTTTTTAGTAGGAATTGTTGTATTTCTTTCAATTAATGGAGTCATAACTTCTCCTAATGTTTCAATTCCTAAAGTTAATGGGGTTACATCTAATAAAACTAAATCCTTGATATCTCCTGCAAGAACAGCTCCTTGTATTGCTGCTCCTTGTGCAACACATTCCATAGGATCAATTCCCCTTTCAACTTTTTTACCTATAAAATCTTCAACAAATTTTTGAATAACAGGCATTCTTGTAGGTCCACCAACTAAAATTATCTTGTCAATATTTTCTTTTTTTAGTTTTGCGTCTTTTATTGCTTGTTCAATTGGTTTTTTACATTGGTCTATAATTGGCTGGATTAGTTTTTCTAGTTTTGACCTTGTTATTTTTTCATTTAAATGTTTAGGTCCTTTGTCAGTAGCTGTTATATAAGGAAGATTAATTTCTGTCTCTAAAACACTTGACAATTCAATTTTAGCTTTTTCAACAGCTTCTCTAACTCTTTGCAATGCAGAATCATCTTCACTTAAATCAATTCCCTCTTTATCCTTAAAATTTTTTACAACATCTTTTAATAATGTTTCATCCATATCTGTTCCACCTAAATTTGTATCTCCTGATGTTGATAACACTGTAAAAGTTCCATCGCCAAATTCCATTATAGTAACATCTAGAGTTCCGCCACCAAAATCAAAAACCAAAATCTTATGTTCTCCTTCTTTGTCTAGTCCATAAGCCATTGAAGCTGCTGTTGGTTCATTAACTAATCTAACAACTTCTAAACCAGCTATTTTACCAGCATCTTTTGTTGCTGTTCTTTGATTATCATTAAAATAAGCAGGAACAGTTATAACAGCTTTTTTAATTGGTTCTCCTAAAAATTCTTCTGCATCTTTTTTTATTTTTTGCAAAACAAAAGCAGATATTTGTTGAGGAGTGTATTCTTTTCCTCTAATTTTATATTTATGAGAAGTTCCTATTTTTCTTTTTGCAGCACTTATTGTTCCTTCTGGATTATTAACAGCTTGTCTTCTTGCAGGTTCTCCAACTAATAATTGATTATCTTTAGTGAAAGCTACAACTGAAGGAAACATTTTTCCTGCTACTGTTGCTCCTTCTGCTGAAGGAATAATAGTAGGTTTGCCACCCATTACAACAGATACTTGACTATTTGAAGTTCCCAAATCAATTCCAATAATTTTTTCTTTTTTTGTTTTTTCTGCCATTTTAATTCTCCTTATTATTTTCAATTCTATCTTGTTTTTTTAAACCTTTTGATACTTTAACTTTACTTGTCCTAATAACTTTAGAATTTAAAGTGTAACCTTTTTGAATTACTTCAATAACTTCATTATCTTGTTTTTTACTAAATTCATTGCATAACGCCTCGTGAAAATTTGGATTAAATTGCTTTCCTATTGCTTCAATTTCTTCTAATCCATGCTCTACTAATATATCAAAAAACTTTTTCTCAAGCATTAACAATCCTTTTTTACTTTCTCCCTCACTAATTTTTATAGCTGCATCAAAAGCATCCAAAACAACTAGTAGTTCTTTTATCAAAGAGTCATTTGCTGATTTAATAACCTCTGCTTTCTCTTTCTCAAATCTTTTCCTCAAGTTATCAATATCTGCTCGTAAATATTTTATCTGATTTAATCTTTCTTCTGCTAATTTTTTAGATTCTTCTAATTGTTTTTTCAGTTCTTCAACCCCATTCTTAATTTTTTCTTTTTCTTTGATTATTTTCTTACTTTCATTATTTATTTCTTCAGATAACTTTTCTACTTTTTTCTCTGAACTTTGGATTTTTTCTTGTTTCATTGTATTTTTATGTGAACATTAAAAAATAAAATTAAGTAAAAAATTATTCAATTTCAATTTTGTTTTTCTTCTTGACTTTAGCTTTTGGTATTGTGACTTCAAGGATTCCATCTTTATATTTTGCTTTAGCTTTTTCAGGAATTACATTGCTTGGTAGAGCCATTGCTCTATAAAATCCTCTATAGCTTCTTTCTTCCCTGTAAAATCCTTTTTTCTCAACTTTAGCCTCTTGTTTCTTTTCAACTTTAACTTCAATCTTGTCTTCAGTTATATTAAGTTGAATGTCTTTTTTATCCACACCAGGCATTTCAAACTTAGCAATTATATTTTTATCAGTTTCTTCTAAATCTGTTAAAGGACTTCTAAGTGCTAAAGCTCTTTTCTTTCCGGTGTAATCTGGAAGAGTTTTAAATCTATCACTTTCCCAAAAGTCTCCAAAACTTCTATTTATTTCATTTTGAAGCCTTCTCATTTCCTCAAATATATCTTCAAACATTTTATTTTTACCTCCTTTCAATTATTTTAGATTATTATAGCTTCTGTTTTTCTTTCTTTATCTTTTTCGTCATCAAAATAAGTTACTAAAGCTTCTGTTGTTAAAACCATTGATGCAACAGATGCTGCATTTTGCAAGGAGTTTCTAACAACTTTTGCAGGGTCAATCACTCCTGCTCCAAACAGATCTTCAAACTTATCTGTTTTAGCATTATAACCATAATTTTTATCTTTTCCATTAATTTCTGAGATTATTTCTGCTTCTTCTTTTCCAGAATTTCTTGTAATTTGTCTTAATGGCTCTTCTAATATTTTTTTAATAATATTAACTCCTATTTGCTCATCTCCTTCTAATTTTAAATCTTGCAACACTTTTTTTGCTCTGTAAAGTGTTATTCCACCCCCCACTACAACACCTTCTTCAACTGCTGCCTTAGTAGCATTTAAAGCATCATCAATTCTCATTTTTTTCTCTTCAAGCTCTGTTTCTGTAGCAGCACCTACTTTAATAACTGCAACTCCTCCCCCAAGTTTTGCTAATCTTTTTCTTAACTCTTCTTTCTTATAATTTGAATCTGAATTTTTAATTTGAGACTCAATAAGTCTTTTCCTATTTTCAATATTTTTTTTATTACCCCTTCCGTCAATGATTATTGTCTTATCACTATCAACAACAATTTTTCTTGCAGAACCTAAATAATTATCTTCAATCTTTTCCAACTTCATACCTTTTTCTTCACTTATTACTTCTCCTCCTGTTAATATTGCAATATCTTGCAACATTTCTTTTTGCTCATCTCCAAATCCAGGACTTTTTACAGCACATACTTTTATTGCTCCTTTTATTAAATTGATTATTAATGCTGCCTGTGCTTCTCCTTCAACATCATCTGCAATTATAAACAAAGATTTTTCTTCTCTTGCAGTTTTTTCAAGAATAGGAATTAGTTGCTTCATACCGCTTAATTTTTTATCTGTAATTAATATATAAGGTTCTTCTAATTCACAAATCATTTTTTCATGATTAGTTGCCATATAAGGAGAAATAAATCCTTTATCAAATTGCATTCCTTCAACAACTTCTAAATCTGTTTCAATACTTTTTCCATCTTCAACAGTTATAACTCCATCATTACCTACTTTCTCCATGGCTTCAGCTATTAAATTTCCTATTTCTGAATCATTATTTGACGAAATTGTGGCTACCTGGGAAATCATTTCTTTACCTTCAATTTTAACAGAATTTTCTTTTAGAGATTCAACTACTTTTTTAACTGCTTTTTCAATTCCTTTTTTAATTTCAATAGGATTATTTCCTGCAGTAATATTTTTCATTCCTTCCTTAATTATTGATTGTCCTAACATCACTGCAGTAGTAGTTCCATCTCCAGAATCATCTTGTGTTTTTGAAGCAATTTCTTTTATTAATTTAGCACCCATGTTTTCAAATTTATCAACTAATTCTATTTCTTTAGCAATAGTAACTCCGTCGTTAGTAACTAATGGTGTAGAAGTTTTATCAAGAATAACATTTCTTCCTTTAGGTCCCAAAGTTATTTTAACAGTATTAGAAACTTTGTCAATTCCCTTTAATAAAGCTTGTCTTGCATTTTCACTAAATAAAATTTGTTTTGAATCTGCCATTTTAATCCTCCTTTATTGCCAATATATCTTTAAAGTCAATTATCAAATATTTTTCATTATTAATTTCAAACTCATCAGATGAATATCCTCCATATAAAACCTTATCTCCTTTTTTTAACGGCAAATCTTTTCCATCTTTTGTTTTTCCAACTTCTTCAACAACTGCTTGTTTTTTCTCCTCTTTAGCTTCTTCTGGAATATAAATCCCACCTTCTGTTTTTTCTTCTGTCTTAATAGGTTTTATTAACACTCTTTCTCCAATTGGTTTGATTTTCATTTTCTTGTTACATTGATTAACAATCAAAGGAAGCTCCTAAGCTATTCCTTGGCATTTCCAGCGAAGGAGTCTTAAAAGCTTCCTTTTGCTGAAATAAATAATTAATCAATTTAATCCTCCTTATTTTTGTTTTCAAATTTGTTTAATACATTACTATTTATATACTTTTTTTCCTAAAATATTAAAAAATAGATACTATATGTAATAATTAGTAAAATTTATATAGCATATAGTATCTAATAAAAATTATGATAAATCTAACATTAAGAGAAAAGCAAGTATTAGAAGAATTAATTAAAAATTGTAAAATATCAGACCAAGAAATAGCAAGAAAACTAAAAACTTCAAGACCTACAATATTAAAAATTAGAAAAAAATTAGAGAAAAAAGACATAATAAAGGGTTATACTTCGTTAATTGATTTTGAAAAAATTGGTTTAAATCTTCAGGCAGTTGTTTTATACAGATGGAGAGATTATTCAAAATCAGAAGAATTAGAAGCAACAATTAAATTTATAAAATCACTGCCAGAGATTATCTTATTTGTTAAGGGAGAAGGAGTTGGAAGTAAGACAGATTTAATTATTTCTCTTCATGAAGATTTAAAAGATTATGAAAAATTTATTAGAAAATTAAAATATCAATGGAAAGACAATGTTGAAAATGTAGATGTATTTTTATCATCTGTTGATGGAATTTTTAAAAATTATGAATTCTCTTCTCCAGTAATATCAAAAATCAATGAGAAAGTTATTTATTCTAAATAATAACTTAATATAAAGATTTTGATTTCTTTGAAATTGATTGTTAAAATTTAGTAGAGTTATTTAAACTTTATGAGAAAAAGAAAGTATATTTACTCTTAGTTGATTCTACCAACTGCTTATGCACTAATGAACTTTTTATATACATTTACTTTTGAATTTTTGAAAGAAGGAATCTTGTGATTTTTTATTTCATATAACAAAATACTTAAGGCAGATATCTCTGAATGTGGTATTTTTCCAACAGCAACATTCATGTCAGACTCATGGTAATATTCTGGAGGAACTTTTTCAGAACCAACAATCAATAATATGTTCTTGTGTTTTTTTATCTCCTTTATTTTATCCTTAAAAGAAGAACCATACATTGTTAAGTGAATTTTAAATCCTTTATATTTTTTTACAAAGGACAACGGATTTTTAACATATTCAATTTCAAAATTGCCTCCAAAATTTTTTGATATTTTATTAATTGTCTCTTCCATTTTTTTATCCTTATCCCCTGAATAATATATCTTAGAAGAACCAAATGCCTTTGCTGCCAAAGCTGTATGAGTGCTTACTCTAACGTCTCTTTTTATCCTATGACTCAATCTCAATATTTCTATCATATTCTATAAATAAGGCATAGATTTTTAAATATTTAGCATTTGATATTTTCATGACAAAATTGAAAATAGAGGCATTTTATGACAAGAATTACAAGAAATTAATGCTAATCCCAATCTTATTGTTATTGATATCAATTGGATTTTTAATATTTAATTATATGCAGACAGGAGAATTTGTTGAAAAGGATGTATCCTTAAAAGGAGGTATAACCTCTACTATTTACACAGAAAAAGAAGTTAATATTAATGAAATTGAGAATCTTTTTGAAGATGCTTCTGTAAGAAGACTTTCTGACTTTGCTACAGGAAGGCAGATAGGTATCATTGTAGAGGTTTCAAATGTTGATGCTGCCACATTAAAACAAACTTTAGAAGAAAAATTAAACATGAACTTGGATGAAAACAATTATTCTGTTGAAGAAACAGGGTCATCTTTAGGAAGTTCCTTTTTTAATGAATTGATAATAGCAGTATTAGTGGCATTTATATTTATGGGCATTGCTGTTTTCATAGCATTTAGAACATTTATACCGAGTATAGCTGTTATAGTTGCTGCACTCATGGATATTATAATAACACTTGCGATAATAGATATTCTAGGAATGAAAATATCCACAGCAGGAATAGTTGCCTTTTTACTAATAATAGGTTATAGTATTGATACAGATATTTTGTTAACAACAAGGACATTAAAAAGAAAAGACGGAAAATTATTTGAAAGAATGTATGAATCAATGAAAACAGGGCTTACAATGACATTTTCAACTATATCTGCATTATTGATAGCAACCTTGTTCACAAATTCAATAGTGCTTAAGGAAATGTTCACAATAATAATCATAGCTCTTTTCGTGGATATAGTGTCTACATATTTAACAAACACAGGAATATTAAAATTATATCTAAAAAATGAATATTAAAAAACTTATGAAAAATTGGAAGGTTATTATATTAGTCTTATTTGTAATATTTGCAATTATAACAATAAACCCGCAAGTTTCATCTGAAGGTGTTGTAATAAAGCACGTCGAGCAAAATAGCACAGCCTCAAGAGCGGGCATAGAAAATCCGGGAGATGTTCCTGAAACAAAGCTTGAAAAAATTACTTCTGTAAACGGAAACAAGGTATCTGAACTTGAAGAATATATTAATATAATAAATAACTTGCAGGAAGAGGAAGTTCTTAGAATAACCACTAATAAAGGATCTTACAGCCTGCTTAACAAAGGAGATTTAGGATTAACTGTAAAAGAAGCTCCATCTTCAAACATTAAGAAAGGGCTTGAATTAGCAGGAGGAACAAGGGTTGTATTAGAGCCTGAGGAAGATATTACTGATGAAAAAAGAAATGAATTAATAGCATCTATGGAAAACAGGCTTAATGTTTATGGACTTAGTGATGTTAAGATAAGACCTGCAGATGATTTATTAGGAAACAAATATATTGTTGTTGAAGTTGCAGGAACTACACAAGAAGAAGTTCGTAACCTAATAGAAAAACAAGGAAAGTTTGAAGCAAAAATAGGAAATGAAACAGTATTTAGGGGTGGTAAAGAAGATATCACTTTTGTATGTAGAAACGATGGTACGTGCGCAGGTGTCAAAGAATGTAATGAGGCTAATGAAGGTTATGCATGTAATTTTGAGTTTGCAATAAGATTAAGTGAACAGGCAGCAGAAAAACATGCAAAAGTTACAAAAGACATTCCATTGACAATGGAAAATGGAAAAGAATATTTAACAGAAAAATTAGATTTGTATTTGGATGATAAATTGGTTGACAGTCTTAGGATATCTTCAGGACTTAAAGGAAAACCTGTAAGGGATATTGCAATTTCTGGAGGGGGATTTGGAACTACAAAAGCAGAAGCATTGAATGATGCACTTGACAGTATGAACCACCTGCAGACTATTTTAATAACAGGCTCATTGGATGTTAAATTGGATATAACAAAATTTGATTCTGTTTCTCCTATATTAGGAGAAGAGTTTGTTAAAAATGCATTCTTAATAGGTATATTAGCAATATTAGCGGTTGCCGCTGTTGTATTTATAAGATACAGGAATTTCAAGATTACATTGCCTTTGATATTCACATCCATAAGCGAGATATTAATATTGTTGGGTGTTGCTGCATTTGTAAAATGGAATTTGGATCTTCCTGCAATAGCAGGGATAATTGCTGCAGTAGGAACTGGTGTTGATGACTTAATTGTTATTGTTGATGAAGTTTCAAGAAAGGAATCTTACTTTAATTGGAAGGATAGGATAAAAAGAGCATTTTTCATAATATTTGTTGCATATGCAACTACAGTAGTTGCCATGATTCCATTGCTAAAAGCAGGAGCAGGATTATTGACAGGATTTGCATTAATGACAATAGCAGGAGTTTCAATCGGAGTTTTAATAACAAGACCTGCATTTGCAGCAATAATAGAAAACATAATGGAAGAGTAAAATGGAAGAGAGATTAAACAAATTAATTTCTTTTATGAAAGAGATTGAAAAGTTCAAAACAATTGAAAGGCAGTGCTGGACTTCTAATCTAAACAGAAATGAAAGTGATGCAGATCATTCCTGGCATTTGGCAATGTCTTTAATATTATTTGAAAAAGATCTTCCAAAAGATTTGGATTTTAATAAAATGTTAAAATTCGCATTAATGCATGATTTAGTAGAGATTTACACTGGAGATACTTTTGCATTTGATTTTGAAGGAAGAAAAAATAAAAAAGAAAAGGAAAAAATAGCGGCAGAAAAACTTTTCTCACAATTACCTAACGATTTAAAGGAAGATTTACAAACTTTATTTAAAGAATATGAGGAAAGAAAAACAAAAGAATCAAAAATTGTAAATTCCCTTGACAAAATACAACCAATTATACAAAATTTATGTTCAGAAGGAAAGAGCTGGAAAAAGTATGACTTAGATTATAAGAAAATTAATACATATAAAAGAGAGCATATGGAGCATGATAAATTAATATTAAATATATATGAAAAATTGTTAAAAGAAGCCGTAGATAAAAAATTATTGAAAGAGTAAATTTTATAAATAAACAAGACATAAATTAAAAAGAGGTGATACAATAATGGAAGAGGGCATATTATACATTTTGCTTATAATTCTGGGAGTATCTCTTGGCAATCTATACGGTGTAAAGAAAATATTTGCACTTGAAAAAAGAATGGTTGCTTTGGATGAAATGATAACAAAGAAACTTCTAAAAGCAAAAACAACAAAAAAGAGAAAAAGAAAGAGATAAGTTTTTAAATAATTTATTTCATTGTATTCCATGAATCCGTTATTTCACTTAATAGCAGTCTCACCTGTAGTTTTTATTCTATATCCTGAAATAGGTCTTATAAACTCATTATTCTTATTTGTTGGAGGGTGGTTATTTGACATAGATCATTATTTATATTGTATTTTCAAGCATAAAAACTTCTCATTAAAAGACTGCTATAATTTTCATTCTCCTTATGCAAAAGAAAAAGACTTGCTGCATATATTTCATGTAATAGAATTTTATATCTTTATATTCATAATTGGAATATTTGTAACACCTTTCATATATTTGTTTTTGGGTCTAATGTATCATCAAATATTTGATTTATCTAAAATAATTTATTTCAAAATAAAGAAAGATCCAAGACTTAAAAATGCTAGAGCAATCTCATTAATAATGTGGATAAGGCGTCATTCACCCTCAAACTCAACTAAATTAAAAACCTTATAGCCTGCATCTTCAACTTTCTTCCTTCCTTTTAATGTGGGCAAGTCAACTATCAAAGAACATTCAACTACATTACCACCTAATTTTTTTATTAAATTGCACGCAGCCAAACTTGTTCCTCCTGTAGCAATAAGATCATCCATAAGCAAAACATTCTGGCCTTCTGAAATAGCATCCTTATGAATTTCAATAACATCTTTCCCATATTCCAATTCATATTCTTCAGAAACAGTTTCTGCAGGAAGCTTTCCTTTTTTCCTTATTGGAACAAAACCAAGATTTAATCTATGAGCTAAAACACTTCCCAAAATAAATCCCCTCGATTCTATGCCTGCAACCACATCAATATCCATATTCTTATATCTTTCAACTAACTTGTCAATCATAAAATTAAAACCCTCTTTATCTTTTAACAATGTAGTTATGTCTCTAAACATTATTCCTTCTTTTGGCCAATTGGGAACTGTTCTTATTTTTGATTTTATACTTTCCATATAATTTAAAAAATATTCAAACTTAAAAAGATTATGTTACTCAAATATATTTTTATAATTCTTATATATCTGGTTTTCCACTTCTTTTTCACTAACATTTTTTATCTTTGCTATAACAGAGATTGTATGTTTGACATTTACAGGCTCATTTCTTTTTTCTTTTGTTGGGGATAAATAAGGGCAGTCTGTTTCTGTTAATATTCTGTTCAAAGGAACAATTTTTATTAATTTCTTCAAATTCTTTGAATTGGATATTATTGTTGGAACAGAGAAATAAAATCCATATTCCAAGGCTTTTTTAACTTGAGTAACATTTCCTGAATAAAAATGCAATATTACTTTTGATTTTGTATCTTTTAACACTTCAAGAATCAAATCTTCTGCTTTTCTTGAATGAACAATCATTGGCTTCTTGATCTCTTCTGATAATCTTATGAATTTTTTTAAATTTTTAATTTGTTTTTTCTCTTCTGAACTTTCCTTTAAATCAATCCCAATCTCGCCCAGAGCAATTATTTTGTTCTTGTTTTTCTTAATGAAATTTAATTTCTCATTTAATTCTTTTTCAGTTAGTTTCAGACATTTTAATGGATAAATTCCTAATGCTGCTTTCACATTCTCATACTTTTCAGAAATATCAAGAGTTTTTTTCATAGATTCATAATCAACAGAATTTTGTATGATTATTCCATTAAATCTCTTAATAACAAGATTAAGGTCTTTTTCAAAATCCTTGAAATCCAAGTGTGCATGTGCATCAATTAGCATTTTTTAATTTAGGTATGACACTTAATAAAAGTTTCTTAACTTTATCAGAATTGGAATTAAAGACTTTCAGAATTTCTTCCCATGAAACAGATGCTTCATCAGATTTCCAGCAATCATAATCAGTTGACATTGCAATACTTGCATAAGGAATTCCTAATTCATTTGCCAAAGCTGCTTCTGGTGCTACAGACATATTAATTACATCTGCACCCCAGCTTCTGAACATATGTGATTCTGCTTTTGTTGAGAATCTTGGGCCTTCAATTGTTATTACAGTTCCTTTTTCATGCAAATCATAATTCAATTCTTTTCCTGTATCAATTAATATTTTTCTTAAATTTTCATCAAAGGGATTTGCCATAGGAGTATGCCTTGGTCCTTCATTAAAATCTTCGTGAAAAGTTATTTTCCTATGTCTTGTAAAATCAATAAATTGATCTAAAATTACAAAATCTCCTCTTTTAATTTCTTCTTTCAATGAACCACAAGCTGTTGTTGTTATTATATGTGTACATCCTTGTTCCTTTAATGCATAAATATTTGCCCTGTAATTTACTTGTGTTGGAGGTATTTCATGCTTTTTTCCGTGTCTTGCTAATATCACTATATCTATATCATTTATTTTCCCAATTGTTAAACTAGAAGAAGGTTTTCCATAGGGAGTATTTACTTCTAATTCCTGTGGATTTTGAAGGATTTTTGGATCATCTAATCCACTTCCCCCTATTATTCCTATTTTCATACTAATTAAAAATATAAATAGATTATTTAAGTTTTTGTTTTTATTTTTTAAATAAAAATATCATTTTATATTCTTTTTCAAAAATATTCTTTTAATCATACCTACAAACATACCAAAATATTTAACTAACCCAAAAACAGGATAATAATAAATATATTTAAATCTCCTATTTCTTAGGATTGTTTTAATTGTATTTTTAATTATTAAAAAAGGAGAAATAAGGAAAATAAAAAATAAGGAAAATAAAATATTTAATATTGGTATTTTTAAAATTTTATTTCTATAAGATGCCCCTATCCATTTGCTTTGATAATAAACTTCCTTTAAAGAAGAAGGATTATTGTGATAACATGTTGCCTTCACCCCTTTTGCTTTTTTCCCTGAATTAAAGTAAATAGTTTGATCATCTGCATATCCAAAATTTGGATCAAAAGGACCGTATTCAAAAAATTTATCTTTTAGGATTGCTCTATAAATAAATCCTTCATTATTTTTATCAACAGTAAACCTATCTCCCCAACAAATAGCCCATGGATTTTCTTTATTAGCCACTTTTTCTACAGTATGTATAGTTCCAAATGCATCACCCTTAATGATTGGTTTTGTTAAATCCATGATATAATCTTTATCAAATTCCATATCTGAATCAACAAAAACTAATATCCTTCCTTTTGCTTTTTTAGCCCCAATATTTCTTGCTATTCCAGGCCCTTTATGATCTTGTTTTAATAGTTTTATTTTATTTTTATAATTTCTAAGTAATTCAAAAGTCTTGTCTGTCGAACCATCATCTATAACTATAATTTCAATAACCTCATATGATTGGTTTAATAAACTATTTATACATTTTTTAATATAATCTTCTTCATTATAGGAAGGGATTATTATCGAAATCAACGGTTTATTCATAAAATTTTAATAATAGATATTTATTTAAATATTGTCCATTAACATAAATTAAAATGAATATAATAGGAATACATTTAGGACATAATGCGACGGCGTCTTTATTAAAAGATGGAAAAATAATAAATTGTGTAAGTGAAGAAAGATTTTCTAGAATAAAAAACCATACTGGTATACCAATGGAATCTATAAAATGGATATTATCCAAAAATAACTTAAAAAAAGAAGATATTGATTATATTGTATTAGATGATTATGAAGTAATAAAAGATCCTTATTTTGCTACAAATTTAAAAGATTACTTAATATCGAAAAGAAGTTTTATGAGATATATCTACAAATTTAAAATAATAGAATCTTTCATTAATTTAAAAAAGAGATTAGTTGATAAAAGAAAAGTAGGTAAGAAGAGAGAAGATATGAAAAAAGATATATACGAAACCTTTGGTTTTAATCCTAATAAGATATTAATAATAGACCATCATACTTCTCATGCATATTCCCCTTGCTTTAATCTACCTAAAGACAAAGAAACTCTGATTTTTACATTAGATGGAGAGGGGAATGATTTATGTGCTACAATAAACATATGGAATGGAAAAAATCTAAAAAGAATAGCTGAAACAAATAAAAGAGCTTCTATTGGGTGGTTATATGCTTGGACTACATTAATATTGGGGATGAAACCACTAGAACATGAATTTAAAGTCATGGGGATGGCCCCATATGCCAAAGATTATGGAATAAAAAAAACATATGATAAAATAAAAGATTTAATCTGGTTGGATAAAAAACATGGATTGACTTTCAAAAGTAAATTTAGAATGTATTTCATAGGTTACTATCTTGAGAATATATTAAAATATGAAAGATTTGACAATATTTCTGGTTCGATTCAAAAATTATTGGAGAAATTAGTTATAAAATGGATAAAAAATGGAATAAGATATACTGGAATAAAAGACATAGCATTATCAGGCGGAGTTTTTATGAATGTTAAATTAAATATGAAGATCTCAGAATTGGATGAAGTAAAAACAATCTTTCCAATGCCAAGTGGAGCAGATGAATCAAATGCAATAGGTGCTGCTTTTTTTGGTTATAAAAAATATTGCGAAAATAATAATGTAAAATTTGATCCAATCCCATTTGAGGAATTATATCTTGGTCCTAATTATGAGGATGATGAAATTTATAAATTCTTAAAACAAAATGGGTATGATAAAAAATATCATATTGAAAAACATAAAAATATAGAAAGGGAAATAGCAAAATTACTTTCCAAAAATGAAGTAGTTGCAAGACTTAATGGAAATTCAGAATTTGGTGCACGTGCGTTGGGGAATAGAAGTATATTATCAAATCCTTCAGATATAGAAAATATAAGAATAATAAATGAAGCTATAAAAAAAAGAGATTTTTGGATGCCTTTCACACCAAGTATAATGGAAGAAAAAGAAAAAGATTATATCATAAATCCTAAAAATATATTCGCACCTTATATGATAATTACTTTTGACACTACAAAAAAAGCAAAAAAAGAATTAATAGCTGCAATTCACCCTTATGACAAAACCGCAAGACCCCAAATTGTAAAAGAAAAATGGAATCCTAGCTATTATAAAATAATAAAAGAGTTCGGAAAAATTACTGGGATAAATGCTGTATTGAACACCTCATTTAATCTTCATGGAGAACCAATGGTATTAAGTCCGAGAGATGCTATGCATACAATGGAGAATTCTGATCTCAAATATTTAACAATGGGAAATTATTTGATATCTAAAAAATAATTCATTAAAATAAAGTATAAATAAATGGAGATATAGCTGAAGATTGTGAAACAACTATTAAGAATCCCATGATTAAAAACAATATTATTATCGGTAATAACCACCATTTCTTTCTAATTTTGAAATATCCCCAAACCTGTAATAAAAGATTATCTTTCATTTTATTTATCAGCCTCCACATTAAGACTCATTAATATCCCATTCTTTTTATCCATATGAGGGACATATGCTTGTGAGAAATCATCATAATCTTTATGTATAGTCTTTTCCCAATCATATTTTCTAACATTTTTAAAACCAACGCTTTCTAATAATTTCTTAAGTGAATTAAAATCATATACTGTTTTATGACAAATAACTTTCTCTCCTTCTTCTGTATTTATTTTTATTCTTCCATAAAGAGGGCCTAATATACCTATGCCATCCAAATCATTGTATTTTTTGTAAACCTTAACTATAGATTCAAAATCAGGCACAGATAATCTTAAAATTCCATTATTTTTTAAAACACGTTTCCACTCTTTCAGGACATTTACAACCTCTTCTCTATCAAAATATTCTAAAGTGCCACAAGAATATATTAAATCTACAGAATTATCTTCAAATATAGACAAATCAAAGATATTCCTAACATGATCTATATGGGGATGTTTATCAATATCTATATGTACAAATCCAGGAATATATCTTTTTCCACAACCAAGATGTAATTTTATCTCATTCATATTATTTTTAAAATAATTTTTCTCTTATAAGTTTTTCTCTGATCAAATGATATACAAATAAATGTCCCTCTGGACTAAGATGTAGGTCATATTCTAAATATAAAAGATTAGGGTCATAGTATTCTTCAAATGAAGAATATAAGGATATATATTTAATTCCCCTTGATTCACTATAATTTTTAAGTAAATTATCTACTCTCAAAAGATTTGTGTTTTCACGAGATAAGTCATATTGTTTAAGAAATAAATCTCTTGTTTTACTCTCAACAACATATTTTTCTGGTATTGCAGTAATTATTAGGGTAAAATTATTTTCCTTGCTAAGATAAACCATTTCATCTAATAATGAATAAGTAAGATTAATTGAATAATTTAGCTTACTGCTTGTATTTTTACTAAAAATAATATCATCTGTTATAATGTTTTCAGATAAGAATAATTTCTTTATATTTATAACAAGAAAATTATAAAGATGAGAATTCTGTGATAAAATTTTCCTAAATTCATAAAATAAACCAGATTCTGTTGTTTTTTTAGTATCCTTTTTTATTTTAGGATATGCTAATAAAAGATTATCATTTTTTATCCATGGTAATTTCTTTATAATAAATTCTTCAGAACCAACATCTCTTTCATAAAAATTTTCAATATTTGTATTATTTAAAAAAAATAAAGGTCTCTCATAAAAACTCCATTCTCCAAGATTATTCGAAAGATCATTTGAAAATAAAAATAATATAACTATCTCTGGGTTATATTTTAAACCATATTCATATAATGATAATAGTTCTTGATCCGTACCATAACCTCCACAACCAAGATTAATAAAATCATATCCTCTTATATTCTCATTAAACAAATATGCGAAGGTTTTATTCTGTGGAACCCCCCAACCCATAAGATAAGAATCCCCTATTAATATAATGTTTTTTTGATTATTAAATTTTGTTTTGTTGTTTCTAAAACCAAAATCATCTGTTATTATGTCCATTTCAAATCCTCTTCCTTTAATTTCTATGTTTGAATTGTTTAATAGTTTCCACCCTAATAATTTGTCATATTGGTCAAATTGTTTTATATCTATAATATTTTGAGGGTAAAATAACCTAAATCCAATCTCAAACAAGATTAAAACTACCAATATAGAAAAAAATAATATAATAAAATTTATGAGTAAATTCTTAATCTTTGGCATATTTTTCACTATCCCACATGTGTTTTGGATTATCATCTCTTTTAATTAAGTAATTTCCTAAAACAAGATAATCTATGCCTGTTCCCATCATACACTTGTAGGCTTCTTTAGGAGAACAAACAATTGGTTCACCACGAATATTAAAGGATGTGTTTATTAATATAGGGACTTTGCTTAATTTACCAAATTGTTTAATAAGTCTCCAATATAATTCATTATATTTCTTATTTAATACTTGCAATCTACCAGAACCATCTACATGAGTTACAGCAGGTATCAATTTTCTTTTTTCCTCCTTAATAGGGTATACCATCAACATATAATAGGAAGGCATTTGTAATTTTTTATCTCCATCAAAATATTTGTTTACATCCTCTTCGCAAATAACAGGGGCAAATGGTCTGAATTTTTCTCTATGTTTAACTTTCAAGTTTAATATGTCTTGCATATTTGGATTACATGGATTCGACAAAATACTCCTATTCCCCAAAGCCCTTGGACCAAATTCCATTCTTCCTTGGAACCAGCCAATAACATTATTATTATATATTAATTTAGAAACTTGATCTAATAATCTTTCTTCATTGGGAAATTTACTATATTTTATTTCTTCTTTATTTAGAAAATTCTTTATTTCATCATCATTATACTCTGGACCTAAATAAGCAGAATCCATTACAAAATTTCTTTTATTATTTAGAATACTATTATAGATGTAAGAAACAACACCTATGCTTGTTCCTCCATCTCCGGAAGCTGGTTGTATGTAAATATTCTCAAAAGAAGTATTTTTTAATATCTTTCCGTTTGCAACACTATTTAGGCCACACCCCCCGGAGATACAAAGATTCTTTAGTTTATACTTTTTATATAAATAATTCAAAATCATAAATAATATATGCTCATATAATTTTTGCAAAGAAGCAGCCATATCCTTATGAAATTGTGTTATATCTGATTCTTTTTTTCTCGATGTCCCAAATTCTTCTATAAATTTTTCAGAAAACATTTGTTCCTTATAGTTATATGCAAAATAATCCATATTTAATTTATAGGAACCATCCTTTTCTAATTTAATTAATTTTTCTTTTAGTTTCTCAAAATAAATCGGTTTTCCATATGGAGCAAGTCCCATTACTTTATATTCATCATTATTTGCCTTAAAACCAAGATATGTAGTTATTGCTGTATATAAAAGTCCTAGTGAATGAGGAAATCTTATTTCTTCTTCAATAAATATTTTATTCTCTTTCCCATACCCTAACGCTGTAGTTGCCCATTCTCCAACTCCATCAATAGTAAGTATCGCTGATTTCTTGAAAGGAGAAACTAAATAAGAAGATGCTGCATGTGCAAGATGATGATCTATATATAGAATTTCTTTTTTATATTTCAGTTTTTTCCTTATAATCTTTGATATTCTTATTTTCTCATTTATTAAATTAGGCATGGACTTAACAAACATCCTCAAACTTCTTGGAAAATTATTTAAATGTTGACTCAATATTCTCTCAAATTTCAAAAAGGGTTTTTCATAAAATCCTATATAATCTATATCTTTAATTTTTATATTCTCATAATTTAAGCAGAAATTTATTGCATTTATAGGAAAACCAGTATCGTGTTTTTTTCTAGTAAATCTTTCCTCTTCTGCAGCGGCAATTATTTTTCCATCTTTTAGCAATGCTACAGAGGAATCATGATAAAAACAGGATATCCCGAGGATATACATTTAAAATAGCCTCCTATGTTCATCTATTGTCTTATTACTTTCTTCATTTTTAATAAAATATGAATCTTTTTTTGTATTAAATTCAAGAAAATCCTTTTTAAAAATATATTTCCCAATAATAGATGTAATCCCAATGCCTACAAAATAAAGTATCGTCAATAATATTGAATTTACAATTGTGGTTATAACTTTACCAAATTTTTTAAATCCTCTAAAAAATCTTGATAATAATATTGTTTTTGATTTATAAAATATAATTCCCGCAAGAAACAAGAATATTATAGATAAAATTAAAATTATTAAGATATAAACTAAAAAAATAAAATGACTAAATCTTGAGATAAAAAAGGTAAGTAGGAATATGAACAATAAAAGAGATAATAAAAATCCACTCCCTTTTATAAAAGGAGATAAATGCTTAATATTATTGGATTTCATGATGTGATGGTTCTGGATAAATTTATAAGTTTTATTAATTTAAATAGATAATTATTTAAATATATCATATAAAATACCAAAAATGACACATCCCAACAAAAAAGTGTTTTTATATTGCATAGATCCTAGTATCCATTTTGCACACAAATCAATAATTAAAAGTCCCCCAGAAGGCTATGAATTTCTGGAAATTCCTCAAAAATTAAGGGATTCTGTATTAACTTATTCTAGAAATTCTCCTTTAATAAAAAAAATCTACAATGTATTTCTTAAGCCAATAATAAAGAATACAAATTTATTTGAGAAATTATATTCTAAAAAAATACCTAAAAATACAGATTTGGTATATGCTACATCAAGAATTCCTTATCAAACAAAAAAACCATATATTTTGGATTTAATAGATACACCTACATCAATAATAGGATATAATTATAAAAAATTTACAGAAAAAAAAGATAAGATTGAGAAAGAATTAAGCTCTAATTTATGCAAAAAGATAATTGTTTGGAATCCTTTTTTTAAAGAAGTATTAAAGGAAAATTTTTCTAAAAAAGTCTCTGACAAGATAGAATATGTAAAATTAGGTGTTGAACAAAAAGATGTGAATAAAAAACAAGGTAAAAAGGATAAAATAAAAATATTATTTATAGGTTCTGCTTCAAACCCACTTGATTTTGATATAAAGGGGGGAGTAATAGCAATAGAAGCCTTTAAAAAAATAGAGAAAAAATTTGGAAAAAGAGTTGAGTTTACAATACGTTGCGAAGTTCCTTCGTGGATAAAAAAAGAATATAATTCTAAAAACATTAAATTTATAGAAGAAAGAATACCTTTTGAAGATTTAATAAAATTATATGTGGATTCCGATATCTTATTACTTCCAGGACATGACGCAAATGCAATGGTTCCAATAGAAGCTATGTCCTATGGCCTTCCTGTAATCGCCTTGGATGTACCTGGGATGAATGCTGTTGTAAGAAATGGAATAAATGGTTATTGTATTAAAAAATCAGAAAAACTGCCTTATAATGTTCCTGAATACCCTACAAATTTAAGAGATAAAAGATTTACAGGGAAGCACCAAATTGATGAGAGAGTTACAAAAGACATATTTAATTGTATTAAAAGAATAATTGAAGATGAAAAATTGATGGAAAAATTGAGTGAAGGTGCATTGAAGACCATAAAAGAGGAATTTAATATAAAAAACAGGAATAAGAAACTAAAAGAGATTTTTGATGAGGCTTTATCTTAAGGATAAATACATAAGTATTTTAAATAAGTATATTTTTTAGAAGAAAATGTTAGAAAGGGATAATTTTACAAGTATTGTAAAAGGAGCAGGAATATTATTAATAGGACTTATTCTATCAAAAATATTGACTTATGGATATAGGGTAATCATAGCAAGATATATTGGAGTTGAAGGGTATGGTATTATAAATATTGCATTATCAATAACAAGCTTAGCAATGATTATATCTTTATTGGGTTCTCATCAAGGTGTAGAGAGATTTGTTAGTTATTATATGAGCAAAAAAAATCTATCAAAGGTAAAGGGAATTATATTATCCGGCTTAAAAATAAGCATATTAACAAGTGTCTTTATGTTAGCAATAATCTTTTTATTTTCTGAAGTTATCTCAAATAATTTCTTTCATAATGAAAAATTAATACCTATATTAAAAATATTTTCTTTTGGGATCCCTCTATTTGTAATCTCCCAAATCTTATTGGCCACCATAAGATCTTTAAAGAAGATAAACTATTTTGTATATATACAAAACATTGGAGAAGGATTAATAAGACTAATTTTAACAATAATTTTAATATATGCGGGATATGGTCTTTTTGGAGTAAGCATAGCTTATATTCTCACATTTTTATTTAGTGCTATTGTTGCATTTATAATTATACAAAAAAAGATTACTCCTTTATTCAACAGGAAAATTAAATCTAAAAATATGGATAAGAGAATTCTAAAATTTTCTCTTCCATTATTAATCTCAGGGATATTAATAACTTTATTTGCATGGACGGATAATATCATGTTAGGTTATTTTAGACCAGAGAATGTAGTCGGTATATACAATACATCGTTACCAACTGCAAGATTAATTAATACTATTCCTACTGCATTTGCTGCGTTATTCATTCCAATATTAAGTTCTTTGTATGCTAAAAAAAAGATAAATGATATAAAATTAATATATAATAACACAACAAAGTGGATATTTATAATAACCTTGCCAATAATTATTCCTTTTATAATCTTCAGAAGAGAAATAATAGAAATTTTGTTTGGGGTGGAATATATTGGGGGGGCTACAAGTTTTGGAATCTTAACAATTGGTTATTTTCTTGGGATATTTGTAACTGCAAATATAGGAGTTTTTAATTCATTAGAAAAAACAAGAATAAATCTTAAATGTTCTTTTATCGTAATAATATTAAATATAATATTAAATTACATTTTAATACAAAAATATAACCTTAATGGCGCTGCAATAGCAACATCAATATCCATCATAACATTCAGTATATTGACAAGTATATATACTTATAAATTATTAAAAATCCAACCGTACAGAATACAACTAATAAAACCAATATTAATAATATTACTTTTGATTCCACTTTATTTTGCTTTATCCTTAATTCAATTTAATGATATCATTAAAATAGTTATTGTTTTTTCAATTCCAGGAGTACTTTATATATTATTATTAAATATAACTAAAGTATTTGATGAAGAAGATTTAAAACTTATAGAATTAGTTAAGAATAGATTAAAAATTAATAAATAACAAAATGTAAATATTTATAAGTTTATCCTATACTTAACTATAGAGAAGTAACAAATTAGTTCAAAGCATAATAAAAAATGGAAAAAATATATTCAAATATAAAACCAGAAGTTTTATTAGATTTTGTTTATAGAAAGGAAGATATTTTAAATCAAGAATATCGTGGATTTGATTTAACAGATACCATAGAGGTTTTTCAAGCAAGAACTCTTAAAGAGAATAAAGGAAACCTAGTTCCACCCCACAAACATCTACCCCAAAAAAGAACAACCGAATACACACAGGAAGCATTAGTTTTAATCCAAGGAAAGGCAAAAGTAGAGTTTTATGATTTAAATGATGAAAAAATAAGTGAAACAATTTTAGGTGAGGGAGATTGTTTTGTAGGATTAAGGGGAGGTCATTCTTTAGAAGTTCTTGAAGATAATACGCTAATCTATGAATTTAAGAATGGACCTTATAATGGAAAAGAAAAAGATAAAAAATTTATAAAAAAATGATGAGAAATAGTTGTTTAATTTGTAATTCAAAAGATATAGAAGAGATAATAGACTTAGGGTCTCATCCATTTGCAGATACATTTATTCCAAAATCTAGGTATGGTGAAGCAGATAAAATTTATCCCCTCATATGTGACTTATGTTCTGATTGTGGAAATATACAGTTAAGATGTATTACAGACCCAGAAGATAGATATTCTAGCCATGATTATTCATACACTTCATCAAATTCAAAATTTGCTAGAGATCATTGGGAAAATTATGCAGAAGAGGTTGCGAAAAAAGTGAATCTTAAAGAAGGGGGTTTCATAGTAGACATCGGGTCAAATGACGGATATCTTGGAGAGCAATTTCTTAAAAAAGGATATTGTGTGGTTGGTGTAGATCCTTCAGAATATATGGCAAATTTGGCAAAAGAGCGTAAAATTGAAACTTTTACAGGGATTTTTGATGAAAAAATAAAAGATGAAATAATTGAAAAATGTGGAAATGCTGATTTGGTTGTTGCAAATAATGTATTTAATCATTCTAATGACCCACTAAATTTTGCAAAGTCAGTATCTCAACTTTTATCTAAGGATGGAAAATTTGTATTTGAATTGCCATATTGGTATATTGGATTAGAAAATAAAAAATTTGATCAAATATATCATGAACATGTAACTTATTTCACTGTTAAATCCTCAAAAAGTCTATTAGAAAATGCAGGTATGAAAATTATTTCTTCAGAAATTGTAGATTATCATGGAGGATCTTTAAGAATAATAGCACAAAACAAAAATGAAGTTGTAGAAGATTGTCTCGAAGAGAAAGTCATGATAGAAAAAGAAGAATTAAATAAAACTTTTGAACCCGAAACATATCATAAGTTTATGAAGGAAATATTGGAAAAAAGAAATATTTTCTTGGAAGAAATATATAAAACAAAAAATAAAGGATTCCCTATAATAGGGGTAGGAGCTGCTGCAAAAGGAAATACTTTTCTTAACTTTTATTCATTAGATAATAAAGTAATTGACTATGTTACAGATGCTTCAGAACATAAAAAAGGAAAATATACTCCTGCAACAAGAATACCAATAGTTGGAGATGATATTTTTTCAAGATATAATGATGTATATGCTCTAATCCTATCTTGGAATATATCTCATATATTGAAAGAAAAGCTTCATGAAATAAATCCAAACATAAAATTTATTTCATTACCTTCCTAACAAAAAAGTTTATATATAAAATATATACAAAAATCAAAATGGAAATAAGAAATATATTAAAGGATATAAAAGACCCTCTTGAATTACATAGGGATAAAAGAGGAACAATAGCAGATATATTTTATGATGAAATTATAAAACATGTAGCAATAATACAATCCAAAAAAGGAGAAATAAGAGGAAATCATTATCATAAAGATGCACAACAGCATATGCTAATGACAAAGGGATCATTAGAATATTGGTATAAACATTTAGGTTCAGATGAACCGGCAAAATATGTTATAGCAAGAGAATATGATTTAGTAACAACCCCCCCAAATGAAATACACGCATTAAGAATTCTAGAAGAGAATGAATTTATAGTGTTTAGCGAAGGAAAGAGAGGAGGAAAGGACTATGAATCAGACACCTTTAGGGTTGAAAATTCAATAATCCCTAAATAAAATGAGTAAGATAATTAATTTTATCAGAAAAGTATCATACAATATTCTTATGAAAGGCCTATTAAATCTAAGGTTATTAATATCTCATAAAAACACAAGAAACGGAAAAGCATTTATTATAATAGCTGCAGAGAGTTCAGGTAACAGAATGTTACAAAGATTTCTGGTTAATTGCGGATGTTTTGGAAGCAGAAGCCATAAACAATTATTGGATTACACAAATCCTGAACCTCCAATTAATCTAGTTGTATGGAGGAGGGGATTTCCGCAAAGCATATTATGGGGAGCAAAATCAGATGCAAAAAAGATGTATAAATTAATGAAAAAATTAGGTTACGAAACTCATTTTATTGAAATTAGAAGAAATCTTGATGCAACTGTAAAAAGCCAAGTAAGGCAGAAATTTGCCAAGGACAAAGACCATGCAGAAAAAAAGATAAAAAATGCATGGTCACAAATAAAGGAAATTGAGAAAGAATATCCAAATAATTTTCATAGAGTAATTTATGAAAAATTTGTTGAAGACCAAGATTATAGAAAAAAATTATGTGAAAAATTTGATATTCCTCATATAGAAAAAGAGGTTTATGAAATAAAAGAAAGAGGTATATTTGAAGAGGGTAAAAAAACCTAATTATTATAGAATTCTTTTATATGTTTACATATTTTTACTACATTATCCAAATCCAATGTTGGTCCTCCGGGCAACCACAAACCTTTTTTATAAACCTCATTAGATATAGGATATAAATTATCATTATCCAAATATGGATTATTCTTATGTATTGGCACCCAAAATTTTCTAGTGTGTATATTTTTACTAAGTAAATATTCTTGTAATTCTTTACTTTTTGATGTAAGTATATCGGTCCATAAGGGTACAATTCCTTTTTTAATATCCATAGGAGGGATTTCTATATCACCAACATTATTTAGTTCTTTTTCATATAATCTCCTAATATTATTAACATGTTTTATTCTATCATCTAATTTATTAATTTGAGATATTCCTATAGCTGCACAAACATCATTAAATTTAAAATTAAAACCAAATTCAGGGTGAGTTTTGTCAGATCTTTTTTCTCTTCCATGGTCTTTTAATTTTCTTACTTTTAAAGCTAATTCTTCATTGTTTGTTAAAACAACTCCTCCTTGTGCTGTGGTTATTATTTTTGTTGGTGCAAAAGATATTGCCCCCAAATCCCCTATTGTTCCCATATATTTTCCATTAATGTTTGATCCCAAAGCACCTGCAGCATCTTCAATTATTTTAATGTCTTTTTCTTTAGCTATTTTTTTTAATTCTTCAAAATCAGGGCTTCTTCCAAAAATATCAACAGGAACTATTGCTTTTGTTTTATCAGTTATCTTTTTCTTGATATCTTCAATAGAAATTGTAAAATCCTTTCTATTTATATCACACAAAACAACTTTAGCACCTGTCATTTTAACTGCATTAGCTGTAGCTATAAAAGTCATATCTGGAACCATAACTTCATCTCCAGAACCAACATCACAGGCCATTAATGCTAAATAAATTGCAGAAGTTCCATTTGTAGTTGCAATTGCATATTTAACATTTAATCTCTTACAAATCAAATCCTCAAATTCTTTTGTCTTTTTCCCTTCATTAACAAAATTAGATTCAACAACCGATTTAACAGATTCCATATCCTCCTTATCAAGAAAAGGCTCAAACCATCCAATGCTCTCCATTTTAATTCCTCAATTTACTAGCTAATTCTTTTGCTTCCTCTAAGGAAACAGGTCTACCTCTAATTTCATTACCTCTCTCCTCTAAGTCATGTTTCAACATCATATTTACAAGATCCTTAAACATTACTTTTGGTTTCCATTTCAAAATTTCTCTTGCTTTGGTAGAATCACCTAATAATGCAGGAACTTCTGCAGGTCTGAAATAATAAGGATTTATAGAAACCAAAGTTTTTCCTGTATTTGTATCATATCCTATCTCATCAACACCCGTACCTTTCCATTCCAAATTTATATCTACATTTCTACAAACTTCTTTCAGAAAATCCCTAATAGTATAAGTTTCTCCTGTTGAAATAACAAAATCATCAGGTTCATTATGTTGTAATATTCTCCACATAGCTTCAACATAATCTCCAGAAAAACCCCAATCTCTTTTTGCATCAAGATTTCCTAAAACAATTCTATCTGTTTTTCCTAAAATTACCTCTGTAAATATCCTTGTTATTTTTCTTGTAACAAAATTTACTCCTCTTCTTGGAGATTCGTGATTAAATAAAATTCCGTTTGATGCAAACATCCCATAAGCATTTCTATGCATCTTAGTTATATGATATCCTGCCAATTTTGCAATCCCATAAGGACTTTGAGGCAACATAGGGGTGCTCTCATTTTGAGGTGGAGGAGAAATACCAAACATTTCACTAGAAGAAGCCTGGTAATACTTACAATTAATCCCTTTATTTCTTATTGTATCTAAAATTCTAAAAACTCCTCTTGCATTAATATCAAATGTACTAATTCCATTAGTAAAGCTAATCCCAACATGACTTTGAGCTGCAAGATTATAAATTTCATCTGGTTTAAACATTTCAATTGCATTTCTTATGCTACTTGCATCTGTAAGATCAGAATAAGTTATACTAAGTTCTCCCTTATTATCAAAAGATTCATATTTTTCTATTAAATGGTCTATTCTTTTAGTATTCGGATAGCTCCCTCTCCTTATAATCCCTCTAACTTTATACCCCTTTTTTAATAAAAATTCAGTTAAATAGGAACCATCTTGCCCTCCAATACCAGTAATCATTGCTGTTTTTGACTCTGTCATAGGTGTATTTTATAAGTAAAATATATAAAGCTTACGAAATAAAATATTATAACATAATTCAATAAGGTTTATAAAACAATAATAAAGTAGATATTTATGGAAAATAAGAAAATTTCTGATAAAATAGTTGATTTTGTATTTTCAAATGATTATAGAAAATATTTAATTTTATTAATAATTTTAGGGGGAATTTTAAGATATCTTCTAGTAAATAATATTTCTTTTCTTGGAGATGAAATGGTTCATGGACCGCATGCAATAAATTTTCTTGGAACGAACAAAATAGGAATAATGCAACAATCAGTGCTTTGGTTTTATCTTACAGACATTGCATATAAAATATTTGGAGTAACTGCATTTTCAGCAAGATTTTTAAGTTTCTTTTTTGGAATTTTAATAATACCAGCAACATATTTGCTTGGAAAAGAATTGTATAATAAAAAAACAGGGATAATATCGGCATTTTTAGTAACAATCTCCGCATATAGTATAAGATACACATTAATAGAAATGGATTTATCAATGGTATTTTTTGTATTATTAGCAACATTATTTTTCATTAAAGGTCTAAAAAAAGATAAATTATCATATGAAGCTGCAATATTTTTAGGTGTTGCTACATTAATCAAATCGATAGCATTATTTTTTGTAGTTGGTTTTGGAGTAGCCTATTTCTATCACAAATATAAAAAAATTGAAAACAAAAAAGAGTTATTAACAAAAAAAGATTGGAAAGAGGGAATAACATTTACATCAATTATATTCTTGATTTATTCCCCTTTATTGATTTACAATTTCTTATTGTATAAATACAAGGGAGTTGTTGATGTTATATTTGCTAAATTTTTTGATATAAATAGGGAAATTTATGCAGGACAACTTGGTTTTGATGAACCTTTTTCTTTTGTGAATGTATTTTTAGGTGCATTTGAAATGATAAAAACAGGATTTTTAACATTAGATCCAATAATATTTTTATTATCTTTATTGGGAATAACATGGGCATTAAAAGAGAAAAAGTATATTTATAAGAGAATAATATTGATAACAATAATTGTAGGATTCTTATTATTAACAGGTTCTGCTTTACTGCAAACACATTACGTAAGCTTCATACCATTCTTAAGCATTTTTGCATCAAGTGCTATAATTAAAATAGAAAAGAAATTTAAGGACAAGCAAAAAAATATATTGCCAATAATTTTGGGGATTATATTGATAGCAAATATCTTTTTTATCCCAATTGGGAGCCCCTTAATAAGCCATCTTACTTCTACAAGCGCTAATATAAAGATGAGAGAGTATGCAATTAATAACATAGGAGAGAATGATGTTGTGATTGTGGATTCAAGATTATATAGGGGAAGAATAGCATGGATATTTAATGATAAATATTATCTAGAATCCGCTTACCTAAATCAATATAATGAAGTCTTAAATAATTTTGGGGGGATGGACCTATCGACCAATCTTTATTATATAGAATGTGCTAGAGATGATTGTGGTTGGGGAACAATAACCCAAGGGCCTCTTAACCAATCTTCAGAACAGATAACAAATTTATTTAAACAAAATACACAATTAATTGAAACCTTTAAGGGTGGGGGAGGTTATGATGAAATAACAGGAGTTCCCTATCTTAGAGTATATAAGACACAAACAGTAGTTAAACAAGGAATATATGAATATATACAAAGCACTCACGATTGGTTCTATTATCCATTAAGATATCAAAGAGAAGCTTATGATGATTATGACCCAAAAGGAATATTTGACAATATTTTGGATTTTGTAGGTCATATAATTCTTTGGTTCGCAATACTTATAAGTATCTTGACTCCTTTCTATCTAATATATTTATTATATAAAGAAAAATGAAAGTTTTATTTATAGAACCACCAACAAGCCAGAAGGAGAGATATGGAAAATTAAAGGATATAGGTACTTTGCACCCTTCATTGGGACTTGCTTATGTTGCTGCAATGTCAGAGTCAAAAGACCATGAAGTAAAAGTTGTGGATTCTGAGGCAATGAATTATAATTTTGATGATATTAAAAAAATAATAAAGGAATTTCATCCAGAGATTATTGGAATGCAGACTTTTTGCACAAATATGAATAGGTGTTATAAAATAGCTGAAATAGCAAAAAATTTTGATAATAATATAAAGGTTATTTTAGGAGGGGCGCATGCAACTCTTGAACCTAAAAAATGCCTTGAAAATGAGAACATTGACTATGTTATTTATGGTGAAGGAGAAATAACTTTTAACAATCTTCTTGGAGCAATTGAAAAAAATAAAGACTTCAAAGAAGTTGATGGTTTAGCATGGAAAAATAATGAAGGGATTATAATAAACAAGCCACAAGAATTGATAAAAGATATTAGCATTCTCCCAAAACCTGCAAGACATTTATTTCCAATGGAAAAATATCATTCTTCTGCTAATCTAAGAGGAAAGAAAACATTAAACATAATAACATCAAGAGGTTGTCCTTTTAGATGCGCATATTGTTCAGGACATTTAACCTTTGGAAAGACACACAGGTATAATAGTACAGAAAACATAATAAAAGAAATAAAAGAATTAATAACAAAATACAATGCAGATAGTATACAATTCTATGATGAAACATTTACAGCAAATAAGAAAAGAATAATTGAATTATGTGATGAAATGATTAATCAAAAATTTGATATTGAATGGTCTTGTTTTACAAGAGTTAATTTAGTTGATGAAGAGCTTCTTAAAAAAATGAAAGATGCTGGATGTTATTTGATATTTTTTGGATTAGAATCTGGAGTACAAAGATTGCTAAATTTAATAAAAAAAGACATTACATTGGAGCAACAGAAAAAGGCTGTTGATTTATGCAAGAAAGTGGGAATAGAAACTTGGGGTTCATTTATTCTTGCATTGCCAACAGAAACAAAGGAAGATTCTGAAAAAACAATACAACAAGCAATAGATATTGACTTAGATTATGTGCAATTTCCAATCTGTACACCCTTTCCAGGAACAGAATTGCACAAAATATGCAAAAAAGAAGGTAAAATATTAAAGGATGATTGGGATAATTTCACAACATGGGACGAGATTGTATATGTTCCAGAAGGAAGATCTGTGGAAGAAATAAAAGATACTGTAAAAAAGGCATACAGAAGATTCTATTTAAGACCAAAATATATGTCTAAAAGAGTGTGGAAATTGAGAAAATTGCCTCCAAAAAACATATATAATATGGTAAAAGCAGGTATAATAACCATGTTTAGGTAATTTTATAAATATAATCAAACAATGAAATAAAATGAAAATATCTGTTATAATCCCATTATATAATGAAATAAACAATATTCAAGAATTATTCAATAGAGTTGATAAAGTTAATCTTGAAAAAGAAATAATAATTGTTGATGATGGTTCTAAGGATGGTTCAAGAGAATGGCTGAAGGATTTACAACACCCTGATGTTAAAAAAGTATACCACGAAAAGAATTATGGGAAAGGAAAAGCAATAAGGTCTGGAATTGAACATGCAACAGGAGATATTGTAATAGTACAAGACGCTGATTTGGAATATGATCCAAATGATTATTATGAATTAGTAAAACCAATAGAAGAAGGAAAAGCAAATGTAGTTTATGGCTCAAGAATAAAAGGAAATCTCATAAAAAACATGAAATCAAAGCATACTAAAGCTTATTATGAATATTATTACGGCGGAAAAATATTGACTATTTTAGCAAATATCTTATACAACGCAAAAATAACAGACGAACCAACCTGCTATAAAGTTTTTAAAACAGATATTATAAAAAACATAAATTTAAAATGTGAAAGATTTGAGTTTTGTCCTGAAGTTACAGCAAAAGTCAGAAAAAAAGGACATAAAATTTATGAAGTCCCAATAAAATACAATCCAAGAACATTAAAGGAAGGTAAAAAAATAAAATTCAGGGATGGTTTTGAAGCTGTTTGGACATTGTTAAAATACAAATTTAAAGATTAAAATGGAATATGTGAATTGTAATTTGTGTGGAAGTTCTGAATATAAAATAATTCATAAAGGTCTTAAGGATGAGGAAGGGACTGATTTGAAAAAGAGATATGCCTCTTCAAGCAATACAATAGGAAATGACCAAATAGTTCAATGCAAAAATTGTGGATTAAAATATGTAAATCCAAGACTCATGGATGATGAAATAGTCAATGCTTATTCAGAAGGTTCTGATGAATTATTTGTGTCACAGGTAAGAGGGCGTGAATTAACATTTAGCAAGGCACTTAAAAAAATTGAAAAATACTCTAGTAAAGGAAATATACTCGATATTGGAACAGCAGGAGGGTCTTTTTTAAAAGTGGCAAAGGACAAAGGCTGGGAAGTTCATGGTGTTGAGCCAAATAAATGGTTATGTGAATGGGGAAAAAAGAATTATGGCATTAATATAAAACAAGGCACAATTTTTGATAATGATTTTAAAAAAGAAAGCTTTGATGTTGTAACATTATGGGATGTTCTTGAACATGTGACAGATCCAAAAAAAACACTTGAAGAATCAAATAAGTTGTTAAAACAAGAGGGTTTATTGGTTGTAAATTATCCAGACATAGGAAGTTTAGTATCAAGATTAATGGGAAAAAGATGGATATTCTTGCTAAGTGTTCATCTGTATTATTTTGACAAAAAAACAATAAGAAAAATGCTTGAAAAAACAGGTTTTGAAGTAATAAAGATGAAAAAACATTTCCAGTCTCTAAGTCTATGGTATCTTGTGTATAGGATGAAAGCATACAATAAATTCCTGTATAGGCTAGGGAATAAAATTGTAAATACATTACATCTTAATAATTTTCTAATACCTTATTGGTTGGGTCAAACTTTAGTAATAGCAAAAAAGAAATAAAATATATCCTAAAAAATATATTATTCTGTGATTAAAAAGACTTTTAAACAATATATTCTAGATAATTCTATGAGAAAAATAGCTATTCTTGGAGCTGGCCTTACAGGATTAAGTAGCGCATGGAAATTATCTGAAAACAATAAAGTAGAAGTTATAGAAAAGAATGATTATCTAGGTGGAATATCAGGTTCTTTTAAACATGATGAATACACTCTTGATTATGGGCCTCATAAGATATATACTCAAATACCTTACATACAAAAAGAGATAGAAGAGCTTGTTGGAAAAGACAACCTTCTAGAAATTCCAAAAAGATCAAGAATATATCTTAAGAAAAAATTCTTCAATTATCCTGTTTCTTTCATAGAATTGATATTAAAGCTAAATCCCTTACTTACATTCAAGATAGGAATGTCTTTCATGTTCAGAAAGATAAGAAATATTTTCTACAAGAAGGAAAAAACATATGAAGATTATATCTCCAATAGATTTGGACATGCGATGTATAAATTAATTTTTGAACCTTATGCAGAGAAAGTATGGGGAGATCCAAAAAAACTTTCTTACGAACTTGCAAAAACTCGTGTTTCAATACCAAATCTTTCAACACTAATAAAAAGCATGATATTTAAGAAATCAAATCCAGAAATAAGTGCCGATGTATTCTATTACCCCAAATACGGGATATCTACCCTTGCTGAAAGAATGTGGGAGGAAGCGGAGATAAATAAAGGAAAACTTCACTTAAACTCAAATATAAAAAACATAAAAGTAAAGGACAATTTCATAGAGGAAATAAGATACAAAGAAAAAAGTAAAGAGAAAAAAATAAAATCTGATTTTGTTGTATCCACAATACCTATTAATGAATTGCCAAAATTAATGAATGCTCCAAATGATGTTAAAAAAGCAGCTAAAAAACTGGAATACAGATCTTTAATATTACTTTATATTATTATCAATAAAAAAAGATTATTTCTGGATAATTGGATATTTTTTCCTGAAAAGGATATTATTTTTAATAGGATTTCTGAGCAAAAAGGATTTAGTGTTCAAAATGTTCCGGGAGACAAGACGGTTCTTACTGTGGAAATAAGCGCAGAAGAAGACGGATATTTAATGAATCTTGATGACAAGGAACTATTTGAAAAAGCAATAATAGATCTTGAAAAAACAGGAATATTGACAAGAAATGATGTTGAAAGTTATTTTTTAATAAAAATGGATAAAACATATCCTGTATATGACTTGAATTTCAAAAAAAATTTAAATGTTATTCTTGAATATCTAAGCAATATTAAAAATTTAATAACTAATGGAAGACAAGGATTATTCAATTATAATAATATGGACCACTGCATTGACATGGGCATAAAAGCAGCAAGATACATAGAAAATGAAGATACAAACTGGAGTGAAATAACAAAAGAATTTGAAAACTATAAAATAGTTGATTGATAATAATGAAAATATTACTAGTAAAAGTTCCTTCAAATATGCATGTAGTATTGCCCCCGCTTGGATTGGGATATGTTGCATCATATTTAAAAAAGAAATTTGATGACATTGAAGTAAAGATATTGGATTGTCTTAAAGAAGGATATAATTTCAATGATTTTAAGAATTATATCGTAAAAGAAAAACCAGATGTTGTGGGAACTACAGCATTTACAATGGAAATTGATGCTGCATTGAAATGCTCAAAAATAGCAAAAGATGTTGACAAAAACATAATGACCATAATTGGTGGCCCTCATGCATCCAATGCACCAGAAGATATACTAAAAAATGATAATGTCGATTTCATAATAAGAAGCGAGGCCGAGATGCCTTTTTACAAGTTAATAAAAGAACTAAAAGGAGAAAAGAATTTTAAAGATGTTCCAAATTTAGGATATAAAAAAGATGATGAAATAATATTAAATGAAATAGAATTTTTGGAAGATCTGGATGAATTGCCTTACCCAGATTATGAATTAATGAGATTTCATGAATACCCAAAAATGTATTTCATGAAAAAGCACCCCTCTGCACCAATAGTTACTTCAAGAGGTTGCCCTTTTCAATGCACCTTTTGCTCTGCTGGAAAACTCTCAGGAAAAAAATTCAGATTCAGAAGCGCTGAAAATATAATGGAAGAGATAAAATGGCTTAAAAGCAAATATAATATAAAAGAATTCCAAATATGGGATGATAATTTCACAGTAAAAAGAGACAGAGCAATAAAATTCTGCAACATGTTGATAGAAGAGAATATGAATCTTGAATGGTGGTGTCCAAATGGTTTAAGGATAGAAACTCTTGATGAGGAGCTTCTTAAAAAGATGAAGCAATCAGGATGTTATGCGATGGCCGTAGGCATTGAATCAGGTTCTGAAAAAATACAAAAAGACATGAAGAAATTCCTTGATTTGGATAAAGCAAGAGAAATCATTAATTTAGCAAAAAAAATAGGAATAAGAACCCAGGGATTTTTCATATTAGGATACCCTACAGAAACAAAAGAAGATGTTTTAAAAACAATAAAATTCGCAAAAGAACTTCCTTTAGATAGGGCAAGTTTCTCATTATTCCAACCATTAGTTGGTTCTGAGATTTATGAAAATCTGAAAAAGGAAGGAAGATTGGATAAAATAAACCTAAGCAATTGTGAATACTCAAAAACTTCTGTGTTGCCGAAAGGAATTACAGCAAAAAAGCTGAAAAACCTTCAGAGAAGGGCAATAATAGAGTTTTATTTCAGACCAAAAGTATTCATAAAATTTACAAAGGAGAATCTTTCATTTAGTCAAATAAAAGAGATTTTTTTGATGATTAAAAAATATTTGATAGGAAAATGAAATTTTTACTGATAAACCCTCCAAGCTCGATAAAAGTATACAAAAAAAGTAAACTGAAGGCTGCGGTTTCTGAAATGCCTTTAGTATCTTTAGCTTCATTAGGCGCTATTCTGGAAGAAGAAAAAGTGAATGTGAATGTTCTTGATTTGGCAACATCTCTTGATCCCATAAATGATTTAAAAAACAAATTAAATGATTTTAATCCAGATTACGTGGGAGTTACTTTTACAACACCTCTATATAATGAGGCAAAGGAAATAGCAAGAATAACAAAAGAATTTGATAATAATATAATAACAATAGCAGGGGGGGTTCATGTTTCTGCATTGCCAAAGGACACATTGAATGAGTGTGAATTTGATATTGGTGTTATGGGAGAAGGGGAAGAGACATTAAAAGAATTAGTAAATGAAAAAGAACTTTCAAAAATAAATGGAATATGTTATAAAAAAGATAATGAAATTATAATAAATCCAAAAAGGCCTTTAATAAAAAATCTTGATGATCTGCCTTTGCCAGCGTGGCATTTGTTTAACATAAATAAATATAAGGCAAGCAAATTAACCACAAGAAACCAACCTGTAGGCCCTATTGAAACATCAAGAGGATGTGTTTATGGTTGTATTTATTGCAATAAGGATATTTTTGGAAGAACATTTAGGTTCAAAAGCCCAGAAAGAGTAATAAAAGAAATAGAACATATGCTGAGTTTTGGGTTTAAGGAGATACATATATGGGACGATAATTTCTCAACAAAATTGGACAGGGCAAAAAAAATATGTGACATAATAATAGAAAAGGGTTTGAATAAAAAGTTTACCTGGGCATTGGCATGTGGTATTAGGGCAGATTGTATTGATGAGGAATTCATAAGAAAGGCAAAGGAGGCAGGATGTTATTCCATATATATTGGGGTTGAAACAGGAAATCCAGAATTATTAAAGAGAATAAATAAAGGTGAAACTCTTGAAGAGATTAAAAGAGCATTTGAATTATGCAAGAAAGTGGAAATAGAAACTGTTGCTTTCTACATGTTTGGATTGCCTGGAGAAACAAAGGAAACAATGGATAAGACAATAGAATTTGCAAAAAAACTTGATTCTGATTATGCTAAATTCACAATAACTGTTCCTTATCCTTCCACACCATTATTTTATGAGTGGGATGAAAAAGGATATATAAAAACAAAAGACTGGTCAAAATACAATTTCCATACAGCCTCAAAAGTTTATAATCATCCAAACTTGGATTGGGATACATTAGAGAAATACTATCATAAAGCATATTTAAGATTTTATTTCAGACCGTCTTATATAGCAAAAAAGATTGTAAAGGGTATAAAAGAAGGCAGATTATTAACAGACATATATTATGCCATAAAGACTTTTATTTAAACAATATGTTTTTAAATACAATTTTTCTAAAATGTTGATGAATCCGGAAAAGATTATTGAAGATGCCAGAAAATCAATAAGTAGATTTTGCATAAATGAATGCAAGTCTTATTGTTGCAGAAAAGGATATTTAATACTAAGAGAGAGAAATCTAGAATTAGTAACCCAAAACAAATCAAAAGAACTGATTAAAAAAAAGATTGTTATAAAGTTAAAAAACAATAAATATTCTCTAAATATGGACATTGATGGTTGTCCTTCCTTAAAAGAATATAAATGTGCTATCCATAAGAATCAAGACAGACCTGAAGCCTGCAAACAATTTCCTATCTTCATTAAAGGGAATACAATAAGACTATCTCCAAGATGCCTTGCAGTAAAATGTGGATTATTTTATCCTTATATTAGCATCTTATTAAAAAATGGATTTATCTTACAAGAAAAAGAATTTTATCATGATTTAGAGATATACAAACTATTGCCAGAAACAAAAAAACAAGTTTTATAAGTTACAATTGTGTTTTCTTCCCTATGAAAATAGCATTAATATGTCCTTATTCATACCCAAGTATATGTGGAGTATGGAATCGTGTATATGAAATAGCTAAGAGATTAAAGGACAAATATGAGATACACATTTTCTCAAGCAATGAGATAAAAGGTACTAAAGAAACCTCTTCAGAATATGAAAATTTGGATGGAATTCATATACATAGATTTCCAATAAAATTTAAAATATCCAATAATGCAAAATATTTTAATTTTAAGAAAAAATTATTTGAAATAAAACCAGATATTATTGATACACATGTTTACAGGCATCCTCATTCTTATCTTGTATTAAAATATGCTAAAAAATTAAGAATACCTTGTTTGTTAACAACTCATGCCCCATTTTTAGAAAAAGGAATTCGTTCAACAATATTAGAATCAATAGTAAGATTATATGATTTAACATTAGGAAGATATAGTCTTAAAAAATATGACAAAGTAATAGCAATAACAAAATGGGAAATTTCTATATTAAAAAAATTAAAAGCTAATAATATCACATATATACCAAACGGGATTCCTGATGAATTCTTCAAAGCGAGAAATAAAAGAGGCTCTGGGATATTATATCTTGGAAGGATATCTCCAATAAAAAATTTAGAAATTTTAAATGAATTAGAGAATGTAAAATTAGTTGGACCTATAGAAGGAAACTATAATAAAAAATTAAAACATAAAGTGGAAAAACCTGTTTATGATTTAAAGAAAAAGATAGATATTTACAACAATTGTAAGATATTTATCTTGCCTTCAAAAAGAGAAGGGATGCCACAATCTTTAATAGAAGCAATGTCATTAAAAAAAATAGTAATCGGCTCTGATATAATTGGAATAAAAGAAATAATAAATGACAATGTTAATGGTTTTATTTTTAAGGATGTTAATGACCTTAAAGAAAAAGTAAATTTTGCAATGAGAAATGACTTGAATGATATAAGGAAAAATGCTCTTGAAACATCAAAAGAATACAAATGGAGTAAATTAATAAAGGATATTAAAAATGCCTACGGTTTGGGATAAATACTGGAAAGAGACTAAGTTTGACAAGGATTATGAAGAAATTCAAAAATTAAGCGAGTCACTAGTATGGAAAAAATTAAACAAGGAATTAAAAAAACATTTTAAGAATTACGAAAAATTAGATGTGATAGAATTGGGATCTGGAAGAGGAACAACAAGCTTGTTATTTGGAATTAATGAATCAAATATTACTTTAGTGGATGAATCAAAAGAAGCCATAAAAGAGGCAAAAATTCTTTATTCAAAATTTAAGATAAATCCAAAATTAATTAATAAAAATTTATTTGAATTGGATAAAAAAAAGAAATATGATATAGTTATTTCTTTCGGGCTTGCAGAGCATTTCGAAGGCAAAAAAAGAAAAGAAATATGGGATATACATTATAATTTATTAAAAAAGAAAGGAATAGCAATAATAAGTGTTCCAAACAAAAGATGCTATCCTTATATGATATATAAAAAGTTAGCAGAATTGTTTAACAAATGGAAATACGGTCTTGAGATTCCTTATTCTCGAAAAGAAATATTTAATTTAACCAAAGATTTTGAGAAAAGAAAAATAATTGGATCTTCTTTCATAAATTCAATATATCATTTTTTATACAAAAAGATAATTCAAGTATTATTCAGAAAAACTCCAAAAGACAGATTTTTGAAAACAAAGTCCTTTTTGGATAATTATTTTGGATACGCCTTAATATTCATAGGAAAAAAATGATATCAATAATAATAACCGCATTCAGGGAAGAGAAAACAATAGGAAAGACAATAAATTCTATATTAAATCAGGATTTAAAAGATTCTGAAATAATTGTGATTGCTCCTGACAGAGATACATTGAATGAAGCAAAGAAATACAAAGTAAAAACAATAAAAGATCCTGGAAAAGGAAAGCCAACAGCACTTAATATTGCATTTGAAAAAGCAAAAGGAGATATTCTAATTTTAACCGACGGGGACGTATTTATAGAAAAAGATTCATTGAAAAGTTTAATCAAATATTTTGAAGATAAAAATGTGGGTGCTGTTTCAGGACACCCAGTTCCGTTAAATGAGAGAAACAATTTCTTTGGATATTTCTCACATTTCTTAACACATATGGCCGACAAGTTAAGAAAAAAACTAGTTTCAGAGAATAAATTCATAGTTTGTTCAGGATATTTGTATGCAATAAGAAACAAGATAGAAAAAATGCCCGGGAATATATTGTCTGATGATGCATATATCTCTAAGATAATTCATGACAAAGGATATGAAATAAAATATTCCGAAAATTCAATAGTATATGTGAAATATCCTGATAATTTGAAGGACTGGATAAAACAAAAAAGACGTTCTACAGGAGGATACGAGCAATTAAGAAAATTGTTTGGTAAGAAAGTTATGAGGTCTTTTGGACAAGAAGCTTCAGGAATATTTGAAGTAATAATATATCCAAAGAACATAAAGGAATTTTTATGGGCACCTTTCTTAATATTTTTAAGATTATATTTATGGATAAAAATATTTATTGATTTAAAAATAAGAAAGTTAAGTTTTGAAAAAACATGGGTAAGGATTGAAAGCACAAAATAGTTATTTATGGTAACCTAAACCAATAACAGTCTTAAACATTTTTATTGTATGTGAAAGACCCTCAATATTTCCTATCTTCTTAAATAAGTAATAAGTATTGATTGGATTAATATATCTCTTGAACCTTGAAATATAAAACTCCTTATAAGCTTGCTTTCTTAAATTATCCAGGTCCTTTGCACTAAAATATTTTGTCCCATATCTTGTTTCCATTACAGAGCTAGAATGTTTAACACCTTCATTTAAAAGTCCTTCTCTATTATAAATATCATACAAAGGAGTCCCTGCATAAGGCTGAGCTATGTAAAATATAGCAAAATCAAGATCTGAATTCTTTGCATAATCGATTGTCTTTCTTATATCAACCATGGTCTCATAAGGAAACCCTATAATAAAAGGAGAAACAGTCCATAATCCAACTTTATTGGCAGATTTTAATATATTTTGGACATGTTCATAATCTATTGGTTTTTTTATAAATTGTATTGTATCTTGGCTTCCAGATTCTATGCTTGGTGCTAATCTATAATAACCGGATTTTTTCATTTTTTTCAATAATTCTTCATCCATAGTCCATATTGCAATCCCATTGGGGGTATCCCACTTTATATTCAAATTTCTGTTAATTATTTCATCGCATATCTCATGCATTCTTTTTTTATCTAAGGATATATTATCATCCTGGAATCTTATTTGTCTTATCCCATATTCATTCATCAAAAATTCAATTTCATCAACCACATTTTTTGCGCTTCTCCCTCTCCAATTCTTGCCCCATATTGTATGTATTGAGCAAAAAACACAATTAAAGGGACAACCTCTTGATGTTATTACATCTGTTGCAGGTTTTCTCATTGTCCCAATATGATTAAGGGGGTGATTGATATATTTCTCCATGTCTAACAAATCTCTCGCTGGAAATGGAATATCATCTAAATTTTTTATCAATTTTCTATGATTATTATGAATAATCTTCTCTTTTTCTCTTGTTACAGTCCCATCTATGTTTTTTAAATTTCCATTTTCTGAATATCTTTTTGCTATCTCATAAAAAGTAACTTCTCCTTCTCCTTTTACTGCAATGTCAACATTTTCTGATTTTAATATTGATTCAGGACTTGCTGAAACGTGTGCCCCTCCAACAACAACAAGAATGTTTTTATCAATTGATTTTATTATTTCAGTCACTTTTAGAACATCTTTTTCATACACAGTATATGCACAATGAATTCCCACAATATCAGGCCTGTAATCTTTGACATATTCCTTTAATTTTTTGTATGTCATACCATAGTGAGCAATGTCTTCATCTATTTTTCTAACAATGCCTTCTGCTTTTGCATCCAATATTTTAACATTCTTAAACCCATATTTTCTCAAAAAAGAGGCAATATAAGCTAATCCTAAAGGGACTTTCAAATTATCCAAACCCGAATTTATACTTCCTCTAATTGGAGGATTTATGAATAATATTTTGGTATTTTCCATTGTGAATTGAAAAAGGTAAAGATTTAAATAATTATTTAAAAGAGCTATAATATGGACAAAGAGAGGATAAAAGAGTTTCTTAAAAGTTATGAAAATCAGCTTTTAACTGCATTAGTAGCATTTGCTATATTGTTTAGATTATATTATTTCTTTAAGGTTGGAGAACAGCCAATTTGGTGGGATGAAGGAGATTATCTTTCTGTAGCTAAAGGTCTTTTACATGGATGGCAAAATCAGGAATGGTGGGCACATTTTACAGGAATAAGACCTATGCTAATGCCATTATTATGGGCTTTTTTCTTTTTATTAAATATGCCTGAGATTGTGATAAGATTCTTCACATTATTACTTCCTTCAGTAGCTTCAGTTTATTTAGTATATGCTATAGGAAGAGATATATATGATAAAAAAATAGGATTAATTTCAGGATTTATGTTGTCTGTGTATTGGGTTCACATGTTTTATACTTATAGATTATTAACTGATGTTCCTGCTATGTTTCTAGGTTTATTATCAATATACTTCTTTTGGTCTAGATATATAACAAGAAATGAAAAGAAAGGTCTTTATTATGCAATATTTTTTGGAGTCTTAGGGTTTTCAGCAAGATTTCCATTAGCTCTTGTTCCAATATCTTACCCAATTTATTTACTTGTAGTTAAAAAATTTAAATTGTTAAAAGATAAAACTTTTCTAAAATCAATGGGTATAGGTGCATTTCTATTATTTGTTTATTTATTAATTGTTCAGATAATTGGGGCTGGAATATTAACCGCATTCAAAATGTATTTTGGAAGCAGTGCAGTATCATTAAAAACTCCTATTTTATCTGCATTAAAAAACATAACATTTATGATTCCTTCTCTCATGGAATCAATATGGTTTGCAACTTTGTTAATTGGATTAATTACATTTTCAAATATAATATTTGGATTTGATATGTTCTTAAAACAAAAAGAAAAGAAATTAAATTCTGATTTCTTTGTTTTATTGTGGGGATTTTTAACTTTATTCTTTTATATTTTTGTTATAAGAGCTGCAAATGATAGATGGTTATTAATGCTAATGCCACCTTTATTTTATATATCATCAAAGGGAATCCTATTTATTTATAATCTACTAAAAAGATACAATAAGGAAATTGCTATTTTAGCTATTACATTATTAATATTGGGTGGAGGTTATCAACATATTGTACATTCTCATAAATTAATAAACATGAAAAAGGATACTTATGGGGAAGAAAAATTAGCTGGATTATGGATAAAAGAGAATTTTCCAAGAGAAGATCCAAAAATAATAACTGCTTCTGTTGTCCAAATAGCTTATTATTCTGAAGGTTATACTTATGGATTTTACAATAAACCTCCAAAAGATTGTATAGATTTATATGGAAAATTAAAAGCCACAGAAGAATGTCAAACAAAAACAGAACAACAATTTGAAGAAAAAATAGAAAATATAAATCCAGACTATTATATTGTTCATGTATTTGAACCAGTATTTACACCAGAATGGGCTTATACATATCCACAAAGACATCCTGAATTACTAGAACCAGTACAAGTATATTCACAAAACAATCAACCATTATTGGCAATATATAAATTCAAATAAATCATTTCTTCTTTAAGATTAATTCTATTTCCCCCATTGGAAATATCCAACAAAAGAATCTTTCATATATTTTCTTTGGCATTAAATTAACCCACCAAAACAATTTATTTAATATGTAATGTTCTCTAGACAGAAAATTAAATCTTTGTTTGACTATCTCAAAATTAAAATCTTCTTGATAATAATCGCTTTCTATTATCTTAAAAGTAAACCACCCAAAAAACCTTTTGTGGGATAGATCATTATAACCATTTCCATTTGAAAAATGAGGCACTACAATATGCAAAGTTCCTTTTTTCTTCAATATTTTTAATAATTCCTTAAGTGTTTTAAAGAAATCATCCACATGTTCAAGTATATGGGAACAGTATATATAGTCAAGTTCTTCTTTCTTAAATGGGTATGGGAAATTGTTTAAATCATGAATCACATCTGTTTCATATTTATCATTATAATCTAGATTAATCCATCCTTTTCTATAATCATCTCCACATCCAATATTTAATTTTTTCATTTTTTAATTAAAAACCTTCCAATTGTAAAATAATAAAGATATAAAAATAATACGCTATAAGTTGCTATTGGGTGGAATAGCCATGTTATTGTGGGTTTCCTAAAAAATCCTTTCAATGTGTCAAATAAAACAGGTATTATTAATAACAAATATAATAAAGTAAAAATCAGTCTTTTCTTAGAAACTCCATAATTATGTTGCAATTTAATTTCTCCCAATAATCTTCTCTTTATTCTTCTTATTTTTTTCTTAAAAAAATCATTTACATCTTTTTGTACATGAACTATGCCAACATTTACTTTTGCAAAATATCCCTTTTCTGCCAATTTATATATTATGTCTGAATGTATAAATGGTTCATAATCAATAACTTTTAATGCATTTTTTCTAAATAAAAATCCATTGGAACCCATGGCAGGAATATTATTTTTATCTAATTTTATTTTTAAGTATCCTTCTTTTTCTTCTTCTTTATGGGAAAAATCAGTCCATTTATTTTTAAAATAATTATATCTGTCATACAATCCAAGATATATTGCAAGAGGATCGTCCCCGCCTATCAGAGCGCAATATCTTGTAACAAGAGGGTCTCTTTTCCTAAATGAAAAATAATATGTGTCTGAACCTATTATTTCTCTATCTTCAAATGGTTTTACCATCTTTGACAACCAATCTTTTTCTAATACTATGTTATCTGCGTCTATAAAACAAAGTATATCTCCTTTTGCTTTTTTAATGCCCAAGACTCTTGCTCTTTCTTCAACTTTATCCAGATTATTTAATATTTTAACATTGTAATTTTTTGCAATTTCAATAGTTTTATCTGTAGAGCCTCCATCAATTAAAAGAATTTCATAATCATCATAATCTTGATTGGTTATTCCATCAAGACATTCATTCAAGGTCGCTTCATTATTGTATGTTGGCAAGATTATTGATACTTTCATTTTTTATCGGAAGGATTGAATGTTTTTTTTGTGGGCTCTTTTGATAACAATCCTTTTATAAAACCAAACCCATACGTTATATGTGTTAAGAAAGATAAAAACATTACTGGGAAAAAATATTTTAAATTTTTTGTTTTAAATCCAATATATATAAGGTATACAAGATATATTATAAGAGATAATACAAAAATATTAAAGATTATACCATTAAAAAAAGAGCCTATTGCCCCTAAGATTAACCAAATTAAAAACAAAGAAGGTATAAAAAAACTTATTTTTAAACTTGTTTCTCTAAAATTTTTAACAAAAAAACCTCTCCACATCCCCCAAAACAACGATTGTTTTAAATGTTGGGTTAATTTTTCCCTTCTATGATGATAAACTAAAACATCAGGATCATAAATTATTTTTTTATTTAATTTTTGAGTTAATGAATAACACAATTGTGTATCTTCCCCACCCCAATATTTACTGTTAAATCCATTTACATTATTGAAATCTTCTTTTCTTACAAATAGATTAAAAGTGGGATAATCGTCTATTTCAAGAACCTTATTTCCTTTCCTATATCTATAATAAGTATTTTTAGAACTTAATTCATACACTAATCCTGAGATTTTTTGAAAAAAAGTGCTCTCAGGAGGCATAATTCCAGGACCTCCAACAGCGGCAATATTTTTATTTTTAAAATGTTTTATTGCATTTTCTAACCAATCTTTTTCAGGATAAGCATCGTCATCTATAAATACTATTATATCTCCTTTTGAAATTTCTACTCCTTTATTTCTTTTTATAGCAGGGCTAATCCTTCCAACTCTTAAAATCCTTGTCTTATCAAATTCTTCATTCTCATCTGCTTCGGTAACAATAATTATCTCATAATCATCATAAGTTTGTTTAAGTATGTTATTTATACAATTTTTTAAATAATCATTAATTTTTCTTGTAGGGATTATAATTGAGAATTTAACCATTAGACTTTCTCCAAGTTTTCTTTATACCATTCATAAGTTTCTTTTAATCCTTGCTTTAAAGAATATTTAGGTTCCCATTTTAATAATTTTTTTACTTTTTCTATACACAAATATTGTCTATCTATTTCATTTGTTGCTTTCCCCTCTATTCTTGGTTTAATATATATTCCAGAAATGTTTATTATTTCTTTAACAACATCCATTACACTTACAGGGGTTTGAGTTCCAAAATTAAACGCATTCCCTTTTATTTCTTCTTTATCAAGATTTTCGGCAAGAGTTAGATAACAATCAACAGCATCCTTGATATACATGTAATCCCTTTCAGGTGTCCCATCACTTCTTATAATCAAATCATCTCCTTTTAATATGGATATGATTGTATCTGGAATTATTCTTTTCTTATTCAAATCCCCCCCACCATAAGTATTAGCATTTCTTGTAACAGCAATAGGTAAATTATATGATTTAGAATAAGATCTAGAGATTATATCTGCACAGGCTTTTGATGCATCATAAGGATATAATCCATTTAATTTTTGATCTTCAGTGTATGGTAAATTTTTCTGTTCTCCATAAGCCTTATCAGAGGATGCCACTATTATCCTAGGAATATTTCTCAATTCCCTTGTAGCTTCAAGTATTGTCCATGTCCCTTTTATATTACTCTCAAAAGTTGATAGCGGGGATTTATTTGCTATTTCAACCAATGCCTGAGCAGCAAGATGGAAGATAGTATCAATTTTATATTCATTCAATATCCTTTTTATCAATTGAAAATCAGTAATATCTCCTTGTATAATTGTAACTTTATTTTTTAAATCATGAATATCCAACGCATTTTTAGTTTTTAAGTCTCTAACTATTACATAAACATTAGATTTTAATTCTACTAAATATTTAGTCAACCATCCCCCAATAAAACCGTCTGCTCCTGTTATGAAGACATTCTTATTTTTCCAAAAATTTATTCTTTCCATTTTATCCAAGGTTTTTTATTATTATTATACAAATCATTAAATTCATTTACATCTTTAAGAGTATTCATAGATTTCCAAAAACCTTCATATTTAAATGCACCAATTTCTCCCTTTTTAACTAATTCTTTAAACACTTCTTTTTCTAATTCTAATTTTGGTTTCATATACTCAAATATTTTTTTATTAATTACAAAATAACCTCCATTTATCCATTCTTTCATTTTTGGTTTTTCTATAAAGGAAGTTACACTATTTCCTTGGAGATTTAATATACCATAATTTGACTCTGGTTTTACAGCAGTTAATGTTACTATTCTATTATTGGATTTATGAAAATTATATAATTTTTTTATATCCACATCAGAAAGATCATCTCCGTATGTTAAGAAAAAATCTTCATTTTTTATATATTTCTTAACTTTTAACAATCTTTCTGCCTTTGTTGAATCTTCTCCAGTATCAACAAGATTAATATTCCATCCTGAATTTTTATTATCAATAAAATATTGTCTTATCATATCACCTTTATAACCCAAACAAATAATAAAATCCTTGAAACCATAATAAGCATACAAATTCATTATATGCAATAAGATTGGCTTACCCCCTATCTCAATCAAAGGTTTTGGTACGAACTCAGTATATTCACTTAAACGAATACCTTTACCTCCACATAAGATAACAACATCCATAAAAAAACAAAAATAAATAATTTTAAAAAGTTTATGGATTTGATATCTAATCATAATACCTCAACACATAATTTCTATAAGCTATCCCAAGAGTATCTATAAAAATCCCTTTTACTGCCTTTAAATTTATTCCTGTTCCGGAAAACTTATACTCCAAGACAATAGGGGCTTCAACCACCCTATATCCTTTTTTCTTTGCATTAATCAACAATTCCAAATCAAAGGCATATTTTTTAACAGTAACTTTTTTCATAAGGTCTTTAGCAACATCATACTTTAACAATTTCAATCCAGATTGTGTATCTCTTATATTTAGTTTAAATAATAAAAATATCAATACTTGGTAACCCCAGCTCAAAAATCTTCTAAACCATGGATAATGCACTTTTGATTCAGGATGTCTCTTGCTACCTATAATAATGTCTGCATCATAAAAATCCATATAATGAAAAAAATTCTTTAAAGAACTTGGATTTATGTCTAAGTCTGCATCCATAAAGCTTACATATTTTCCTTTTGCATATTCAAAACCGTATTTCAATGCTGCTCCTTTGCCTTTATTTATTTCATAACTCAAAAATTTTATTCTTTTATCATTTAATTTTTTTGATTCTTCTTTGGTATTGTCTGTAGAACCATCATCAACGATAATCAATTCGAAATTATTTGTAACCTTGTCTATGGATTCTATTATACTACTTATGTTTTTAACTAGTTCTTTCCCTTCATTATATGCAGGAATAATTATAGATAAATCCGGAGTTTCAATTTTTTGCATATTTTGTATAAATTAGTAAATATAATAAAACTAACGAATTTAACCCTATAAGTGATAATATTACATTCAACAAACTTGCATGATATAACACTATTAAAATTCCTTCCAACACCACAGATAACAAAAGCCATTTTACAAATTTTGTCCTATTTAATGATAAGTTATAAAATGCTAGAAGATATGACAATGAGAATAAGAATATGAAAACTGCAATGTAACCTAATAAACCTGATATTTCAAGATATTCTGAACCATATAACATACTTATCATAAATTCAGGAAATATAAAATAAAATAAAATGACAGATAAACCAATAATGAATATCATAAAAAAGGATTTATACAATATATTTGACAATTCCTTTTTATTCATTTTAAGAGTTCTTCCTTCAGAAGCTATAGGAAACATTACCTGTATTATTGGAAAATTCAAGAAGAATACTATTTTTCCAAGATTTGATAATGCAGTATAAAATCCTGCTCTTATAGGATCAAAAAAATGCTTAACCAAAATTACATCTATTGAAAATATTATAAAAAAAGCCATGGTTGTAAAAAGAACAGGCCAGGAATAAGAATATATTTTTTTGCTGTCAATTTTCTTTTCCTTATATCTTAAAAATTTCCTTAACTGTATCAAAATCACTATAAATGCAAATGTGAATGCCAAAACTAATGCGAATATTGCTCCATTAACACCAAATCCTAAAGTAACTAACAAAACAGCAAAAGATATTCTTCCAAGACCTTCAAAGCTCATATTTATTCCTAATTTTCTGAATAATTGAGAACCCTGTAATACTCCTCTTGAAACAGGTAATAAAAGAGAGGGAATAATTATAAGACCCAATAACATTACCGGAATATTGCTCTCTATGTTTAAGAAATCAGATATGAATCTGCTTAAGAAAATAAATATTAATGTTATAACCAAACCATAAATAAACAATTTTTTGTATGCTTTTTTTACAAGAGATTTTACCTTTCCGTATTCATTCTTTGCCTTAAATTCAGCTACAAACTTTGTTACTCCCATCTGTATTGCGTTAAATGGAACTAGAATAATATATAGTAAAGAAAATAAAGCACCTATTATTCCATAATCCTCAGGGCCTAAAACCCTCCCTGTATAAAAGTGATATAGATAACTACATGCATATAAAACAACAGACCCTGAAATTAACAAAAAACTTCCTTCAAATATAGAATCTTTTCTTAATTTTTTTATTAAATCCTTAAACATTTATAACACCCATATTAAACTTGAAAATATGAATTCTATAAAAATACAAAAATAAACAATTTGCTTTTCTGTAAACTTCCCTGTCCTAGCAAATATATGAGGGATTGAATAAATCTTGTCATAAAAAGATTTTATTTTTCCTTTTTCATAATAACCATAACTGTTTACATTGAATTTGCCCCTTAATTTTAATATGAATTCTATGAAAAATGGTATTGAAACTATCAATGCTACTTTTTCCATATTACCAACTATTGCTATGGATGCTAAACTTGCTCCTAATAAATAAGTCAGGGAATCTCCTGGAAGAACTTTTGCCGGATATTTGTTTAAATAATAAAATACTATTAAAGAAGCAAATGTAACAAAAGATATTAAAGCTCCAAGATACAACTCATTAAAATAACCATATAATCCTAACATAAAAGTATAAACTAAACCAAGACCTGCTTCCAATCCATTATAACCTGCAAACATATTCACCATATTTGCAGCCCCAATAACACCTATTGGAATAAACAAAATGGGATATATCAAACCAAAATTTACTTCTCCTAAAAACGGAACATACATAACAGAGTTTCCTGCATTAACAACGATTAAAGGTATTGATGCAAACAAAGTTATCAATGGTTTTTGCCATTGTTTCAATCCTCCTGATTCATCTTTTGATTTGTTTATTAACAAATCATCTATGAAACCGACAAATGTTATTAATAAAATTACATTTAAAACTGCAAAAACATTAATAACATATTCTGAATTATTATAATAAAAAGTCTGCAGAAAAATAAACGCCAAATAAGAAGTTAAAACCCCTGCTAAAACAATCGTCCCTCCTGATAAAGGCACTAAAGGCTTGTTTTTCTTATTCATATCTTTGACAGTCAAACCTATTTTTCTAAGATATCTTATTATCCATTTAGAGCTAAGTAATGCTGCAAAAAATCCAAAAATCATGCTAATTAATATTATTCTCATTTTACACCTTTAATACATCAGGATCTGGTAATTCCTTACCAATGTAAGTTTCATTCTTTTCAATATTATTGGGATAATTTATTTTCCATATTCTCAAAGGACCTATCAGTCCTACCCCACTATAAATTGATAATGGCATATTGTTTGCATCGTTGTATACAAGTTCAAAGTTTTCTGAATCTTCATTAAATAAGAATAATTTTGTAAATAATGTTTGTGAAACTTCTGGTGAAAGATACAATAAAGATCCTAATGGGTTTACCTGATTTCCATTTATTATTGGTATTATTCTTAAACAACCATCCAATCCTTTCTTAGGAAACTCGTGTTTTTGTCCCTGGAAAAAGATACATTTTACAGGAACTTGGTATTGCTGTCCATTAAATACAAGAACAGCAATTGGCTGGTCAAATTCTATTGTATTGTTATTTTGTCTTATTGGGATGAAGAAACTCCCTATTCCTGCTTGTTGTTTCGGGAACAAAATGTCATTATATACAAAATCATCATCTAGTGCAACACCACCAACATAAGGTAATATTGTTTGATTTCTTGTTTCCTGTATATTGTTTTGATTTAGATTAAAAGTGTTTATCCATGAATATCTATCATAATTTTCATCAGCACCAATACTTGAATATGCCCCGTATTTTCCAATCTCATCAGATATCATTAACAAATAATCTGCTTCATGAGATTTTAAGAATTGTAAAGCCTCTTCTTCTGAATGTCCTGTCAAAACATGCCTTCCCATAAAGTGATTCCAAGCATAAATGAAATTACCTCCATCTGTTATTGTTGCTCTATTACCTCCTGTTTGAACCCAATAACCATAATCCCACCAGTGCGCAAAAACAGCATCTTCGGGAGTATTATTTCTAACCCAATCCATTGCTATTTGCCATTGTTGGTTGTAAGAAGGTCCTGTTCTTTCTGCTTGATATAATGTTCCTTGAGCCAAAGGTATAAATATAAAGATTAATATTACTGCAATTGTTGCAACCTGTATAAATAATTTATATTTATTAAATCTCTTTACATAATTTAGGACTTCTATAATAAGATAAGCTGTTAATACAACTGCTATTGGGATAAATATAAAAATAAGTCTCAAAGCACCTCTTGCTGCCATTGCCATAAAAAAGAACCATGAAAATACAAATATATATCCCTTGTTTAATTTTAAGGATTCCATAAATGAATTTTTGTTTTTTATATAATTCTTTATATAGAAATATAAAATTCCCAATGAAAATATTACCAATGAACCAATGAATAAAAATACCGAAATCGAATTTGTTCCATTTAAAGTAGAATTTTGTGAATATCTACTAAAGATGAAAGCAAATATAAAGGCACCATATAAGGCAGTAAGATGTTTTGCTTTTTTAAGATTCTTGACTAAATTATAAAACAATAATATTGATCCTATTAAACCAGCAAGTAAAATAAACCATCCCATCTGTCCAAGCCAACTTGTAACATAAGGCTGATGAGATTCTGCAACTGTTAATGCCCATCTATTTGTACCAAAAGGTCTGAATAAAATGTTATAAATATTAAATAATATTCTATCTTTAAAGAAATCAAATCCAAAGATAGCTATAAAACCTAAAAATCCAAGCACACCTAAGATTAACAAAGAGTTTATTGATTTGGGTAAATGTTGTAATTTGTCTTTTACTTTTAACAAGTTTTTGTCAAACAATAAATAATTAAACAAAAGCATAGAATAACCAATTAATAATGCCCCTGATGTTATTGAAGTAAAAAATAATGTTATTGAGAATCTTTCAGTTAATAAGCTTGAAAACAACAATAATGAAATTAAAAATGAAGTTATCATGAATAAGTCTTTTCTGTTTAATCTTTCAAATAATGTAGCTATAAAAACAAAACCTCCTATAACCAAATAAACAGAAGTTACTCCACCCCAGCTAGCATTCATAATTCCAATGAAAAATCCAGCCAAAACACCAAGCAAAATTGATTTTTTTAATTTCTTTTCTTTCACAGCTGAAACAAATAAATAAAATATCAAGAACATCAAAGCCATACCCAATGCTTCCTTGTCAGCAAAACCAGCCATTGTTCTATATAAATATCCTGGAACAACTGCTAAAAAGGCAGAAGCAACCAATGCAACTTTATAATTGAATATTTTTTTTACTAATAAAAAGAAAAATAACAAGCCTATTGCAAAAAACACAACAGGATAAATAATGTGAGCATATTCTATGGTTATATTTGAATTAAAAAAGTGAAGGAATTTGTATAAATAAACAGATGCATAAGAAACACCCAATGCTTCTTTAGTTGGATCAAATCCTAACGGGAAATAACGCAATGTATCATTGGCCATTATAGAACCGTGCTCCAATATGTACTGTGCGTATCTTAAAAATACAAAAGGGTCTAAAGCCAAAGGAACAAATTTTCCTGTAACAACATCCTTTAACAAAGGAATATTCCTTGTTCTTATGTATGCTCCAAAGGCTATTATCAGAGAAAGGATTACATAACTTATTGTATTTGTGTTACTCTTCAAATTTTTTATAAAATCCCGTTTTCTTTTTTCTATTTCATCCATTTTAAAATAAAGCCGGAGTTAAAAACACTTCAACCAATGCTGCAACCCCTAATATAAATATTGCTATTACGAATAAGAATAATGAATCTAAGAGCACTCTTTTAAATCTATCGGTGGCAAAGTCGTGATTTATCATAGCAACAGATATTATACTTCCAGCCAAACCACCAATGAAATAAGCTAAGATTTCAAATATTCCATGAGTCATATATCTTAAAAATCCAACTGAAAAAACACTAAAATAAGCCCAAATAACTTTTAATCCAAATTCCCTTGCATATATTGCAAGATTTGTCCTTACTACATTTCCTATGGCCGCGGCTATAACCGAAGCATTCCATGTTAATATGAATATGGCTCCTGCACCAAAGAAAAATGCGAAGAAAATACAAAACAAAAGTACTTTTATATTATTCAAGAAAATATTTTCTAAAATGTTTGCCTTATCAATCATACTTCCAGACAATACTCTTGAATTTATTGATTTTATTGTTTCAACTTGTGTATTAAAAGCAACATCCGTTGTATCAGAAGGAAGGAATATATACCATAAAGAATAACCAACAGTAATTCCTATAAACAAGAATAATAAAAATACCATAACTTTTGCGTGATGTTCTAATCTATTTTCTTCAGAATCTGAATCAATATCTATTTTTTCTTCTCTTTTCATTGTATTATACATTAAGGGAACTGCTGCTATTACTGTAAGAAAAACCATGACTAAGCTGGAATACTGCTTGAAAATCCAAATACTTAATAAAATAGCAACTGATGCATAAAACAAACCGATAATAAATAATTCAAAGGGTCTTCTCTCAGCATTTTTTGTAGTTATGAAGGATTCTAAAACCATTATAAATTACCTTTAACTGAATTTAAATAATTTGTGATTATATTCTTTGGTATTTTATTTTTGAAACAATAAATTCTATAAGAATAAATTATATTTTATAACTAAGAATCAAAAAGATAAGAGATAACATTTTGGATTTTACATAGATTACAAATATTTAATTTAGAGTTATAATTAATTTAATTACAGAACATTTAAATATTACTACATATACAGTATATAATACTTACATATACCTATTTAATAAATAAAAACATTTAAATATTATTACATATACAGTATATAATACTTACATATACCTATTTAATAAATAAAAACATTTAAATATTATTACATATACAGTATATAATACTTACATATTATAACAAAATACTACATATAAAGTAAGATTTACTTACATGAACAGTAAAAATAAGAAAAAATCAGAGAATTTTGTAGATTTTTCTAATTCTAATTTCAAGGAAGATGTTGATTTCTTAAAATTAAAAGACATTGTTGAAAAATTAAAGACAAAATATAAAATTCCAGTTTCTGAAATCGTAAATAAATTAGAGAAAAAAGAAATTATTATTCCTTGTGAGATTTTTAATAAAAAACTAAGCGGTTTAGAGACAATATGTAAATATCTTAAAGAAAATTTAAACTTAAGAAACAAAGAAATTTCCTCATTGATAAACAGAGATGAAAGGACAATATGGCAGGCCTATGAATCTTCCAGAAAAAAATTATCTTTAATATTCAAAATAAAATATTCTGAATATTATGTTCCTGTTTCAATCTTTAAAGATAGAAGATTTTCAGTACTCGAATCTATTGTAAAATATCTGAAAGAAAATTATGATTTATCCTATCATGAAATTGCTGTTTTGTTGAAGAGAAATGACAGAACTGTTTGGACAGTCTATCAAAGAGCTTTGAAAAAATCTTCTAGAAAATCTACGAAGAGAAAGAGCTCTACAAAAAAATTGAGAGGTAAGAATGTCAAGAAGTAAATTAACTCAAGACTATAAAGATAGAAGATTTGAGTTAATTAGAAGAATAGAACTTTGTGAAAGTAATAAGAAAAGACTAATAAGAACTGTCCAAAAATTAAAGAAAAATTATGATTATGGTTTAATAAATTACAGTCAATATGACAAAAAATTAAAAGATATATTAAAAGGAAGAACTCCTGAACAATGGGTTAAATATTATGATGATTCTATAAAATATTATAATAATGAATTGGAAAAATGTGAAAGAAACATTAATTCTTTCAAAAATGTATTTACCTTCAAAAATATTTTAATAGCATTATTTATGTTTACAATGATAGGAAGCATGTTCTTCTTGACCCCCGCCATCACAGGTTACTTTACTGCAAAGGGACCAAACATTACCTTTGTTGATGGTTATGAAAATGAAGGTATGAAATGGGCTGAAATTAAAGGTTCAATGATGTATGCAAGATGTCTTGAAGTTAATTCAGAAATGGACTTTGAAAGTGTAAAGATAGATGCAAAAGTTACAAGTGCGTCCGATACTAAAGATTTGACTCTTGCATTATATTCAGATGGGAATAAAGAACCCAAAGACGAGATAGACAATTGCAGGGTTGATGATTATTCAAATATCTGGAAATCTTGTATGATTAATAATTTAGAATTGGAAAAAGGAAAATATTGGATATGTGCTTATTCTCCTTCTGGAGATGTTGATATAACTTACTTTACAATAGCACATCAAACAGGAGATAACAAAACAAGGGCATTGTTTACAGGAGATTACTGGCAAAAACTAGAAAGGGCATCATATACAATAAAAGCTGAGTTCATAAAATGGTGATTATAAACAAATATGGAAAATTGAACTTGATTTTGATAAACTTGTTTATATTAATTTTTATAATTGGATTTATATTTTTGGTAAGGGCTGCATCAACAAGTCCAGATATTACAGGAACTGTTTCTAATAATGGTCCTGTTTATGAAGGAGAACAAATTACTTTTAGTGGAACTTGTTCTGGAGAGAATAAACAATTAATTGTTTGCCAAGAAGCAGTAATATGTAATTCAGATACTGCTGGAAATGATTTGATTTGTAAAGGGGACTTTGTTAATGAAACAAATATTAACTGTAATTATATAACTAAATCAACAGATGTTGGAACAAATTCTGGAGACATAGCTACATGTTGTGATTTAAATAATAATTGTGATACTACAACAGTTTTAGTTGATGATTGGAATGTAAAAAGAGATATTATATTTGAATTAAAGGCTGTAACTGATTTATTAAATAATAATGGTAAATTTGATACAATAACTCATTTCAATAGTTGGACTAAATGGTATGATTCTGGAGATAGCACCAAGGGGGATTATATTTATTCTACTGTTGGTGTTGATGGAGGGAGTGCAGTTGGTAAAACCGGAGGAGGAAGAAATGATGAATGGTCTGGGGATTACTTGGATAAATCATTGGGGAATATAAATGTAAACTCAGAGGTATGGTTAAATTTCACATTTATGAAAAATTATAGTGTTGCATTACCAACAATACATACAATGCAAATTGATTTAGGAAAACCAGATGGAACTAATGTAACTTTGTGGTCCAATACAACAATAGGGGCATGGAATTACTGGGGCAATAAAACATTAAATATAACAACCAGCATTGATCAAACTGGAACATATATTCTAAGATTAAGATGTCACTTAAAAGATGGTAATGATAAAGGGGATTTAAGTGTTTATTGTTGGTATGATGAAGTAAGGATTTGGCAACAACAAGCACCCATAAACTACGTAAATTATTTCCATAATATAACTTATTGGGATAATGTTTCAAACACCTCAGCAGAATTAGGAAGACAATTTAATGGTTCTTTTACAGTAGTTGATTTGGATGATGGAGAATTAATGAATGTTTCTGCTTTCTGGTATGAAGAAGATTCTATAATAATATCAAACAATACAGATGGTTCTAATATGAGTAATATAACAAATGCAATCAATGGAACAATGTATTATAACACTCAAAATTTAACTGTTGGAAATTACAGATTTGGTTATAATTATACACTAGGAATTTATTCTTGTGATGCAGATGGATGTAATCAATCAAACTCTACAACATTATTCATAAATGACACAGGGGCTCCATTAACATATCTATACTGGCCTCCAAATAATACCTTAAATGAAACTTCCAATTATATTAATTTCACATTTAATGCATCTGAAGTTTATTCAGCAGAATCTGGACTAGAAAATTGTACATTATGGATAGATGATGTTATTAATAGAACAGAAAAAAATATCCAGGATGACATAACTGTAATTCAAAATATTACAACTTATTTAAACAACGGAAACTATATGTGGAAAATTTCATGTACTGATTTAGTAAATAATATGAATACAACAGAATCAAGAAATATTAGTGTTAATTATGTCCCTCCAAATGATCCTCCAACACAGGCATGGAATTTAAGTGTACAAATTGGTGCTACAACAATAGTTAATCATACAACAAACAATAATAATTGGAATTTGTATACTCATGACTTTACCCC
>JAFCDX010000010.1 GCA_017609465.1 Candidatus Woesearchaeota archaeon | reverse complement strand
TCAATAAAGTTTATATATTTAGAATCTTTAGTCATATTTAATCACCTCTTGGTATTTTCGTAATAACTTGAGGTGATTATATTTTATATAAAATATGGGGTTTCAGCACAGCCAATAAAACGAAACATTTATAAAACCAAAAATAAACCCTTTTTTATGCCTGCTTGAGAATGCTCATTGAGAAACTATTCAAGTAAGCAATGATATTGTGTCAGTAAAGCAGGCTACATAATTACAAAAATATCACAAAAAATCAATAGAACAAGAACATATCATATTCATTATGTTTAATTTAATGTTAAAATACACTTGTTCTATAAATTAATATAAATTTAAGGGGGAATGAAAAATGGGAAAAATCAGCCCTATTAGTAATAAGTATATCATATACGCCAAAATAAAAATAGATGGCGTTGTTGAAAGACCAGATGTCATAGGAGCAATATTCGGACAGACAGAAGGTCTTTTGGGAAATGATCTTGAATTAAGAGAATTGCAAAGGTCAGGAAGAATAGCAAGAATAGATGTTAATCTTAATGTAAAGCAGGGGAAAACAGAAGGGGAAATAATAATACCATCATCTTTGGACAGAGCAGAGACTGCAATAGTTGCTGCTGCTATAGAGACTATAACAAAGATAGGCCCTTGTGATTCAAAAATAAGTGTAGAAAAGATAGAAGATGTTAGAGTTTCTAAAAGAAATTTTCTTACAGAAAGAGCAAAAGAACTTTTGAAGAATTTTAACGAAAATTCACCTGAATCAGGAGATATTACAAATCAGGTTATAGATTCCTTAAAAATGACCGAGCTAGTCAATTATGGAAAGGACAGGCTTCCTGCAGGACCCAATATAGAAAATGCAAGCGAAATAATAATAGTTGAAGGCCGTGCAGATGTTATTGTATTGTTAAAGGCAGGAATAAAAAATGTAATTGGCATAGGAGGAACTTCAATATCAGAAACTATAAGGGGATTATGTAAAGGAAAAAATGTAACTGTTTTTGTTGATGGTGACAGAGGCGGTGATTTGATAATAAAAGGTCTTGCAGAAAGAATAGAGATAGATTTTGTTGCAAAAGCTCCTGACGGAAAAGAAGTTGAGGAATTAATGCAAAAGGAAATAATCAAGGCATTGAGAATGAAGATACCTTATGAACAATATAAGTCTAATGGAAATTCAACGAAAAGAAAACAAACAACTTCAAGAACAAACACCAGAACAAATACAAGAACAAGAAAACAGGATAACAGAAAAGAGCAACCGAAAAGAAGACAATACAGGCAAAGGTCAAGATTAAACAGTAATGAAAGCTCTAAATTCAAGGAAATGCTTGATGAATTGGTTGGAACTAAAGGGGCATTTATTTTAAATGAAGAATTAAGTATATTGGGAAAAGTCCCAATAAAAGAATTATCCAACACAATAAAGAGCATGAAAACAGGAATTTATGCCATAGTAATGGATGGAACAATTGACAAGGACATTAAATACGCTGCAGAAAAATACAAGATAAGATATCTTGTTGGAACTGAAACAGAAGCAAGGAGCAATAAGTTAAATATAATAACTTCAGAGGATTTGAAATAAAAACATTTTTAAATATAAAAATATAAAAATGAGTATGAAAAAGAGGGGATTTAATAATTATTTTAAAAAGAATTATAAAAAGTTTATTCTGGGAATTTTTTTAGCTTTGCTGGTAATATTAATTGCAGTTTATATCAATATACCTTACAATTGCAAGTATGATGAAAATTGCTTTAATGAAAGATTTGAAAATTGCAAAAAAACAGATTATTACAAGGTTCTTAATGGGGATACTTATCAGTTTGAAGTAAAAGGAAAATACAAGGATTCCTGTCTTTTAAACATAAAATTAATTCAGGCTAACCAAAAATCAAACTTTTTCGTAAAGGAGAACATGGAAGGAAGAGGTATGCTGTGTAAGATACCCAGAGATAGTGTGAATGATTTAAACCAGATTAATAATACTCTTGATTATTGCACAGGTCCATTGAAGGAATCCATGCTTGAATATATGATAAAGAACTTGTTTGAATTAGTGGTAGAAAACATAGGTCCTATAACAACCGAAATGCAAAAGACTTTGGAAAACAAAACATTTTAGAATTCTATCCTGTATTTCTTGTGGCTGTTGTTTCTTTCTATAAGAGTTTCTATCCTTTCTTTTAAGGGATAGTCTACTTTATCAATAAAATAAGACTCAGAGATAGAATGGGGCAATGGAGACATAAACAGAAAGAATTGGTCATTGAAATGTTAGAGAACAATCTTTTTAAAGTTTGAATTTTTTAAAAAAATATGAATAAAATAGAAAGAGAAGTTAAAGAAAAATTAAAGAATTATGTTAAAGGAGATATTATATTTTTAAAATCCCGGTGGAGAAAGTGGATTGAAGAAGGAAAATTTGATTTATTAATCAAAAAAACAGGAGCCAACCCACAAGTTGTTTATGATGTTTTAGAACCTTCAAAGATTAAGTCAATTAGATTAGCAAAATATGATAATGGGTATTCTATAATTTTATACCATAGCTCTAATTATGAAATAGAAGTTATTCTAAAATTTGATGAATTTAATAAAGGAGATTTAGGAATAGTAACTTACTATAAACAAAAAATTAAACAGAAATAACCATATTGTTTGGTTGCGTGTTTAGAGGTAATATAAATCCCTGAGACATATTATCTGAATTTAAATTTAAGGATATTAATCCTTCTTTCTCGCTAATGTCTTTGTTAAATAGTATTTTTCCAGAATTTATATTTTCAAGAATTTTTAATGGAATCCCCAAAACCCTATTTGCATTTAAAAATTCAAGGTTTGTTATCTTGTTTTTTCTATCTAGACCAATAATGATAAGGTCATTAATATTAATACTGTTATCTGTATTTCCTCCAAGATAGATTTCCAGAATATCTAAATCACTATCATAAATAAAAGAATTATTATTAAGACTAATTAACTTACCCCTTTTTTCCATATTTCTATTTATTGCTTTTCTTTTATTTAAACTTTTTCTTTCTTTCCCCTTCATTTTACTCATTTTAGAGTGATTACAGAATATTTAAAGTTTACTATTTTATAGAAGATTATTTGTTTTCCACTTTTGGTCTTTCCTATCTACTGTAAAAATAAAAAGATTTAAATATTAAAATATTATTTATATTTATGCCAAAAAACTTATTTAATATTCCAAAACCACCAAAAATTTCTTTAAGGGGGGCTTTACCAAGAAAGAGAGATTTTGCAAGAGCAGTAGATATTCTTAACAAACCAATTAGAGAACCTGTTCCAGCAAAAATTAGAAAAAAGGTTCTTATAAGAGCCAAAAATAAATGTCAATATCCTAAATGTTCTATAAAGGAAGGAGGAGATATAAGATTACAAATACACCATAAAAATATGATTAATGATGACAACAGGATTTCAAATTTAATGGTTCTTTGCGCAACACATCATCAGGTTATACATAAAAGATATAAGGTCGTTCATAAAAAGGATTTAATTGGCAAAAGAATATCTTCTAAAGTTGTTAAAAAGAAAACCACTAAGAAAAAAACAAAAAAGAAGAAAGAATTTGATTTTCTTAATTATTATCCAAAAATTTAAATATATAAACACTTTATGTTTTTAATATGAAAATTTTTAATATAAAAATAAGTGGTCTTTCAATTTTTTTAATAATAGTTTTACTGAGTAGTGCTTTTCATACTTATACAAGTAAAATGTTCTATGATATTGAAAACGAGAGATGTAATTTAAGGATATACAACCATACTTATCAATGTAATTATACCAAAACAAATTATGGATCTTTTGAATTAATAAAATAAAAATTATTCATGCAATTCCACTATGTCTCCGTCTTCCAATTTATGATTCAATCCTATTTTTTGTCCATCATGTTTTGCGCTTTTCCCCCATATTCTTGCATACTTGAAATTTTTCAAAAAGTCCTTGTGAACAAATTCAGTAAGATCTTTTATCAATGAGCCTTTCTTTAATGCTATTGGGGGGTAACTTGGTTTCTTTCCAGGCATTTTTGTAAAAACATGAATTATGTCAAGATTATTCCATATTAACTCCTTTAATTTTTCAACATTCTCATTGTTGTAATATATAATAGGCAAGTTGATATCATTCAAATAAAGCTCTTCAAAGAGCATTTTTCTTTCATCTTCATTCCTGAAGGTTAATATAATCAAATCAGAATCTCTTATTATTGAAAGTAAAGGAGGACCTTCTTCCTTGAAGTAAAAATTTTTTGTTAATGCAGGTATTTCAACAACCTGCAGTTTAACACCTTTATAATCCATTACACCCTGTTCTGGCATTTTTGTGGTAAATTCATAATCTGCAATCTCTGGCTTTGCGTTTGTTATCCTTGAGAGAAGGGTTGATTTTCCTGAATTAGTTGTTCCCACAATTACTATTCTTGCAGCCCCCTCCTTTTTGATGGAATATTTTGAAGAACCTTTTTTCTTTTTTGACCTTTCTTCTAACTGCAATTTTAATTTTGAAATTTTTTGTTTTAGCTGCTTTTCAAGTTTTTCTGTTCCTTTGTGCTTGTTGAGATTCTTGAGCATGTCCTGAAGGCCTTCTATCTTTTCCTGAATGGTTCTTGAATTAAGATATTTCTTTTCTGCCTCCTTGTATTCGTGAGTAACGTTTGTTGGCATTTATTTAAGAATACTGTCTTATTTAAAAATTTAATCAATGAAAACACTTTTAAAACCATTGAAACTTAAATGAGCATGGTAAACATATCAGACATAATATCAATGACATCAGAGAATTTGATAAAACTGATTGGAGCTGTATTGGTATTATTAATAGGTTTGCTTATATCCAGATTAATAGGAAAATTAACATATAAAATACTTAACAATCTTAAATTAAATTCCATATTAAAAAATAACCTGGATCTTAGTGTTCCCGGAGAAGAAATCATATCCATAATAGTAAAATATTTCCTTTACATAATATCAGTTATATATTCCTTGAATCAGCTTGGAATAACAACATTCATACTTCAGCTTGTACTAATATTCATATTTGTATTATTGATAATATTGTTCTTATTGTCTTTAAAGGATGTGGTTCCTAATTTAATTGCAGGCCTTTTCCTTCATCAAAAAAAGCTTATTAAAAAGGGAGATAACATAAGAGTAAAAGATATAAAGGGGAAGGTTGTTGAGATTACCACAACAGAAACAAAGCTTGAGACAAAAAACAAGGATATAATAATAATACCAAACAGCATATTGATAAAAAACGAGATAATAAAGGAAAAATAAAATGGCACTAGCTTATATATTAATAAACGTGAAGAACAGACAGGAAAGCAGAGTTGCTGCTGAATTAGTAAAATACAAATTTATTGAGGACATACATTTGCTTTACGGTCTTTATGATATAATAATTAAAGTAAAGGCAAAGGATCTTGACACATTGAATGATTTTTCTGTTAATGAATTATCAAAGATAAAGGACATAGCTACAACAGCAACATTGATAGTTGCAGACAAGACAAAAGAAGATAATAAGTTGTAATTATTCCTTTGAGAAATCTTCTAAAGTGTATTTGAAATCCTTTTCAGATTTTATCAATTTTCTTCTTTTCATGTATTCTTTTGCTAAAACATAAAATACCAAACCAAGTGACTTTTTTCCTTTGTTATTACACGGGATTACCAAATCAACATTCTTGCAGTCATTGTTAGTATCGCATAAAGCTACAATAGGCATTCCAGACCTTACAGAATCTTTTAATGCGTTTCTGTCTGGCAAAGGATCTACTACTATTGCCAATTTTGCCTCTATATAATTATCAAGATTAGTGTTTGTCAATAATCCAGGAGGGTATCTTCCTGTTATGTTTCTCACACCGGTTATTTCTGAAAATAAGTTTACTGGAACCCATCCGTTTTCTCTTCTACATATTATCAATATGTCTTCTGGCTTGTATTTTGATATGAATTCTGCAGCAACATTTAATCTGTTGTTTATGGCCTCTATGTTAAATATTGACAAACCATCCTGTCTTATCTTGTATATAAAATTAGACATATCCTTGCTCTTGTATTTGGTTCCTATGTGTATTCCTGCTTTCAGATATTCATCTAATGGAATAAGTAAGTTGTCTTCTGCCATGCATGGATTGAATTTGATTAGTATTTAAATGTTTTTATGATTGTATTTTAATATATATTATCTACTATAAAATGGTAAAAATAGAAAGATTTTTAAGGGATTATTATATGTTAAATGTATGCCAGTTAAAGAATGTAAAGTCATAGTATATAGAGTATATAATTTGGAGGATGAAGTAAATTTTAGATATCCTGAATCTTCTAAAGAGATAGATGATAAATTTGAACTTTCTGCAAGAAAAGGGAAAATATTTGGCCCTTATGATAAGTCTCAACATTATTTTGTTTTAGGAAATACTTTATGGGTAAAGTGCGGAAGCGGAGAAACACCAGAACCACAAAAGGATATAACTTCATTGATGATAGATGATAATAATATTGAAAAAGATATAAATAATAGAGAAAGTGAATTTGGAGAGGTAATTCTTTTCATTGATGGAGTGCCATATAAAAAATATCAGGAAATTTATGATGATGTTGAAGTAGAAATAATTGACAGTGAAACTTTTAAAAATGTAGCATTAAAAACTATTGAAAGTAGGTATAAATCAAAAATGAAGGATGAAATTGAAAGAACAGTTGCAGAAACTGAAGAAAAAACAAGAAGAAGAATGAAAAAAGAAATTAGCCCCCTTGTTAAAACTCTTGAACTGGGTTTATCCAGGGTTAGATTGGAATTAGAAAAATTTAAGGCGGATATGAATAGAATTAAAAGTTCAGAAAATTATAATAATTCTTCTTTGCCTCAAAGAATTGATGATATACCAACTGTAGAAAATATAGTTTATGAAGAACCTGTTTCTGAAGATGTTGAAGAAGTAGTATTACAATCTTATTCAAAGAAACCTAATACTAAAGAAATACCGGATGGATTTTTTGATGATTTAGAAGAATAACAGTAGCTCCGAAAGTTGATAAATTTATTGGTTCTTAAATCTAAAAATCTGTTGAAAATCCAATAAAGTCTCAATAAAACTCTATAGATCTAACTATTCTCTTAGAAAACTAACTAAAAATCCAATAAAAACTAAAAATCCAATAAAAATATAGAATTAAAATACCCATATCTAACAAAACCAATTCAAAACCAAATGGAGCAATTGTTATCCACCACCAGGATTAATTAATGTGTAAAGCACTACTCCAAAGAACTTAGCCGTTATAAATGGCTCTTTTGGAATGAACTTTAAAATTGATATTCCAATAATTCTTTATAGGTTTATTAATAGATTAATATGATTAATTTATCCACCAAAAGTTTATATATTACTTAATATATCCATAAATTTATGTATCGGTAGGTGAACAAAATGGAAGACAAAATAAGAGAGGAAATACTTAAATTACTTAATGAATCTTCTGAGCCTTTGGAAACAAAAGAGATAGAAGAAAAACTAAAAGACAAAATCAAAAAAGAATCCATAACAAGAACGAAAATATTCTACAGGCTTAACTTATTAAGAGGAGATGGAAAAATAAAAGGAAAATTTACAGGTCCTGGAAAAGGAGTCTGGATCTGGTGGAGATTTGATACCTTTGAGAAAAGAAAAGGAGGTACAAAATGAACTGGAAAGATTTTTTCAAACTTAATTGGACAATTTTTATTTTATTTATAATATTTCATTTATTGGGATTATATGGTTTTTTAGAATTAAGCGGATTATTAGGTAAAAGTATAGGTGCAGGAATTTTTAATATTTTTAGTTTTTTTAATCAATTCACTTGTTCAACTCAATGGACAGTTGTATGTGTTGTTTGGGATCCTTTGCTTAAATTCAGTGTTGCAATTTTAAATATAATTTGGCAATTTTTCCTGGCAAACTTAGTTGTAATAATTTATCATAAAATTAAAAAGTAAGATTTTATAAAACAATGGAAAGAAAAGAAAAAATATATTTAATTATAATAGTTGTATTAATTTTAATTATTACAATTTCTGGAATTTCCGGATATTTTGGTTATAAAACTCTTAAAAGAAATTCTATGGTTTGGGAAATTGAAAATAGGTTAAAGATGAATGAATTAAATTTATTAGAAAGACAAATTGCAGAAAATAAAGGATTTTATATTCCTCTTAATTTAATGTGTATCAGATCTGAAAAATATAAATTTACTATAGGTTGTATGGATAACATAATTATCAAAAATAATTTTGATACAGAAAAAGAGTTCAATATAAATATTTATTTTGATGAATCAGCAGATTCTACAATATCTCAAGATATGGTTGACATAATACTTGCAAAACAACCATTAAATATAAAATCAAATAATAGTATAAGTTTACCTTTTGTCTTACAAGTAAATGATTGGAATAAATTTAATTTTCCTTCAACTCCTTCTGGTTTATTTGCTTATTATATTGTTGAAATAAAAGCAAATGGAGAATTATATACTAAGGAAAAAATAAGGGTTTCGTTGATAAAATATGAAATCAAAAAATTATAAAATATATTTAATTATCGGAATATTATTGATTTTATTAGTTCCAATAGTCTCTGCTTTTTCTTTAAATGATTATTTAACAGATTTTAGGGAATGGCTTACAGGAAGAAGTGTTGATGAAACAAGAATTTTAGAATCTTCCACACCTTCCTTACAAGATAATTTAGATGGAACAACAAAGGGAAACTTAATTTCTGGAAATTATGTTTCTGGGAAATCTGGAAAAGGAATATTATTTGATAATTCAGATTTACTAACTTATTCTAGTTCTTATATAAGCAAGAACTCTGGAACAATAATGTTTTGGTTAAAGCCAAATTTTAACCCTTATGATAATAAACAGCATATTTTCTTTGAATTATGGGGAAGGAATGATTGGAGAAAAAGTTCTATAATAATTGGTAAATTAGGAGCAGATCCTATTGCACAAAATGAATTTTATTTTCATATAAGGGACGATAATGGTAACTTTCATAGGATAGATGCAGGAGCGGGTTTTTTAAGGATAAATGAATGGACTCATATTGCAGTAACTTGGGATTCAACAGGAATGAAATTATTTGTGGATGGAAATCAATTAGATATTTTAAGACAAAATATAAATCCACCAACTAATTTTAATAATGTATTTAATATTGGAAATAATCTCGTAAGAAATTTACCAGCAGATTCTGTTATTGATGAAATAAAAATATTTTCTAGTGTTTTAAGCCAAAATGAGATTAATGAGCAAGCTGGTTTGCAAGTTCAATGTATTGAAGATTGGAAGTGTGGTGAATGGAGTTCTTGTGTAAATAATGTTCAAACAAGAGAATGTAATGATGTAAATAATTGTGGTACTGAATTAAATAAACCAATAATTGAAAAAGAGTGTGAAGTTCCTATATTAAAAGAAGATTGTTATTTCAATAATGAAAATATTGAATGTTCAGATTACAAGATAACTACAAAAGGAATTGAGATTGCTATAAAAAATAATCATCAAGATGGTTTTATAATTAAAGATTTGGATTTCTGGATGATTGGTGAATTTGCTGATAAACCAGATTGTTTGAATCAAGACTTGAATAAAATGGTTAATGGAAATAGTGTCATTGAATTAAACCTTCCTTGCAATGTTTTTGAATTACATGCAGGAGAGAATGTAGAAATGATAATTCATATGGTTGCTCAGGAGGGAGATGGAGACCAAGGAATTGTTGAAGGAAGATTAAAAGGAACAATACAAGGAGTAATTTCAGAAGCATGCACCGATACTGACGTTAGTGAAGAATTTCCTAATGGAAAAGATTATTATACTCCCGGAATGGTTCAGTATCAGAATACAGGCTATAGTGATGCTTGCCATAATGATGAAAAACACCTTATGGAAAATTTTTGCTTGAATAATGAAAGGCAGGTTATTGAGTTTGAATGTCCTGATAGATGTGAGATGGGGGCTTGTGTTGGAGAAATAACTTCTTATGACGAAAAATGTGTTAAAGATTATATTATAGAAGCCCCACAAGATTTTATTCCTGACGAAACACATTCTGGGGACTTAATAATAAGCGGAACTGAAACAATGGTTATTGAAGGTAAAAAATATTTACAACAAGGTAATATATATATAAACGATCAATCTAAATTAATAATAAAAAATTCTCAATTTGCACTTGGTAGGGGGGATATATCTACAATACATACATATTTTTTTGTTGATGAAGGTGCTTCATTAAATATAGAAAACTCTTTTATTTTTCCAGAACCTATTCATGAGGGAATGGGTGCTCTTGTAATAATAAGAAATAATGGAAAAATCAATATTACTAACTCACCAACATCAATCCACCTATTAGAAAACAATGGAAACAATGCTAAATTAAACATGATTAATTCTGATATGGTATTTACAATAGGTGGTCTTTTACAAATTGAAGCTGGAGATATAAAACTTATAAACTCTACAATAGGGGCTATTGCCTTTAATGTTCCTGCAGAGGCTCATTTGACTATAGATGGATTAAGATCGGGAAATTATTTTGAATCATGGGATGTCCATGAAATGATCCCAGAGGCTAATTATAATGTTATTTTAGAAAGAAGTTGTATTCTAAGAGATGATTTTACAGGAGAACTTGAACACGGCCCCTATGAAAGAGGTTGGTTATTTTTCCTTGACCCAACATCTCATGTAAGATTGTCCAATTCAGAATTAAGAAAGGTATTTATTGATATAATAGATGAGAGCGTTAATTTTGAAAACTTAAATATGGGAAAACCTTCAAGTTTAGGTTATAGGGATATAATATTAAATAATATAACTATGATGGGTCAATGGCCATTTACTATTATAGATTCAGATGTCACCCTAACAAATTCTGATTATCTATTCTTACAACCGAGTGGAAATTCAAACCTCAATCTAATTAATTCACATATGGTCGAATTTATCCCAAGAAACTTCTTTGGTGTTATTAATTTTGAAAATGGATTATGGACCAATGCGGGAGAAATAATTGGTGGTGAGGAATACCATTCAATGGAAAATAATTTTACCATTAAAGGAAGTTTAAAAATTGCTCCAGAACTTAAAAGGCATTTACAATGGAAAGATGCACAAGTCACAAGAGAATATGAGATAACTGTTAATGATGGGAGTGGAAATCCGGTTGGTGGGGCTTTAATTAAAATTGAAGAAGAATCAATTATAACAAATGATTTAGGAAAAGCAAAATTTATTCTTGTATATAATGAATTTAATTATAATAAACCACATAAATTAGAAATACTTAAGGAAGGAAATATTATTACACAGAAAGAAATAGATTTCTTTACTGAAACCCCGATATTAATAGGAGAAATTCTATCTATTGGAAAAGAATGTAAATCTGGTTGTTTATATGAACAAAACTGCATTCCTTTTGATTTTAGGATTGATACGAGATATTGTTCTTTAGATGGGAATTTAATACAACAAAAAGAAACAGGAATTTGTAGTAATAATTTTGAATGTAGAAGTAATTTGTGTATTAATGATGAATGTGTTGAGCAAAATGTATGGAAAAAATTCTTGGATTGGTTTAGAAGATTGTTTTAGTTAAAAACAATTAGCAAACTAAAGGTTTTAACACATCGAAATCAAAATCCCTATACATTTTATTATGTGGACCTGCACTAGTAAGTGCTCCACAAACCCTTAAAAAATCAAATTTATAAAAATCTCCAACTTGATAATATATTTCTCCTTCATAGATTGATGCAGGAATCCATGCCTTGAAAGTGTATTCTTTATCTTTACCTTTAAAAGTTAATGAATAATGATATTCATCATCATGTCCAGTATAAGGATAGGCAGTAAAGTTAACAAATTTAGGTTCACTTATTTCAATTAAAGTTGCTCCAACAATAGTATCAAAAGGATCTTTATAATTCTTATTAGAAATATCATAACAACCTCTTTCTACAAATCTATCAAATCTTAATGCTAATTTATCACATTCTGTTTTAGCACAGCCACTAATTAGAACTAAGCTCACTAACAATATAGTTATAATATATTTCATTATAATATAACCATAAATATGGTTCTTTAAATAATTTACTAAAGCTTCAATTTGTATGGATTTGGCTTATTAACTAAAGATTTTTATAGAATATAGAACCTAAATATTTAAAAGCCTTGAACCCTAAAATCTAGTTGATGGTTCCATCAACTTTCAAAACCACTGAATAATTCAAAAGTTTTATAAACTATTGATTTTATAATTTCTTAGATGAAAGTAAAAAAGAAGAACAAATGGAAAATAGCAACAGTTGTTTTGGGAATTTTATTGTTGATATCCTTTATAGCAAACGGAATTCCTTATTCGGATTATTTTGTTAAAGAATCTAGAGCTGAAGATGCAGTAAGTTTTGTTAATGATAACTTATTGGGTGGTGCTGTTGAATCTAAATTAGTTGGTGTTGAAGAAGAATCAGGGCTATATTTGATTGAAATAGAGCTTCAAGGAAGAAGCACACAATTATACATGTCAAAAGACGGAAAATTATTATTTCCAAGCGCAATAGATCTTTCACAGGATGTTGATATACCCAAAGATAATCAAAATAAGAAAGAAAATATTCCTAAAACAGACAAACCAACTGTTGAACTATATGTTATGAGTTTCTGTCCGTATGGCAATAAGGCAGAAGATACTTTAGAGCCTGTTTATAATTTATTAAAAGAAAAAGTTGAATGGAAAATTCATTATATTGTAAGTGTTGATGGAAACACAGTAAATTCATTGCATGGACAGCCAGAAGCAGATCAAAACATGAGGGAAGTATGTGTAATGGAATATAATGGACTTGATGCATGGTGGGATTTTGCAACTTATGTAAATGATAATTGCGGAAGCGATGGGTCATGCTGGGAAGATGCATCTGGTGAAGCTGGATTTGATGTTAATGAAATAAATGCATGTGTTGAAAGCGCAGGTGTTCAATTCATGGAAGAAGAGGAGAAGGCTACAAATAAAGCACAAGCTACAGGATCTCCGACAATGTTAATCAATGGAGTAAAAACTAGGGCTGTTTATGATTACGGAAATTCAGAATCATACAAAGAAGCAATATGCAGCGCATTTAATGAAGCTCCTCAGGAATGTGAAGAAATGCTTAATTCAGAATCTTCAGGTGTTTCTGGTTCTTGTTAAAAATAAAAAGAAAAAATTTCTATTTTGAAAACTTGTTATAAAGGAATGCTATTAATGCTCCTGCTATTCCTGCGTCAATGAAACCATATATTCCGCCGATTATGCTTCCAATAAATGTTGCTTCATAACCTATGTAAACTTTTGACAATAATTCAACCCATTCCAAACCGTATCCTGTTATTGCTACAAGTCCAATTAACAAAGTAACTGCACCCCATAAAATACCCAAACTTAATGCTAATCCCTTTACATCTAATCTTGACTTAGCCATTAAATCACCTCCATTAATTGTATAAAGTTTTATTATATAAAGTTTTATATATTATATTTACAAAGCAATAATATGGATCCAATAGCTTTGCAGGTAGGACCTCTTGTTATAAGGTGGTATGGAATATTAATGGTTCTTGGTTTTATAATAGGATATTTACTGTTTAAGAAAATAGCAAGAGAAAAAAATCTTAAGATTGATGTTGATGAATTCTTTTTTTATGTCATATTAGTCACTATAATAGGTGCAAGATTGTTTCATGTCTTTTTTTACAATTTCAATTATTTTTCTTCCAATTTGATTAAGATATTTTACATATGGGAAGGAGGTTTGTCAAGTCACGGAGCAATAATAGGAAACATATTATTAATATGGATTTATTCTAAAAAGAAAAAAATTAATTTTTATGACATTTCAGACATTTTAGTAATACCTTTTGCATTAGGGGCTGCTTTTGTTAGAATAGGCAATTTCATAAATCAGGAATTAGTTGGAAAAGTTACAGACTCTATTTTTGGTTACAAGTTTGACAATTATGAAAAGTTAAGACATCCTGTCCAATTGTATCAAGCATTTTCAAATTTTCTTTTATTTGGAATATTGTATTTTTACAGAAATTTGAAAAGAGGCTATGTTTCTTGGTTATTCTTGTTATTATATTCAATATTCAGGTTCTTTACTGAATTTTACAAGGATCTTCCTTACTTGTATGGCTTAAGCTTGGCACAATATGTAAGCATAATAATATTTTTAATATCGGGATGGTTTTTAATTAAACTAAAGGAGAGGTGATTTAAATAAGAATAATATGTCCTTATTGTGGAGTTGGATGCTCGCTAAAAGTAGAAACATTAAATAAAGATATTAAAATTATCCCTGATAAAGATGATCCTGTAAGTAGAGGAAAGCCATGTATAAAAGGATTGACATGTAATGAATTTTACAATAAAAACAGGATTAAAAAACCATTAATAAGAAAAAAGGGAAAATTGAAACCTGTCTCATGGAAAGAAGCATATAATTTCATATACAAAAACTTAAAAGATATTGACTCAAAAGGAATTTCTTTTTTAGCGGGTTCTGGTTCCAATGAAGATGCATTCGTATTTCAGAAATTCGCAAGAGAAACAATAAAAACAGAAAACATAGATTCATGCGCAAGAATATGTCATGCAGCAAGCGCTTATACCTTCAATTATTCTTTTGGGATAAAGCGGATGCCATCTAAAATAGAAGATTTTGAAAAGGCAGATTTAATACTGTTAACAGGAACAAATCCAAAAGTAACATATCCTATTGCGTTTGATTATATATTAAGAGCAAAGCAGAATGGAGCAAAATTAATATGTTTGAGAGATTGGAAGGATGAAAGTTCAAAGCATTCTGATTTATATATACAAATAAAAGATGGAACACAAATAGCATTTTTGAATTGCATTCTTAATTTATTAATAAAAAATAAGAAAGTAAATGTTCCTGATTCTTTGAAAGAAACTGTTTCTCATTATGATTTAAAGAGAACTGCAAAGATATGCAACACAAAAGAAAACAAAATAAAGAAAGCATATAAATTAATATCAAAAAGCAATAATTTTGTATTAGGTTATGGAATGGGAATGACTCAGCATTCTTATGGAACTAATAATGTATTTTCTGCAATAAACCTTACATTAGCAAAAAAAGGAAAAATAATCTCAATGAGAGGAAAAAGCAATATACAAGGTATAAATGATATGGGGATATGTACATTAAACAAGGGGGAAAACATAATAAATTCTATTTTCAATAAGCATGTAAAATGTTTGTGGGTAATGGGTATGAATCCTGCACAATCCCTCCCTAACTTAAACAAAGTTCACAAAGAACTGAAAAAAATGTTTATAATATATCAAGGGCCCTTTTACAACAAAACAGTTGAATTTGCAGATGTTGTACTTCCTTCATCATCCTTCCTTGAATATGAGAGAACAACAACAAGTGCTGAGTCAAGAGTGAGATATTCTGATAAAATAATAAACAAGATGTATAGTTCAAAGGAAAATTGGAGAATAATTAATGAAATTTCAAAATTGTTTGACAACAAATTAAAATACAAAAACATAGATGAAATATGGAAGGACATTAAAAAGATAAAAGGATACAATTTACATTTAAATGACCTAAAGTCTAGTAAAGGAAAATTTGTTAATGATAAGTTAAAATACAAGAAATATGTCCCTATTGAATTCATTTCTATTGAAGGAAAAACAAGCAAGAATTATCCTTTCTTGTTGACGACAGAAAGATGGAGATATCAATTCTGCACCGGAGAAAGGTCTTCTAATTCAAAAACCCTTAATAAATTGCAGAAAGAACCATTATGCTTTATTAATTCAAAAGATGCAAAAAAACTAAAAGTTAGTGATAATGATATGTTGCTAATAACTTCTGAAAATGGTGAAATAAAAATAAAAGCAAAGATTTATGACAATTTTCCAGAGGGATTAGTTTCTGTTCCGTTTCACTTTGAAAAATGTCTTGTAAACAAATTATTTCCTGTTGAAGAAGATCCTTATTCTTACAATGTTAATTTAAAAAAGATAGCAGTAAATATTGAGAAATGGTATTAATTTATTCTTTAGTTACACCTTCATACAAGGCATCATAAACCCTATTGATGTATATTTGTTTGTTTCTTCCACCCGGGTCATCAGACCATGCTTCAGGATGTTCAGGACTTTCTATTTCAGAAGGGATGTAAGGTTTGTGAAAGGATAAAATAAATGCATCTTTAGTATATTCATCCATATTTAACAATCTCTTTTCTAAATCTCCTTTTCCTGAGGGGAATTTCTTTATGCAATCTTTTCTGAAATTGCCTATGTAAGGATAGGATATTTTATTTAATTCATTTATCAATTCATAGAATTTTCTAGGCATGCCTCTGTATTTTATGCTTGATTGGTTTTTGCATGCCCCAGTACCGTGATATATTGAGATTATCTCGTCTGCATTAAGATTATTCCATAAATCAGAAAGTAATATTACATTATGGTTCCCTCTTAATGTATTGATAAGTCCACCTACAGAAAGCAATTTCAAATCTTTTTTTCTTATTTTCGGGTCTTCAAATATTGGTTTTTCCATAATAAATCTTGGAATTTACCATTTATAAATTTTTCTATTTGTAATTATTAAATAGTAGTTACAAAGTAGGGTATAGCTTTTCCTATGAAGTAGGTTGCTAGAATTACAAGAGTTGTTATTAGAATATGCTCTATTATTACCTTATACGGTTTTATTCTTTCTCTTTTAGCTATATCATAACTAGCAATTGATATTAACAATAAACCCCAAAATATACTTATAATAACTGCTGTGTTAATGTTAAATATAAAGATGGGTATTATAAAGGTTGATGCAAACACGAATTTTGATATAAAGGTTGCAAATGTTGATTCCCAGATCTGCTTTTGAGTGTGCTTGTTTTCTGATTCCTCAGAAACATGAATTCCCAATGCATCGGATAATGCATCTGCTATTGCTATTATTATAATACCACTTATAACAATTGATTTTGAATGAGTGCTTGAATATAGTCCAATTAAAAGGCCCAGTGTTGTGATTATTGCAGAAGTCAAGCCAAAACTAAAACCTTTTCTCAATGATAATTTCATTGATAATGTTAAATGACAAATAATTTAAATAGGTTTTTGTTTGAGATAGTATGAGATTACTTTTAATTGGGGATTTTCATAGTAAAGTTCCACAAAAATTAAAGAATAAAATAAAGAAAGAAGATTTTGATTATGTTTTATGTGTAGGAGATCTTGCAGGAAATGATAAATTAAGAGATTTGCTCTTCAAAAACTGGGAAAAAATAAAGAAAGGAAATAAATTTTCTGATTTGATTGGAAAGAGAAGATATGATTCCTTAAATAAAAAGACTTTACTTTCAATAAGGGAACCAATAAAATTTCTAAGTAATCTAGGGAAAAAAGTTATACTTATTTATGGAAATTGGGATCCATTGGAAACAAGGAAAGGAGAACCTTCAGGGATTAAGAAACTAATAAAAGAAAAGAAAAATATAATTTTAGTACATAATAGAAAAATAAAAATAGGTTCTTATTATGTCTTGGCTTTTTCAGGTTATAGGTTCCCTATAGAAAAGAAATTAGAAAAAACAAGAAATTATACTCTTAAGCAAATAAGAAAAATAAACAAGAAATGGGATAATAGATTAAAAAAATTGTTTAAAAATATGGAGAATAAGAATTTAATACTTTTAACTCATGACCCACCAAGAAATACAAAATTTGACCTCGTTGATGACAAAAGAAGCCCATTATATAAAAAACATATAGGGGATGAATATATAAGAAAATATATTCTAAAATACAAACCAAAATATCATGTTTTTGGGCATATGCATGAGCATAAGGGAAAAGGAAAATTAGGAAAAACCACTATAATAAATCCAGGAACAGCTTACAAGGGGGAAGCAGCAATATTTGATTTAAGTAATAATAAAATAAAATGGCTCTAAGAAGTTTACTAAGAGATATATTAATAATTTTGCTAGCTTATTTTATATTTAAGTCATGGATATTCAAGACAGGGATAAGTTTAAATATGATTATAATTTTGATATTATTATTGGGTTTTACTTTTTTATTCCTGTTTGAGAGGTTGTTAAAATAATTTTTAAGGAAGTTGTAAATGAAAATAAGACTTTTTAGCGGAGAATTTTGCCCTTATTGCAAGATGGCAAAGAAATTTTTAAAAGAGAATAAGGTTGAATTTGAGGAAATTGATGTTCAAAACAATCACGAAATGGCGATGTATATGGTTGAAAAAACACAGCAACAAGGAATTCCTGTTATTGAGATCATAGATGATGAAGGAAACAGCGAGTTCATAATAGGATTTAATCAGGAGAAAATAAAAGAAAAACTGAAATTAAAATGATAGAAAAAGAAAGAAACTTTGCTGAGAAATACGCAAAAATAAAGGGTTTTAAATTAAATCCAAATAAAAAAGAACTTGAGACAGTTTTGAAAGGTCTTGCAGAAAACAGAAAAAAATATGGGGTTCCTTATTGCCCATGCCGTCCTATTACAGGTGTTAAGGAAGAGGACAAAAAAAAGATATGCCCTTGTTTTTGGCATATTGATGAAATAAAAAATGACGGGCACTGCCATTGTAGATTATTTTTCAAATAAATTTATATAGTTTTAAAATATTTTCTAAAAATGGAAGTAGATAACAGAACAATCTTAGATAAGTTTGTAGAAGATTTCATCAATATTCTTGAGAAATATGCAAAATATGTTATTGTATCTGGTTTTGTGGCAATAGTACATGGAAGGAGCAGATGAACAGAGGATATTGATATAATAATTGAAAGAATAAAAGAACAAAAATTTATTTTATTGCATGAGGATTGATAAAAAATGATTTTGAATGCATACAATCAGACAAACCAGATAATATTTATGATGATTATCTCATAGAAAACATAAGTGTAAGATATATAAGAAAGGGAGAATTTGCTCCTGAAATTAAATTGAAATTTTCCAAAGATTCCCTTGATGAAGAACAATTAAATAACAGGAAAAAATATCCTCTTACTGGACTTGATTTATATTTTTCAACAATAGAAACAAATATTGCTTTTAAAGAAGAATTATTAAAATCAGATAAGGATATAGAAGATGCAAAACATTTAAGAATAATTTATTCTGATAAATTAAATGAGAAAGAGATTGAAAATATAAAAAGAAAAATAAGGAGATTGAGATTAAGATGAGAGATATTACACATAATGAGCAGATAATTAGATGGGCAAATTATGTAAAGAATAATCCAGATAAATGGAAATCAAAAATAAAAGATTTTATAGATTCTCAAATAATAATATCAAATAGATTTTACAAAAATTTGTCTAGGACAAAAAGAGGGAAGGAAAAAATAAGATTATTAAAAAATCTGAAAAATGAAAGTAAAGATAAATCATAAGGATGTGGAAATAGAACCTTATATTGGTTTTTTTAAAAACATGAGGGGTTTGATGTTTTCAAAAAAGAAAAACATATTATTGGAAGTTCCTTATGAAAGCAAGCATCAGGCAGCAATACATTCATTTTTTGTGTTCTTTCCTTTTTACGCTATTTTTCTTAATTCAAAAAAAGAAGTTGTTGATTTCAAGAAGATGAAACCTTTCAGAATTTACAGACCAAAAAAACCTGCAAAATATGTTCTTGAAGTATGTAATAATGTAAGGCATATTGACAGAAAGTTAAATTTTAAATAAAAAGATATTTAAATGAACAAATTGGATTAATTCTTAATGGAAATATGCACTGTTGGCGGTTATAATGAAGTCGGGAAGAACATGACTGCCATAAAAATGGGTGATGAGGTTATTATAATAGATATGGGATTTTACCTTCCCGCGGTTATTGATTTAGGGGAAGAAGAAGACCACGATGTTTCTTTTGAAGAATTAAAAAGGGCTGGGGCATTTCCCGATGATTCATTAATAAAAGACTGGAAAGACAAAGTAAAGGCAATAGTTATAGGCCATTGTCATCTGGATCATATTGGTGCAGTCCCTTATCTTGCAGATAAATACAAGTGTCCTGTTTACGGAACTCCATTTACAATAGAGGTCTTAAAATCAATATGCAATGATGAAAAAATAAAACTAAAAAATGATTTGAGAAAAATAAATCCAAACTCAAAATTAAAACTTACTAATAAAATAACTCTTGAATTAATTGGAATAACACATTCAACATTGCAATCTTCATTGATATTGCTTGGTTCTGATGAAGGGAAAGTTCTTTATTGCAATGATTTCAAGTTTGACAATACTCCTGTTTTAGGAAAAAAACCTAATTATGAAAGATTGAGAAAATTATCAAAAGAAAATGTTGTTGCATTAATATCTGAATCATTATATGCCCATAGAGAAGGAAAAACTTATTCTGAGAAGATTGCAAGAGAATTGTTAAAGGATGTTATGTTAAATACAAACAGTAAAGGTAAGGCAATGTTTGTTACAACTTTTGCTTCTCATCTGGAAAGGATTTATAGTGCAATAGAATTCGCAAAAAAACTCAACAGGAAAGTATTGTTTTTGGGAAGAAGCATGGCAAAATATATTAAAGCTGCAGAAGCTGTTGGTATTGTTAATTTCTCAAAAGATGGAATAATAGCAGGATATTCAAAGCAAGTCAAAAAAGAATTGGAAAAAGTAGAGAAAAACAGGGGAAAATATGTTGTAATATGCACAGGAAGCCAGGGAGAGCCTAATTCTGTTCTTGACAAGATTTTAAGAAAAAGATTACCTTTCAAGTTTACAGAAAAAGATAATGTAATATTCTCATGCAGGACAATACCAGATCCTATTAATATAGCAAACAGGGAAGTTCTTGAGAAAAAATTGAAAAAATATAAGGCAAGAATATTTACTGATGTTCATGCTTCAGGCCATGCATCTCGTGAAGATTTGAGAGATTTGATAGAGATGGTAAAGCCAAAAAATGTAATCCCTTCACATGGGGATAATGTAAAATTAAATGCTCTTGGAGAAATAGCAGAAGAGTGTGGTTATAAGATGGGCAGTACCCTACATATCATGCATAATGGAAAGAGAGTTAAGTTATAAAATATATTCTAAACTATATTAATATATTAAAATGAGAAGGCTTTTCTATTATCATGAAATTCATCCATTTAGCAGACTGCCATCTTGGGGGATGGAGAGAGCAGAAATTAAAGGATTTAAATCTAAAAACATTCAAGGAATCAATAAACTTTGCACTAAACAATTATGTTGGTTTTGTTCTAATATCTGGAGACTTGTTTGATACAGCCCTGCCAGATATATCTTTAGTAAAGGATGTTGCAAATGAATTATCAAGATTAAAAGAGCACGACATACCAATATATATAATAGCAGGAAGCCATGATTTCTCTCCTTCAGGAAAAACTATAATAGATGTTTTTGAAAAATCTGGATTGCTTGAAAATGTAGCAAAGATTGAAGATAATAAGTTGAATTTCATAATAGACAGAACAGGAACAAAAATATCAGGATTGTTCGGGAAAAAGGGATCTTTGGAAAAGCAATATTATGAATCATTAGATAAAAAAAATCTAGAAGAAGAATCTGGATTCAAGATATTCATGTTTCATTCCACTTTAGAGGACTTTAAACCAAAGGATATGGAAAAAGTTGAAGGTTATCCTCTTGACTTGTTGCCCAAGAATTTCAATTATTATGCAGGGGGGCATGTTCATTACATATTTGAAAAAGATGTTCCTAACTATGGAAAAATAGTTTATCCGGGACCATTATTTCCAAATAATTTCAAAGAGCTTGAAGATTTAAAACAAGGGGGGTTTTATTTCGTTGAATTGAATAATGGAAATATGAAAACAAATTATGTTCCTATAAAATTAAAGGAAGTAATTTCATATAATATAGATGCAGAAGACAAACTTCCCCAGGATATTGCTGAAGAAATAAACAAGATAGATAATTTTGATGATAAGATAGTATTATTAAGAATCGAAGGAGCATTAAGGTCAGGAAAACCATCTGACATAGATTTTAAGTATCTCTTAAAGAAATTTGAAAGTTCATATATTGTCCTTAAGAACACTTCAAAGCTTACTACAAAAGAAAAACAAGAGTTTGAGATAAAGGAAGGTTCTGTCGAAGATATAGAAGAGAGCATGATAAAGGAGTTCAAGAGCGAGAATTTTGACAGTGAATTTGCCAACAAAATAATGGAATCATTGAACATTGAGAAAATTGAAGGAGAAAGAAATATTGATTTTGAAAATAGGATAATACAAAACATCAATAATATATTGGAAAATGAAAATAAAGAGAATTAAATTAAAGAACATAAGAAGTTATGTTGATGAGGAGATAAAATTTCCAGAAGGTTCTACATTGTTGTCAGGGGATATTGGAGCTGGTAAAAGTACAATATTGTTGAGCATGGATTTTGCGTTGTTTGGTTTGCAAAAGGGAAACATAACAGGAAATTCCTTGCTAAGGTCAGGTGAAAACAACGGAATTGTGGAATTGGAGCTTGACATAGATGGTAATAATATAATAGTAAGAAGGACATTGAAAAAAGAGGGTAACAAGGTAATGCAGAGTTCTGGTGAATTAATGATTAACAATGAGAAAAGGGAAATGACTGCAACAGAATTGAAATTAAAGATATTAGACTTATTAAATTATCCAAAGGAATTGTTGACAAAATCAAAGTCATTGATCTATAGATACACTGTATATACCCCCCAGGAAGAGATGAAGCAGATTTTAATGGCTGACAAGGACTCAAGACTTGATATTCTAAGAAAAATATTTGGGATTGACAAATACAAACGAATAAAAGACAATTCAAAGATATACATCCAACATCTAAAAGGAAAGAAAAAAGAGCTTGAAGGAATGTTTTCTGACATAATAGAGAAAAAAGGTCTCAAGGAAGAAAGGGAAAAAGAGCTGGAAAAATTAAATGAAAGCATTAGTGAGATTCTTCCAAAAATATCTGGTCTTGATGAGATAATAGATGCAAAGAAAAACGCCTTAAATAATATTGAGAATAACATGAAGGAACTTCAAAAGACAAAGGAAGAACATTACAAAATAAATATTGAATTGGAGAACAATATCAGGCAAAAGGAGAAAAACAATAATGAGATTGAAACAATTGACAAGGAAGTAAAAGAACACAAGGAAAGCGACATTGATATAGAGGATATTAATAATAAAATAAAATTAAAAGAAAGTTATATTGATACTAGTGAAAAAGAAATCAATGAAATTAACAATGAATTGAGCATACTAAAGAACACAATGGAGAATTCTGAAAAACTAAAAAATAAAATAATTGAACTGGAAAATTGCCCTACCTGCCAGCAGAAAGTATCTGAAGATCATAAGAGCATGATAAAAAATACAGAAGATAATAAGATAAGAGAATGCAACGAAAGGATAAATTTAATTTTGATTAATAAAAAAGAAAAAGAGGAAACATTAAACAATTTAAAATTGGAATTGAATAACTTAAAGGATATTAAGAAAAATTATGAGATTGAATTGATAAAAAGCGATAATATTTTGGGAAAAAAGGAAAAATTGAGAAATTTAATAAACGAGAATAATGAATTGAATAATAAGATAATGTTGTTGAAAAAGCAAAAAGAAGAGATAGATATCAAAATAAAAAATTCTGAAAATCTTGAGAATGATTATCAAAATATAAGAAAAGAAATTGAAGACTTGAATGAAAACAAGAAAGAAATTGAAATTAAAAAGGGTTCTATTGAAAAGGAAATTAGTTTGTTAAAGAGAAATATTCTGGAATTGGAAAATGAGATAATGAAGAAGGAAAAAGCAAAAAAGAAATTCGTGAAATATTCAAAATTGCATAATTGGATGGATGAAGAATTCTTTAACCTTGTTGATAATATGGAAAAGCAGATAATGTTCAAGGTTCATAATGATTTTAACAGTTTGTTTGAGAGGTGGTTTGACATCTTGATGAATAATGAGATAATAAAAGTAAGGCTTGACGAGGAATTTACTCCAATAATACAGCAGAATGGGTATGATGTTGATTATGAGTATATATCAGGCGGGGAGAGAACTTCTGCAGCATTGTCTTACAGGCTTGCTTTGAATCAGGTAATTAACAATATAATAAGCGGGATAAAAACAAGAGATATTTTGATATTGGATGAGCCAACAGACGGTTTTTCTTCAGAACAGTTGGACAGATTAAGGGATGTCTTGAATGAATTAAACTTAAAACAAATTATAATAGTCAGTCATGACCCAAAAATTGAGACTTTTGTTGATAACATAATAAAAATAAACAAGGAAGAGCATATGAGCAAAGCCTTATAGCAAAAAATAACAAAATTTATATATACAGCCCCATTTAGATATCACATATATGAAAAATAAAATATTTTTAATGGTTTTTTTGCTGTTCTTGGTATCTTTGGCTTATTCAGCCTCATTTGAAATAGGTCACAATCCAACAAATGTAATAGTTTTTGAAGGAGAAAATGCCACTTTTGATTTAACAATAAAAAACAATCAGGCTTATGACACATTTTACAAGATAGATAGTGTGGATTATAACTGGAATTTGATTAACAAGTTAAGCCTGGTAAACATAAAAGTTCCTGCAAATCAAGAAAAGACAATAGAATTAAAACTAAAACCCACAAAAGGACTTGAAAAAAAGACCTATGGTGTAAACATAATAACAACTTCCCAATCCACAGGAGAGAGAATAGAAAAAATCATTGAAGTTTCTTTGATAAATGAAGACGATGTTTTTGATGTTGAGTTCTCCGGTCCAGATGAAATTGATCCAAGAAAGGAAAACAACAAGGTTGAATTAAAAATAAAGAATAATTTTGACAACAATTACAATGATTTAACAGTGGTCATGGTTAGTGACATATTCAGTGAAACAAGCACAATTGACTTAAATGCAAAGGAGACAAAAATAGAAGAATATATATTAAACATAGATGATGAGGCAAAGGAAGGAATTCATGAAGTGGAAGTTTCTTTTTATTATGATAATGAATTAATAGGAAAAAACAATATTGATTTAAAAATAAGCCAATATAGTGGAGTAAGGGAAATTGTTACTAAGGAAGATTCTCTTTTGATTAACAGGGAAATAACCAAGAAAATAAACAGTGGTAATGCAATTGCTTTCCAGAAATTTACAAAAAAAATTTCTTTCTTTGAAAAGTTGTTTACTGAAACAAATCCAGAACCCGATATTATTGAGAAAGAAGATGGAAATTATATATTGATATGGAATTTGAGATTAGAACCAGAAGAAGAAACAGAAATAACAACAACAACAGATTATAGAACCCCTCTCATAATCCTATTAATAGCGATATTGGTATCAGGATTTTTATATCACAGATTCAAAAAAGAAATAAGAATTACAAAAAAAGTATTTACAATAAAATCAGAAAAAGGAACTTCAAAGATGAAAGTTATTTTGACATTAAAAAACAAGAGCAAAAAGGAATTGAAAAACGTTAGAGTTATGGAGAGAGTTAATAACATTGTAGAAAAGCCACACGGTTTTGGTTCTTTAGAACCTTTCAAAATAAATAAGACAGGAAATTCTGTTGAAATAATATGGAAATTAAAGGACATGAGCCCCAAAGAAGAAGTTGTAATCTCTTATAATGTTGAAACAAAAGTTCACAAGATAGGAAAATTATTATTACCTCCTGCATTGGCAAGATACATAACAGACAAGAGAGTAAAAATATCAAAATCAAACAGGATGGTTATTTCAAAATGATAGAAAGTTATCAAAAATTAATAGCTTTGGCAATCTTTATAATAGGAACTTATTTTATATTTTTTAGAAAGAAAAAGGATACTTTTAGTGAAGATTATAATGAATTATTGAATTCTGAAAAATACAAAGTTAAAAAACCTTATCAATAAGATTTAAAAGTTTTGTTTTTTAAGTTCTTGTATGAAAGATATTATTGGATTTTTGAAAGTGTTTGAGGATATTGAAATTGAGATAGTAGAGGATTCTCTGGAATTTATCACAATGTCTGCTGATGGACATGAAGTAAAAGGAAAAATAAAACTGGAAAGAGAAGATGATGAAAAGAAAATATACAGAACTAAGATTGAGTATAAAGGAAATATATTTATTGTTAATGATGAAATTTATCCTAACTTAATTAATAGTTTGGCTTCTAGCAGTCCTGATAATTTAAGGTCTTTTTTATGTTCTACTAAATATGAAAAACAATATATTTAAATAATAAAAATTTAGTTTTTTTATATCCCACCATAGCTCAACGGCAGAGCGTACGGCTGTAGTTTTACCGGACGCTGTTTGATCTAAGGTTAACACTAGAAATGAAAAACAGACAGCAGTACCCGTAAGGTTCCCGGTTCAAATCCGGGTGGTGGGACTTATAGGATTTAGTAATAAAAAACATCTAACAAAAAAGCTCTTTGGAATAAATTTGGATATTATAAACCATATATCCCTTATAAAGAAAGATTAATATTATTAAAACAAAAAACTTTATAAATAAAATTTATCTTTGTTTCTTTGCCCTGATATTGCCCTAAATAACATCTATAATGTTATTGGCAAGGATAGTGTAGTTCGGTTAGCACGTAGCCCTGTCGAGGCTACAACCCGGGTTCAAATCCCGGTCAGGGCGTATAATCTCAAATGTAACGCCCGAAGGCCACTTTTGGGCTACAAGATTTATATATGCTTTTTCTTGGAGGCTTAAAATGAGAGTAGATATTCACTCATATGATAGAAAATTGGAAACTGCAAGGAAAAAGCTGGAGAATTCTGATATTTCTGATAGAAATAAAGCCTTAATAAGGGATTTTGACAATAATTGTTTTGTTCGAGGTTTAGGAAATCCAAGAAGGGAGAAATACTTAGTTACATTAAGGCTTATAGCAAAGATAATAAATAAGGATTTTGACAATGCAACAAAAGAAGATAATAGAATTTGTTAGTTGCATACAAAGAAGAGATTATACTTTATGGACAAAGCAGGATTACAAGAAGATAATAAAAAGATTCTACAAATGGCTAAAAGGAGATGATAAAATATATCCTGATGAAGTAAGCTGGATAAATGCAGATGTAAAGAGGTCTGAATTAAACTTGCCAGGAGAAGGGGATTTATTGACAGAAGATGACATAAAGAAGCTTATTAATGCTGCTAATCATCCAAGAGACAAGGCCCTAATATCAATGCTATATGAGTCTGGATGCAGGATAACAGAATTAGGAGGATTGAGGATTTCTGATGTAAAATTTGATAAATATGGCGTGGTAATTGCAGTTAGAGGAAAAACAGGGTCCAGAAAAATAAGGCTTGTTTCTTCAACACCATATTTAATGACTTGGTTGAATATACACCCATTCAAACATGAGAATGATAGCCCATTATGGATTAATATAGGAACAAAAGCATATAATAAGCCAGTAAATTATAATGGAATATTAAGACAGATAAAATCAATAGCAAGAAAGGCAGGAGTTAACAAAAGATGCAATCCTCACTTGTTCAGGCATTCAAGGGCAACTTACATGGCAAATCACTTGACAGAATTCCAGATGAACCAGTATTTTGGATGGATACAGGGAAGTAGCATGCCTTCTACTTATGTTCATTTGTCTGGAAAAGAAATAAATAATGCTATTCTTAAGTTAAACGGAGTGGAAACAGAGGAAAAGGAAGAGAAAAGTAGCAATTTAAGGCCAAAGAATTGCCATAGATGCGAGACAATAAATAGCTATGATAGTAAATATTGTAGCATATGTGCAGCGCCATTGGATATTGAAACTGCCATGAAAATGGAAGAAAGAAGGAGAATACCTGATGAACTAATGACACAATTGATAAAAGACCCTGAAGTCCAGAAGATTTTATTGGAGAAGATTGGTAATATGAATATTAAAGTATAATTTTTAAGATTACTTCTTTTCTAAATTTTCTTTTTTTATTGTTTTTCTAAATTTTTCTTGATTATTCACAAAAACAACTACCTCAATCTCTCTATAAGAATCAATTTTATGTACTCCTCTTAGAGGAACTCTATCAATACATTTATGTTCTTCTTCTGCTTCTTCCCCTTTTATTATAAATTGCAAACCCTTGCTCGGGTCACAAGTAGATATATGATTTAGATTAATGTTTGTAAAATTAACCCCTCCTATATCTTCTGGATATGTACTTGGCTTAGAACTTCCAGAAGGACTGCTCCCTCCTCCAGAACTGTATGTTGGTGTTACTTTATTTATTTTTACTGTAAAATCTTCCCAAATATCATTAACAGAATCTCCATGAACTTTTAAAGTCCATGTTCCAGAAGGGTTGTTTAATTCTATTCTCTTTGGTTTTTCAGTTCCTAATTCTTCTTCATCTGGTCCTGATGGATTATCCAAAATTAAATCTAAATCATTACCTGAATCGCCCCAATCCAATATTACCTCAACCTTATCATTGTCAGAAAAGAATTTTAAATCATTACTCCAGTATTCATTGTTTGTTATATGTCCTTTTATTTTTTCACCTATTTTAGCTGAAAATTGTATAAATATTGGATTAGTAAAAGCTCTTTTTCTTGATTGTGTTATTGCTTCTAATCTATAATAAGTATTTTGATGGTAAATATTCTCTGAATCTGTCCAAGTATAAGTTCCATGATAACCATCATTGAAATCTACATCTTTTAATAATGTTTGTTTGAAATGATTTCTTTCGTAGATTCTTATTTGGGTTATTGGATCTGATTGATCTGTAGAATTCCATTCTATATATAGTTTAGGATTAACACTCGGTTCTGAATAAACAACTGTTTCTCCTATTTTTTGATTATAAATCTCAAATTTTATCAATGGTCCATTACTTGCCACACAATTTCCATCATGTATCGCATTTCTAATGTTTGAAGTTGATAATGAATCTAAATGACAATATAAAAATGTTCCTCCTTCTCCAACATTATGTGCATCACTACCAGCTGTTCCCGGAACAAATCCATTAGTTGGATCAAATTCAGATTGTAAAAATTCTATCCAAGAATCAAGAACTGTTGGTGTTCCTAAAAAAGAGATTGCGTTTTGATCAGATTCATCAAATGTATCATAATGATTCCCATTGAATATTTCTATACCAAATGGTTCTTTTTCTTCTACAGACCAATCCCAGGCATAGTGATAAATAACTTTATTAGGACTATGCGGATGTGCTATAGATCCAAAACCACCATTAGATTGAACTTCATCAATTACAGTTTGCATATCCCGACAATTTGCATATGGAACAATTCCCCAAGAACCCCAACAAGAAGCATTTATCCACCCTATATTATCATCCGTATATGGATAAGCTAAATAATGAGAGTTATAAGCTGCATCGGGTAAATTAGGTATTATTCCAATAGATAATTCTTGAGTATATAAACATTTAAAATCAGCTGTGTTTTCATTATTTGAATACTTAAAATTACTAAAATTAAATACAATAATACAATCTTTAACTGCTCCATTTTTTTCTAATTTTGTTAACTTTTTGAATAAGTAAACCTATCAAACCTCCCATTAAAGTATATAAAAAAATAATAAGAATATAAGTGAGTATCACAGTAAAATGTTTTGGATTTTCCATTGAACCTATATCAATCCCTAAAAAAGTAAAAAAGAATCTTAGCAAGATAAAAATAGTAACACTAGGTATAGCAATTACTAATTCTATTCCAGAAGGAGATTTTATATCTTGATTTAATAAAGTTAAATATAACAAAATAGAACTTAAAATCAATCCAAATAAACACCCTCCTAAAATTACTTTATTTCTACTTAACCATTTTTTAATATCCATTATTCTTACCTCCATTATTACAACTAACAAATATTAAATCAAAAAATAGAATTACCAATGTAATACTAATTAATATTAAAAATATATTTCTCTTTTTCTCTAGCTTATTCTTTCTCTTTTCCATTCTTAACGCCTCGTTGATATAAGACCTAATTATCTATATCATTAACATCTATAGCAGTAATATCACTGCTTTCTAATCCCCTAAACTTAACAGTCAGCTCAACATAATAGACCCCTTCCTTATCATAAGCATGCTCAATATTTCCTAAATCATAACCTTCTTCAACATTACCATCTCCAAAATTCCATTTATACTTTATTCTATCATTTTCCCTAAAGGAATTTCCATTAAATGTGCTTCTTAAACCATTTAATTTAACAATGCTTCTTTCATTAACAACTTGATCATATCCAGCATTGGCAATCAAGACATCCTTTCTTCTTGGTTCTGGTTCTGGAATAATTGGATTATCTTGTTCATCTTCAGAATCATCTGTTTCAAAATCATCTCCTTCATCAGGAACCTCATTATCTTCAATATCATCTTCATCATATTTTTTGGAATCATCTTCGGTTTCTTCACTATCTTCATTTTCTGTATCATCTTCTTGCTCTTCATCATCGGTTTCAGAATTTTCATCACCATCATCATTTTCGTCTCCTGTATTATCATCTTTATCACCAGGACATTTTCCAGAAGGATTATCCTCATCACATCTATCTGGATCATTACCATGTCCTTTATTATCATCAGAATACTCTTCATTAGAATCTAAATCTTGAGAATCATCCTTATTTTTATTGGGATTATCAATATTTTTCTCATTATCTGCAGAATCCTTTTCTTTATTGCCTTTATCAGAAATATCCTTGTTTTTGTCAGAATCACTCAAGGAAGCAGGAGAAGCAAGCATAAAGGATATGGAAAAAATTATTAGAATCAGTAAATATCTGTTTTTCATGACTAAACATAATATTTTTCAATTATTTAAATATTTTTAGAGTATCTTAAAGTAATAAAAACATATATTTTACAAAATAAACTTTAAAACCACAATAAAAAAGCTTATATACAAAAATAGATTTTTAAATAAATGAGAAAATCAATAATAATCATAGTATTTTTATTAATGTTAAGCATTTCTGTTTTATCCTTACCACCAGAAATTAATGATTATTATCCTGTTTTAGACCAGTTTAATGTAGATTTTTATGTTAATGCTTATTACAATGATTCTAATGGAGATTGGATTGCCATACCATCCTATTCAGGATATTGGTTAGAAAGAAAGAATCCATGGAATCCTTACATATATGATTATTCTTATAATAAGGGATTATGCCAGTCACTCCCCCCATATAATTGCTCAAACTACTATTATTATAACTTTACAGAATTAGGAGATTATTATGTAAACGTTACATTAGTAAATGAAAATACTAATGAATATTCAATGAAAGAATGGTATATAAGCATAGTTCCAGAAGCTCCAGTAATAATAATCCCAAATGAGAGTTTAATAACGCATAACACATATACAATATCTTGTTCAGGAGATAATAGAAGTGTATTGGAAGATGCTTCAAGCGAAATAACAATATGTGAGGCTCAAAGTTTAGGAGTATGTTTTGGTGACTGGACTCCTGAAACAGCAGGAACAAA
>JAFCDX010000009.1 GCA_017609465.1 Candidatus Woesearchaeota archaeon | reverse complement strand
AATTAAGTGAAACCCCTTCATTATTGGTTTTACAATCTTCAATAATAGTGTTATAATTATCATCTACTAATGCTTTAGTTTGAATTACATTAAAAACACATTGTTTCTGTTCTTCTAATTGCGCATCCACAAAAGAAATACTTACTAAAAATAATAAACAAATTAATATCAAACTCTTTTTCATTAATTAATTTTAAGAAATATTATATATATATCTTTCGGTTTTATAATCTCTAATAATATATTGCATAATGCAAATTATACAACTTAAGAAATCACATAACATTGGTCATTAAATAAATCTTAGAACCATTTATTTCTATTTTATTATTTTTCCATATTATAATTTGGAACCTCTTCATATTTTGATTTTATTCTAAAATGAATTTCCTTGCATCTTTGTTTGTATTTTTCATATTCTTCCAGCCATTTTGGAACATCATCATTAGTAAATTCTACCACCATATCAAAGGATTCCAAGCCTTCTTCTTTAAGTCTTTCTATAAGATTTCTTCTTACTTCTTCAATAGACTTTTTAGACATAATATTTTATTGTTTTATAACTTTAAAAGATTTTTTATTAATAGAAAACCAGATAACGAAGCTTATACGAACATTTTATATTCTATTAATCCATTATTTTTATGAGAAATAATGAAATCTTCCAATTAATTGTTTTAATAATAATACTAATTTCATTATTTCCCTTACTTTTTCAAGAATTAATAAAATCAATAATCGAATGGATTTTTTTAGGCATAGTTATAACAATTACAATATTATTTGTTTATTTTTTGTTAAAAGGGGGGCTGGAGGGGTATTAATGAAAGAACAAGATAAAATTAAAGATATGCTTTCTTTTTTACCTTTCTCTAATTTATTTATTTCTATTTATGAGTTTATGAAAAATATATTTTAACATTTACAGGTTGGATTAATCTTATTCTTTTATTATTTTTCCTTTGTTTAAAACAAGAGGTCATACTCCCTTCGGATTATAATCTAATTATAATTGTATTAAGTTTAACATTGGGGTTAAATATAATAAATTCCAATGAAAAAATAAAAAATAAATTATTAAGGTTATTTAAAAGAATAAGTAGAAAATACAGAATAGAGGAATTCATTAAAGAATTGGAAAATTTAAATAAATATCAAATTGAATCCTTCCTAGATAAAAATTATATAGAAGAGAAGAATTTGGAGGAAATAATGATTGAATTATATAAAAAAGACCTTCTTTATGTTAAAATAAAGAATATTTTGATAGGCTCGCTAATATATTTTAAATCTAAAGAGGATACAAATATTCCTGATTTTCTGAAATTTTTGATAAAGAACGAAAGTATAATGCAATCTTTTAATGAAGAAGAAATATCCACATTAATCTTATTAAGTCAAAATAGATTAACAAATAAAGAAATAACAAGCATAAACTCAATTTGTCCCGATTTTAAATTGATAAATATATCTTTATTAATCTCCCAACAAGATGTGGGGTCAATAAAAGAGAAAATTATTAATAAATTTAATATATCTTATGATAAAATAATCTCTCTTGGAAAGTCCTTTTTCTTTAAAATTAGAACAAATAGGGGCAAGATAAATCAGATTAATAAGTTAAAATAAAAAGGTTCGTATAAGAACGATTAAATCAATATCTATTTCTTAACAAATTTATCCTGATATCTTTGAGAATAATTTTTTAGGGCAACCTCTCCCCTTGCATTATCAATTCCATTTTTCCCAAGATAATTCAAAGAATCTTTCATCTTATCCATACATCCATCTATTTCTCCTTGCAATGATGCTTTAAATTTTTTATATTCTCTCTTTCTTTTATCTCCAGGATAAGAATCCAATTGACTAAACTTGTTTCTTATTTCATTACGAAGCTTAACCACTCTGATTTTATGAACTGTAACATCATCATAACAAGATATCAATTCCCTTGTTTTTTCTTCCAAACATTCGGGAGAACACAAATTTTCCTCTAAAATTCTACAAATATGCATCCCTTCTTCCGCTGTTTCTTTTCTACATAATTCATCCATTTGTTTATTATTCATATAATATATTTCCATTTTATTGTAATAAGAAAAATATTTATAAAACTTTTTATTTTTAATTGCATAATTGTTTTACTCTCTGATAACTTTTAATCAAATCAATACCCATATTTCTCCTAATTTCAAAAACATCCTCAATTCTCTCTTTTGTTATCTCCCCATGGGGAGTTTCAATATAATCCAATTCACATATAAAATCTTTAAATTCAATTAACCTAATCATATAATCTTTCATAATTTTTTTACATATCTCCTCATCACCACAAGCTTCAAATTCGGTAAACTCATTTTCTAGATTTATGAAGCATTCTACATAAGCCAAATACAAATTATAATTAAAAAAATCATTATCTATAAGGTAATTATTATTAACCTCTTCAATAATATTTAGCAAATAATCAACATCCCCCTCCTTTCTTCTCTTAATTATACTATCTTTTTTATTTAAAGAATTAATCAAAGATGTTCTTCCTAATCTAGAATACACCTTTTCTTTATAAGCCATTAAAATTTAGAAGAATTTTATCTTTTAATATTTTTCTGTTTTAGATCAATCTTATTCAGGTAGATATAATACCTTACATCTATTATACCCAAAGCGATGATTAAATTTCATACACAAATCCTGATATTCTTCGAAGATATCCTTAATTTGTTCTATTTTTATATTGGAGGATGAACATAATCTTCGTTCCAAATTCATTCTTTTAAACAATTCCATAGAGAGCATGAGATATGTGCTTGAGGTTTTGGCTTCGTCACCGACCATAGAATTATAAGCTTTTTCAAAGTATTCTTCCAATCTATTTATTATTGCATTTTGCAATAAATTAGACCTTTTCTCTTCGGGAATCCATTCCATATAAGGGTGTTTTTCCAACTCTTCTAGCTTTCCTTGATTGGCAAGATAATATAATTGGGATTCATCTATGTGTTTTTTTCTTCCCATACATATGATTGGTGTTTTTTTCATTTTTATACCTTTCTCTTCGGAAAAAAGATAGATTTATATATAAATTTAACATCTTAAACTTAAAATTTTACAAGAGGTGAAAAAAACAAATGGGAAAAGTAATAGTTAAAAACGCAGTCAAAAGAAAACCTGGACATCTTTACTATGTAGACGGAAAAGGTAACGTTTGCGAAGCAAAGATGGCAAGAGGCGGTAAAAAGAAAAAGAAGTCTTCTAAGAAGGCAACTAAGAAAAAAGTAACTAAGAAAAAAGCTACCAAGAAGAAAAGGAGAAGATAAACTTTTCTTCTTTTTATTTTTACAATGGGAATATTTGATTTTTTTAAGGGAATATACGAAGAAGCAAAAGGAAGTGCGGGAAAATACGACGGAAAAATTGCTACAGAGTATAATAGAAATATTTCTAATATTGACGAAAAAATAAAAAAGTTGGAAAGTTCTAAAAAAGGCCTTCCAAAAAAGGACAAGGATTTAAGTTCCAGACAAAAAGAAAGAAAGAATAACATACAACAACAAATTCATTTTTATAATAGTTTTAAAAAAGAGATATCAAAATTGCATGACCAGATACAAGAAGTATTGAGAAAAGAAAAATTAAGAGCATGGAAAGAATTAATCAAAGATGTTGATAAGGAAGATAGCCTATCTTTAGCTTCTGCAAATAGAGTGTACATGAGAGATGAACTAAAAATAGTGGATAAATATTTTGAAGAATATAAAAAAAGATACAAAGAAAAACTTTCCAGACTCAACGAAGAATTAAAAAAGTATTTATAAATTATCTAAAGGACTTTTAACTTTCTTTAATTGTTCCCTAGAAACCTTTGTATAAAATTGTGTTGTCTGCAAATTGCTATGTGCCAATAATTCCTGAATTATTCTTATGTCCGTGCCATTTTCTAATAAATGTGTAGCAAATGCATGCCTTAGCAGATGGCAATATATATTTTTCTTAATTCCTGATTTTTTTGCAATCCTTTTTAATGTTCTCTGTATCGCTCTTACTGTTATTGGGCCTCCATTCAATCCAGGAAACAAATAGTCTGTTTCTTTCTTATCCTCAATATAACCTTTAAGATCGTTGACTAACATATTTGACATTATGAAAAATCTGTCCTTGTCACCCTTACCCTTTTTCAATAAACCTGTCCTTTCTTCTAAATTCAAATCTCCAACTTTCAAATGTGTAACTTCATTGACTCTTAATCCAGAAGCATACATGAATCCTATTATCAATCTATTTTTTACCTTGCCTGCATTTTCCATAAGTAACTTTATCTCTTCCTTTGAAGGAACATCAGGAAGCTTTCTTTGCTTCTTGGGTGTTTTTATATCCACAACAATATTTTTCTTCAAGATAGAATCATAAAAGAATGCAAGAGACGATCTTGCAAGTGCAACAGAACCCTTATCATATTTTAATTCAGACATTAGATAAGCAAGATAGCTTTTAATATCTTCCTCTTTAACTTCAGAACAATCCTTTTTTATGTAATCAAGAAACTTTTCATTGTAATAGCAATATGTCTTTTTTGTCATATCACTCTTTCCTTGAATCTGCAACTCCACTCTTATTTTTTTAAGTGCCTCTTTTTTATTCATTATTATAATTATCTTGGTCTTTTGCAATACTTGCTTTTTAAGTATTTATCAAACCATCTTGATCTTACATTATCATATTTATCCTTACAATTTTCTATTTGAGAAGGATAAAATTTTCCATACTCAACCAAATATTTTGCTTTATCTTCAATTTCCATAAAAATTTATACGAACATTTTCTATTTAAATCTATTGTTCATATTTGTAGAAATAAATTATCAATATAAGGAATGCAATTAATACACTGAAAATTAATGTTATTATCAAACTGCTCTTTAATAAAATGTATGCTGCTATGAAAAATGCAAGAGCAAATATATACAAAGGCAATGAATTAAACATGATCTTCGCTCCTTCTAAGTTTGGCAAAGGCAAAAGACCATAAAATGCAAGATACAAATTAATTAGAACAATAACATCAAGATTTATTCCAATATAATTTTGAATATTAAAGAAAAACAAAGTTAAAAACAAATAAGTTAAGGGGCCAGTAAGATAAATCTTAGCAATCTCAATTCCTTCTCCTCTCTTGAATTGTTTTCCAACTCTCTTCAAGTTAGGTTTTATTTTTGAAGTCCCAACAACAGGAAAATAAAACAAACCTCTTGATATTAACGTAAGAATTAAGGGAATTATAATCCCAAAAGGGATAGTAAATTTTTTTCTCCTAAATTTGAATTCTGATTCAGGATTAAACCAATATCTTCTTATCCTCCAAAAATCATACTCATAATCAAAACCATATCTGTCTGCAATCAATTCTATAACTAATTGCTTCAATAAAAAGGATATTGAAACACCTATTAAAACAAGAAGGAGATTCCTTAACCAAAAATCCAACTCAAAAGTTAGGGCACTGTCATTAAATCCAAATACAAATGTAAGTATTAATATTGTTATTATGTAATACTTAATCTCTTTTTTTGTTATTTTCATTTTTTAATTCTTTTATTATATCGTCTTCATGCCCTGCGCCTACAACCGCTATTATGACTTCATATTCGCTCATAAGTTTATGAAGATTTTTTGCCATATACTTATTTCTATCATCTATCAGAACTTTATATAAATTTGGATATTTCTTCACCATGTTTATCAATTGACTTATCTTTTTCTTACTGGGAACTTTTTTCAAATTAAATTTTATTTTGTCTTTCTTGAAAATATTTTTGATTGAATCAATAATGATGAAAAATTTCTCTTTGAAAGGAACTTTGGCAAGTTTCCTTATTGTTATTGTTATATCCTGGTCTATAAGTGCAATTTTTGCATTAATTCTTTTTGCTTCGATGACAGCAGTTTTCATTTCAGTCCCAGGAGCGACTCCTGTCAATTTACCAAGTTTTTTCTCAAAATAAGCTCCAACAACATTTATCAAAAATCCCTTTAATCCAAATTTTTTTATGTCCTTTATCGAGGTTTTTGATTTTTTTGACATTAAAGCCTCAAATCTTCTTCTGTCAAGCTCTATTGCCACCAAATCAGGAAAGGTTTCCCTTATAGTTTCTCTTACTTCCCTCACACTTTCAGAAGATATATGAGATGTGCCTATAATAGTTATATTTTTATATGATATCATTTTAACATAGAAAATTATTTAAACTTAAAAAGTTTGCCTTTATTGGAGGTAAGTCATAATGTTAAATGTAAAAAATATTACAGATGTTCATGATATGAGTGTTTATACAGATGAGGGTTCTTTTTTTGGAATTGTGGAGGAATCTGTTATAGAAGATAACAAAGTTTTTGGATGGAGAGTAAAATCCACAAAAGGATCAATGCTTAGTCGGGTATTGGGTGGAGCAAAAGGAGTAATAATTCCACACCAGTTAGTAAAAGCTGTTGATAATATTATGATAGTTTCTAAAACAGCAATACCCTCTTCAGAAGAAGAAAGTGAAGAGGAATAAAACATAACTTTTATATACTAATATTTGTTTATTTTGGTATGGTAGAATCTTCACCTTTAGCAAATGCTATTCAGTTTTTCAAAAATTTTGGTTTATTTGATGTAGTGCTTCCATTCCTTCTTGTTTTTGCAATTGTTTTTGCGATACTTGAAAAGACAAGGATATTAGGCACAGAAGGAAAAAAGGAAGATCAAATTCCAAAAAAGAATCTTAATTCAATGGTTTCTTTTGTTATTGCTTTGTTTGTTGTAGCTTCAAACCAGATAGTTAATGCAATAACAACAGCATTGCCAAATATTGTGTTGTTGGTAATCGTTGCAGTTTCATTCCTTATGTTAGTTGGTGTTTTTGCAACAACAAATGAATTCTCTTTAAAAGGAGAACATGAAAATTATTATAAAATTTTTATTGCAATAATGTTTATAGGTGTAATATTAATCTTTTTGGGGGCAATAGAAACAAGCTCAGGACAATCATGGTTAGGATATGGTTATGATTATGTATTAAACTATTGGGGGGGTTCAATAGTTTCAAGTTTAATTTTGTTAGCTGTTATCGTTGGAGCAATAATTTATATTGTTGGAGGAAAAGGAGGAAATGAGGATAAGTAATGAGGTGATTTAATGGTTGTAGATTTTACATCGGTGTTTTTAGAATTACAGGCAATGGGTATTTATGATTTCATACTCCCATTTCTTTTGGTATTTGCAATACTATTTGCTGTACTTGAGAAATTGCAAATCTTTGGGAATGATAAAAAAAACGTTAATTTAATAATTGCTTTAATTTCAGGATTAATATTAATATCAAGACCTGAAATAACTTATTTGATAAATAATTTTATTCCAAAAGTTTCAATGTTTATAATAGTTGTTTTGATGTTTTTAGTTATAGCAGGAATGTTTGGTGCAAAAGCAGGAGATTGGAGTGGATATGCATTGTTTGTAGCATTCATAATTTCAATACTTGCTATTATATGGGCATTATATCCCGGAAGTGCATTCATATTTCCAGAATGGTTCAGACCTGATGCTCAGGAAAAAGCATGGATAATATTGATTGTTACTATTGTGATTGTAATATCATATATTGGAAGATCAAAAACTTCAAATGACTCATGGATTGAAAAATTTGCTAATAGTTTAAAAGGAAAATAAAATGGCAACATTATTAGATACAACATTGTTATTGCATTTCTTACCATTTTTTGTATTCATATTTATATTTACGGTGTTGTTTGCAGTATTAAAGAGCACAGAATTATTATCAAAAAACGATTCCCTTAATTTTATTGCAGCCCTATCAATAGCATTGGTATCTTTATTTGTGCAGCCTGCAATTGATTTAATAAGTTTTGTAGTTCCATGGTTTGCGTTCTTATTCATATTTTTGACATTATTATTTGCAGTTTTTTTATTTTTGGGAAAATCTAAACAAGATATATGGGACACTCTCAATATATGGACTATTTTAATAGTAATATTTCTTATTTTGTTGGTTGGGTTTGTAACTGTTTTTGAAGAATTATTTACCCCTTATGAAGAAAGTGATGATGGAAAAACTATTGGTGGGCAAACCCTTAAGACTTTATTCCATCCAAGAGTTCTTGGTGCAATATTTATACTTATAATAGCATCATTGGCAATAAAATTAATTTCAAAAGAAGTAGCTTAGCTATTTTTTCTTTTTCTTTAAATCCTCTGTTATTTTTCCAAGTTCTTTTATGTTTGTAGTTAATGGTTGAAGTATTTTCTCAAATACCTGCTCAAGTGCTTTAATATCGCTTCCAACATCAGATATTTTACTGTGATATTCTTCTACTCTTCCCAATACTGCCTTTTGCAAGTTTTCAAATCTTCCTTCTAATCTTAATATTTCCTGTTTGATAGAAGAAATATCTGTCTGAACTTTTTCTTTCCACAATGTAATATTCCCTACACTTGAAACTAGCTCTTCCCATTTTTCATTTATTATGCTTTCAGCTAATTCCTGAAAATCCTCTGTGCTTCCCTGCATTCCTTGCTGTGGAATATTCATAGAAGGTCCTGCAGGTGGTGATTGGGATGATTGCATATAAGGATCATTCATCTGCTCTTCCTGTTGCTGTTGAGGTTTGGGGGGCATGTTTTCCTGGTCTTGTTGAGGGATTTGTTCTTGTTTCTGGTCTTGCTGTTGCTTTCCTTTTCCAACAATAGAAGGTATCATACCTTGAGGATTTGAAGGTGTAGGGGGATTCATAATATCATCATTTGAAACCTGCTTTTTTATTTCATTCAGTCTGTCTGCCATATTTACCTACCTCTTTTTTGATAATAGACCTCACTTCATCTTCTGTCATAAAATTTAAAGGGTTCCACATCTTAATATACTTTTCCAAAACATTAACAGAGTCTTTTTTCGCAAATTTTTGCATATCTCTTATTACATTTTTAGTTATATCCTTTATATTTGATATATCTTCCTTTAATTCTCCTATGTCTGAATTTATTGTTTTTACTTCTCTTACAAGTCTTTTATACTCATCAATCATGTTTTGATTTATTACTAATAATCTTTCTCTAATTATGTTTTGTTTTTCTTCAAGAATTCTTATTCTCATATTCAAGTCTACAAGAACATCATTTTGAGATTGGGTTTGTTGCGGCATTTTTTGATAAGTTTTATATAGCATATTATACTTGTCTTATATATAAAAGTTTTGGGTTTAAAATGTTATTTAATAAAAAGGTTAAGCCCGGCTATTACCAAATAGTAAAAGAGGGTGAAGAGGAAGTAATACAAATTAATTATAATAATTATCCGTATTCTCCCTCTATTGAAGACAGTTCGTTGTGCATGTCGCGTACAATAGAATTCTTAACCCAGAATCCAAGTGTTGTAAAAATAATTTTCTCGCAAATGGGAAAAAATTACGAATACGGTTATGAACAAACATCAATGCTAACAGAAGTAGCAAATATTTACAATCATTTCATAAAACAAAAAAAAGTTTTGACATTAAATGCAATGGGAACTTCACCAAACTGCATGAATTGCTATCCTACAAGACTTTCTCAGATACAATATATAATATTAAGCTTGTTAAAATCAGATCCTCTTGGAGCTTATGTTGAACTAAAAAGAATGATAAGGGAGGAAAACATAATACTAAAGAAAACAACAATTCCAAGATGCATAAACTGCAGAGAACATTTCATTAACCTATTAAGGAATATTCTGGCCTTTCTTGACAATACAAAAATGATTGAGATGGCAAAACCGTATCTTGATGGTTATTCTCTTGGCAATAGAGATGTTTACAGAAACATATTCAGGCCAATAATAACTCCAGATTTCATGTTTACAAAATTAACAATAGATCACCCGATCAATGGGGAATTATTGGATACTTATTCTGTAGATGAAAAAACAGAAGTCAATATGTATAAAATTCCAGGTGATATAAAGACACTGTATCATTTAAGCCCCCCTGAATTCAAATTGTCTGAAGACAAGTTCATGTTATTAAATTTAGCCCGTTCTGTTCTTTCTGAGCACAAGCCAAAATCCGAAGAGTTTGTTGATGTTGAAAGAATGAGAAAAACTTTCTTCAACATAGGAAAAGATCTTATAACTGAGCTAGCAACATCTAAAAATATTGAGATAGAATATAATGAAATAGAGGAAATGGCTGAAATACTTGTTCGTTATACTGTTGGTTTTGGACTTATGGAAATTCTTCTTAATGATAAGAGAATTCAGGATGTTACGATTAATGGTCCAATAGGTCAGACACCAATTTTTATAGTTCATGCAGATTATGGGGAGTGTGTTACAAACATATACCCCTCATCTGATGATGGAGAATCATGGGCAACAAAATTCAGGTTGATATCGGGAAGACCTCTTGATGAGGCAAATCCTGTTTTAGATACAGAATTGGAATTGCCAAAATCAAAAAACAGGGTTGCTATAATAACGAGGCCTCTTAATCCTTACGGGCTTGCATTTGCATTCAGAAGGCATAGAGACAAGCCATGGACTCTTCCTTTATTTGTTGAAAATAAAATGATAAGCCCTCTTGCAGCAGGATTATTATCTTTTTTGATTGATGGTGCGCGTACTATGCTTATAGCAGGTACAAGATCATCAGGTAAAACCTCTTTGTTAGATTCTTGTCTTATTGAAATTATGAGAAAATATAGAATAATCACTGTTGAAGATACAATGGAACTATCGACTCAAAGATTAAGAGAATTGGGTTATAATATACAACCAATGAAAGTAAGAGCTGCATTGATGGGTAAAGGTGCAGAACTTGCAGCAGATGAAGGTATAAGAACATCATTGAGATTAGGGGATTCATCATTGATTGTGGGAGAAATAAGAAGCAAAGAAGCATTGGCATTGTATGAGGCTATGAGAGTTGGGGCATTGGCAAATGTTGTTGCAGGAACAATTCATGGAGACAGTCCTTATGGTGTTTTTGACAGAGTTGTTAATGATTTAGAAGTTCCAAGAACAAGCTTTAAAGCAACAGACATAATAGTGATTTGTAATCCTGTAAAGTCTCCTGATGGTCTTCATTCAATGAGGCGTGTAACCCAAATAACAGAAGTTAGAAAGACGTGGGAAGAAGACCCCTTAAGAGAGAAAGGTTTTGTTGACCTGATGGTTTATAATCCTCATACAGATTCTCTTGAACCAACTCAGGAATTAATAAACGGAGATTCAGAGATAATAAAAAATGTTGCAGGAAAAGTAAAGGAATGGGCAGGAAGCTGGGATGCTGTTTGGGAAAACATATTACTAAGAGCAAAAATAAAAGAAACTTTGGTTGATTATTCAAAGAAATACAAAATGCCTGAATTGCTTGAAGCAAAATCAACAATATATTTTAATGATGTATTCCACCGAGTTATGGAAGAGGTTAAAGAAAAAGAAGGAAAACTGAACAATAAAAAGATATTTAATAAATGGGAACAAGAATTAAAAAAGAACATCAAACTCAGAAGTCTTGAAAAAAGAGGTGAATGAACATAGCAGAGGATGTAAAAGACATTTTAAAAAAATATGAAAAGAGATTGGAAGGAAGTGTCAAGATGGATGAAATCCCCTCTGATACTAAATTTTCCAGTGAATATAAACAGTTTAGAAAAGAATCACTTCCTTCTTCATTGTCATGGTACGAAAAATTATGTAATAAGGCAGAAAATATAATTTCTGTTAATGCTCCTGCAAAGGATTATGATGAAATAAACAGATCAATAGAGACAGCACATTTGCAGATTAGTCCTGAAGGGGCTGTAACTTTTGCTACATTAATCTCTGGTTTTCTTATATTGTTTGCAATATTTCTTTCAGCTTTTGTATATTTGTTGTTTGACAATTTAATGATATTCTTTCCCTTGATAATAATATTAACAGCAGCAATAATTTTCAAGCCTTTATCAAAACTTCCTGTTTATATAGCAAACAGCTGGAGATTAAAGGCAAGCAACCAAATGGTCTTATGTATGCTTTATGTTGTTATATACATGAGGCACACTTCAAATCTTGAACATGCAATAAAGTTTGCATCTTCTCACATAGGGCCTCCTTTATCATTGGATTTTAGAAAAGTATTTTGGGATGTTGAGACAGGAACCTTTCCTACAATAAGAGGATCCCTCGACCATTATCTTGAAACTTGGAGAGAATATAATCTTGAATTTATAAACTCATTCCATTTGGTAGAGTCCTCTTTGATGGAGCCTTCACAAGAAAGAAGACTGCAATTATTAGATAAAAGTTTGGAAGTAATGCTTGAAGGGACTTATGAAAAAATGCTCCATTATGCTCATGATCTAAAAAACCCCATTACAATGCTACATATGCTTGGAGTTATATTACCAATTTTAGGACTTGTTATATTTCCTTTGTTAGCGTCTTTCATGGGAGAATATATAAGATGGTATCATTTGGCATTATTATACAATGTTATTTTGCCTGTAACTGTTTTTGTTTTTGGTTATAATTTATTAATAAAAAGACCAACAGGTTATGGGGAATCAGAAATGCAGAAAAAAATGTCCGGAAAAACATCTCTTTTTTTACCAACTTTAATAATAGTTTCAATGTTGTTTTTGGGTTTTTTCCCATTAATAATTCATTTTATAATTCCTGGTTTTGATTTTGAATTAGGATCCTTTTTTGGTAATTTTATGGATTACAAATGCGACGGAGAATGTGGCCCTTTTGGTTTAGGAGCTTTATTAATGAGTCTCTCAATTCCCTTGGGTTTAGGACTGGGAATTGGATTATATTATAAATTAAAGACAAAAGATATTGTCAAAATAAGAAACGAGACAAAAAAACTTGAAAAAGAGTTTGCATCATCTTTATTCCAACTAGGAAACAGGTTGGCAGACGGAGTGCCTGCAGAATTGGCATTCGGGACTGTTGCAAAAAACATGGCTGGAACACCAACAGGAAATTTTTTCAGAATAGTTTCAGTAAATATAAGAAATTTTGGAATGAACTTGAAAGAAGCTATTTTTAATCTGAAAACAGGAGCAATATTATATTACCCATCATCATTGATTCAATCTTCAATGGAAATATTATTAGAGAGCATTAAAAAAGGATCTAAGATAGCAGCACAAGCTCTTACAAGTATATCAAATTATGTTTCTGAGATACATAAGGTAAATGAAAGATTAAAGGATTTATTATCCGAAATAATTTCTTCCATGAAATCCCAGATTTCTTTTATGGCCCCCCTAATTGCAGGAATAGTTATTGGTATTGGTTCAATGATAGTTAATATAATTGTAAACATGACAGACATATTTGGAAGTCTTGCAGCAGGAGGAACAGGAAATCTTGAGGGTGTTTCAGGTAGTGTTGAAGGTCTTGCAGGATGGATAGAATTATTTAATCCAGCTGACGTTATCCCATCTTATTTCTTTCAGATAATTGTTGGTATTTACATAATAGAATTAATTTACATACTGACCATTCTAGCAAACGGTATTGAAAATGGAACTGACAAGACCAATGAAGAATATTTACTGGGAAAAAATTTGATAAGAGGTTCTATATTGTATGTTGGAATTTCAGCTGTCGTAATTTTGCTGTTTAATTTGTTAGGAATGGCCATATTAGCAGGAAGCTTGGGTCTTGGAGGATTATAAAAACTTTTATAAATTAAGTTTGTATTTTTATATTATGAATAAAAGAGCGTCTATAAAATTATCCCCAAAGATTTTGGTCTGGCTTATTTTGTTTTTAGCTTTCCTTATAATGATAGTAATTGGAGTATTTAAGATATTAAGAGGTTTTACAAATGGATTCTAAAGGAATGTCTATGGCCCTTGTAGTAACTTTGATAATTCTAGCAGCAGCATTAATCATATTAATACCTACAATTGGAAATACTCTAACTTTTTTTGAGTCTAGGTCAGATATAGAGGCATGCAGACAAAGTGTTGAAATAAGAGCAAATTCTAAAATTTTAGGAAAGGAATTAATAAATTCACCATTGAAATGCAAACCTCAGCAACCAGTAATAATTGAAAGATCAAGAAATTGGGAGAGAGAAGCAAAAGAGGAAATGGCAAATGCAATGTATGATTGCTGGTACAAGTTTGGTGCAGGAGAATTAAATTTTCTTGGAGAATATAATTTTGGAGGAAGAGAAGTATATTGCAGTCCTTGCGCTACAATAGTTTTTGATGATTCATTAAAAGGAGAAAAATTAAATGGTTTTTATGACTATTTGGAAAATGAAGGTTATGCAGATTATTTATATAAAAATGTTGATGAAGAAAAAAGATTAAAGTTAAAAGAAAGTTTAAATGAAATAGAAGTGAATGACAATTTATATATCATATACGGAGCTGTTCAAAAATTAAATATCCTTAATAATATAATTCAATATGGAAATCCTCTTTTTGGAATATATTCAAGATATATACAAAAGGATTTAACAGGAGATTTTGAATATTGCCCTTTTTTATTATTGGAAGGAGATATAGATAATATAAATGAAGTATGTAAAAGTGCAGGTATATTTTAAATGAAATTAAATAAAAAAGCAGATATAACCTGGGATACTGTAGCAAAAATGTTGATTGCATTAGCAGTGTTGGTATTTATCTTGATAATAATATGGAAATCGAAAGATAAAATAGTATCATCATTTAATGCCTTTAAAAATTTTCTGAGGTTTAGATAATGGAAACAAAAACAATTGTTTATGGAATATTAACTTTGATTGTGATAGGAATTAGTATTTTTTTCCTAACTTTGGGAAGACCCATTGCAGATAAATTTCTTGGATTTGGTCCAAATCCTGTTGAGGGAGATACAAAATCAATTCAAGAAGCTGCAGAAGTCATGTTTTCAGAATTTGATAAATGCTTAAACAAAAATTCCCCTGAAAAAGGATGTTTATGTTCAATAAAAATAATAAATTTCCCTTCAAAGTATTTATTTGGATTCTCTAAACCAAATACAATTACATTTTATGAAAAAGGTGTAATTGGAAGAATAGAGCATGAATATGAAGGGAATTTAAAATGCTATCTTGCTTTTGAAAATAACAAACTTGTTATAAAAGAACCTAACAATATGAAATTAGGATTTAAAGCAAATCCTTATGTTATTATAGGATTACCATCAGATTCAAATTATGGGGAATATAATTTGCCTTTTGCTTATTCAGAAGAAAGAAATTTTTACAAAAAAGGAGATAATGTTTGTTTTATAATACCTGAATTATTGAATGTTAATTTAGATAGCATTAAATTAAGCCAATGTGAAGAACAAAACATTTAAATATTAAATTCATATAAATTATTCAGAGGTGCATAAGACATGAAAAAAAGAGGACAAGGACTTTCTATGAATACAATAATAATCACCATATTAGTTGTCTTGGTTCTTGTTGTAGTTGCAGTCTTTTTTACAGGAGGAATGTCTTCTTTGATAAACAAAATAAGAGGAGTTGTAGGATCTTCAGCAATAGATGTTTCATCCGCGCAATTGCAGTGTAATGGTTATTGTGAAAATTATGATTTGACAGGATTACCTTCTTATAGGGATAATTTCTGCGGTGGAAAGACATTTGATATAGATTCTGACGGAGATGGAGAGGCCGATTTAGAGCAACAAACCTGTAAAAGACTTAACGTGAATTGTCCTGTAATAGAAAATGAAGATGAAGAATGTTCTTCTGAACCTATTTAATTTTTTTAAGAATAAAAAAGGGCAGGAACTTCCCTTAAAGACAATAATAGCTACAATACTTGCTGTTTTGGCTTTGATTATAATGGCATTGATACTGTCTGGAACATCAGGAGATATAATTTCAAAATTCAAGGAAATTATAAATAGTTTAATATCATCAGAGATATAAAATGGTAAAAGGACAAATAACCACTTTAAAGTTTGCTATTTTTTTGATTGTAGGATTTATAATTGCATTATCCTTGATAGGTATAACCTTTAAATTAAAAGAGGTTTATTTTCCAACTTCTTCTGTATGTCTTGGTGATGAAGTAGAAAGCTCGTTGGACTCATTAGCATTCTTGATTAATCAAAAAACAGAAGGAGAATCTGGAATAATATTAAGAGAAGATAAATGTGCATTGGTCGGCTTCTTTAAATCAGGAGCTACAGGAAATATTAATACTCCAACAAACATATTCCAAAGATTTAATGAAAATAAAATAAGTTCATTTTTATGTGTGTGTGAATTAAATAATAATGAATGTGTGGAAAATTATTGTAAAGAAATAGAAGGCATTAATTCAATAAGTATTTATGATGGAGAAAAAAATATAATTAAAAAAGGAGATGGTTTATTAAAAGAATTATTTTTTGCTAAAGATTTAGATCATTTGTTTATAAATACAGAGGCTTCAGAGATAGAATCAGAATTTCTTTCTCCTAAAGAAGGGCAAAAAGAGTATAAATCTATTGAAATTGATGAACAAAGAGAATTTTATTATCCAATCTATTCAGATAGTAGATCAACAAACCTAAGAAATTGGGGTGATAGAAGAAAAACAAATGGTGTATTTAAGAGATGTCATGTGGGCAACGATATCTTCACAAAGGGAGAAGGGAGAATTAGAGCAATAACAAAAGGAAAAGTGATTAATATTTATACTTTTACAAATATATGCTCAGGAGGCCCTGCTATTGCATTAATTATTGACCATGGTGATTTTGTTGTAAATTATGGAGAGATTAATGAAGGAGATGTTGCTGTAAGTGTTGGAGAAAAAGTTGAGGCAGGACAATTTTTAGGAAAAGCAACCACATGTGGAATGCTCCATCTTGAAGTTTATAAACCAGGAGTTTCAAGTAATATTGTATGGTATTCTGATGAAATTCTTGAAAGAAAAAATAATATATGTGCAGAATTATATTTAGAAAATAAAGATGATAGAATATTAAATCCAATAGTGTTTTTAGATAGTTTAGAATCAAATAAAATTGTTTTAACAGAACAAAAAGAAATATCAACAGCTTAAGCATAAATTTATATAATTTAATTCATTTTTCTATTTATGAATAAAAGGGGAGAATTTGGTGGAGAAAAGCTATTCATTTATTTGTTCTATTTGATTTTGGCATTTATGGTTGGAGCAATATTAATTGTTTTTGCAGTTGATTTAAGAGATGATACTGCTTTTAAGATGAAAAGCACTGCATTGGATACCTCATTATTGATTGATTCTGTATCTATTTCAAATGACAATCTAAATATAAAAATAACTTATGAAGAAGAGGATTTTATATTAGAAATATTAAACGATCCTTGCCTAGTAAAAGTTTTAAAGAATGATAGGTCAAATTATGTTTCTTACAGATGCATTGCCTCAAACATTGCTTCAGGAGAGGCCAAATTTCCATTTTTAGAAATTAACAAGAAACAGGAACAGATTATAGTAAAATGAAAAAAGGGTATGATTTGGGATTAGAAACACCAATATGGTTTGTAAGATTTTTCTTATTGATAATAATACTAGTTACTTTAGTGTCAGGAATTTATGTCCATATATCAAGAGACATAGAAATAAGTGAATATGAATCGCAATTGGTTTATCATAAAATGCTTTCATGTATATCTTATGGTGAAGAAAGGAAAAATTTAGGGTCAATAGACAAATCAAAATTAGAAATTTTGGAAAATTGTCTTGGTTTTAAAGATGCTTCTTTGAAGATATCTTTAGTTAATAGCAATGAAGAATATTATGTTAATGAGGAAACTTACAAAGGAAACCGGGAATTGTGTGGTGCTGATTTGGATAATTTCCCATATACATGCTATACTACAAAAGAGTATGTATTGATTGATAATAAAATTCCGGAATTTCTTGAAGTAGATATATTATTGAAAAAATATAATGCTGGAGAGTATGAATTTTCTGAAAGGAAATTTGAAGGTTCAGGAGATCAAAGATGAAATTAAATAAAAAAGCACAGGCAACAGCAGTATATGGTTTGTTTGCGATATTATTGATTTTTGCTTTGTTAGTTATATATTGGTATTTCTTTGTAATTCCTACTGCAAATATAACCCCTTCAAAAGAAAGTCTTGTTGCACAGGAAAAATTAAATTATGATATTTTATTGTTAAATTATCTTAAAACCCCTGTTACAGTTAATGAAAATGAGATATTTATGTCCGACCTGATAAGGCTTTATAGAAAAGATGCTTCTTATAAAGAAAAATTAAAAGAAGAATCATTAAAAATATTTGACAAAACCATGGATAAGAAATATTCTTTGGAAATTGATGGGGATAAATTAATAGGAGAATTGGAAAAATCAGAAGGAAGCATTATATCACAAACACAAATACCTGGAAATGAAAATATAGTGTTGGAGTTGAGAATATGAAGAAAGGAATATTTTTGCCGATGCTTGCAATAATACTTTTGATAATTATAGGAACTTTGGGAATGATTTTTTATGGGGATATCTTAAAAAGCAAGAATGAGGTTGTTGGAGAAAAATCAGCAGAAGTTATAAATTTTATAACAGAATCAGAATTAAATTATTTTTATATAAAAGATTCTGCAAGATTAGCATGGTGCGATTCTTTAGTCGATATGTCATCTGGAAAAAATATACCTTGCATTTACAATGACTATCCTATATGGGATATTGGAATAAACAAGAATGAAGAATGCGATCCTGCCGATTACAAAAGAAGATTCAATGCTTATTTTAAGGATAATTTTGAAAAATATCTTTCAAGAAAAAATATATCTTTCGAGTATGATTTAGATGTTAATAATAAAAAAATATTGCCTAAAAATAATGTTGAGTTTGAAAAACAAATCGGAAAATTGTCCATACAATCAAGACAAAACCCAATAGTGAATATAGAATTATTGGATAATTTTGATGATTTTGAAGTATTACTTTATTGTATTTACAAAGAAGGCAGGGAAGAATGCCTGAAAGAAATAGGTGCTAAAGCAGTATTTAGTGATGAAAATGCCAAGATTTATGAGTATAAGTCAATTAAAAACCCATGTGATTTAAAAGATATAAATATAGTATTTGGCATAGAAAAAACACTTGCATCTTAATTTATGCTCTACATCAGAGAAAACTTAATAAATAATCAAGATTTTATATTTATGGTGAAATGATGTTTAATCTTACTTATGATCAAATTTTAAATTTAATTCTTGAAAAATCCAATATTTCCAAAGAAGAGCTTGAATCCAAGATAAACGATAAATTAAAGGAATTATCCGATTTAGTTAGCAGAGAGGGTGCAGCACACATAATTGCTAATGAATTAAATGTTAAATTATCACAGGAGGCAAAAGAAGGATTAAAAATAAAGGACTTAATGCCAGGTATGAGATTAATAAACTTAAATGCTAAAGTTCTTAATATATATGAAACAAGAGAATTTCAAAAACAGGATAGAAAAGGAAGATTAAAAGCAATGTCTATAGGGGATGAAACAGGAATTATAAGGTTGGTTATATGGGATGATAATATAATAAACAAGGCAAGTGAATTAAAGGAAAATGATATAATAAAAGTTAAAGGAGCATATTGCAAAGAAAATAATTCTTTCAAAGAACTTCATATGGGGTCAAATACCCATCTTGATATAAATCCCGAAGGAATTAGTATTGGAGAAGTCTCATTTAAGAGAGAAATGCAAAAGAAAAAAATTTCAGAGTTGAATGAGAATGACAATGCAGAGATAATGGGGACAATAATACAGATATTTGAGCCAAAAACATATGAGGTATGTCCTTTATGCAACAAAAGAACACCTTACCAAAATGAGAAGTATGTTTGTGATGAACACGGGATAATAGAACCAAAATTAGTTCCGTTGATTAATTTTTATGTTGATGATGGCTCTTCAAATATAAGGGTTGTTGCTTTCAGAGAACAAGCTGAGAAGATTATGAATAAATCCATAGATGTTATTAAAACAATAAAAACAGACTCTTCTAAGTTTGAAGAATTGAAAAATAATATTGTTGGGAAGCAATTTTCATTAAAAGGAAGAGCAACTAGCAACATGTTTAATAATATAGAATTTATAGCAAATGAAGTTGAAGAGATAAACAAGGTTGAAATGGAAAGCATAACATAAAGATGATGTTTAAAACTCACTTGGCTTTTGGATTTTTAGTTTCTTTGATTGTTATGAGATTATTGAATATTAATGAAATATTATTGTTTCTTTTTGTTGCATTATTTTTTTCAATCTTTCCCGACATAGATAATAATGATTCAAAAATTGGAAGAAGACACAAAATAATTTCAAGAATTTTTAGGCACAGAGGTATATTGCATACTGTTTTTCCAATATTGGTTCTTGTAATGATTGCCTGGTATTTGAATTTTAATATAATTGCTATTGCAATAATAACTGGATATGGTTCTCATTTGTTTATAGATGGATTTACAAAGGCAGGAATAAATTTTCTCTATCCCGTCTCAAAATTAAGAATATCTGGTTTTATATTAACAGGAAGCTTTGTTGAATTAATTTTATTTTTAATATTGTTGGGAATTGATTTGTTGTATTTAGGATATATCTTATTTTAATAATAGAAAATCTTTTAAAATGATTAAACCAACTTATTTTTTATAGCCCCATAGTGTAGCGGCCAAGCATGTCAGCCTTTGGAGCTGGAGACCCAGGTTCGAATCCTGGTGGGGCTATCCAATAATTTTATAAATTTTGACTTCTTATACTTTTTATGGCAAAAGAAAAAGAAATAGGAAAGATTTTCAGCTTTTATAGCAAGATAAACGTAGCAGCAATAGATCTAAAAGATACTCTAAAAGTTGGGGATACTATACACATAAAAGGAGCTACCACAGATTTTACCCAGAAAATTGACTCCATGCAGATAGAAAACAATTCTGTAGAGAAGGCAAATAAAGGAGATTCTGTTGGTATAAAAGTAAAAGATAAAGTAAGACCCAATGATAAAGTTTATAAAGTAGAAGAGTGAATCACAATCAAAAGGGATAAATCAGTTGAGGCTTGTTTATACTCTATCTGAGTTTATTCTTTAATATATTAAAATGGCAAGAATGCATTCGAGAAAGAAAGGAAAATCTGGCTCCAAAAAACCAGTAGAATCTTCAAAACCTACATGGTCAAGTTATAATGCAAAGGAAATAGAAAAGATTATATTAAAATTATACAAGGAAGAAAAAACACCTTCACAAATTGGGATAATTTTAAGAGATACATATGGAATTCCTGATGTGAGAAAAGTTCTCGATAAAAAAATAACAGATGTTTTAAAGCAAAACAAAGTTGAAATAAAAATACCTGAAGATCTTAACGCGTTGATTAAAAAACATATAACAATATTAAATCATCTTGAAAAAAACAAGAAAGACAAGCCTTCAACCAGAGGTTTGCAATTAACAGAATCAAAAATATTGAGAATTTCAAAATATTATAAAAGAAAAGGAAAGCTTCCTGAAGATTGGAAATTTGACAGGGAAACAGCGAAACTTCTTATTGGCTAATTATGATGTATAAAGATTTTTATGATTCCATCAAAGAAGCAGTTTCAAGATTTAAGGAACTAGACCCAAATATACCTATAAGAATTATATCTCATCTTGATGCAGATGGAATATCAGCAGCATCTATATTGATAAAGGCACTTAGGAGAGAAAACAGAAAATTTTCTTTGAGCATAATAAAACAAATAACATCACTGAGGTTAAAGGAATTCTCAAGGGAGGATTACAAGATTTATTTTTTCATTGATTTAGGTTCTAACAATATTACAGAGATAGAATCCATATTCAAGAATAAAAAAATTTTCATACTCGACCACCATATTCCTGAAAAAAAAGAAACTAGGTTGAATTTTGTCAATCCTCATGCTTATGATATAGATGGGACTCATGAAATTTCTGGTGCAGGAGTATCTTACCTTTTTTCTAAGTTCTTAAATGAGAAAAATACAGATCTTGCATATTTGGCTGTTATAGGTGCTTTTGGTGATGTTCAATACAACAATAAGAAAGAAGGTTTTGAAGGTCTTAACAAAGAAATATTGAAGGATGCATTATATTCTAAGAAATTAAAAAAAGAAAAAGGACTGAAATTATTTGGATTGCAGACTCGTTCAATAAACAAGTTATTGGAATATAGTACAGACCCATTTATACCTGGGATTACAGGTAATCCTGAAGGAGCAATACATTTCCTCAATGAATTGAGGATCCCTATTAAAAATGAAAAAGGGGAATGGAGAAAATTATATGATCTGTCTGAGGAAGAGGTAAAGAATCTTGTTACAGGAATAATATTAAAGAGGATGGGAAGTGAAGAAGAACCAGAAAAAGTTTTAGGGGACATTTATGTTTTGGAGGATGAAAATGAAAAGTCTGTTTTAAGGAACGCAAATGAATTCTCCACTTTATTAAATGCATGTGGAAAATTAAACAAATCTGCAGTTGGAATAGGCATATGTTTAAATGACCAAAATTCAAAAAATATGGCTGAAGAATTATTGCTTATGTATAAAAAAGAAATAATAAACTCTTTGAATTGGTTCCATTCAAGCCGAGAGACAGATTCTATAAAGGAAAACAATAATCTTGTGATATTCAATGCAGAAAATAATATCAGAGATACTCTTCTAGGAACATTAACCTCATTGATATCTAAATCAAATATTTATGATGATGGAACTATCATTGTTGGAATGGTATATACACCTGATAATGAAGTAAAGGCATCTATAAGATCTATAAATAAAGAGACTAATTTAAAGCATCTTCTTGAAAACATAAACAAAAACTTAGATATACAATTCGGGGGACATAAAGCAGCTGCAGGATGTTTAATTCCTATGGAAAAAGAAAAGGAATTTATAAAATCCATAGAAAAAGTTTTTAATAACAAATAGAAAGGTTTATTAATTTTCATTTTGAGCTCAAGATATGGCAAAACCAAAACAATCGACAAAGAAAAGAAAGAAAGTATGGCTGACAATATTATCTCCTAAGGAGTTTAATAATAAGGAAATTGGAGAAACATATATATATACTCCTGAAAGTGCAATTGGAAAAAGAATTTCTTGTAATCTTTCTTCTTTGGTAAATGATGTTAAAAGGCAAAATATCAATATATTATTAGGCATAAAAGAAATAAAAGAAAATAGGGCAAATACAGAAATTATAGGTTATGAAATAATCCCAGCTTATTTAAAAAGATTGAGCAAAATATCAAAAGGAAAAGCAGAGCAATCATTTAAGTTAAAGACAAAAGACAATGTTGGAATTATCATAAAGCCCGCGGTATTTGTAAAAAATAAAAGTACTAACAAAGTTCTTACATCATTAAGGAAAAAGATAGAGGATTTGATAAAAAAAGAAGCATCGGAAAAAACTTATGATCAGTTGGCAGATGAAATAATGTTCTTCAAATTACAGAAGAGATTTAACAAAGAGCTTAAGAAAATAGTACCTATTTCTAATTTTATCATAAAGAAGTTTAATAAATTAAAATAGAAAGATATTTAAAATAAATTTTTACTTTTTCTAATAAGCCTCAGTAGCTCAGTGGAAGAGCAGCTGCCTTGTAAGCAGCAGGTCGGGGGTTCAAATCCCTCCTGAGGCTTTTAATTTTACGGGCTTGTGGTCTAATGGTTATGACGTTGCCTTGACGTGGCAGAGGTCGAGGGTTCGATTCCCTCCAAGCCCATCACAAAACTTATAAATCAATTTTCTTAAAACATATTATGCAAAAAAGAGGTCAAATTACTGTATATCTAATTATTGGATTTGTTATTTTAGTAGCGGTTGTTACCATATTTTTAATAAGAGGGGGCATATTAAAATCTTCTTTAGAAAGAGATATTGAAAAATATGCCAATGTGCCTGAGCAGGTGCGTCCTGTAAAGGAATTTATGGATGGGTGCCTATATGGAATTACGAGTGAAGCATTAAAAAGAGCAGGTTCACAGGGAGGATATGTATATGTTCCAGAAGATAATCTTCCTGTAAATCCCATAACTCCTTTTTCTAATGCATTGTCTTTAAGTTCTGGTCAAGAAGTTCCTTATTGGTTTTATGAAACATCAAATGGGATACAAAGGTCTCAAATTCCTGATGAAGATGAAGTCAAGGAACAAATTTCAAGATTTATAATAGAAAATATAGGTGTTTGTGTTGCAAGTCTAAATGGTTTTTCGGAAGATGGTTATGATTTTTCCATTGATTATGAACCTGAAACAAATATATTGATTGAAGATGAAAGAACAATAGTAAGTGTTGATTTACCTGTAGAAGTATCATTAAAGGATTTTAATTTTAATTTAGACAAGCATTTTGCTATAATAGAAGTTCCTTTTGGAAAATTGTATGATGAAGCAAGAAAAATTCAGGAAATTGAGCAAACAACAAATATATTTGAAGAAAAAACTTTTGATGTTATAGCTTCTTATGACGAAATCCCATTATCTGGAACTGAATTAACTTGTACAGAGAAAGTTTGGAGTAAATATGAGATTATTCAGGAATTAAAAGACTTGATTTCATTAAATCTAGGTGCATTGAAACCTTCACAAGAAAATGCTATAGGAGGTTATTTTAGTATGGGGTTGAATGATGTAACTTCAGATTCTTTTTTCTTGTATTCTCCTACATGGCCAACTAAAGTTGATATTTATCCTTCTGAAAATGGAATATTAAAATCAGATCAAATAACCAGGGAATTTTCAGATTCATTAGGGGCCTTAGGTTCTTTCTTATGTATAGATAATTATCATTTTGTTTATGACATTCAGTATCCTTTATTAATTACATTAGTGGATTCAACAAACGAGAATTTTGTTTTTCAGTATGCTACTCAAGTTATAATTAAAAACAACCAGCCAAAGGAAAATAAGCTTGGTAATTTGGAATTGCCTGAGCTTGATTTTCCTATTTGTGAAAACCCTTCTAATGAAATAACAGTATTTACATTCGGAACAGATCAATATGGAAATATACAGCCATTGGAAAATGTTAATATAAATTTCAAATGCTTTACAACAAAATGCAAAATGGGAATATCAAGAAAGGATGAATTTAATGAAGCAGTGCTTACTGAAGAATTTCCTTTCTGCATGAACGGCTTATTAATAGGAGAAAAAGAAGGATACTATAAGGCAGAAAAATTTTTGACAACAAACGAAGAAAAACAAATTATTTTAATTTTAGAACCTTTAAGAGAAAAAAACATAGATGTTAGATTGATTGAAAAAAATACAGGGGATGTAAGAGACCCTTATGAATCCGAAAGAGTAATTTTTGAGCTTGAAAATAAAAATAATGATTTTTCAGCGACCTTTGTTTATCCCGATATTGAAAAAATAAATTTAATTCCAGGTGAATATAATATAAAATCTTATGTAATTGGAGATAGCACATGGCCAATTACATTGAGAGGGCAAAGTTATGAAAAATGCATTGAAACAAAAATACCAACTATATTAGGATTGTATAAAAAAGATGAGGAATGTTTTAATGTTGATATAGATGACATTATTGTTGATGAAGTTATTAAAGGAGGGGCTGAATTTGAATGGAATCTTGATTACGAAACAATTAATAAAAATCAAATAACATTTTATACAATGGTTGATAATATTCCAGGAACTCAGCAAGAATTAAGCAGTTTATATTTTTCAATAGAAGACAATGAAAACAACCCAAACTTCAGATATCCTGAATAAGAAATTAATAGCAATATCATTGATATTGTTTATACTAGTTACACCAATATCATTTTCAATAGATTATTTTGAATCTCAGAGATTCCCAAGTATAGATAGGGCATATACAGATTCTAGATTTGGAAGCAGTGACTTGTATGCAGGGGATTTTGCAGGAGGAACAATAAACCTGGGTGAAGCAATAGTGATTAATGTTGCAGACATAGAACCAAAAGCTCCTCTAAAAAGCAAATTCATAGAAAATTCAAATACTCCTGTTTATGTTTATTTGAGTGGACATACTGCTGGCTCATTATTATTTGGGGAAGGAGGTACAGAAGCATCTCCTTTCTTGTCAACTCCAAGAATAAAAAGAGCTTATGTAACTCTTGATCCAAGATCAAGGGAGTATGTTGTAGGAAGTCCTTATTATATAAGACCAAATAGATTGGATATGGACTTGCAGAATATGGGGTATTTGGTGGTTTTATTAAAAAAGATTCCAAATGAAAATGAGGTTCCTGATGAAATAGTTCTTAACATGAGCATGAAAGTATTCTTTGATACAACATCTGGTTTTGGAGATAAATCAGCTGTTGATTTAGTTTTAAAGGAATCTACTGATGAAGAAGATTGGGAAGAGAATGCCCCTGAATCTTCTTTCTGGAACAGAAAAGGATATTTAAGATTAATAGATGCAGAAAGCGGAAGAGCTAAAGTGCAATTATATGGTTCAGGGCTTATTCCGGCAATACCTTATCAGGATGATGAATTTGAAAGCAGGGGAATAATAACATTAAGCGAAGGGGAATCAAGGATATTAACATTGCCAGGAAGCTCATCCTTTTTTAATGATAGAATAAGAATTAAATTAAACAAAGTAACAGATCCAAAAGACACAGCATCAATAGAGGTTGATTTTGGTGATAGTGAAATAGGAAGAAAGTTAACAGAAGAAGAAAGAATTTTCCCGGGTTCTAATTGGAAGATACAAGAGGGAAGCATTGAAAGAATAACTCAAAATGGAAAATTTGTTGAAAGAGTTGTTATTGAAAATATCTTTGGACAAACCCAGACATTGACAAGAGAATACAAGAAAACATCTGAAAATATTGGGATAAAAACCATTGGAGAAGAAAATGTAAGGGAAACAGAAAGAGAAGTATGTTCTGATGAATATATAATAGACGATTTCTATAGTGAAAATGCTATCCTTAATGAGATGTTAGTTAAAGAAAAAATAGAATTGGCTTCTGTTTCAGGAAAGACAATGCCTTCCCAAATAGAATTAATCACACGAGATGCAAGAAGGCTTTATTGCACATCTGTCAAAGAATATCAAAAAGCACTCACAGGGGAAGAAGAAAAAGATAATGAAATATATTCACAAATTGCAAAAGCATTTGATAAATTATCAGAACATTATGAATTTGAAGATGTAAGACTGGATGAAGAATCAAAAGAAGTAAGGGAGAATATATTGGGACTCTCGTATTATTATTATAAGAAAGCAGGGAAAAATGATGATGCAGAAGAAATTAAAGAAAAGGCAATAAAAAATGTTAAGACAAATATAGTTTGGTTAAGGGATGAAGGCGTTAAATTAAGTTTAAAGAGTATAAATCTTGTAGAGAATACAGAGTCAGAAAAAAGCAATGTTAAATTTGTTGTTGATGGAAAATCAGAGACAAGATATACAAATAATCTTCCAGAGACCCTTTTTGTTGTAAGGTCTTCAGGAACTCTTTCTGAATGGAAAATACAGGACACAGGAAATAATTATGTTGTATTAAGGCAATATATTGATGGAAGACCCACAAATGAAAAAATTGAAATAAGAAAAGGAGAAGAAAGAAATATAGATGGAAAAAATGTAAAATTAACAGATATAATATCAAACAAAAGAGCTTATGTTACTGTTTACCCCGGAACAGGAAATGCGTATTCTGAATCAAGTTTCCTTGTTCATCTTCCAATAGACAAAAGAGCAATCCAATTCAATCCTGATGAAGTTGAGGACCAAATAGAAAAAAATGAAGATATAATAGAAAATCTTAACAGTAACATAGATACTTTGACAGATTTGATTAAGAATTGGAAAAATGTATGTCTTGTTACTTGGAGTTATTTGATTGTAAAGAATTCTTTCCTTGGAAATGTGGTTGAGAGAAACAAGGCAAGAAAGGATATAATGCCTGTTTATTCTGAATATTGTAAAGATAAAATAGGAAGGGAAGAAGGGCAATATCCTACTTATGATGATTGTATGAATGATTTATCAAGTGAAATAGAATCTAATCTGGATATTGCAGAAAATTTTATAGAGACTGCAGAGGAATGTGAAAAAGCAAAAACAATTGCAGAGAAACAAGATAAATGTAATTTAAATATAGAAAATGTTGATAAATTTGATAAATTAAAACAAGGAGCAGGAATAGAATACGAGATTCCAGATAATGTTTTCTCAGACTATTACAAATATTGTGTTGCTTATCAGGAAGAAAATCTAAATATTAACATTGGTGAAAGATATTTAAGTGAATTTGATGTTAAGTGCGAAGAAGCAACAGCAATAATTAATGAAGAAACAGAAGCAACAACAATTGCATTAAACACATTGGAGGGGGTTCAATTAAATGGGAAATCATATTCAACTTACTTAACCAATGAAAATCAATTCAATACCCTTACTTATGAACAACAAGTAAAAGTTTTGAGTCAATATAATCATTTAAGAACCTTGAGTTTAAATTCTGAGCTAAAAGAAAGTTATGATGAAGATGATTTAAAAGAAGAAGCAAAAGAAGAATATGGTGTTGAGATTAAAGATGTGCTTACTACTGTTTCAGATCAAGGAAATGGACAATATGTTGGTTATATAAAATCAGGAAAGCAATTCAATACAATAAAATTATCAATACCCAAATATGGGGATAAAGGTATAAGAGGAAGCAAAGCCTATAATGAAAAAGCAGAATTGGAATGTGTTGGAAGAGATGATACAAATTGTATAGAAAAAATTAAGAGCAATGGATATTTGGATAAATTAAAAGTTTCTTTCAAGGAAGATATTAATATATACAAATCAGATAGCAATGATTATTATCTTTCATTAGAAGAGTTTGTTTATTCTGAAACAGGTGAAAGAGGAAATTATGCACAAAATGCAAAATTGCAGATTGATAGCAAAGGAAGGCCTTATTGTATTCCTGCAAGAGATGGAGATTATTATTGGATAAAAGGAGGTGATGATGCATGGAATACACTTGGAGAACCCATAAAAGGATTTGTATATAAGATGAATGTTGGTCCAGATGGAGAGTTATGTACAGAAGATGATGTTCTTATAGAAGATCCTGAAGAGTTAGCAAGAGATACAAATGAATTTGGAAAATTAAAATCATTAACCAGAGGTTTAAAATGTGATCCTGGAGAAGATTTGGGAATACCAATTGCAGGAAGAAGCTGGAAATGTGAAGATAGAGCTCACAGAGAAGACACAAAAGGTTTGGAAACACATTGCCAAGATGTAATGGATCCTAGTGATTGCAGAACCTTATTCACGGTTTGCGATCCTGTTGTATGTCCGGCATCAAGATTTGATTTTGGTGGAGCTTATAATTTTGGAAATGACGAAAGTATAGTTCAAAAAGGAATAATAGGTTCATTAATATTGGGACAAAGAAATTTCAACAAGCCTATTTGCCTTCCAGGAGTATTGGCAGGATTGGAAAATATAAAATCTGTTTTTGTTGATTTAAATGAATGCTTGCGTACACAAGTTGCAAGCGGAGAAAATACAGGTATATGTGATACAATAAGATCAGTTGGTATTTGTGAAATATTATGGAGAGAAGCAATAACAGTATTCAAGTTAAGAGGGAGCTTGATTGGAGTAATTAATGAAAAATTATATGGCGAAGAAGCTAGAAGTGGAGGGGAATACTTAGGTAATTTAAATCAAAAACTGGACGCTGTTTCAGAAAATATAGATTATTTCACAAAACAATATGCAACATCTTCTTTTGAATCTTTTAGAGGAAAATCTACAGAAGAAATAGGAGGGGAAGTTTGTAAAGCAGCAGTTTATGGCAAGTTTTCAGATGTTGGAGACTTTGTAGACCAGTTATCCGAGCCTGAAAGACCACCACAAGCAACAGGATGGTTTAGCGAATCACCTTGGTCATTGCAGGGAGGACAAACTCTAGATCAGCAAGGAAGACCAAGATACCAGCAGCAATCAGAATACAGCGTTTATTATCATATTTACGCAGGTAATGTTCCTGAATTTGCTAAAACAGGATATACACGTCAGGGTATAAGATATTCTGTTTACTTGACAAATGCAGACAGATCACAAACACTTCCTGTAATTTCAAATGATCCAAACAAGTATTATGGTATTTTGCCTTATGAACAATCAGCAGACCAGACAATAGTAACTTACGGTCCTTCAGGATTAGATAGGATGTGCATATGGCTGAATGGAAGAGAGTTTTGTGGAATTGGAAAAGCAAGTACATCTTTTGCAGTAAATGCAGCACAGGACTTGTTTGTTGAAGATGAAGCATTAAGACAAGATATAAATTCAATGGAAGATTGTGTTCCAGAATATTCAAGAACAAGTCCTTCTTTGGGAAGCATAGCATTACCAAGAAAATATGGTGCAACAAGTACGGGTTTAATAAGAATATGTTCTGTACGTGATCCTAATGAAGCAACAGATCCTGGAAAATGGAAAGTTGTTGGAAATTGTGGCAAAGATGAACAGGGACATAATTTAGGGTATTGTTGGTTGGACAAAGAAAGTGTAAGTATAGATAATGTTTACAAAAGAGAAGACGTTCTTGAACAATTAAGCATAGATGAAAGTAAGATAAAGGCAAGCAGAAATGCTGTTGATGAAATTAAAATAAAATTCTTTGATGAAGCAAATAGCAAAACATATTATGATGCATTAAAGACAAGATACGAAGATTTATCAAAACAGGATATAGATAAAATTAAGAAAAAGAATGAATTGCTTAATTTACTTTCTGGTTCAGTTCAAGGCCTTGTAGGGCAAACGTCAACAGGAGAAAACATTGTAGTAAATTTCAGGGAATTATCAATTTATTCACAAGATGCAGAAACAAAATTAAAAGCACAATACATGGTTGGACAAATATATTATGATTTGGGTAATCTATTAAATACTGGAAATACTTTAGTTGCTGAGGAAATTGAAAAAGGAAGCAAAGGAGATATTACAACTAAAGAGAAGGAAGATAAAGAAGAAGACATAATAACTTTTCCAATATCAAAAGAATATAAATTGAAATTAGGAGAATCATTAGATTTACCAATGAAATTAGAGGGTATTAGAGTAATAGTTTCTATTAATAAAATAAATATAAATGATGGAAGTGCTTCTATTGGGGTACCAGGTCTAAGAGAAAGCATTGAATTAAAAAAGGGAGAATCTAAATCAATTCCTTACAATAATTATAACATAAAATATAATCTAAATAATATTGATTTTGCTACTAATGAAGTTGATTTAAACATAGAAATAAGTAAAAGAGAAATAGAAACTAAAGAAATTTCTTGTAATGATTGTAATGAGATATATGGAGGTTGTAAAACAGATAAAAGATGTAATTCATATGATACAGAAAAGGCAGATTGTTATTTGAATTACGAAACTATTTTATGGATCTCTAAAAAAACAACTTGTGAGATATGTCCAGAAAATTGTAGAGAATTAAATTTAGAGAAAGAATGTTCTAATTGTAATAAATGCGGTTGGTCTGAGTTTAGAGAAAGTTGTTCTAATAAAAATGATTTAGAAAAAGATTATTATTTTGGAAAGGAAATTGATTCTAATTGGGATGTTAAAAGAATTATAAGGAATTTTTATAGTAATAAAGAGTCAAATAATGATGATTTTATAAGGAGATTTTTATTATATAAGGACAACAAAGATTCTTTTGATGATTCTGGAAGATTTATAACTGGAAAAAGAATAACAATTCCTTTAACAGACGAAGAACTTAATTCAAATCCCAATAATAAAAGAATTTTATTTATAGATGAAGATGAAAAAACCACTGTTGCACAATCTGAAGGAAGATAATTTTAAAAATGCGGGAGACAGGATTCGAACCTGCGTAGGCACTAAGCCACTGGGGCCTAAACCCAGCCCGTTTGTCCACTCCGGCACCCCCGCATAGAATACTCTTTAATTTTACATTTAAAAAGATTACTAATGATTATTTTTTCTGCCAGTTATATCTTCTTAATTTAGAACTCTTTCCAAAACCACAAGAACTGCATACTTTCTTTTTTTTGTGATAAGAAGTATTTCCACACCTTCTACATTTTATATTATTTCTTTTACCAGACTTTTTACCCATAGAAGGTGTTCCTTTTGTCATTTTAACTTTCCGGAGAAATCATGATTATTGTATCCCCTCTTAGGAATGTGTTGCCCAACTTTCTTGTTGTGTTTCCGTTTTCCTTTTCTTCTGTGTTCTCCAATACAGTATTTATATGTATGTCAAAAGCCTTTAAGATTCCAACTAGCTGTTTTCCATTCTTAAGCTCCACTATTACTTTCTTGTTTCTAGCATTGTTTAATATATCCAATGGTCTTTCTACAGTCATTATAAAAACCTCTTAAAATCCTATCTTTTATTAAGTATTTAAATTATTCGGTTATTAGAAAAAAGAAAGTTTTTTAAAATAATATCATTCAAAATTAATATGTCAAAAACATCATCAAGACCAAAAAGAAAAGCAACAGGAGGGAGATATATTCCTTATAGAAAGAAAAAATTGCATGAAATAGCAAGAGAACCTACTTTAACTAAATTAGGAGAATTAAAAAGAAAAATATTAAGAGGGAAAGGTAGCAATAAGAAATTAATATCATTATCAAACAACATCATAAATCTTTATGATCCAAAATCAAAAAAATACAAAAAAGTAAAAATAAAAACAATTATAGAAACTCCTTCAAATAGACATTTTGTTAGAAGAAATATAATAACAAAAGGAACTATAGTTGATACTGAAATTGGAAAAGCAAAGATAACTAATAGGCCAGGACAAGAAGGGACCCTTAACGGAGTTTTAATCTAATTCTTCAGAATTTATTTAAAAACCGGCTGTGCTGAAACCCCATATTTTATATAAAATATAATCACCTCAAGTTATTACGAAAATACCAAGAGGTGATTAAATATGACTAAAGATTCTAAATATATAAACTTTATTGAT
>JAFCDX010000015.1 GCA_017609465.1 Candidatus Woesearchaeota archaeon | reverse complement strand
TGCTAATTACCATCTTCCAATTAGACCTTCTAGATGGTATGATATTAGAAAATATTTTAGATGAATTTTAACAGGGTTTCTTAGCGAGCTCAAAAAATTATTGGATTTAACATCGCACTTTAACGACCCGTAGGGCTCGAGGTGGAGTGATTTTTCCCTCGACGAAGTCAGAGCTGGAAAAATTACGGAACACTCGAGAGTTTTTTGCGAAGCAAAAAATTTGGAGAAATGCCGAGCTGAGGCATTTCTCGTTAAAGTGCTGTTATCTGTCCCGAATGGAGCGAAGCGGAATGAGAGCGCAGCGGGGTCGAGGATTTGCGTAGCAAATCCGAAGAAGTTGAGAAAAAAGCCCCACAAAATTTATATATATCTATATTTTTACAATTATTAATATGGAAAATCCATACATTGAACAAGCAAGAGTATTTATCTATGAAGATGAAAAAGAACCTTTTGTAATTGCACATATGCGAATTGCACATAGATACAACACACCAGAAGATCCAACATTCTTACATAATAATTCATTACAACCAAAACCAAAAGTAGCAAGATTAGTGGGTTTTGAAGAAGAAGGAGAAAGAATGTTGTTATATCATGCGGAATCATCAGAACAAGCTGAAGCAATTCGCAAATTATTTTTAGAAGGAAAAGGATATTCTATAAATGGATTTTCTGTACCTTTTGAATCGGCACCAAATCCACTCCCAAGTGAATTAGAAGGAATTGCTGATTCTGTAATAAAAAAATATAGAGATATTGTTGGAGCAAGAATTGGAGGATTTTTTTCTGAAGGAGTTATTTGCGGAGCTAGAGAGAGGGGCTTTTTTCTCAATTACAGATAACATCAGGATTAACCGAAGTTCGCCGTAGGCGAATTTGGACGGAGAAACCTGCAAGGTTTCGTAGTCGGTTAATCCTTGTTATGCTCTCTGACCGAAGGGAAGACGGAATTTTAGTGCAACGTTCCCGAAGAGAAAAATTCCGAGTTGCGAGTCCGCCGAAAATTTGTTGTTGCCGTAGTTTTTTCTTTAGGGGTTGCCGCCGTTAATTATTAAGAAATTCGTAAATAGGGATAACCTCTTTTCTTTAGTGCGATTTTAATCTTTCTCAAGCATTTATCCTGCTTTTTTTCAATATCTTTTTCCCAAAGCCTGATGACAGACCACCCCATTCTTCTCAATCTTGCGTTGTTTTTCCTATCCCTGTCTATATTGTATTGTATTTTATTTTTCCAATATTTTTTGTATTTATGCTTTTTTTCGTGATAATATTTTCCATGCCAAAATTCCCCATCGCAGAAAATAGCCACTTTGTATTTTGTGAAAACTATATCTGGTTTGCCTAGTGATTTATAATTTAATCTATACCCTCTTAGACCTGCATCATAGACAACTTTTCTAAGTTTAATTTCTATTTTAGTATCTTTATAGCGGATTTTTGACATAACTTCGCTTCTTTTCTTTTTCGTGAATACATCTGGCATATTTTAAGAATAATTAATATACTATTAATAAGTTTTTTTGTTATTGAACCCGTTTTAACTAATGTTAATTATATGTTAATCAACTATATAAACAATGTTAATTTATGGTTAATCATGGACATTGAATTAAAAAATTGGCTTTATAGCGGAAAATATAGAAAAGGTATCTTAAAGGCATTAAAAAGAAAACCCAGTTTGCCAAGTGAATTAGCCAAGGAATTACAAATTCATCGTTCATCTATTGCAAGAATCTTAAACGATTTAGTTGCAGAATCTTTAGTCTCAAAAACTACAAAGAATGCTAAGACAACAACCTACTTCTTGACAAAAAAAGGAGAAAAAATAGCGGAGGATATTGAATGATGGCTAAAGGAAAATCCTATAAACAAAACGCTATTGCTTTGTTTAAGTCAAGAATAGGAAAAATAGTCAAGTCAAGTGAACTAGCAAGGGTGCCCGGCAAAGATGGAAATCCAATTTCTCATAATATAAGAAGGATTTTTGAGTTAAGAGATGAAGATGGATATGATATAGTAAACTGGAAGGATAACGATAAAACTGGCTTAAATTTAAAAGTTGATGAGTGGGTATTGTTAAGCCCTGAGCCAAACCCTGAAAAGATTAGAAGCAGGAGATTTAATAAAAGAGTTTGGCTGGAGGTAATGAAAAGGGACAATTACCAATGTCAAATTTGTGGTAGAACAAAGGATGATGATGACCCATTTAGGCCAGGTCATAAAGTAACATTGCATCTTGGTCATAAAAAAGCATTTAAAGGGAGGAGTGGAGATTGGGGAGCTTCTAATGATCCGGATAATTACATGGTTTTATGCAATGTTTGCAATGAAGGAGCTAAAAACACGGATGTGAAAGAAATTACAATGCTAGACAGGGTAAAGAAATTGGACGAAAAAACTAAAAAAGAAGTATATGAATACTTAAAAAAGGAGTTTGAAAAATAGAAAAGTTTATATAGTTATGTTAACTATATGTTAATTGTGTGGTAACATGAAAGTCATATCATTGTTTTGTGGAGCAGGGGGAATGGATTTAGGCTTTTTGAAAGCAGGGCATACGATAATCTGGGCAAACGATAACGATAAGGATAGCGTTGAAACATATAAGAAAAACATTTGCAAAAAATTTAACTTGCCAGATAATCACGTAGTTCTAAAGGATATTGAAAAAGTTGATACTAAGGAAATTCCAGATGGAGATATTGTCATTGGTGGTTTTCCATGCCAGGGATTTTCCGTAGCTAACCCCTACCGCCATGTAAAAGATTCAAGGAATAAATTATATTTGGAATTGCTAAGGGTTATCAAGGAAAAAAAGCCCAAATATTTCGTAGCTGAAAATGTGCCTGGAATATTGAGTATCGGAAAAGGCGAAGTAATTAAGATGATAATGAGAGATTTTAAGGAAGCAGGTTATAAAGCACAATACAAAGTTCTTAATGCTGCCAATTTTGGAGTTCCGCAAAAAAGAATGAGGGTAATAATCTTGGGGACTAGGGAAGACGTGGAGCCAAGAATTTATCACCCAAAACCCACACATTCGCAAAATCCCAAGACAACTGTTGATGGAACTAAATTAAAAAGATGGCTTACAGTAAGATATGCTATTTCTGATTTGCCGGATCCTGGAGAAGGCGTAGATATTCCAAATCATCATGGAACGAAACACAAAGTTAAGGTAAACGGGTTTATAGGGAATAGGGCAACAAAATGGGATGAGCCCTCTCCCACGATTGTTGGAAGGGGGGGAGGCACAGGAGGTCCAGTTATAATACCTCATCCGAATTTGCATAGAAGAATGACTGTTAGAGAAACGGCAAGACTCCAGTCTTTCCCTGATGATTTTGTTTTTGAAGGTTCAATTAGTTCTCAATATAGGCAAATAGGCAATGCTGTTCCGTGGCCATTAGCTTACAATATAGCAAGGGTTATCCCTAAAAAATAGGCGGCAACCCCTTTTAAAATTAAAAAAATTTCGTTAAAATTTTGTTAGACGATTTGCGAAGCAATTTCGTGATTTCTTTCCGTTTATGAATTTTAACGAAGGCAACAACATTAAAATTTTCGGAAGCGACGACAGGAGCGTACCTGAAAGGCGGACTCGCAATTGAGCATAACATCGGGCTTAAACGAAGTTGCGACCAAAGGGAGCAATTTGGGAAAAACACGAGCCGAGTGTTTTTCCGTTTAAGCCCTGTTATACGGGGGTGAGGAGCGATAGCGACGAAAGCGCAGCGTCCCCAAGGAAAACGAAGTTTTCCGCAGCGTTGGGCGGAGGGGGCACCGTGCCTATTTCTTAGAAATAGTAATTAATCTGAATTTGTCCAGCTTTTTATATTTTATATCATAATCTCCATAAAAATCTTGAAATTTGAATCCATTTGTTTCAAGAAAATATTTCATTTCTTGTGGGAAGAACAATCTGAATTTAGTAAGGTCAGATTTCAACTTTTTGTTATCTTTTAGTCTATAAACAGTTCTTCTTTCTATCATTTGTTGCTGCGTTTCATCAATCCAATGTTCATTAACAGATTTTAATCCAAATTTTTTATAATTATCTGTTTCTTCGATAGTTCTCACAAATTTTTTCTTTTCTAAAAATGCAATTGGATTGAAAGTTTCTATTATTAAAAGCCCACCCTTTTTGAGAGCTTTATGAAATGATTTTAAAGCTGCAACAACATCTTCGTTAGAGGTATTATAACAAAAAGTTGTGCACAAACATAGTATAGCATCAAATTGATTTGAATAATTAAGCTTCCTCATATCTTTAACTTCAAATTTAAGATGAGGATATTTCTCTTTAGCAAATTTAATCATATTCTTATTCAAATCAATGCCCACACCAGTAAAACCAAGTTCGGAAAGTTTATTCAAATGAGAACCAGTGCCACAACCAACATCAAGAACATTCTTAACTTTTCCGTATTTTTTGAATATTTTTTCTAAGAAAATTGGTTCTCTATTAAATCTGCCTGTATTAAGTTCTTCCCAAATTTCAGGATTGTCAAAATAATATTTTTCAACTTGATTTTTGTTGGTCATGTTCTTAAATAAAAAGCTGGACTTAATAAAATTATCTTTTTAGGTGCCCCGTAGCCCAATGTCGTATAACATCGGAATTTAACGAAGTTTGATTTTCCCTCGTGAACGAGGTGAACAGAGCTGGAAAATCAAATTTGGGTGGAGAAACCTGCAAGGTTTCGGAACCGTTAAATTCCTGTTAGTTGCGTCTTTGCGAAGCAAAGACCGAGGGATAACTGCAAGTGGTTTTTTGCGAAGCAAAAAAATCCCGAAGAGTTTTTGAGTCGGCCGTATATAGAATTACAAGATAATTTTTAATTACCTTTAAGAACTTCAACTTCAAGTTTACTTACAAAAGGATTTATAGAATCAGGTCCATTTACAACATCGCCTGTTTTACTATCACGCCAATATCTTTTTGTTATACCAGTTAGATTATCATGTTGTTCAACTAGTGAAGATGAACCTCTTCTTTCACTACCAAATTTAAAAGACCAGCTAGCAAGAGGTTTAGGTTCCATCTTATTAAAATGTGATGGTTCTTCTTGAAAAACTCCTGGCTGGTTTTCATATTCAGGTTGTTTTGGAATATTTGGTTGTGAATCGTACATCTTATTATTTGTAACTATTAAGTAGTATTTAAAGCTTTCGGTTGAGGCCGACTCAAAAATTGCAACTAACATCGCGATTAAGAGAAGTTGGATTTTTGAGAGTGGAGCGTAGCGACCTCCAAAAATTCAATTTGGATGGAGAAGTCTGTAAGACTTCGTAATCTCTTAATCGCTGTTATATTCGTCTGACCAACGGGAAGACCTAAAATTTAGTGCAACGTTCCGAAGGAAAATTTTAGAGTTTTTGGATTACTGATAAATTCGAGCGTAGCAAGTGTAACTGTCCGTAGGACGAGAGGGGCGTCAGATTTTTTGTTTCTTTTTATAAAAAAAGAAAAGAAGGGGCGTCTTGTTTTGGTTCTTTTCCGAAAAGAACATTTTAGAATGGAAAATAATTGTATTTATATGTTTCTGTTATTCTTAGAATGTCAAAGTCTCGGATTACATTTGAGAATCGTTTTCTAATATCTGTTAAAATCTTGTAAAGTTCGTCTTCATTTTCTGTTTCAAATTCAATCTCTAAATCCCAAGAGCCAATTAATTTTAAGAATTGAGTTGCTTTCTTGTGTTGAGTAACATAGGTTTTAATCTCTTTTTCAGATTGTTCGTCCAAATTCTTTGTTCTGAATATTATCTTATAATGGTTTATTCCTAAATTTTGAAGATTTAAGTAACATCTGTATTGAACAATTATTTTTTCTTTTGTTAGCTTCTTTAATCTGTAATTGATTATATCTCTTGATAGTTTTGTTTTTTCTGCTAAATCAACTATGTTTATTCTTGCATTTTTTGAGAGTTCTTTTAAGATTTTTTTGTCTGTGTCATCTAATTCATAAATTTTAGAGGGAATACCATAAATAAATTCTGATGGCTTTGTTTCTGTCAAATATTCTCTTGCATAAATCGGAGAGTATTCTGTTAAAAGAACATCTTTTGCAAAAATAAATTTAGAATATTGATTCATAAATTTGCTTAAAATCTTTCCAAACTCAAAATTGGATCTTGCTAGAATTGAAACTGCTAAATCCCATCTTCCACGAATTTGGGCAACCCAAATAGAATTCTTATCTTTATCCCAATAATCCACAATTTTTTGCTCATCTTCTAATGTAATATCTTGAAATTTGAAATAAATCTTATATTGAGAATAACCAAGTTTCGTAAAATCGATTACAGAGTAATATGCAAGAATTATATTGTTTTTGTGGAATCTTTGAATTCTATACTCTACTGCTGGTTTGCTTAATCCAACTCTTTTTGCTATCTGGCTGTTTGAGAGTCTTGAATCTTCATCTATTAAAGTCAGAATTTTCTTATCTTTCAAGTCCAATTTTACTGCCATTTTATTTAGATAGTGTCTAAAGTATATAAATCTTACGCAAAAGTAAGAAAATTGGATAATAAGTTTTCTATATGTGTGATGTTTAATACCTACATATAGTCAAACGACTATTGGAGAAATAAGATGGGAATTGAAAAAATGTTGGAAAGTGTACCTAGAGAAAATCTAGAGAAGGCTCAGGTATTCAAGAAAAGATTGCTGGCATATCAAAACCCTGTTGAATTTGTGAACAACATGTATGGTTGTCACCCAGACGATACAGGCGGAACTTACTTTCAGGCAATCTACAAGTAAATAACTGGAGATCGGAGTAAAATGCCTAGCGATAGCTTTCTTGAAAAATGGAGAACAAATATTGAGGATTTAGTTGAAAAGCACCCTCTACAAATTATTAGTTGGGAAGCTACGAGAAGATGTAATCTAAATTGTTTACATTGCGGTTCTCCATCTGAAGAAGTTGAACTTCAAGAAGAACTGACTACTGATGAAGTTATTGGAGCTTTTTATCAGATAGCAGAAGATTTTGATATGTCTCAATTTAGGCATATAAACATAACTGGTGGAGAACCATTTGTAAGAAAAGACCTATTAACAATTCTGAGAGAGATTAGCAAAAATCCGTCTTATAGAAATATTGATATTCAAACAAATGGAGTAGTTTTAGCTAGAAATCCAGATTTATTTCCCCAGTTAAAACAATATGGGGTAACAGGAATTGGGGTAAGTATTGATGGACTTCAGGAAACACACGATAGATTTAGAGGAAGAAAAGGAAGTTATGGTTTAGCTTATCAAACTGCAAAAACAGCAGTTGAAAATGGATTAACTGTAACGGTTTCTACTGTTGCAAATACAACAAACATTCAAGAGATTCCAAGATTATATGAATTAGTGAAAAAAGAAATTAAACCAAGAATATATAGGGTTATGACTTTAGATCCTATCGGAAGAGCGTCTGATGAAAAATATATGCTTTCTCCAGAACAAACTCAAGAAGTAATAGGATTCTTGCTTAAAGAATATACTGCAAATTGTCAAGATTATCATAATCCTCAAACAACAATGGTGGAATTAGGTTGTGGCGGATGGTTGGGAAAAGATTTAGAAGGTTTAGTAAGACCATTTATATTTCATTGTGTTGCTGGAATAAATAACTTAGGAATTTTGTATGATGGGAAATTAGCAGCTTGTTCTAATATTCCAAGAGGATTTGGATTTGAAGGAGATTTAAGAAAAGATAGAATCAAAGGTGTGTGGGATAATCAGTACCAGAGATACAGAAATTTTGAATGGAAAAAACAAGGAGATTGTAAAGATTGTGGAGAATGGGATTATTGCCATGGTGGACCAATGCATAAAAGAGAATCATCTGGAAAAATGACTGATTGTTTATTTCAAACGATAGCAAACAGTAAAAATTATCGATCTTGTTCTTCAGGAGGACAAAAATGAATCCTGTTCAACTTTTCTATGAAAATCCTTTTTTTGAAAGATTACGCATAACACAACCATTTAAGGAATATTTGGAGAAGGAGGAGCAAAAAATCAAATCCTGCGGAATAAGAGGAAAAGTCTTGGACATCGGTTGTGGAAATGGGAGGAGTACAGAGATACTGGCAAGATTAGCAGATTATGTTATCGGTATTGATTTCAGTGAAAGATTATTAGAAGAAGCTAATGAACGAAGGAATAAAGTTTATCATCATAAAATAGGAGGAGCAAATTGGAGATACTATCTTGAAGATGCAAAATCATTGCATTTTGAAGATTCGTCTTTTGACATTGTAAGCATGTTTGGGAATACTTTTGGAAATTTATACTCTTTAAGAGATCAGGTTTTGAAAGAAGCAAACAGAGTATTAAAACCAGATGGAAGAATTATAGTGAGTGTTTTTGCAGAAAATATTTTACCTACTTATTTAGATTTATTATCTTCTAATGGATTAAGAGTTTCGCAGCAAGATGAGAATTATGTTTTTCTAAGAGAAGGATTAGTTTCAGAAAGATTTAGCAGAAAAAAATTAGAACAAATATGTGAAGGTGCAGGATTAAATCCGCAAATTGAACAGTTGACAGACGTAACTTATTGGTGTGAAGCAACAAAATAATATTTGAGGCGAAGCCGAAACTATCTATGCGAAGCACTGACGCCCTTTCTAATAAATATCTTTTACGAAGTAAAAGGCAATATGTCCGTTAGGACGACGCCCCTCTCTCTTTCTAAAATAAGTAATCCAAAAATTGAACCTAACATATGCGATTTAAAGACCTGAACGAATGTGAAGGCACGAGGCGAAGCACTCGTGAGTTTTTTCTGAAAGAAAAAATTCCCTGAAGCGTTAGCGGAAGGCGGAGCGGAATGCAATGGAGCGGAGTTTAAATCGCTGTTCAACTCTCGCGAATACTTGGAGCTACGAGGAATAACTGCAAGTGGTTTTTTGCGAAGCAAAAAAATTCCGAAGAGTAAAAATTGCTTTAGGGTGGGAATTAAGAATAAGGCACACCGTAACTAAAGCATACAAATATTTATATTTGCAGAAATCTAATCTATATTATGAAAATTGATTACATGTTAAACCCTCTTGCAATTGTTAAACGATTTGATATTTCATATGATAATGGACAGAGACGTTTAGAAGGAAGAATCTATGCAAGAGGAGAAGAGGGTTTAGACGAAGCCAATTGGTTTGATGGAGAAGTAAGATATCCAGAGAAATGTGAAATTGGCGGAGTTCAAGAAGATCAATTTTATCAAGATTTGAAAAGAGGAGCACCCACACAAAAAGAAGCTGAAGAAAAAATGAGAAGATGGTGCGAGTCTTTTGGATTAGAGATTTCTGCAGAAACAGAAGAAATTGTTGGGGTTATAAGATAGGTGTGCCCTATCCTGGGTGGGTAAAAAGCAATTTTTATTGAGTTGAACATCGCGATTAAGAGAAGTTTTGCTGAAGGCAAAATTTGGGGAAATTTTTTGCAAGAAAATTTACCTCTTAATCGCTGTTCAACGACCTGAGGGCGTAGCCCGAAAATGCAATGTGGCGCGAAGTGAAACGAAGCGAGTTTTTTCTGAGGCGTTAAGAAATTTAAATCTCCAAATTTGAGGGCGGGGAAGTGCGCGTATTGTTTAGTCTTTTCTATAAGGGTGTATAAACCCCCCATCTTTCTTCCATGGATGTCTTCCTCCCCTAAAATCATCCATTGAAAAATTATCCAAAAGCTCATAAATATCTGGTTCCAATGTGTACATATCAAGAGGATTGCTAGCACAACTTTTTAATTGTTCAGCTTCTTTATGTTTTCCATAAGATTCAAAAGCTTCAGCAACATCAATACAATAAGCCAATCTTGAATTTTTAGGAATAGGAAGTGTCAAACCAGTTTGTTCTTCAATAGATTCTTTAGTAAATATTGTTGGAACAATTAAACCAACCAATCCACTTCGAACTCCAAGGTGGACATCTTCATCTTTACCCACACCAGTAATCCTAACATTTTCCCATTTTCCACGGTAATAAGTTCCTGGTTTTCCAAACATTGCCATTACTTCATCAGTTCCCTGAACCTGTATTGTTCGAGCCATAATGTTATATGATAATACTAAAGAATATATAAAGATTATTGTATTAAAGTTGAGTTTCACGCGCTGGGTGGGCTTTATCAATAAGAGATTTAAATTTTAGCTGAAGAAAAAATTTCGTTGAACATATGCGATTTAACGAAGTCCAGCCGTTAGGCTGGATTTGGGTGGAGCGAGGTGCAACCGAGCGAGCCGTTAAATCGCTGTTAAGTCCCCTGAACGATAGTGAAGGT
>JAFCDX010000036.1 GCA_017609465.1 Candidatus Woesearchaeota archaeon | reverse complement strand
GTGGGCACCCCTAAACTATTGTCTGCTTCGCAAAAATTGATAATAAGCTCGGGCTCTCAAACTTTCTCGCTTCGCTCGAACTTTTCCTTCAGAAAAGGAAACTAACAACAGTTAATTGCAATTTGAGATTTGGGCTAAAATTAGAATAGGGCTTTGGCTAAACCGAAAGATAAAATAAGAATAAAAAAGGGAAAGCTTTATTTTTCTGCGACGATTGTATCCAAACTAGTCAATGGCTGGAAATTTCCGCATCTTGTTTTTACAACTCTGTCCCATCCATTTCCTTGCATATTTCTAACCAAAATATCTGAATTTGGAACTTGTGCTTTCACTTCATCAACAGTCATAGCTTTTCCAAAATAATGAGTTCCAGAATAGTTTTTTGGTTTTCCTGCAAGAACTTCGTCGCCAGAAACTACTTCTTCCCTATCAAAAAATCTATATCCAAAACACCCTTCAGGTGCTTGAAATTTTGCAGGGTCTCTGCTATCAACAGGTCTTACTTCTGTTTCTGAAACAAATGCTCCAGGATACAAAATTTCTACGTATGTTTTTTGCATTTTTTGATTCCTCCTTGAATATAGTATAAAGCTTTCCTTTATAAATCTTTCGGTTTATTTACTACTATTAAGTTACTATCAGTGTAACGCCAAAGCCCTACGATTCTTTTAACTAATGGGACTTCGTCCTTGATACGCCCAAATCTCAAACTTCTTCGTCGCTACGCTCCTCGACCACGCTGCGCTCTCTCCTATCGGCTCGGGGCAATTAACAGTGATTAGGTTCAATAAGAATTCCACTCACTTCGTTCGTTTCACCCCCTCCGCAGGCTTCTGGGAAAAATAATTCTCATTATCATTCAAATTATTTTTTCTTACTTCTTCATTCGCTTACGCTCATTCGACCGCTCCAAGTATTCGCGGGAACCTAACAACAGTTAGTTTCAATCGCTCGCCTGCCCTTTAAGATTTTACTGCTACAAAAATTGGCGCTTTGGATTTTTTAGTAAATTTCTTCCCAGAATAATCTCTGTCATATAAGTAAAATTTAAATCCAATCTCTTTTAAAATTTGTTTTATTTCTTCTAAACTAAACAATGTTTGAATATGATGATCGATTTCAATTGTTTCTTTTTTATTTTTTCTAATAATAAACACTAAAGTTGTTTCTGTATGATTTTTATCTATTCTAAATTGGTTGTTAACAAATGTAATATGGTAGCCTTTTGCATCAATACATTCCGCTCCTACATGGTTTTTAAAATTCTCTTTCATTAAACCAAAATCAAAGATTAGAATACCTCCTTTTTCAAGATGATTGTAAATATTTTTCAATGTTTTCTTTAGTTCTTGTTTATTTTTATTGTAATGCATTACACCAAACAAAGCAATTACAACATCAAATTTTTCTTTAAACTTGAAGTTCTGCATTTCTTTTTGCAAATACTTCACACCTTTAACTTTTCTTTTAGCAATACTTAACATTTCTTTATATTTATCTATCCCAATAATAGAAAAATTGCTCTTTAAGTATTTATCATGATTTCCTGTTCCACAACCAATATCAAGAAGTTTATTACCTTTTGATTTTTTATATCTTTTAACAATTTTTTTAACAAATTCTGTATCTTTTTTATAATCTTTAGCAGAAAAAATTAAATCATAATACAGCGCCAATTTTTTATAAAATTCCTCTTTTTTCATAATAACTAATTAGAACATTAAACTTTATTTAAAAAATTGCCTGCGTCATCAGTGAGGGAGAGAGAAAATAAATTATATATTATTATTCTCCAAGTTCCTTGCCAACTCAAAAATCTTAATAATTCTTAATTTTTTTATTAATTTTTTCCCAGAATTTTAATGATTTTTGGTTTTCTTCGCTCTTAACCATTTTAATGTCCCTGCTCAGAAAACTCGCACAACAACAGTTAGATGAAATTTTTGAAAATGCCTAAAAAGAGAAATGGGGCAAAAACTATATATACTTCAACAAATCTATATATTATATGGCAAGATTATTTTCAGCATTAACTTTTTTGTATCTCCGTAATTCAGCAGTAGATTTGTATCTTAAAATACTAAGAGAAGCGGTTCAGTCTATTCCACAAGGAGTTTTACAATTGGAAAATAATTGTTATCCAATTATAACTGACTATTCAGATCCAAGAGAAGCAGAAAATAGCGGAATAGTTTTAGGTTACGGATTTCACCATTCAGATTTTGATGGACTTTCTCATCCACAAGCCGGATTAGTTTTTTGCCTTAATCCTCCTTATGTCTCTGGAATTAAGGAAGTTAGGATGCACAACACACAACATGGAAATGGCATTCTTCCTGTTCGTTCTTCTTTTATGATTGGCGAACATAGATTTCTTTTAACAGATCAAGAGTTCAATCTCGATGATGTTGTTTGTGGTGAATTAAGAACTGGTGAAATCTATAAAAAACCTGAACCTTATAAACCAGATCCAAAAGACGCTGATGCTATTCCCTTTTAGTTTTTGCCCTTTAATTCTTTAATTTTATTGTTCTTCGAACCCGAACGGCATTTTCAAAAACTGTCGCTTCGCTCGGTCGACTTGCAGTCTCCCCACATAACAGTGATTATGTGCAATATTACTCGGACGGCGGCTTAATAAAGTTTATATAATTCAATCTTTTTCTTTAATCTATGGAACTAAGTAAATTTCTTGTCAAAGCAAAAATCGCCACTTACGCAAGTGTTGGGGAAACCAATGAAAGAGTTTTAGAAGATGGTGCTAAAGAATTAACTTTTGAAGATGGCAATTTGAAGTATCGTGATAGGTATTATGGCTTTAATCCTTTCATTGGAGAGGAAGTTGTTTTTGAAAATGGAAAAATTGTTTGGTCTATGAATTATTATGGGAAAATAGTTTCTAATATTGTTTCTGCAAAACAAATTTACGAATTTCTTAAGATTGCTATGCAACAAGTCAAAGAAGATAGACCATTTAGAGGACCAAACAATTTTAAGAGTGGCGATTTTGAATACATTGATAAATCAACAGGTGATGTTAATGGCTTTTCTGGAAATGAAAAAATATTGTTTAAAGGACAAGAAATTTACAAGCTAATTTATCATGGCGGGATTGTTAAAAATAAATAACGCCGCCGCCCTGCGTCATACTGTCGGTCGCTTCGCTCCCTCGTTCGCCTTGCAGGCTCACCACATAACACCGATTAGATGAAATTTGCTCGTCAATGGAAGGGAGACCCCGAAGGGGGAAAATATTATGATATTTTATCCAAAATTCCTCACAAACTCAAAAATTTAATGTTCTCACCCTTTTTT
>JAFCDX010000014.1 GCA_017609465.1 Candidatus Woesearchaeota archaeon | reverse complement strand
AGGTATAATGAATTCAATGTTTACTTCTGTATTGGAAAGAACCAGGGAAATAGGGATAATGAAGTCAATAGGAGCGACAAGAAAAGATATATTATTAATTTTCTTAATAGAATCTGGTTTCATTGGTTTGATTGGTGGTATTATTGGTGTTGTCATTGGATATTTAATAGCAAAATTAATCGAATTTATAGCCTTTAATCTTGGATTTTCTTTATTATTAATAAGAATAAATATAAGTTTTATATTGTTTTCATTGGCATTTGCATTCTTTGTTGGTATTATTTCAGGAATAATTCCTGCTATGAGGGCAGCAAAATTACAGCCCGTAGAAGCTTTGAGATATGAATAGATATATTTAAACTATTATTCTATTAAAACTGGATTAAAAATGGATGTCAAAATGAAAGAAGATTTTCTATACAAATTAGATGATAATGAAGATGATTTTGATGATTCTGATGATAATAGTTATGACGATGACTATGATGATGAGTGATTTTCCAGTATAGATAACTTTAAATATTAAATAAAATCCTTCTTTTTTATCCTTTTATTTATTTTTAAAGGAGGTAATAAAAAATGGAAGATATATTAAAATACAGATTACAAGACGAAGAAAATACAGAAGACGAAGAAAACAATGAAGAAGAAGATTCTGAAGAAGAATCTGATGATGAAGACTCTGGCGACGAAGATATGGGCGGAGACGATAATTCAGATGATTCCGATGAAGATTCTGATGACAGTTCAGATGATTCCGATGAAGATTCTGATGACAGTTCAGATGATTCCGATGAAGATTCTGATGACAGTTCAGATGATTCCGATAAAGACTCTGGCGATGAATCTGAAGAATAAATAAACTCTTATTTTTCTTTTTTTATTTTTACAGTTAATTTTATAAATCTATTTCTTGAAAACTAATTATGGGCAATTTCACAGAAAAATTTGAAAATAAGGTATTAAAAACAATAAAGGATCATGATTTAGCTAGCAAGAAAAACAAGATAATGGTGGCCTGTTCTGGTGGGAAGGATTCCACTACAATACTTCATATTCTGAAAAAATATGGGTATAATGTTGAAGCAGGGATAGTTGATTTAAAAATAGGAAAATTTTCAGAAATAAATCTTGAAAACATAAAGAAATTCTGTAAAGACAATAAGATAAAGTTGCATATATTTGACATAAGAAAGGAAATTGGTTTTTCAATGTGCTATGTAAGGTCTGTGTTGAATTCAAAATCAATTAATTTAAAATCTTGCGCAGTATGTGGAATAATAAAAAGATACATATTAAACAAAAAAGCAAGGGAATTGGGATTTGATAGATTAGTTACAGGCCATAATCTTGATGATGAAGCACAGACATTTCTTATGAATCAATTTAAAGGTAACATAAAATTAAGCGCAAAACTTGGTCCAAGACCAGGATTGATAAGAGACAGAAAATTTATTCCAAGAATAAAGCCATTGTATTTTAACAGGGAAAAAGATATTGAAAAATATTCTAAACTAAATAATTTTCCAGTAAATTATGAAATATGTCCTTGCGCTTCTACAGTATTCAGGAGAAATTTGATAAATACTCTTGACAAATACAATTTTGATGTTGAAAAAATGGTAGATTATTTTCTTGATGTAATACCAACATTAAATAAAAAATATGTTAATGAGTTAAATATGATTTATTGCAAAGAGTGCAATGAACCAAGTGCAAAGGAAATATGCAGCAGATGTAATTTGATAAAAATGCTGAAGAATTGATTACACAATTTTTATATATAATCACATTGGAAGAATAAAAATGAAAATAACAAAAGACATGAAAATAGATGAAATAATAGAGAAAAATCCAAATGCAGTTGAAATAATGTTCAAATACGGACTGCATTGCATAGGTTGCGCTGTTGCTTCTTATGAATCTCTTGAAGAAGGTGCAAAAGCTCATGGATTAAATGAAGAAGATATTAAAGAAATGGTAAAAGAAATTAATGAACTTGAAGAGAAATAACTTTAAATATTATATTCTTCTAATAATTTTATGATAATAAAGGAAATAAAGGCAAAAAAGATAAAAAATTCTAGAAAACAGAATGCTATTCAAATTCTAATAAAAACAGATCAAGGAACGGGTATTGGAAGTGCTCCTTCTGGTTCATCAAAAAGCAAAAAGGAAGTCATAGATTTTCCTAAACAAGGAATTGATAAATCAATAGAATTCGTCAATTCAAAACTAAACAAGGAGCTTGAAAATTTTCAGATATCTGAATGGGATGACATTAAAAGAGTTGAAGAAATATTAAGGGAGCATGATATGAGTGAAAGATGGGAAAAGATTGGTGGAAATACAGTTGTTGCTCTTGAATTTGCATTGTTACAGACATTAAGCAAAGGTTCAATATGGAGTTTCTTTAATCCTTTGACAGATAAAATGCCAAGACCACTTGGAAATTGTGTAGGTGGGGGAAAGCATGTAAAGAATGGAACAGACATACAGGAATTTTTATTGTTAAGCTTGAATGCAGATTCTTTTTCATCAGCAGCATTGGCAAACAAAAAAATCCACAAAAATTTAAAAAAACCATTAAAAAAACATTTACTTAAGGAAAAAATGACTGACGAGGGTGCATGGGCTCCTGATTTAAACACAGAAGAAATTCTCGACATTTTAACAAAAGTTGTTGATGATTATAACAAAAAAATAAACTTTAAGGTAAACATTGGATTGGACATTGCAGCAGATTCTTTGTGGGATGGAAAGCATTATGTTTACAAAGACAGAAAATTAACAAAAAAAGAGCAAATAAAATATGTTGTTGAGTTAATAGAAAAATACAATCTTGTTTATGTTGAAGATCCTCTTGAAGAAAATGATTTCTCAGGTTTTGCAGAACTGAAAAAGAAAGTAGGACATAGATGCATAATATGTGGTGATGACTTGATTGCAACCAATATCAAGAATTTAGAAAAAGCAATATCAAAAAATTCAATCAATGGAGTAATAATAAAGCCAAACCAGATAGGTTCATTAATAAAAATGAAAGAAGCAATTGACTTGGCTAAAAAAGAAAAAATTTATCCAGTAATTTCTCACAGATCAGGTGAAACAGAAGACACAACAATATCACAATTAAGTGTTGCATTCAATCTTCCTGTAATAAAATGTGGTATTTACGGAAAAGAAAGAGAAGCAAAAATTAATGAACTCAAAAAGATAGAAAAGGAAATAAAGAAAGGAAAAATTACATCGAAACATTTATAAATGAACAATTATTAAACAATATATATTATTACTTTATAATAAAAGGAGGTGAAAGATTTGGCTATGGAAGATTTGACTTTAGCAACAGAAGTAATTCTTGATCCTTTAGTAACATTATGGAATTCATTTGTCAACATTCTACCAGGAATTTTAGCAGCAATAATAGTATTAGTTATTGGTTACTTTGTAGCATTTTTGGTTGGACACGCATTGAAAGTCTTATTGGAAAAACTAGGACTTAACAGATGGTTATACAAGTCAACATTCTCAAAAGCAATCGGGCATACTAATGTTTCTGCCTTTATGGGCGAGATTTTAAAATGGTATGTTTTTATAATATTCTTGCAGGTTGCAGTAGACTTGTTAAAGCTTGGAACATTAAGCGGATTGTTGAATTCCTTTGTGATGTGGTTGCCAAATGTTATTGCGGCAATAATAATCTTGTTCGTTGGTATAGCATTAGCATATTACCTTGAGATGAAGATTAAAGAGCATACAAAGATGAAGGGTACATCATTGACAGGAAAAGCAGCAAAGTTCATAGTCTTAGTATTAGTTGCTATAATTGCACTTGAGCAAATAGGAATAAATGTTTCAGTATTGGAAAACGCGTTCCTTGTTGTAATTGGTGCATTAGGACTTGGAGTGGCAATAGCAATTGGACTTGCATTTGGGTTAGGACTTAAAGGAAACGCAAATAAGGCTTTGAGTAATCTTAAGAAAAAACTTTAATTACTTTTTTTATTTTTTAATTTAACATATGTATAGAAAATGGCAATTGAAACAATTCCAAATATAGTATATCTTATTCCTTTATTATTAATTATATCAATTTGGTCATTAATATGGAAAGGGATAGCATTATGGAAATGCGGAAGAAGCAACCAATTAATATGGTTCATATTCATTCTAATATTAAATACAATGGGAATACTTCCAATAATATACTTGTTATTTTTCCAGAAAAAACCCATAATTAAGATGAAAAGAAAATCAAGAAAAAAGAAAAGATAATTATCTTTCTATTTTTATTAATTGATTAATCTCCTCATTGGATATAGAGCATCCTCTTAATTTTAATCCCCATAATAAACCTTCTATCAGTTCTTTTCTTATGTCTTTAACATTTTTTAAGTTAATATAATTCTTGAACAAATTCATTTCATAAGCTATCATTGCAAGCTCTGTTGACCTTATAACTCTTATTTTCCTTGTCTTTTTTCTAAACTCCTTTAATTTATTGTTGTTGACTTTTATTTTTGTATGCAATTTGTTTTCAAGAATCTTTTTTAACTTGTTGGGGTCTTCTATCAATAATCTTGTTGTTCTCTCATCTATTACAATTGATTCTGCATCTGTATCAAGAACAGTTATCAATGAATCAACCTCTCCTTTGTGAAGTATTTTTATTTTCTCATTCTTTGCCTCAAATATAGAATTTGTTAAGTTCAATAAATTGCTTAATTCATGCTCTTTACTTTTGTTATATATATTTATTGTCCCTTCTTTTATCAAATTCATTATCATTAATGCTTCAAATTTGTATTTCTTTGATTTCAATGGTTTGTCAACAAGTTCTTCCTTTACTGATTTTGGTATTATAAAATCACCTTTGAATTTTTCCTTTAAAGACTTTAATAACCACAATAAATCATTCATTGCAAGGCTTATCACAGAACTTGAATCAAATACTATTGACTTATTCATTGAATATCCTCCTTGCATATATCAGTCTTTCTTTTGCATTCATTGTTTTTGCATATTTTACATCTGATATTCCTGTTTCTCCAACATAATTCATAAGCTCCCATTCATCAATTCCAAGAAGCTCTGCTGTCTGTCCTATTGAAACCCCATGCTCATAAATTCTTGATGCCTTGTTTACTTTTGAATTTTCTATAACATCTTTTATGTATATCTTTAATTTCTTGTCAAGCTTATTTATTGACAATATTATTCTTTTTATGTTTTTCTTATATTCCTTGAAATCCTGCTTTTTCAATGATTGTATGCTTCTCTTGAAGAAAAATTTGACATTTTTGTAAAACTCGTTCCATCCTTTGTATTTGTTGTAATCTCTTTCAAATATCTTTGATAGCGAGTAAAGAATAACTGCTGTTGATATTGAATAATAATCTTGTGCTATTGTTGAGGAATGTATTGTCTTATTGCTTAATTCCCTTATTGTTTTTACATCCTTTTTGAAAATTGCCTTGTAAGACTCTTCAAGAATGTTTATTAAGTTCTGAACCTCTTTTTGTTCCATATTAATTTAGTAATTTTTAATCTTATAAATCTTTTTCTTTCTTGAAAGTGGAATTCAAGTCTATTATATATTTTCCGTCTTCCAATCTGTAGATAAGCATCTTGTCTTTAAGTAATTTAACGACATCAATCTCATACTGTCCTGGTTTTAGTATTTTTATAGACTCAAGATCAAGAACAACAGGCTTGTCTTCATTTTTTATGCCTATTATATCCTTAACATCCTTTTCAATCTCTGTCTTGTCCTTTGTTGTAAGATTAGAAACCAGTTCCTCAACCTCATTTAACTTTTCTTTTTTTATGAAGAAGAAGAATTTACTACCGCATTCACATCCCTTTAATAATTCCTCTGAACCATCAGGGTACATCTTATTGCATCTAACACATTGATGAGGCATTTTTCCTTTTTTTGTTTGAAGTAAATAGTTGAATTTTATTAGGGTCTTTTTTAATTTCCTTTACTATGTTTGCAGGACCTATTACAGTAAATCCCTGTGATCTTCCCAATAACATATAAGCCAGGTTCATTTTAACCTTTTCAAGTCCAGGAATTTTTTTATTGTCTGGATGTATTGTTGCTATTTCAATGCCCCTGAACCTTGTGTTAATTTTGCTCATTGTAAGCTTTATCATGTTTGCTTCCTCTTCTGGATTAAGCCCCCCTTCAACCACTATTATGTTGTTGGATTTAACTAACTTTAGGAGATTCTCTATCTTTTCTTCTCCATAATCTCTCAATTCCGAATTTGAAATAAATTGTAATGTTAACATTTTTATTTTACTAGTTTAAACAATGATTTGTAAAAATCATCTATGTTATGGCCTTTTGTTGCAGATAGCCCCAATACATTGTATTGGGGGAAAGCGTCTTCTATTTTTTTAAGGTTTGATTTCTTCAAATCTATTTTGTTTCCTACAATCAAAACAGGTATGTCTCTTGCAACAAGATTTCCAATTATTGTCAAGTTAACCTGAGAGTAAGGATTCTTTGTTGAATCAAGAACAACAAGAACGGCATCCATATTATCAAGCCATTTTATAGATTCTATTACCCCTTTTGTAGCCTCTTTTGCTCTTTTTTTTGCTAAATTCTTTTTCATCTTTAATTTAACGAAATCCTCATAATCTATTTTTGTTGCTATACCTGGCGTGTCTATTAAGTTAAATGTAAGTGATTTTCTTCCTGATTTTATTGTAACTTTTTCTTTTATTTGTATTTCACGTGTTTCGTGAGGTATTACAGAAACATTTCCCAATGGCTCTCCCAGCCAGTCTTCACATATTTTGTTTGCAAGAGAAGTTTTTCCAGCATTCGGAGGCCCATAAATACCTAATTTAATATTCTTTTTCTTGGAAAATAAGTTTGGTAAAAGGTTGTTTATGAAATCCTTGAACTTTGTTATCATTAGTATTTTACAATTATCTGAATTTATAAACTTTTTGTTGCCCCATAAGAGTTTTATTTAAAATATATTTTCAATAAATTATTTCATCTTTTTCATGAATTCTTTTAAAGGAAGAGTATTTATGATATCTTTTTTTCTACACCACGCTTTCATTGCCTGAGCAACCCCAAATCTCATGAATTCAAGGTTTTCTTTTTTGTGAGCATCTGTGTTTATTATGAATTTCACGTTGTGTTTTAATGCTATTTTTATATTCTTGTAATCCAAGTCAAGTCTTTCTGGCTGAGCATTTATCTCAATATATTTTTCATTCTTTGCACAAAATTTGCATATTTTCTCAAAATCAAGATTATAAGGTTCTCTCTTATTAATTAATCTTCCAAAAGGATGAGCAAATATTTTCACATTTTCATTTTCCAATGCTTTCAATATTCTATCAACCATCTTTTTCTTGTCTGTCTTGAAACCAGAATGTATTGCAGCAATTACAATATCCAGTTTTTTCAATATCTTGTCAGAATAATCAAGTTCACCATTTTTTAAAATATCAACTTCAGAGCCACTTAATAATTTTAATCCTTTTACTTTTGTGTTTTTTATCTCCTTTATTTTTTTAATAAGATCTTTTTCTTCCAACCCAGAGGATATTTTTCTTGTCTTTGAATGATTTGTAATCCCCAAATAATTGTAATTTAATTTTTTTGCAGCAAGAGCCATTTCCATTATTGTGTTTAATCCATCAGAATCCCTTGTATGAACATGCAAGTCCCCTTTAATATCATTATAATCTATTAATCTCGGAATTTTTTTCTTTAACTCATCCTCATTTATCCTTATTTCAGGAGGAATATACTGAAATCCCAATTTTTTGTAGATTTCCTTTTCAGTATTTCCTGCAACTCTTTTTTTATTTTTAAATAATCCATATTCATTCAGCTTATAACCCTTTTTTATTGCAATTTTTCTTAATTCAATATTATGTGGTTTGTTTCCTGTAAAATACTGCAATGCAGAACCAAACTGGTTTTCTTTTACAACTCTCAGATCACATTGCAAATTATTCTTTAACAGAACAACCCCTTTTGTATTTCCTTTTGCCAATACTCTTTTGACTTCTGGAAATTTAATAAAATCCTGTATTGTTTTTTTACCATTGTTGGAAACAGCAAGAATGTCAATGTCCCCTATTGTTTCCTCCATTCTTCTGAAAGAGCCTGCAACTTCAACTTTCTTTGTTTCCTTTTTTTCTTTTAAGTATTCGATTAATTCCTTTACTATGGGATAAACTTCTCCTAATAGAAGTCTTTTCTTTCTTTGTTTTATTAACTCAAGGCTTTTTTCTATGTTTTCTTCAGATTTTTTCCCAAAACCTTCAAGAGATTCTATCTTGTGCTTTTTTAATGCTGTTTTTAATTCCTTTATGTTTTTTATCTTTAATTCCTCGAATAATTTCTTTACTTTTTTAGGACCGAGACCCATGACATCCATAAGTTCATCAAGTCCCTTTGGAATTTTTTTCTTTAAGTTCTCATATTCCTTAATCTTTCCTGTTTTTAGGTATTCTTCAGTTTTTTTTGCAATACTCTTTCCAACTCCAGGTATTTCATCTATGCCTTTCAATCCTTTTTTTTCGTATATTGTTTCAATATTCTCATTCATTGACTCTATTGACCGTGCAGCCTTTCTATAAGCCTGAGGTTTCCAATTAACATTAAGAATTTCAAGAATGTCTGCCATGTTGTAAAATATGTCTGCTATTTCCTGGTTTTTCATCTTGCACCTTTGAAATATTGGGGATTTTCTTTGCTGAAATCCTGCAAAAATCTCGTAAACAAAGGAGTTTTCTTTCCCTTAATGTAATAATATCCTATGGCTGATGTTAATAATGCTCCAAGAGAATCAACTATCAAATCCCACATAGTATCTATTAATCCTGATTTTTGCATGTTAAAACCAAATAATTGATCCATTGAAAATTCAAATATTTCCCAAACTGCTCCAATTGCAACTGCAAAACAGAATGCAAATACAGCAATCCATACTGGTTTTGCATCAATCTTGTTTTTTTGGTATAAAATATATAATATCAGGAATCCTACAAAACCCAATGCAATCCCAGAACTTATATGAAGTATTATGTCCCACCACCAGAATCTTGTATAATAGGATTGAATTTCTCCTAAAAACAATGAAGCATACAAAAATAATATAATTACAAATTCAAATTCTATTGGAAGATTTATCTTGTACCTTTTTTCAAAAAATGAAGGTGTGAATGTTAATATTAGTATCAAGGAACTTAAAAACAAGAGCATCCACATTTTTTCAAATATAGATCCTCCAATAGCTATTATTATTGTTAATCTTAGAAAGTTTATTACATAACTTTGTATTTTGTCAATTTTTAGCTTCATTTTAATTTCTTCAGTTTGTTGCTTTTCATTATCTTGTTTAGATTTGAAGAGAATGATTTTATCTTATCAAGAGGTATTAATATTGATCCTTTTGTATTATATTTGTTATTTTCTTTTCTTTTTTCCTGTATCATTAGAAATTTCCCGAATTCATTTTCCATTATATCAAACCAATATGTCCTGTTGTTTATATTTAATTTTTCAAAATCAATATAATGTATTCTATGATTTGGATAATATACTCTTGTAGGCCCAAAATGCTTCATGTAAATCTCATTTTCATATACAAGTAATTGCAAATGCTTTTCAAGGGTTTTTCTGGATATTTTAGTTTCTTTTTGTATTTGTGTGGTTGTAAGCCCTTTTGGATTTTTTTTAAGAAAATTAAGTACCTTTTCCTTTAGGAATTCCTCTTTTTTAAATGGAGATATATTTTTCATATATAACATAGTACCGAAATATTTATATATATTTAGTACTTTACTCTTAGTACCAAGAAAAAGGTGAATAATATGGATGTCATAGAATCTTTCAAAAAAGAAGCATTAAGAAGAAGATATAGTCATAAAACAATTAAAACATATTTGTTCTGCATTAGAAATTTCTTAAAATTCTGCCATAAAGATCCTAAAAAATTCACAAAACATGATGTAAAATCTTTTCTTGATGAAATTGCAAAGAAAGGGAAGTCAGGAAGCACGATAAATGTGAATTTGCAGGCACTAAAATTCATGATGGAATACATTCTTAATAAAAGAAAGTATTTCTATAATATAAAATATTCAAAAGTAACCAGAAGGTTCCCGACTACTCTAGAAAAAGAGGAAGTTATTAAGATCATTAATGTAATTGAAAATAATAAGCATAAGTTGATGATAAAAATGATATATTCTGCAGGTTTAAGAGTTTCTGAATTACTTAATTTAAAAGTGTGTGATTTAGATTTGAATAATAATTTTGGTTATGTGAGAAATGGAAAAGGCCGAAAAGACAGATTATTTATAATTGCAGATTCATTAAAAAAGGAATTATTTGGGTATATAATTGAGAATAACTTGGGAAATGAATCCTTTATTTTTAATAGTTATAATGGAAAAATGAGTCCAAGAACTGTTCAGGAAATATTGAAGAAATCGGCTAGAAAGGCTAGAATAAGTAAGAAGGTTCATCCTCATGCACTTAGGCATAGCTTTTCAACACATTTGATAGAAAATGGTTATAGTATTAGTGATGTACAATCTTTATTGGGTCATAAAAGCCCTGAAACTACAATGGTTTATGTTCATATGACCTCTCCAAAATTTCTTACAGTTAAAAGCCCTTATGATGATTTATTACTTGAGAATGGATGTGAAAAAGTTGAATGTGAAGATAAAAATTTGGATAAAAATGAAGAGTTATGTATGAAAATTTAAGGACTTGCGTATATGTATCGTT
>JAFCDX010000035.1 GCA_017609465.1 Candidatus Woesearchaeota archaeon | reverse complement strand
AACAAGCAGACAACACATGACGTCGCAACAAATCCAACCCAACAGGCCGCCCCTGCTTCTTTAAAGCCTTAAACACAGGCAAACAAATATCATCCATTGACAAAACCATATTATCATTTTGAATATTGAGAAAAAAAGCCTGTGAAACAAGCTTGTTTTCAATCCATTTTTTGTGCCAATCCATTTTTTTTTTCACCAATTATTATGTATAAAATAATTAAAAAAAATGGTAAAAATCAAGGAATTTGCCAAAAAATGATATATAATGTATACATAACCACCCCTTATACTCCTCAAATTCGGGCTTAAAACAAGGGTATCAAGTGTTTTGTTATTTTTTAATACGTGAGCTGAAAAAATAAATAATATATGAGTACAAAACCCCTTGATATCCTTGATACCCTTGATATCTAAAAACCCACTTTTTGTATTCATATTGTAAACCTTTTTATGCATATTTTTTAACAACCCCTTCCTTAAATTGTATACCTTTCCAACACATTTTTTGAATTTCTCCATCCATTTCTCTTGATTCACCAACCCCCATAGTTGTGGTTAACACATACTTTATTGATTTATCTGAAGATGGAACAATTCCATGCTTAAAACAATAATTTGAAAAAATTTCTCTAAATTTTTCTTTTGTGATGCTGTTGTCTGCTCTTTCAACACAATCCATCACAAACGCTTGGCATGAATCACTCTCTCTTAACCATTGTCTTTTTGTTTCAGCAGTGCTTGGAGAATAAGAAAAATCTTTTTTTTCAAAAATACGTTGCAATCCATCAAGAGCTTGATTTAATAATCCTGACATAGCTTCGTCTGTTGAAATTTTTTCAATTATTTCAGGGTCTTGTAGTTTTAGATTTTCTTTTTCTTTTCTTTCATCTATTTCTTTTGATGGAAGAAAAGTGTAAGGAAAGTTAATTATTATCCATCTGTTAAAAAATGCTTCTGTTAAGTCATGGGTTATTGGCAACTGGTTTGCTGAAAATATAAATTTTGCGTGATTTACAAAGTTTACTCTTGTTTTAAACTTGCGATTTGCTGAAATTAAGTCTCTTCCTGTTAACTTTTTGAATGAACCTGTTGATTTTAAAGCAGTTGGAGATAGGTCTCCGCACAGGTTTGCTTTTTTTTTGAAGAGTTCTCCCATTGCAAAGTTGTCTTTTTCAAGGTCTTCTAATGGAATTTCTGAACAGGATTCTATTCCGAGAAACTTTTTCAATAGTGAAAGGGTTTTGCCTTTTCCATTTCTCCCCGAACCCAAGAACATGAATGCTTTTTCCAAAAAGTATTCATCATATAAGCAGAATCCAAATATTTCTTGTATTACTTGTATTTCTCTTTCATCTGCTACTATTTCTGAAAAGAATTGGGTTATTTCTTCTCCTTTTTGTTCAGGGTCGTATGTTATTGGAATTTTGTTGAAAAAAATTTTTTCAGGAGAAAAGAAGGACAGCTCTCTTGTAATAAGGTTTAACAAACCGTTTTCAACAACTATTTCTTCAAGGTTTTGTTGGTTGAAGAACTCGTCTTGGTTAATGTAAGTGTCAGTCATTATTTTTGCAATAACTTGATTGCAAATTGCAACAGTATAAGCTTTTCCTAATATTTTTCGTGTATGCTGTTCAATGAAGGTTTTTCCGTTTGGAATATAGATGCCTTCATTATAAATCCAAATCTCTGCTTTTTCATCATCTCTCGTGGTATAAATGTGTTCTTTTGAAAGAATATAGTCAACCATTGCTTCTGTTGCTTCTTGTTTTTCTCTTAATAATAGATGGGTTAATACTTCGTTTGATATGTTGTCTGTTGAAGCTTCTTTTTTTTCTTCTTCCAACCCATATTTTTCTCTTGCAATTTTGAGTGTTTGAATAAACTTGTTTCCTTTTAAGCCTCCGCTTACTGCTTCTGAGCAGTCTATTATTCCTTCTTGCACTGCTATTAGTGATAGGCTCCCTCCTCCTGTGTCGTGTCTGAAGCAGTGCCATGTGTTTTTTTGTGGGTTTATCCAAAAGTT
>JAFCDX010000008.1 GCA_017609465.1 Candidatus Woesearchaeota archaeon | reverse complement strand
TCTTGGCTAAAAAATTCTTTAACGAAATGGAAGCTTTGTTGATATTTTTTAATTCTTCTGCAAGGGATAAGTGGTTAAAATTTATAGGGTTGAAAAAAAAGGAGATTGATTCTATCAACAGAATAATTGATTTGTATGCAAAGAGAAAAGTTTCTCTTGAAAAAAAGAAAAAACCCAAAACTAGGAAGAGTGTTATAAAGATTGAAGTAAATGTTCTTAAGGAATTATTTAAAGGAGAAATTTTAAAATTTAAGAGCAAGTTAAATGAAGCAGAATCTCTTGAAATTTCTGAGAAGATTTTAAAGAAAAAATATCCAAAATCTGTAATATTAAACATGGTTGAGACTGACAAGCTGGCTACATTAACAGGAATAGATACTCTAAAGGATTTTCCAACAGATTTTCTTGTTTTTGATACAAAAAACAATAAGGTTATTGGTGTTAATTTAATTTTAAAATAGTAATATTTATAAGTTAAAATTTTCTGGATTTTCCTATGCGGGAGTGCCGGAGAGATTAATCCCGGAATCTGGAAAAAAGTCATATAAGAGATTGTATGATTGTCTAGCGGGCAGGACTTAAGTTTTCAGAGGAGAAATCCTGTGGCTTAGTGCCTACGCAGGTTCAAATCCTGTCTCCCGCATCCATATAAAATGAAGATAAAGCCTTATAGATTTTTAATTGCATTGGTTATACCGTTCATTGCAGCATCAATAGGTTCGTTATTTACAAATGCAGAACAAATTCAGAGTATGCTTCTATAGAAAAACCTTTAATTACACCTCCTGATTTTATTTTTCCTATTGTCTGGACTATATTATTTTTTTATGATTGGAGCTCTCTTTATATTATTATGAGAAAAAAGATTAACAAAAATTTAAAGATTGGTTTGATATTCTTTGGAATCCAGTTATTTCTTAATGCTCTTTGGAGTATATTATTTTTTGGATAAATAAATCTCTTTTAGCTTTCATTGATCTGATATTATTATGGATATTTATTTTATTAACAATATTACAATTTTATAAAATCTCAAAAATATCTGCTTATTTATTAATTCCTTATTTATTATGGGTTAGTTTTGCAGGAGTATTAAATTTCTTATTTATTTAGTTAACTTTAAAAATATTCTAAAATTGAAGAATTCATGCCTCAGTGGCTCAGCCTGGTAGAGCATCACATTGGTATTTTATCCAAAAATGTGGAGGTCCCGAGTTCAAATCTCGGCTGAGGCTTACCAAATAATATTTAAAATCCAAGATATTGTTAATTATATGATTTCAATAACAGAACTCTCTGAAAAAGACAAAAGCAAGTTAGCTAAATTATTGAGAAGTTATTGGAGAGAAAGGGGTTTTGATATAAAGCAAAAATGGGCTTTGAATTATCTCACAGAAGGACATGCAGAAGAAATAAGAGAGAACAAGTTTTTTACAATAAAATTAAACAAAAAAGTAATAGGAAATATATCTGTAATAATACAAAAAGGGGAAGTTGCGAAGATAAAGGATTTTGTAATTAATGAAGAAAACAGAAGGAAAGGCCACGGGACAGAAGCATTGAAATTTGCAATTTTGTATTGCAAGTCAAAAGGAATGAGAAAAATTTATTCTTTAATATTTCCAGAATATATGAAGTTTTACAAAAAATTCAATTTCATTGAAGAAGGATATTTAAAAAATCATTTCAAGGAAGGAGAGGATTTAATTTTTGTGTCTAAATTCTTGGAAAAGGAAAAACAATTGAGTTTGAAAGATGAGATAAGCAAGATAAATATAAAGGAATTAACTTCAAAACAAATGCAAAGTTTGAGATATAAATGAAAATAATTTTATTAGGCCCGCCAGGTTCAGGAAAGGGAACATATGCACAGATGCTTGAGCCAAAATTCAAGAGAATTTCTACAGGAGATTTGTTAAGACATATTAATAAAAATACTAAGATAGGAAAAGAGATTTCAGATATATTGAGTGAAGGGAGGTTAGTTCCTGATGATATTGTCATAAAATTAATAGAAAAGGAAATTAACAAAGAAAATATAGTTTTTGATGGGTTTCCAAGAACTTTAGAACAGGCAAAACTTCTTGACAAAATAACAACTATTGACAAAGTTGTTTTATTGAAAGTTTCTGATGATATTATAATAAAGAGACTTGCTGGAAGAATGCAATGTCTAAAATGCGGAAGGGTTTATCATATCAAAAACAACCCTCCAAAGAAAAAAGGGATTTGTGACAATTGTTTTAGTATTCTTCATAGAAGGGAAGATGAAAACGCTATTAAAAAAAGATTGAAAATATATAACAAGAATATAAAACAAATTTATGATTATTACAATAAAAAAGAGATATTATATGAAATTGATGCTGAAAGAACCATAAAAGAGATATTTAAAGATTTAGAAAAATTATTAAATGAAAAATAATTCTTATATTCATGGAAAAAAGAGGTCAGGTTTTTTTGGTTGCAGGAATTATATTAGCGTTAGTATTGTTTTCTGTGAGTGTTGTGTATAATAACTATGAAGAAAAGATATTATTGGAAGATTTTCCTGATTTGAGTGAGAATTATGAAAGAGAAGCTACAAAAGTCGTTAATGAAGCTTTATTATCTGGAAGTAATCCTGCAGAAGTATCTACAGAATTGGATGAATTCACTTCTGATTATGTTGATTATGCAAGAGAGCGTGATCCAAATATTGGTTTTGTTTATGTTTATTGGGATAGAAAAGAGCAAAATTACATAATAAGAAATTATTTGAAAGAAGGAGACCCTATTAATTTTGAAAATAATAATGGGGAGTTAGATACAATATTTCCCACCACAGAGAATGCATTAACAGATATATCAATAGAAACAGGAGAATTTACATTTAAAAAAACTATTCCTGTTAAATTAAATAATTTTGATGAAGATTATTCTGGAACTACAACAGATTTAATAAAAATGGAAATAGGGGGAATTTTTTATCCTGTTGATGCCTTGAACCCAGAAAGATTACAGATACTTGCAAAATCTTCTTCAGGGATAGAAGAAGCAAGAATAGAATGGACAGGTCTAACATAATGAAAAAAGCAATTTCACCTTTAATATCTTGGATTTTAATAGTAGGTATGGTAATAACAGTTGGATCTATGGTATCTGTTTATTTAATAAATCAGGCAAGAGAGCAGGCAGGAACTTTTGAAAGCTCTCAATATCAGAATTTATATTGTCCTGAAGTTGCTTTGGATGCTCAACAATTATGTTATGAAACCTTGACAGAAATTTCTGGAGATAATTATGCTAAAATAAAATTAAAATTAAAAAACAGAGGTGCTTATTCTCTTCATGATATAAAATTAATTGTTAAATCAGATACATTAAAAACTTTAACAGAAGAAGAATATGGTTTGTTTGATATAAATGATGATTCAGAAAGTTTTCCTATATCTCCAGGAAGTTTAGCTTATTTAAAATTTAATGTAAAAGTTGATAAAGATGAAGAACAATATGTTAATGGGAATTATTATTTGCCTTCTGGACACGGAATAAAGGAAATTTCAATAACACCAACAATAAACATAGAAGATAATAACATTATTTGTAATCAAAAGGTTTTTATATTAAAAAATTTAGAAAATAGTAATATAGATCATTGTTAATAAAAGAGGTAAAAATAATGAAAAAAAGAGGTATAAGTCCATTAATAGCAACAGTTCTTTTAATAGGTTTTGTTGTTATAATAGCAGCTTCTGTTTATTTATGGTATGGAGATATTGTTAAAGGAGAAATATTGAAAAGAGGAGCAATGGCAGACATAGAAGCTGACTGTGCAAGTGTTATTGATATTGATGTTTCTGATGCAGATTTCCTGTCCTCTACAGATGAAGTTTCAATTACTGTAAGAAATGTTGGTGCTGAATTATTTCATGGATTAAGAGTTATTGTTGATTATCCTGATGGGAATGTTGTATTAAGCGAGAAAGAAATGTTTAAACCTGGAGATGAAAAAGAACTAACTCTTAATTGTATTGATTGTTCAAGTATGGCTGGAACTCCAAATCAAATAGAAGTTATGCCTGTAATTGTAAGACAAGGCGTACCTGGAACATGTTCAAATAAAAAAATAGTTTATAATTTAACATAATAAAATGGAGGTGAAAAAATAATGATGAAGGACAAGAAGGGTATTAGTCCACTTATAGCGACAGTGTTAATAATTGGATTCACAATTGTTTTAGCAGCAGTAGTTATGCAATGGGGTGGTTCTTTTGTAAGAGGTTTGACAGAAGAGCAGGCAACTAAAACAGAAGTAGCAACAGAATGTTTAGGTTTAAGTTTTGACATTAATAATGCAAAGGTAGTAAGTAAGGCAAGAAGTTGTGAAGATAATGCTGATTGTGATTCCGGGGATACTTGTACAAGTGGTGTATGTGATTCATCAACAGATCAAGATAAAATTTCCTTTAAAGTAACAAGTAATTCAGATAAGATTATAGGTTCTTTTATTGCATTGTTAAATAAAGGTACAGATACAGAAAGTTTGTCTACAGAAGTACTAAATTGTGAAGTAGCGGGATTTTCAACTAAAACTTGTGAAGTTAATCTTGGATCAACAATTGTTGAATCTAATGATAAACTTAAATTAATTCCAATGGTATCTACAGCAGATGGGAATAAACCTTGTACTGCTGATGCAGGAAAAGAACATGCAATAACATTATAATTTATTTTTTTATTTTTTAATTATAAAATGAACAAAAAAGCAGACATTTGGGTTTCGGCAGTGATTTACATAGCTTTAGGTATAACAATAATAACAATACTTCTTACAGCAGGACTTCCTGTTATAGAAAAAATAAGAGACAAAAATACTTATGCACAAACAAAAGATGTTATGCATGAACTAGATAATACCATAAGAGAAGTATACAGGGAAGGACCCGGAGCAAGAAGAACTTCTTTGATAAGAATAGATAGAGGTGAATTTACAATAGATAAAGATATTGATAGAATAATATGGAATATGGATACAGAGATAATGTTTTCTGAACCAGGAACTCCTCCTTTAAAAGAAGGGAATCTTCAAATTACAACAACAGCTTCTAATGTAGAAGGAGAATACACCACAGAAGTATTATTGGATTATAGAGGAATAATAGATTTAACAGGCACATTAGGCACATTATCAGGAAATTACAATTTATTGATATCCAATGAAATTGAAAACGGCAATTCAGTAATAAGAATAGAGGATATTTCTTAATAGAAAATTATTTAAGTAAATTTTATTGAATTTAAATATGCTTCAGCAACAAAAAGAGGTTTCTCCAAAAAAAGAGGAATTCTTGAAACAGATAGAAGAAGAAACTAAAATTGGAAAGTCCGAACTTGAGAGAAATTCTAAGCAGGAAAATGACAAGCAAAAGGAAGATAAAAAAGACATTAAAGAAGACAAAAAGGAGAGTTTCTTTGAAAAATTAAATCCTTTCCATAAAAAAGAAGATAAAGAAAAACCTGAAGAAAAGAAAAAAGAACCTAAGAAAGAAAAAGAAGATTTTACTTCAAAGATAAAAAATATCTTTAAGAAAGAGAAAAAGGAAGAAGAACCCCATAAAATAATATTTAATATAGAACCTACAAATAAAATACCAAAAATACCTGAATTCAAGAACAAGGAAGATACAGATGTAAAATATCCATTAATTCCTCCTTATTCATATGCACATATAGAATGGGACGAAGATAAACAAGAAGTTATTTATGAATTGATTGAGCCAGAACTGTCAAAAAAAGAAAAAGAAATTCTTAAAATACTTGAAGAAGGAATTAAGGAATTAATTAACATAAGTTTTATTTCAATTAAAAAAGGAGAGGAAGTTATAAAATATCTTGAAAAAAACATAAGGGTGTTATTGAAAGAATTGGGATTAAGCTTGTCTGATGAGACCTTCAAGAAAATAATGTATTATATTTACAGGGACTTTGTTGGTTTGAATGAAATGGAGCCATTATTATCTGATTATTTCATAGAAGATATTGAATGTAACGGTGTTAATACACCAGTATATATTGTCCACAGAAAATACAGGAATTTGAAGACAAATATTGTTTTTAAAAGTGTTCCTTATCTTGCAAGTTTTGTTGAAAAGCTTGCTCAAAAAGCAGGAAAATATGTTTCTTATGCAAATCCTGTATTGGATGGAAGTTTGCCTGATGGATCTAGAGTTAATGCTACGTACACAACAGATATTTCTTCAAAAGGACCTACTATAACAATAAGAAAATTCACAAAAGAGCCTTGGAGTCCTACAAAACTAATACAACTAGGAACAATTTCTCCTGAAATACTTGCTTACTTATGGATATTAATTGAGCACGAGTTCAATGTCATGATAATTGGAGGGACAGGTTCTGGTAAAACTACAATGCTTAATGGGGTTGCATTTTTCATACCTCCCCAATCAAGAATAGTTTCTATTGAAGATAGTGTCCTGGGGGATACAAATATTCTAATAAAAAGAGATAAAAAAATATCTTTAATAAAAATAAAAAACTTTATTGATGATGGCAAGAGCGAAATTTTAACTTTGGATAATAATTATAAAATAAGATTTGTTAAGCCAACCTCATTTATTAAACATAAAACTAATAAAGATATATATGAAATTTTAACAAGCACTGGAAGGAAAATAAAGGTAACGAAGGATCATTCTATATTCACATTGGGGGATTCTGGATTAAAAGAAGTGAAACCTACAGATTTAATTGCAAACAAGAGTTTTATTGCAGTTCCAAGAAAATTACCCTTTAATTGTGATAATATAAAAAATATAAACTTACTAGAATATTTGGGTAAATTTCCAAAGGACTTTATTTATGGACCCCCCATTCAAGGTATTCTTAAAAAATATGATTATAAATATTTTGATGTAAGCAAAAGCACTTATCAATGGTGGAGAAAACACAATATTTTCCCCGTTAGGGAGTTTATTAAATTAGATTATAAATTTAGTGATGAAGAATTACCCGAATTGTATCTTAAAACAAAAAATAAAACAAAATTGCCTGTTATATTTAATATTTCAGATGAAATCTTACAATTCTTTGGTTTGTGGTTGGGGGACGGTTCTTATGATAATTTTAATAAGAATAGAGTTATAATCTCCAATAATGATAAGGAGTGTATAAATTTAGTAAAAAAAATAGCTTTGGATTTAAATTTAAATATTTCTAAAATGAATGACAATTGTTCTTTAACTATTAACAGTACTTTATTTTATAATCTTATGAAATATGTCTTTAAGTTTGATGGATACTCTAAAACCAAGAGAATCCCTGAATTTGTATTTAACTTATCCAATGAACAGTTAAAACATTTCATCAAAGGGTATTTTAGTGCAGATGGTACTGTTAAAAAACATGAAGTTTGTTGTTGCTCCCAAAGTAGGAATTTATTGGAAGAAATGCAAACTTTATTCCTTAGATTAAATATGATAACTAGAATAAATCCTATAAAAAAAGATGGTTGTATGGAACTTTCAATATCCTCTTATGAAAATGTAAGTGGATTTAAGAAAATAAGATTTTTGCAAGAAAGAAAAAATGTAAAACTGAATAATATTTGTATTTCTAAAGCAAGGCATACTTTCTCAGATATAATTCCTTTGTCATTGAATGACTTAAGGGAAATTAATAAATTTAAAAAAATTGATTGGAAATATTTTAATAAAAGCAATATTGGAAGGGATTATTTAAATTCATTCTTTAATCTTATGTCAGATAAAAAAGGACAGCTTTTGCCGCAGAATATCCATTTTATAGAAAAAATAACCAATTCAGATTTATTTTGGGATAAAATTGTTTCTATTAAAAAACTACCAAAAAAACAAAGATATGTTTATGATTTTAATGTAGAGGGATTTGAAAAGTTTATAGGGCAAAATATAATTTTGCATAATACAAGGGAACTTTCATTAGAGCATGATAACTGGCTTCCTTCTGTTGCAAGAGAAGGTATTGGACTTGCAAATTTAGTTGGACAAAAATACGGTGAGGTTACTTTGTTTGACTTGTTGAAAGAATCTTTCAGGCAACGTCCTGATTATGTTATAGTTGGGGAAGTGAGAGGTAAGGAAGCATATGTTTTATTCCAAGGAATGGCATCAGGACATCCTTCAATGGGAACCATGCACGCTAATGATGTTGATACAATGATAAGAAGGCTTGAAACTCCCCCTATTAACTTATCCCCTTCACTGGTTGAGTCAATGGATGTTGTTTGTGCAATGAGCCAGTCAAGGATAAAGGGAAAAGCAATAAGAAGATTAAAAAAAGTTTATGAGATCATCTCTGTTCCTGAAAACGGAAAAGCGCAGACAAATTCACCTTTCTTATGGGACCCAAAAACAGATTCCTTTTTCTTTAACATGCAGAACAGCCATTTATTTAACAAGTTAATAGAAAGATATGGATTTACGCAAGAGCAACTGATGGAAGAATTTGATAATAGAACAAGATTGCTTTATGAATTATACAGAAAAGAGATATTTGATTATAGAAAAGTTCAGGAAGTCATAAAAGAATATGCGCGTTCACCAAGGAAAGTATTAAAGCAATACGGAATTATAAGATGAAATATGAGGATTTTAACATTAACAAATACAGTCTTAATAAATTTGTTAATAAGGTAAAGAAGAAGAAAATAGATCCTGAAGAAAAGCAATATACTGTTTACAAATCAAACAAGATTGCAAAAATAGCAAATCAATTTGTAGAACCATTAACTATTTATTTGTTGGAAAATCTTTATGAGCTTTTCAAGCCATTGGAGGATTCTCTAAAATTAGTAAGATTCAACATGCTTTCAAAGAGTTATATGAGCATGATGATATTTTTCACAATAATATCTTTTGGACTTGGAACCTTGTTGTTCTCTTTCATATTTTTGGACCCTTTCAAAGGTCTTGGTCTTGGATTCTTGACAATGATAGTTACATTCATTACATTTTACTTTTATCCAAAATCTGTCATAAGCGGAAGAGAAAAAAAGATAAAATCAGAATTGCCTTTTGCTACCGTTCATATGGCTGGTATTTCTGGTTCTGGAACTTTACCCATAAACATATTCAAGCTATTGATTCAATCAAAGGAGTATCCTGAATTAAATAAGGAGTTCAAAAAGATAATCAATTACACAAACATATTTGGTTATAATTTAAGCACAGCATTGAAATCTGTTGCAGATACAACTCCATCAAAAGATTTTGCAGAGCTTCTTAATGGAATGGTATCAACTATTGAAACAGGAGGGAGCCTTAATGATTTTCTTGAGAAAAAGTCACAAGATTCTTTGTCTACATACAAACTTGAAAGAAAAAAATATGTGGAATCTCTTTCAACATATTCAGACATTTACACAGGAATATTGGTTGCAGCTCCTTTGTTTTTTGTCATAACTTTAACAATAATAAATGCAATAGGAGGAGAAATAGGTGGTTTGTCAATATCTACTATAGCAAACATAGGAACCTTTGGTTTAATACCCTTGATGAATATAGGTTTCATATTGTTTTTGACAATAACACAGCCAGAATTGTAAAATGTATCTTGAAATTATAAAAATAAGGATGAAGCATATCTTGTTTATAATACTGGGTATTCTATTGTTAATAGCTAATTTTTATTTCTTCTGGGAAACAAGATGGTTCAAGCCTTTGGTTGTTGTTTCCTTTGTCATAGCAGGAATACAGTTCTTGTTGGATTTTCTTAATGAAAACAAAAGACAAAAAGAAATTGAAGTTAAGTTCCTTGAATTTGTAAGAACTCTTGTTGAGACAGTAAGATCCGGTGTTTCTGTCCCTAAGGGGATATTGCAGATATCTGATGAGGATTATGGTGCATTGAATCCTTATGTAAAAAAACTTTCAAATCAAATAGAATGGGGTTTTCCGTTGCAAGAAGCCCTGAAAGTGTTTGCTCATGATACAAATAACAGAGTTATAAAAAAATCAATATCAATTGTTACAGAAGCTGAAAAATCAGGAGGGAACTTGGACAAAGTTCTTGAATCTGTGAGTAATTCAATATTCATGATTAAGAAAATGAAAGAGGAGAGAAGAGCCTCTGTTTATTCACAGATGGTTCAGGGATATATAATATTTTTCGTGTTCATCATAATAATGCTTGTATTGCAAATTTATTTAATGCCAAAGATAAGCTCTATAAGTCTTGATGTTGGATCAGGTCTTGGACAGAATCTTGTTGGTGCTGGAGGGGTTGGAAATACAATATCTCAGGATTTAATGGGAAATATATTTACATGGCTTGTTGTAATACAGGGTTTGTTTGCGGGATTAATGATAGGAAAGTTCTCTGAAGGAGAACTAAAGTCAGGAATAAAGCATTCGTTAATTTTAATAATAATAGGATACTTGATAATATCAACAGTTAAAGGTGTTTAACATGAAAAAAAGAGGTATATCAAATCATTTAGATTGGGTTATAGGATTTGGATTATTCTTAGTTGCTGTTACCTTGATAATTGCAGGTCTTAAGCCAGGATCTCAGCCATTGCATGAACCTGATGCTTTGTTGGATATTGTTGAGAGAAATTTCCTTGAAGATACTTATTGGAGTGTTGAAAGTTTGCCTGTTCAGGTAGAGTCTCATTGTTCCGAAGGAGATGGTAAAGCAAACCAATGTAGAAACTTTCCTTTCATTTCAATAAACAAAAATAATGCAAATATGATTGATGAATCAAATGGATATGTTCCTTTTGATATAAGTGGGGAGGATTTAACTTTAAATATCCCTAATTCTGACAATAATAATTATACAATAATTTATTCAGAAAGATTAACAAAAGAAAGTGGAAGTCCTTTACAAGATGTATGTGGACACACAGATTGTTATTATGGTGTTCCAAAAACATTAGAAGGGATATGTGATAATAGCAATTGTGATAATGAAGGGATAAATGATGATAGTGTTGATAATCTTGCAATTTATAATTATGAAGATTTAAAAGTGAAATGGAATTATCCAAACATACAGGAATTTAAAATAGAAATAGATGGAAGGGAAATAGGATATGGAGATAATATCCCTCAAAATATCCCGGTTTACGTAAGACAAATCACTGATTTTGAATTAACAGAAAAAGGGGAATTAGAACCTATTAAAATAAGGATATATGTGTGGTAAAATGAAAAAAGGATATTTAAGGACAATTGAAGCAATAATTGCAGTTGTTTTAATATTTATATTTATAATAACAATAATTCCTGAAAGCAATAATCAATCAAAAACACCAGACACAATAAAATCACTTCAAAACAAAATAGTAACAAAAATAGAAGAAAATAAAAATTTAAGGAAAAATGTTTTGGATTATAATGTTGATCCAGATACAATAGAAACGCTTGAACAAAGTTCTGAATGGCAGGTATTGAATACATTTATTTCTGATAATATTTTAGATAATAATATTAGATATGATTTTACTGTCTGTGGGGATAAAGATGTAAATGGAGAAACAATATTAGTCTGTGCTCCTGATTTTTCTAATGAAGGAGATTTGTATAAAGAACTTCCTCAAAAATCTGTTTATGCAAAAAGTGTAGTAATTGCTTCAACGCAAGGACAGAGAATATTTAGGCTATATTTATGGTATGAAGTATAGATACATTTATAAATAATTTTTCTGAATTGTTGTTATGCCGCGATCGCATAATCTGGTATTGCACAGGCCTGGAAAGCCTGGCCCTTCGGGGCATCCCGGTTCAAATCCGGGTCGCGGCGTATTATTTTGTAACTACCAACTAATAATTACAAATCGAAAGATTTATAAAGGATTTCTGATACTATAACATAAGTAAAAATGGAAAATTATCAAACAAAAGAAATGGAAAAAGTAGATTTAAATGATTTTAAATATCCAAGCGTGGTATTTTATCCTTTAGGAAAAGAAGATGGAGAAGATATATTCTTTCATAATGAGCATACTGATGCAATCTTTTTATTGTCAGTAAATTCTTCAAGATATAAACAAGCTATGTATAAGGGGGCAGATTGCTAAAATGACAGAAAAACAAACTCAAGAACAACCAAATATAGAAGATATTTTAACTAGTATGGCTAGTTTGAAAGGTTTATCTAGAGGATTAGATGATTCTAAAAAGCCATCAGAAAGATTACCACTTTATCTTAATTTAACAGATATTATAAGCAAAAATTCTGGGGTTGACCCAAAAACAATATATGAAGATATAAGAGTAAGTCCAGAAGAAGCTATAAGATATGCAGAAGAAAATAAGCATTCTCTTGCAGAATCAAGTAAAGAATTATATAATCAAAACAAAGAAAATATAACAAATTATGTATTAAACTCAATGAAAAAGGATGTAAGTGAGGCTGAAGATGCAAGTGATGCAGCATTGAAGATATATGATTATTTGGCATTATTCTTGCCAGAAGCCCCTGAACTAACACAACCTATAGCAGACAGGTATGCACAAAGAAATGTGGAAAAACAAATTGGAGTTAGTATGAATTTTTCTGCTAAAGGAAACATAAATGTATATAGGGACTGGCATGAAGAAATGTTTTATAAAAAGTTAGTAAGTTCAGAATATCTTAAATTTGAAGAAGACAACGAAGGGAATGTGAAATACAATCTTGATGAAGAAAAGATAAAAGATATTATGAATGATATAGAAAGAGCCTCTGTATTGTTTGCAGTAGCAAAACAGAAAGAAAATAGAACCCCTGACTAGTAATTTATTTTTTATTTTTTATTTTTATTATTTTTTCATTTTTTAATATTTCATCAGTGATTTTGAACATTTTTTTCAAAAATTCTTCAGCTCTTTTTTCCTGATCTTCATATTCTTTTGGACTTACTTTTGTTTTTGTTCCATGCATCACTTCTCTTGCCATGTCATAGAGTTCTTGATACCAATCAACATATTTTTTGTCAATTTTTTTGGATTTAACAAAAACAGCAGTAAGCATGTCGGGAATATGTTCAGGGCTTGGAGGAATTTCTTTTTCTGCCATTAGAGCAGCATGAGCAGCATCCACCATGCTCCAATATAATGCTTCAACACCGCTTAATAAATTATATTTTGCCCTTGCAATATGGTCTGGAGACCTTTTCAGTGTGTTATATATTGCCTCAGGAGTCGCGTGTATTTTTCCTTTTGCAAGCAATATTTTCAATGGTTCAAAGAACCCCCCATAATCAAGAATAGTTTCCCCATATCTTATTATATTTATTATTGTGGGATCTCCTTCTCTAACTTCATCCCAGAAAGTTGATAATGTGACAGTGCTCACATGCAGTTTATCCTTGTACTTTTCCTTTGAGATTATTTTCGCAAGTTCCTCTCTATACCATGCTATTAACTCTTGGTCCCAATCTATAGTACAATCATCTACTATAATTATTAAATCAATATCAGATTTTTTTCCTGCTTCATTTTTTGCAACACTTCCAAACAAGACAATTGTTTTTATAACTTCCTTAAATTGCTTGTAAACCTTTATAGAGAAATCATATGCTATTTTATTTTCATCTTTAGCAATTGTTTCCTTTTTCTTCTTTATTTTTCTTTTCAAAAAGGCTCACCTCTTTTTAGTTTTTAATTTATTTTTCTTTATAAGTTTTTTCTTTGGTTTATTTTTGACTATTTCTATATAAACTGTCAAAATTAGTATAAATAACAAAGGTGCAATTATAATATAGTGCATTTTTAAGTCATCTTTTGGCTTTTTCTCTAAAATTCTTGTTTCAGGTTCTTCGTGAATTGAAAATTCCTCTTCCCCTATAATTCTTCCTTCATCCTCTTTTTTATTTTCAAGTATCCTTCCTGTTTCCTTTGTTTCTTCATTTGTTTCTGTTGTTGAACTTCCTCCTGAAGATCCCCCTCCCCCTCCAGAGCTTCCTCCTGATGAAGATTGAGAATGTGGTGGGTTTGTTGTTCCCTCATTTGTTATGTTAATATAAAAAGTATTTTTTTCTGTTTTGTTTATCATGTCTTTGTTTATTATTATATTGTTTGTTAAAGTATAATCGCTGTTGTTTATTATTATTTTATGGGGAGTTTTATTTTCTTTTTCTCCCTTTATTATCAGGAATTCTGTTATACTTATTTCTTCTGTTGAATTTCCATTTAAGATTGTTTCATAACTTGCATTTGTAGTATTGAATTCAAATATTCTTAAAGATAATCCCTCTATTGTATCATTCTCATAATCATTTACATATATTTTTATGCTTCTATTGAGATAGAAATTAAATTCATCTTTTCTCAATATTGTGTTTAATGTCTGATTTTCACAACTTGCTGTTATTGTGTAATTCTTGAATTCCTCAAATTCTTTTTCATAATAGAATAAAGTTTTGTTAATATCATAAGTCAGGTTATAAGTATAATTCTCGATATTAATTATACAGGTATCATTTGTTATGTTTGTGAAATTTGCATAAAAGGTTACATTATTATATCTCAATATATTTCTTCCATAAGGAAGGTTTTCATTTAAACTGTTCCAAAATAATACAATTTCATCTTCTTCTGTTTCAGTTGTTTTATTTAGTGAAGATATATTATTAAGTGCAGCAAGAACATTTATTCTTGTATAGTTTTTATCTTCGTATTGTATCTTTTTTCCTGTATTTATTAATATATTTTCTATGTCTTTTGCACTTAAGCTTACATTTTCTTTTTCAGTATATTCTCTCAATAATAAAATGCTTCCAGATACAAAAGGAGCTGAAAAAGATGTTCCTGAATAAATATCAATATATCCTGAACTAGAGCATAAAGATCCTGAGCCCATGCATGTTGTTGTGTTTATTCTTGTCCCTTGTGCAAGCAAATCAAGCAGAGAGCCTATATTGGAATATCCCGCTATATTGTCATCATCATCAACAGCACCAACTCCGGTTACATTCCCTAAACATGCAGGGTAACTTATCCCATTTCTAACTCCTGAATTTCCTGATGATGAAACTATTGAAAGTCCTTTTGAGTAAGCATTGTTAACGACTTCTGTAAAAATAGCATCAAGATTGCTGCATGTTTCTGAATCATCAAATGTTGAACCAGAACCAATACTCATTGTTATAACAGAAATATTGTATTTTTCTTTGTTATTAGCACAATAATTTATTCCTTTCATTATATCAGAAGCATAGCATCCCCCTCTAGATGAACATACTTTTACTTCAACGTAATTTGCGTTTATTGCAGTTCCTGTTATGTTTCCATAAGCGCCCACTATTCCTGAAACCATTGTTCCATGGCCATTGTCATCATAGGCATCATCAGACTCGCTTGCACCATTAATACAGCATCCTTTGCAATAGCATTTTTCATTAACAACTCTTTCATATATATCTGAATGATTGTAAATTCCAGTATCCAATATACAAACAGTCTGGTTTGTTCCGGTTATGTTGTTGAAATGAGAATCATTTATATTCATTATTGGAACAGCATCTTGAAGATTGATATTGAATTTTCTGTTTAAAGAAACTTTTTCTATTTTATTTGTTAATTTATGTAGGTCACCTTGCGCTATTTCAAGAGTTATTATACCATTTTTCTCTTTAAGATTATATTTTTGGATTAATTCCTGTTCTGTTACATTTAACTTTAATATGACATCTATTTTCTCATCTTCATCAAATAATATTCTTAAATTAAAATCATCATCTCTATTTACCTTAAAATGATCTATCAACCCATTACTATTATTATCAATATATTTTATATCAATATTTTCTGGGGTGAATTCAAGATTTTCCATGAAAACTTCATAAGGCAGTTCATATTCAGTCACAGTATTATTTTCAAAAGACACGCTTAAAAAATTATTATCATAAACAACAAATCCGATGAATGTCTTTCCCAATGACAAAAATAATACAAACGCTATTGTTATAACAAACAGCTTTAACAAAAATTCCCGCCTCTCTTTTTTAAGCATGAATTAAGAAATTAAGCATAATATTTAAAATTAGTGTTTACTCTATCAAAGTTCCAAAACCAACCAATCTCCACCTGTTCCCTATCTTTCTTGATATTGCAAATCTGTCATCTAATAATGCACAGACAGGCCTTTTTAATTCAAGGATTGCTCCTTTTTTTGAAATATCTGTCACTCTTCCCAGTGTTATGGATGAATTAACATTTACCATCAAAAATTCATTTTTTCTTATTGGATCTATTTTCTCATGTTCCTTTGTTCCTGCAACTTTTTCCATTAATTTAATGTCAAGTTTTAGTTCTTTCCTGTTTTCAGGCAAATCCTTTCCCAATAAATTTCCGGACAATCCATCTGATTTAACTATTGAAGGGTCCAGTGATGTTAATAATGCAATTGAACCTCCTGCAACAGCTTCCTTTACGCTAGTGCCCCCTGTTTTTATGTCAATTATTTTTGTTTTTATTTCTTGCCATTTATTGTTTCTTTTTACACCAGGTCTTATTGTTACTTCATCGCCTTTTTTTAACACACCATATTTTATTGCTCCTCCTAAAACTCCCCCTCTCAAATCCTTTATAGGGATTCCTGGCTTGTTAATATCAAAGCTTCTTGCTATGAACATTACAGCGTTTTTCTTCAAGTCTCTTTTTGGAACTTTGAATCTTTCAACAATTTCTTTTATAAGAACATCTATGTTTATTTCCTGTTTTGCTGATATTGGAATTATTGGCGATTTTTCCGCTATTGTTCCTTTCACGAATTCCTTTATGTCATTGTAATTATCAAGAGCTTCTTTTTCATCCACCAAGTCAATCTTGTTTTGAACAATTATTATGTTATTTATTCCTATAATTTCCAGAGCTTTCAAATGTTCTTCTGTTTGTGGTTGAGGGCATTTTTCATCAGCAGAAACCATCAAAATAGCGGCATCCATAATTGCAGCTCCTGAAAGCATTGTTGCCATAAGCATTTCATGCCCTGGAGCATCTACAAAAGAGACTTTTCTTATTAATTTTCCTTCTTCTTTGCATTTCCTGCATTTCCTGTCTTTTGAATATTTCTTACATTTCTTGCAGTAATAAAATGAAACATCTGCATATCCTAATTTTATGGTTATACCTCTCTTTATTTCTTCAGAATGAATATCTGCCCATTTTCCTGAAAGTTTTTCTAATAAAGTTGTCTTTCCATGGTCTACATGTCCTATCAATCCAATATTTATTTCAGGTTGTATTATCTCTTTATCCATAAATAAGGTAAAATAGAACTATTTATAAAATTAACTAAGACTGTTCAGGTTTTTCTTCTTTTTTTGTTTCTTCTTTCTTAGGCTCTTCTTTGGTTTCTGGCTTAGCCTCTTCCTTAGGTTCAGCAGGTTTTAATTGTTTTTCAATATCACCTTTTACAACCATCAAATTAACTTGTGCTGTTTTTTCATTTACTCTTCTTCCTGCAACGGTTTTTCTTACAAGCATCCCTTTCCTGTTTACTTTCTGAACACCAATTCCTTTCCCGCTTAATATCTTTTTTCTTGAAGCTCCTGGAACATCCTTTCTCATAGGAAATCCAGCACTATCACTCCCACCAGTAATCTCAAATTCAGCGCCTGGGAACCCAATTAAATTACCATCTATCTTTTCACCAATTCTCTTATTGATTAATGAATTTCCTTCTACTGTTCTTGAATAACTTTTTCCATTCTTAAGTCCTATGCATAATTTCATTTTCATTTTATATTCCCCATAAATTATTGTTTTTTCTGTTAATCTCAGCTATTTTCTTTAAGATTTCCATTTCCTCTTTATTTAAAAATCTTTTTAATTCCTTGTATTTCCTGAATTCTGTTTCATTCAAATATGTGTATAAAATATCATTGATTTTTACTTGTCTTCCTGCTGTAACTCCAGGCAATGATATGGCAACTTGTTTTCCTTTTTCAACTTCAGAGACATTTTCATTTTCAGATTGAATGCTTTTTACTTTTGTTAATTCCTTATCATCCTTGAATATTGGTGTGTTTGTCTTTAACTTTCCTGATAATATCTCAACACCTACAACAGCTGGATTATTTTGCCTGAAAATGCATCCTGGAAGAATCTTTAATGATGTCAATTTAGGAAGATCTTCCAATTCTTTTGCTTCAAGTAATTTTTGCTGATAATCCTGCCATTCCTTTAATTCATCAAGAATTGAATATATTATGTCTTTTGTTATTATCTTGACTTCTTTTGAATCCTTTTCCTTTTTCACATTAAATCCAACTATTGTTTTATACAATGGATTTGTTTCAGCAGAAGCTTCTGAAATGTCTTTTTTTGTTATGTCTCCGATTGAACCTTTCTTAATTTTTATTTTCTCTTTTCTAAGTAAATTAATTAATGCTTCCAATGAACCCAATGAATCTGCCTTTACTAATATCCCTTCTTTATCAGTTTCCAATAAAACCTCTTCTATCTCTTTTCTTATTTCTTTCTTGTCTTCCTTTAAGTTTGAAACTACCTTAATGGGCATACCAGAAACAGCATCTTCAATTTCTGGAGCAGATATTTTTATTCCTGCAGCTGCCTCAGCCTCATCAATATATTCTAATTTTTTAAAACCAGGCTCTAATAATGCTTTTACTTTTGTTACTATTGGTTTGTTTAATGTTCCTACTATTATCTGGTCGTTTTTCTTTATCTTACCTTCATATAATATTATGTCAATAGTATTTCCCAAACCTTTTTCTTTTTTTACTTCAAGAATTGTTCCTTTCCCAGGGCTGTTTATTTTTATGTCAAGCTCTTTTTCCATGTATTTTTGTGCCAATCCAGATATTATCATTAATAATTCAGGTATTCCTTCTCCTGTAATTGCAGAGCATGGAACCAAGGCTATTTGTTTTGTGAAATCCTTGACTCTGTCAAATCTCTCGCTCTCAAATTCCTTTTCATATAATTGTCCCACTATTTCATACAGTTTTTTTTCGAGCTCTTCCTGAACATTTGGTGCTTGAGAATTAATATTTTGTATTAAATTTTTATTTGGATTATTTTTCCATCCATGAATCAAATCTGTTTTGTTTAGAGCTATTACAAAAGGGGTCTTATATGTTTTTAATATTTCTAATGATTCTTTTGTTTGGGGCATTAATCCTTCATTTATGTCAATAACCAGGATAGCAATATCTGCAAGATTACCCCCTCTTTTTCTTAAATTATTGAAAGCTGCATGTCCTGGAGTATCAATAAACAATAAACCAGGAATTGTTAATTTTGTAGTCAACAAAGAACCGCATATTTTTTTTATTGTTTTTGAAGGAACTATTGTAGAGGAGATTTTTTGTGTAATACCTCCTGCTTCAGATTTCACAATAGCTGTTTTGTTTATTATGTCCAATATGCTGGACTTTCCATGATCCACATGACCCATAAGGGTTATTATAGGTTGACGTATCATACAAAGAATTCGTAAATTTTATTTTTAAATGTTTTTGTTTGAAAAATTATCTCTTCATCCCTTTCTCATAAGCGTCTGTCCATTTAAGATTACGAGCTTTTCTTTTTAAAATTAGCATGTTTTTTTCGCATTTAGAATTATGAAAATGAAGGATTTTTCCATCTTTTTTAACATATACTTTTCCTGTTCCTTGCGGAATTTCCTTTCTACAAAAACTACATCTCATTTTTTCTTCTTATTCTGGCTTAATTTTCTTGCTTCTATTTCAGTTTCTCTAAGCATTAATATATCCCCGACATTAATAGGGCCTTTAACATTTCTTCTTAATATTTTCCCAGAATCCCTTCCTTCCTGTATCTTGCATCTCACTTGAGTTACTTCTCCTCTCATCCCTGTTCTCCCAACTATTTCTTCTACTGTTGCAGAAAATGCTCCTTTGAAAAGTTCTCCCTTGGAAGTATCTTCTTTCTTTTTGCTCTCTTTAAGCTGCACTCTCTGTTTGGATTTCCTTTTCTCTTTCCTTTCTGCCTTCTTAGACTTCTTATCTTCCTTTTTCTTCTTTTTAGCCATTTTGTTTTTCTAGTTTTGAAGCTATATCGTTGATTAATTTCTTTGCATCTCCTTCTTGTATAATTGCTACTGCTGCAGTTTTAACAGGAAGTCCTGCTGTAGCTCCTAATTCTTCTTTAGAAGGGACAACTGCTAAAGGAATGTTTTTTTCCTTGCATAATGCCGGAAAATGCATGATAACTTCTTTTGGGTCTGTGTCTTTTGCCACAGCAACCAGTTTTGCAATGCCTCTTTCAATTGTCTTTGTTACTTCATTGCTTCCTTTTTTTATTTTTCCGGTTTTTCTTGCTACTTCAATTGCTTCATAAACTTTGTTCAATATTTCTTTTGGCAAATCATCATTTAGATTCATTTTTACCTCCTAAATGCTTTTTTGTAGAATTAATGGAAATTGTGGTATTTAAAAGCTTTTCTACTTATTTGTGAGTAAACCAGAACTCATATGCCTTTTTGGATTTTTTATTTAACCTGCAGAAGAAATTTCTCTCAAATTGGATAACTTCTCCAACTTTTACCTTTCTCAAAGAACTCTCCCCAAGACCTTTTTTTACAGAGCCATCAGGCATTAGAACTTCAATATTAACCAAATCCTTTGAAACAGGAAGCCAGTGTATTAATTTTGCATTTAATTTTTGGTCATATTCATCAGAAACAAATTTATTGTTCTTAAAATTAAACAAATGCATGAATCTATAAGTCTTGTTTTTATCAATATTATCAGAAACATAAAATTCTTTTTTAGTTTCAAATCTTCTATATCCTCTGCTTTTATGTTCAGGATGTAATGGAGCCTTTACAAATAATTCAGGAGCATCGATTATCTTTATCTTTTTGGGATTTTCTACAAAGAAATATCTGTTTGCTTCTTTGTCTATTATTTTCTTGTTTTCTGTGTATAAATCATCTATGGGTGCTGTTATTTCTGTAGCATTTAATCCAAATTTTAACAAGAATTTTCTTAATGCTTCTTCCTTAAATCCTCTTTTTTCTAATGATTGTAAGGACCATGTTCTTGGATCATCCCATCCTTTGTATTTTCCTTCCTTGACTTCCTTTGCTGATTTTGATTTTGATATTTTTACTCCTTCAAGATGCAATAACCCGTTATAAAGGACAGTTGAATGTTCCCATCCAAATACGTCCCATATGTATTTTTCCATGTCTGTCTCTATCATCAATTCCTTTCCTCTTATTATATGAGTTATTTTTAATAAATGATCATCAATTGCCCATGAAAAGTCAAGCAAAGGCCATACTCTATATTTCTTTTTTGTTTTTGGATGCTCTCTGTCAGAAATCCTGAATATTACTCTGTCTCTGAATGCAGGATTAGGGTGATTCATATCAGTTTTTATTCTTAATACCAATGAGCCTTGTTTTGTTTTCTTGCTGAACATTGACTTCCATCTTTTTAGATTCTCTTTAACATCAAGATTTCTGCATTTGCATTCCTTGTTCTTTTTTCTGTTTTCCCTTATTTTTTCAGAAGAGCATGAACATGCATAAGCTTTGTTTTTTTTAATTAATTCTTCAGCATATTTGTAATAAATTTCAAGCCTATCTGACTTGTATATTATATTCTTGTCAAATTTTACACCAAGCCATCTTAATCCTTCTGGTATTAATTTGTATGATTCTTTTAAGATTGGTTTTTCCTCAGAACCTATTGTATCATCAATAATCAACAGTAATTTTCCCTTGTATTTTTTTACATACTCATCATTTAGAACTGCTGTTCTTGCATTTCCTATATGCAAAGGACCTGAAGGAAATGGAGCAAATCTCATAACAACCTTGTCTTTAACATCGGGAAGTTCTTTAAGACCTTCTCTTTTTTCTGTCTTTTTCTCTTTTATTAAATCCTTTAGATTTTCAAATTCCTTTTTTTGCTCAGAAATATTCTTTTTATTAACTTCATTAACAATTTTTTCAACTCGTTCTTTTAATTCTCTTATTTTTTCTTTTGGAACATTTAATGTTATTATTAACTTCCCCAAAACAGTTTTGGGATTTGCCTTTCCTCCGTATGACAAAGAATTATTCAGGACATATGCTTTTATTGTATTTTTATCCATATTTAACTTAATATTGGTTATTTTATAAAATTTGTTATTATAGTTATATTTTTATATTATTTAATATTGATAAAATTATGAATAGAAAGAAGCTCGAATTGTTTTTGGAGTTTTTATTATTTGGATTATTAATGGGAATCACAGAAGATATCATAGCAGTGAAAGCAGCAACAGGAGCATCAATCACTTTAAGCACAATCATAATCATCACAATAGTTGCAATACCTTTTGCAATAGTTGGTGAATTGCTTGTAGATAGACAAGATATAATAAAGATTCCAAGGAAAAAATGAACTTCAAAATATTGAACAAAAAACAATCAGTAAAAATACTTAATCAGATAGAAAAACAATTTGGAATTAGTGAGATAAAATTAAATTATGGGTTTCTGGAGAAAAAGGATAAGATATATGTTATAACAAAAGAACTTGATAAGATAAATTATCAAAGTATGAGAATAAACAATGTGGGACTTTACATATGCAAAATTGAAAAAAATGGAATAAGATTAAGCGTCGAGGGTTCACAAATGCTTGGAAAAAAAGCAAAAAATTCCATAACTCTGAATGAAGAGGAAACAAGGGAATGGTTCAAGGGAAAGGATATAGAAAACAAGGAAGGGAAAGGATATATCATAGTAAAAAATGATAAAGACATACTTGGTTGTGGAAGAATAAAAGACAACAAATTGTTTAATTATTTCCCAAAAGAGCGTAGGATTGAAGTATAGAAATATTTTTAAAAATTCCTCTCTTTAAATAATCATGACTGCAAAGGATATCATAAAAAAAACAATAGATATTTATAATAAGTATGCAAAAAGATATCATTTTTACAATCAACATAAATTATTGCAGTTTGAATTAAATGAATTTATTTCTATGCTTCCCAAAAATGCAAATGTTCTTGATGCGGGATGTGGAACTGGAAGGGATGCAAAATATCTCTCTGATGAAGGATGTAATGTTACAGGAATAGATATTTCAGAAGGAATGCTGAAAGTTGCAAGAGCAAATACAAAAGAGGTTACTTTCAAAAAAATGGATATATTGGATTTGAAATTTCCTGAAGAAGAATTTGATGGGATTATATCTATTGTTACTTTATTGGATATTCCTAAAAAGAATCTGAATAAAGTTCTTGAGAATTTTCACAAAGTTCTGAAGAAAAAAGGAGTAATTTTCATGACTTTGAGAGAAGGAGATGGAGAAGAAATTATAAAGGACAAAAAATATGACAATAAACAAAGATTTTTCTCATTTTATCAGAAAGAAGAGATTGAAAATGCCTTAAAGAAACACAAATTTAAAATTATTAAATCAGATTTTGATGTTGGAAGCAGAAAAAAATATATACAGATTTTCTGTCAAAAAATCTAATCCTTTTTAATCAAATAATAAATTGATATTATTATACCAATTACTAATGAAGCATCTGCTATGTTAAATAATGAGATATTGTAAGTAGGATAAATTCTAACAAAAATCCAATCTATTACAAAGCCATGTATTATCCTGTCAATCAAATTACCTGACAATCCTGCAATTATAAAAGCACTTCCAACTAAGTTTAATTCTTTCTTGTAAAAATAATAAAATATAACCCCTATAACCAATAAGGGTGTTAGATAAGTTACAACTAGATTATTTGAAAACAAACCAAAAACAATTCCTGAATTTGTTGAATAAGTTATGCTCAAGACTTTTGGTATTAAAGTTATGTCTTTATTTTGGGATATAATTTTGGTTAATAAATCAAGAATTAGAATAGGTAATATAATCAAAAAAAATTTAAAATACCTGTTCATCTTGATTCCTCTGCAATCTTTTCTATGTTTGCAACTCTTCTGTCTATGTTCTCAATCTTTGAAGCTATCAAGTCAAGCTTTGTTTTTATCAATTCTGCATCATCTTTTCCTTCTGTGCTTTCTTGAGAAGGTTGTGATGTTTCTTGAGAAAGTTTTGGTATTGTGGTCTCTGTTTCTGGCTCTGAAAGATTAGGAGTTTCAGGAGAAACATCTTTTTCCACTTTCTTTTTGAAGAGTTTTTCTTTTATGAAGGATATTATTCCCATATTTCTCACCTCTCTTTAAACAATAATATTTAAAAATGTATAATATTTAAATATTTGTATGGATATAAAAGAAATAAAAGAAGAGGTAGATGAACTGGATAAGGGTTATCCAAGAAGAAATTTTCTGTTAAAAAAACTTGAAAGGCTTGATGAGTTGATAGAAGAGCATCCTGAAGACAAACCAGAACTGGAAAGAGACAAAAAAGAGATAAAAAAGCTTCTTGTAAAGTCTATAAAAGAGAAACCTATTGCAGAATACAAGATTTCTTATGATTCCATGGGGGAAGGGATAGAACCTTTATATTTCTGGACTCTTGATTTCATGAGAGATAAGCCTCCAGGAGGATTAGGATTGGATGTATCAAAAACAGCAGAAGGTTTTGAAGCAAGCGCAGGCTCTGGATTCTTTGGTGAGATGGGAACAAGGGCAGGAGTTATGCAAGACCGAGCAATGAAAATACTTGAAACAGTAAATACAGTATTAAGATCAATTGTTAATTTGATATATGACTTAAAGGAATTTGAAATGCGTTTGGAGATTTATGATAAAATAAACTCTAAAAAAGAAGATGAGAGAGAAGCAGGTGAATTGGCATTAAAAGGAGTATGGATGGATCAAGTTGACATTAAAAGAGGGAGAGGGAGCATTAACATGTTATCACAACAGCTGGATTTTGTTACATTGAGAGATGCTTTCATGGGAGCAAATTCATTATCTGACATTAATAGGATGGACTTGAACAAGAGAGTTAAAAACATTTTATTAAGGAAAATGGAAGAATATCTTGAATGGAAAAAGATTTCTGAAAGGGAATTAAGAAAAAGATTCCAGATAGAAAAAAATTATTTGAGAACACAGGTGGATTCATTGAGAATTTATGTTAAATGGATAAAGCCTTATTTAAAAGCAGCACAGAAATTAGGAATGAAGGAATTTAACACTCCAGATATTGTTGCTTCATTCAACAACATGCAGATAGAATTATCCTTATTTGGAAAAGAAGAATTCAAGCCAGAAAAAGTCCATGAATCTTATGCAAAAACAAATTTTGATACAAAGTTTTTCGTTGGACTGGAAATTGATTTTAATTTCAGAACAGTTCCTGCCATAACAAAAAGTGGACAAGGAGGTTCCCATTACATACAATCAGGAAGAACAGATATTAGTTTTAATTCATTCTTTTTAAGAGAAAAGGAACTTGAGATACTTGAAGACCGGGAACTATATGAGGACATGGATTTGATACATAATTTGACAGAGGTTTCCTTAGATTCACTTCAGGAAGACCTTGATCATTTCTTAAAAAAGCCAGAAGACGAGGAAGAAAAAAATAATAAAAAAGACAAAAAGAAAAAGCACAAAATAAAATCACCTTTTGGAAACCTTAAAGAAGGATTTAAAGAAATGGTTGAACCTATAGAAAATATGGGTGACTTTTTCAAGGATATATTTAAGAAAGAACCAACAAGCCCTTCATTTAAAATTAAGAAAATTCAAAAAGCAGCAGAGTCTGAAGCAAAGGAAAAATGCTATATGGCTTATGATATTTACAAAAAAGCTCATGGAATGATGACTTGGTAAAATGAACAATTTTTACAAAAAAAAGGAAAACCCCGAATATAGAATGTCTCCTTATAGAATAGGGGCCCAATTAACAATACAATCTGCAAACCAGATACAAGATATGGGCAAAAGACTTAATGAAGGGATAAAAAACATAGAAGTTTCTGCTATATCCCCTGAGATTTCTGGAGGAATACCAACAGAACATTTCAAGGAAATGAAAAGATTAAGTGAATTAACAGATTCAAAGGTTTCTGTTCATGCACCGATAATTGACCCTGCGGGTTTTAAGGAAAACAGATGGAGCGAACAGGAAAGACTGAACAATGAAGAGGAATTTCGTTCAATTATAGAAAGAGCAAATCTTTTGGGAAAAAATACTCCTGTTGTTATTCATGGCGCAAATGTTATGAGTCAGGAATGGGACAAGGAAATTGAGGAAAAATACAGAAAAGAAATTGAGGAAGAGGAAAAAAAATTAGAAAAAATAAAAAAAATAAAAAAAATAAGACCTGAAGAAGTAAAGGTAGCTGAAGAAGCATTAAGAGAAGAAAAGAAAAAGATAATGCCAAGAATGATGACTGTTGTAAATCAGGAAACAGGGGAACTAAGACCTATAGAATTTGAGGAAAGGGAAAGATTTACCAAAACAATAAAATGGTTCCCTGAAGAAAGATTAAGAAATCTTAATGAAACTGATTGGGACAAACATAAGCTTGATGTTCTTTCTCGAGTAAAAGAAATTGATGAACTTGAAGAGAAAAAACAAAAATTGTTAAGTTCACCTTTTATTAGAGATTATGAAAAAGCCATGCAGGAAGGAAGAAAAGAAATAATTAAAGAAGAAGATAAAAATAGATATATGGAATATTCACAAAAAGCAAATTTAATTGATGATCATATAGAACAGATAAACCAGCACATAAATACTGCAGTTGAAGACATATATCACAGATTAAAAAAATTCGGTGAAGATGATAAAGAAATAAAGAGTTTTCTTGAAAGTGATAAATACAAAGAATCAAGAGAAGTATTAAAAAATATTGATGAATATTACAAAAGAAAAATAATTCAAATTTCTGAAGATGAAGTTGAAAAAAGAGATAAATTAAGAAAAGAGCATTTGAATCAGAGAGCAAAAGCACTTTCAAACATAATAACTGTTATGCCCAAACCTCAAGTATGGGTGTCTGTTAAGGATTTTTCTATAAAAAAAGCCGCAGAAACTTTTTCTAGTTTAGCATTAAAATCATACAAAGAATATGGAGAAGATGCCCCAATAATTGCAATTGAAAATTCTTATCCAAATATGCCCTTATCAAGAGCTGAAGAATTGAAGAAAGCAATTGACTTGTCCAGAGAAAAATTTGTTGATAATTTGGTAAGAGACAAAAAATTAAGCAAGGAAAAAGCAAAAAAAGTAGCTGAAAAAATTCTTGGAGCAACATGGGATGTTGGTCACATAAACATGCTTAGGAAAGCAGGTTATTCTGAAAAAGAAATCATAGAAGAAGCAAGGAAAATAGGAAAAGATGTAAAGCACATTCATCTTTCAGATAATTTTGGTTCTAATGATACACATCTCCCTCCTGGAATGGGAAATGTTCCTATAAAGGAAACGTTGAAAGCATTAGAGGAAAAAGGAGATATGGAAGGCATAAGAGCAATTGTAGAAGCTGGAAATTTTGTTCAGCATTTTAAGCAAAGTCCTTATCCTTATGCATTGGAATATTTAGGTTCTCCTTTATATAAATTTGGAGAAACTCCTTATTGGTCTAATCTTCCAGAGCAGAATTTAACTCCAGCAGGAGAATATTTCATGGGTTATGGAGATATTCTTCCGGAATTCCATTTCAAAAAACTTTATGGGGCTGGTTTCTCAGGATTGCCAAGAGAACTTGGTGGTGGAGGAGAAGGCGGTGGTGATAAAGGAAGATTTGCCTCTGGCGGAGAACAATAATTCTTAAAAAGATTTATAAATTTTTCATTCAAATGTTCTATATGAACAAGGAAAAATTTTTCAAAAAGCCAAGAGCAGATGAAATTAAAAAAGATAAAAAAGCAATAGAAACAGATTCAAATCTATTAGATTATGTAGAAAAACTTCAAAATGATGAAGAACATTTTCTTAGGATAAAAAAAGATTTAAATCCATTTAGAAAACCGAAGAAATTCATAAGACACGGCCCTGAATTGAAGATTGAAATGCCTCATACTATTAGAGATCATGTAAAAAAAGGAAAAATTCCTGTCCAATACAGAAATGAAACTATGAAAAATATTGAAGATCCTTATTATGTATGTTATTCATATCAACCTTTAAAAACAAGAGAAAAAATACCAAGAAGAATATCATTGGTTAATTGCGTTGATGCAGCAAAAATATATTCTTATTCATATCCTAATAGAATAAAAATAATAGAATGTTTTTCAGATTCAAAAAGAGTAAATAAAGATGGTGCGCAAGTAATGATGAGTGTGCCTTCAAGACAATCAAAGGAGAGAAATTATATTTTCAAATTAATTTCTGTTCCTGTAATTGATGATAAAAACAAATACGCTGTTGCTTATTCTCTTAACACGGAAGGACATAATTGCAAAGACAAATTAATCACAAACATCTCATTCAATCTCCCTTATTTTAAAAAAGATTCATTGTTCTTGTCTTTTTGTGATCATGAGATTGCAGCTTATTTTTATTTAATGGATACTTTACACAATAATGGAAATGATATCCCTTTAGAAATGAGTTTGTTTGCAATTCCTTCTAATAGATTATTGGATGTGAACAAGACTTTGGAGAATAAAGTGGTTATAGAAAGAGAGGATGATAATGGGAAATTGAAAGATTATGCTTTGACAGAATCTGACAAAGAATTATTTTTCTGGGCTTTAGTAAAAAAATATGGCCCTTCAAAAATAGCTTATAGAACAAAATCAAAAGATGGGAATTTAAGAGATTATTCTTGGAAATGAGAATCTAAAGTAAAATCTTTTTTATCTTCCTTAACTACCTTTGCAATTCCAACAATTTTATCATTCTCAGACAATCTCATTATTCTTACTCCTTGTGTCTTTCTACCTATTTTTGATATTCCAGAACTTTTTACTCTTATTATACTTCCTTTTTTTGTTATCAATAAAATTTCATCTTTATCAGAAACATTTCTTATTCCAACAACTTTCCCATTTTTTTCTGTGATTTTTATATTAATTACTCCTTTACCTCCACGAGAAATCAATCTATATTCATTAAGATCTGTTTTTTTACCAAATCCGTTTTCAGTTATGGTTAATATGTAAGGGTCTCTTTCAAGCTCCATTCCAATAACTTTGTCATTAACAACCTTAATACCTCTTACTCCCTGTGAATTTCTTCCTACAGTTCTTATGTCTTTTTCATTGAATTTTGCAACTTTTCCTTTTTCAGTTGCTAATATAATAACATCATTACCCTTTGTTATTCTTGCATTTACTAATTCATCATTATCTTTCAAATTAATTGCAATAATACCTCCTTTTCTTGGATTGCTGTATTCATCTAGTTTTGTCTTTTTTATCAAACCATTTTTAGTTGCAATAACAAGATAAAAATTTTCTTTATAATTTTCTATTGCTATTGTGGAATATATTTTCTCATTTTTATCCAAAGATAATAAATTTATTATTGAGCTTCCTTTTGAATATCTTGAACCTTCTGGAATTTGATACGCTTTAAGCCAGTGAACCTTTCCTTTATTAGTAAAAAATAATAAGTTTGATTTTGATTTAACAACCTTTACTTCTTTAAGGAAATCATCCTCTTTTGTTGTTGTCCCTATTATTCCTTTTCCCCCTCTTTTCTGGTTTTTGTAAACCTCTAAAGGAATTCTTTTTATATATCCTGAATTCGTCAATGTAATAACAATGTTTTCTTCTTTAATCAAATCTTCATCTTCTATGGTTTCATACTGCTGAAGAATTTCTGTTTTTCTTTCATCTCCGTATTTTTCCTTAAGGTAATTCAATTCTTCTTTTATTATGTTCAGTATTTTTTCTTTGCTGTTTAATATTTCTCTTAATTTCTTTATCAATTCAACTAAATTTTTGTGTTCTTCATTGATTTTTTCAGTTTCAAGAGAAGTTAACTTCTGAAGTTTCATTTCAAGTATTGCAACAGACTGTTTTTCTGTTAATCCATAATTATTCATCAACCCTTTCTTTGCTTCATCAACATTCTTTGATTTTTTAATTAATTTTATTACAGAATCAATGTCTTTTAATGCTATTTTTAATCCCTCTAGAATATGTGCGCGTGCTTCTGCCTTGTTCAAGTCAAATTGTGTTCTTCTTGTTACAACATCAACCCTATGCTTTAGATATTCTTCAAGAATTTGCTTTAAATTAAGAACATTAGGCTTATTATTTACAAGAGCAAGCATGTTAATTCCGAATGTTACTTGCAAATTAGTATTTTTGTATAATTGATTTAATATTAATTCCTGATTTCCTTTTGTTTCTATTACAATTCTCATCCCTTCCTTGTCTGATTCATCTCTTATGTTTGAAATTCCTTCTATCTTCTTTTCTTTTACAAGATTTGCAATACTTTCCAATAGCAAAGACTTGTTAACCTGATAAGGAATTTCTGTTATAATTACCTTGTTTTTTTCAAATTCTGTTTTTGATCTTATCAATATTTTTCCTTTTCCTGTTTTGTATGCTCTTTTAATTCCATCAGAATTGCATATTATTCCCCCAGTTGGAAAATCAGGTCCTTTTACATGTTTTATTAATTCATCAATTTCAATTTCTGGATTTTCAATTAATTTCATTGAGGCATTGCATATTTCCTTTATGTTATGGGGGGGAATGTTTGTTGCCATACCAACCGCTATTCCAGAAGAACCATTTAACAATAAATTAGGAAGTTTTGCAGGCAATACAACTGGCTCTTTTAATGAGCCATCAAAATTATCCTTGAAGTCAACTGTTTCCTTGTCAATATCTTCAATTAATTCCCCTGAAATTTTTTGTAATTTGGCTTCACTATAACGCATTTGTGCATAAGAATGTGGGAAATCTATAGAACCAAAATTCCCATGCCCATGAATTAAAGGATATCTTAAAGCAAAATTCTGCGCCATTCTTACAAGAGAATCATATATTGCTGCATCACCATGAGGATGATATTTAAAGCACTCACCAACAATTCTTGCTGACTTTACAAAATTTTTATTTGGATAAAGACCCATTCCATGCATAGAATATAATATTCTTCTATGAACAGGTTTTAAACCATCTTTAACATCAGGCAATGCTCTTGAAACTATAACACTCATAGAATAATCAAGATAAGATTCTTTCATTTCTTCTTCAATTAATTTTGGTTTAATCTCTGTTGCCATTTTATATGTCCAGATTTTTTACATCCTCTGCATTTTCCATTATGAATTTCTTTCTTGGTGCTACATCATCCCCCATAAGAACATTAAACAATCTCTCTGCTTCAACAGCATCTTCTATTGTAATCTGTTTTAATATTCTGTTATCCTTGTTCATTACTGTTTCAAAAAGTTCATTAGCATCCATTTCTCCTAATCCTTTAAATCTTTGAATAATAATATTAGAGCCCCCAAAGTCTTTAATTAATTCATCTAAGACTTTTTCATTTCTAACATAATATGATTTCTTTCCTTTGATTACCTTATATAATGGTGGTTGTGCAATATACACATTTCCATTTTCAATAAGTTTTCTCATATGTCTGTAAAAGAATGTTAGTAAAAGACAGGAGATATGCGACCCATCCACGTCAGCATCTGTTAATATTATTATTTTCCCATACCTTAATTTATCTTCATTAAACTCCTCTCCAATGCTTGTTCCTATAGCAGTAATTAAATTAGTTATCTGCTCATTTTTGAAAAGCTTGTCCAATCTTGCTTTTTCTACATTCAAAATTTTCCCTCTTAAAGGTAATATCGCTTGAAACTTTCTGTCTCTTGCAGATATGCCTGTTCCAGCTGCTGAATCCCCCTCTACAATAAATAATTCTGATTTTGTAGGATCTTTTTCAGAGCAGTCTGCAAGTTTTCCTGGTAATGACAACGAATCCATTATCCCTTTTCTTCTTGTCAAGTCACGAGCTTTTCTTGCAGCTTCTCTTGCTTTAGCAGAATTAATGCATTTGTTTATTATTGTTTTTGCTATGGACGGATTTTCTTCAAAATAGTAATTCAGGAATTCGTTTGTGGCATTATCAACAAAACCTTTTACATTTGAATTTCCTAATTTTGTTTTTGTCTGGCCTTCAAACTGAGGTTCTGGAATCTTTAGTGATATTATTGCAGTAAGACCTTCCCTTACATCATTCCCGGTCAATTGTATATCTGAAATTTTATGTTTTTTAATGTAGTTATTTATAACACGCGTTAATGCTGTGCAAAAGCCAGTATAATGTGTCCCATGTTCTATTGTATTTATATTGTTAACAAAACTGTATATGTTTTCTTGAAATTCATTGTTATATTGGAATGAAATTTCAACGCTCAATTTTCCATTTTCTTTTTCAAAATAAAGTATATCATGGAGTTTTGTTTTATTTTTATTTAAATATTCTACAAAGCTTTTAATTCCTCCTTCATAAAGAAATTCAACTTTTTTGTCTTCTCTTTCATCCACTAATATTACTTTTAAATTTTTATTTAGAAATGCAAGTTCCTGAATTCTTTTCTCAAGAATATTAAACTTAAAATCTATTGTTTCAAATATTTCTTCGTTAGGGCAGAATGTAATCTCTGTTCCTGTTTCATTTGTATCACCCAATATTTTTAATTCATGAATGGGGGTTCCATTTTCATATTTTTGATAATATATTTTTCCTTCTCTTTTTATTTTAACTTCCAACCATTTTGATAATGCATTTGTAACAGAAATTCCAACACCATGCAATCCTCCAGATATTTTGTATGTTTTATTATCAAATTTCCCTCCTGCATGCAATACTGTTAATACTAATTCAACTGCAGGTCTTTTTTCTTCAGGATGTATATCAACAGGAATTCCTCTTCCATTATCTTTGATTGTTGCTGATCCATCCTTGTTTAATATGAGCTTAATTTCACTGCCATATCCCGCCATAATTTCATCTATACTATTGTCTATTGCTTCATAAATCAAATGATGCAAACCTCTTACAGAAGTATCTCCTATGAACATTCCTGGACGTTTCTTTACCGCTTCTAAACCCTTTAAAATTTGGATACTAGAAGCCCCATATTCATTGTTTTTAGTCATTTTATACCCTCTAAACCTCTTATTAATAAAAATTAGAGCATATTTATAAACGTTTTTGCGTTTTTAGGCCATTTAAAGCTTATTTTAGGCTTCTTTTTCATGATTTTGATGAAAACCTTTATATCTAAAAAATATCTAAAAAAAGCATGAAAACAGCTATTTTAGACACTGATTTTTTGATAAATTGTGTAAAAAATAATATACATTTTGTTGAAGAAATTAAAAAAATATGTGATTTTAAAGTTAAATTATGTATCTTGAATAAGACTTTTGATGAGCTTGAAAATAAAGAGAATTTTAAATTAATTAAGGAAATAATTGACAAGGAAAATATTTGCATTATAAAGACAGAGAAAAATAAAAACGTTGATGATTTGATTTTGGATATAGTTAATGAAAATTATGTTGTTGCAACTCAGGATCAGGAATTAAAAAGAAAATTAAAGGAAAAAGGAATTTCAATTATTACAATAAGACAGAAAAATTATTTGGTTTTGCAATAGTTAATTTATTAAATTAATAATAATTTAAATTTTTATGAAAATCTTTGAAAAAGGGGAACTTTCTTTACTGTGGCCATTTTATTTAGATATTATGCTTAAAAGTATGTTCTATATTTGGATCCTTTTTTATGTAATCTATTTTAATCAAATAGGATTATCGTTTTTTCAAATAGCAACTCTTTTTGCAATGTTCAGTTTTCTTGGAATAATTTTTGAAATTCCAACAGGAGCAATCGCAGATATATTCGGAAGAAAATTTTCAGTTGTATTAGGATATGTATTAGTCGGCTTTACTTTTATTTTTATAGGATTATTTGAAAATTATTATATATTATTAGGGTTGTTTGCTTTATTAGGTATTTCTGCAACATTAACTTCTGGTGCAGATCAAGCTTTAGTTATAGAATATTTAAACAAAAACAAAAGAAAGGACTTAGTTCAAGATTTCTATATTAAGGAACCAAGTATAGGGTCTCTTGGAGGAATTTTTAATGGTATTATTGGGGCTTTACTTGTAAAATATTTTGGTTTGGGTATAATTTGGTGGAGTACTGGATTTTCATCTTTAATTGGAACATTATTTATTTTTTTATTTGTGAATGAAGGATTTGCAAGAAAAAAAGTTAAAATAAGAAAACAACTAAAGGAAACTTGGAATTATTCAAAATTTTCTATAAATTATGCTTCAAGGCATCCTGTTTTATCTTTCATGATTATAGCTGGATTCTTTACAGTTATATCATTCACATTTGGAGATATGCTTGCTTGGCAGCCACTTTTAATTAGTCTTGGATTTGAAGTTCATTGGATAGGATATTTAGTTTCAATTGGTGCATTAATTGCAATGGTAATCCCATTTTTATCCAAATCTTTATCTAAGATTATAAAAAGCGACAAAAATTATTTAACTTTAATGTTATTATTTTTATTTTTTATTAGCTTTTTAATTATCTTTGTTAATAGTTGGTATACCGCTGCATTAATATTCTTGTTGGGAGTAATTCCATGTGAACTTCTTTATCCAATCAGGCAGAAATTCTTTCAAAGCAATGTTCCTGGAAAGTATAGGGCAAGTATAACTTCTTTTAGAACAATGGTTATTGGTATAGGGGCCGTAATTGGAACGTTAATTGCTGGTTATTTAATAGATTTGATAGGACCAAAAATGACAATATTTATATCTGCATTTCTATTAATACCTGCCATGTTGTTTTATTATTTCATTAAAGAAATTAAGAGGTTGAAATGAAGAAATATATTTTTGATTGGAAAGAAAAAAAATCTTTTAAATCTGCATCAAAACAATTAGAGAAAAAATATGACATTGAATCTAAGGAATATGATAAAATAGGTTTAAATCCAAAAAATTCTTGGTATGAAGAAATGGTTTTGGCACCAAAAGAATTTATCAAATTAATCAATCCGAAGAAGAATGAGAAAATACTTTATTGTGCTTGCGGAACAGGAAGAATTTCAATTGAATTAGCAAAAAAGGGAGCAAAGGTCTATGCATTTGATATCTCTAAAGGAATGCTAAATAAATTAAAAGAAAATTTAAGAGATAAGTCTTTTAAAAAGAATGTTATTGAAATTAAAAAAGCTAGTTTAGAAGAGATTCCTTATAAAGATGATTCTTTTGATAAAGTGGTTTGTAGAGGAACTTTAGATTGTTTTCATCCAAAACATTATCTTAAATTCATTAAGGAGATGAAAAGGGTTTTAAAACCAAATGGATACCTTATAATTGATTTACCTTGGCCACAAGGAAAATTAGGAAAAATTTCTTATAATTCAAAGAAATGTTGGTCTATAGTTGAAATAAAGAAAAGATTTAAAGAAGTTGGATTAATACTTAAAAAGAAAAATGATGTTGGTACGTGTCATCAACTTAGGTTTGAGAGATTAAAATGAAAACTTTTAATGAAAAATTGTATAATGAATCCAAAAGAGAATTAAGTAAAAAATCAGAGTTCTTAGGATATTATTACTCACCAACTTTAACGGTTTTAAAACAATTCCTTAAATCATTAAAAAATAAGAAAATATTAGAAATTGGATATAAAGATGCTTTATTTTTAGATTATTTGAAAGATAAAGGAGCAAATGTTTATGGTATTGATACAAATCCTGAAAAAACCAATAAAAGTTTAATAAAAGCAAATATTGAAAAATTAAGTCCTAAATTTCTTAAAGAGAATAAGAATAAGTTTCATGCTATAATAGAAAGAATAACATTATCAAGATTGTATGAAGAAAACTATTATTTAGAAACAGGAAAACATAGATTTAAGAATAAAGATAAGATATTATCGAATATATATAAATTATTAAAACCAAATGGAGTTTTAGTGTTACAAGATGATAGAGGCTCAATATTCACAGAATCCCAGTTTAAGAAATTCAAGTTAAAGAAAATAATGAAGGAAATACCAGTAATATTTAAGGATAAAAAAGGAAAGAATTTAGGTTGGAATGTTTTGGTGGTTTATAAGAGATGAATTTAAAAATTTATAAAAAAGGGGTTTTAACAAATATTTGGAAAATTTATATATTTAGATTTTTAATAAGTTTTTCAGTTGTTGCTCCAATATTGGTTCCTTTTTATTTGTCTTTAAATTTAACAGCTACACAGATATTTGCTTTAGGTGCTATTGGTATGGCTAGTAATCTTCTATTTGAAATTCCTTCAGGATATTTGTCAGACCGCGTAGGAAGAAAAAAGACACTATTTTTATGTTCTTTTGCTTATTTAATAGGGGCAATTATTTATGCAGTTTCATCTAGTTTTTATTTATTTATTTTGGCTCAAATTTCTTTTGGTATTGGTGGGAGTTTATTGTCCGGAACAGATACTTCTTTAATATATGATTCTTTAAAACAAACTAAAAAAATAAAAATATTTAAAAAAGTTGAAGGGGGATCCCGATTTTTTATAAGAATTGCAGCCTCTTCTGCATCTTTTTTAGGTGGATTATTAGTATTAATTTCTTTGAGAACCCCATTCTATATTGCTATTTTAATCTCTGCTTTAATGATTCCAATAGCCATTTTAATAGTTGAACCTAAAAGGAAAGTGAGAAAAACAGAAACAAATGTAATTTTTGATGTAGGAAAAATATCTAAATTTGTTTTAACCCATAAAAAAATAATGTCTTTGACATTATATAATTCTCTTGTTTGTAGCATTATGTTGATTATGGTAACTTCTTATTATTTATATTATCATGAAATTGGTTTAACAGCAACCCACAACGGAATCATATATAGTGTTTTTATGTTCATTTCTGCATTAGGAGCAATATATACTTCTAATCTAGAACAAAAAATTGGAAAAAGAAATTCTTTCTATTTCTTATTAGCTCCTTTTTTAATATTTATTCTTTTAGGCATTTTTAAATCCATTTTTTTAATTCCTTTAATATTTTTTAATGGATTTGTTTGGGGATTTTCTAGACCTTTATTTTCAGCATATACAAATGATTTAATAAGTTCAGAAATTAGGGCAACTGCTTTATCAGTAAGTAATATGGTAAAAGTCTTACCTCTTATTATTCTCTCTCCAATTATAGGAAAAATTATAGATATTACTTCACTAAGCATATCTTTTTATATTATAGGGGTTTTTTATTTAGTAATTGCTTTAATAAGCTTGTATTTAATGAATAAATATAAAATGATTTGAGAAGTAATTTTTACCAAGAGTTATATAAAGTATTATAATTTAGGATTATTTAGAAGATTTAATAGATATAATGCCTATAATGGGGGGAAATTAAAATAAAGACAAGTCATGAAGAAGCATGGAAAAAAGAAGGAGATAAAAGTACATTTCAATTATACCACTTAAAACATTTCATTGAACATTTTGATAAAAATATTGAAAATGTTATTGATATAGGTTGTGGTCCAGGTAAGGATTCATTATCCTTGGCTAAAAAAGGATACAACGTTTATGCTGTGGATTTATCTCCTACTGCTGTTAAAATGTGTAGGAAAAAACTTTCAGCCTTTCCTGAATTAAGACAAAATATAAATGAGAGAGTTATAGTCCATGATATTGTAAAACCATTTCCTTTTCCTAAGAACTTTTTTGATGTTGCAATTTCTTTTTCAGTACTACATCATAATACACCTAGGACTTTAAACAAGACATTAAAAAATATTCATAAAATATTAAAAAAAGAGGGTTTATTATTTATCACTGTTGGGAATAAAAATTGTATTGAAAACTCAGGATATGAGGATCCTATATATGGTAATCTCTTTAAATGTGGGGCACGATTTTGGGTTAGATATAAAGAAGATGTTTATTATCCCATCTATGATAGAAAGATAGGGAATTTAACAATAGAAAGAAATTCATTACCAGGAAAGAAATTTAAACCAGTTTATCATATCTTTTTTAATAAAGACAATATAAATAAATATTTTGGCAAATTTTTTGATATATTTGATGTTAGAGAAGATGGCATATTTTTATTGATATCTATGAAAAAGAGATAGAAAAATATATAAAATATTATAATCTAGTATAATTATGAAAAATTTAATAGATATAATTTCATTGAGTATAAGCAAAACTGAGACTGCATTAGAGAAAGAAGATGATAAAACCACACAAGATTGTGTTAAAATAGCAGAAGAGAATATTTAGAAACTTAAAAACAATAAAATTAAATATCAAGAAAATAAGAAATTTATTGAGGAAAACATTATGCCAAGATTAGTGAGAGTTAAAAAAAAGTTACCAAAAGAAGAAGGATGGCAAAAAATCTTCAAAGAAAGAGGAGTTAATGTAGAAGAACCACATGAAGATATACCAAAAATAGCAGAATATATGAAAAATAAAGGAATAAAAAGAGTTCTAGATTTAGGATGTGGGAGTGGAAGACATGTAATATACTTAGCACAAAAAGGATTTGATGTTTATGGAACAGATGGAGCTTCTGAAGGAATAAATTTATGTAAGAAATGGCTGAAAAAACTTGGTTTAAGGGCCAACTTAGAAGTTGCTTCCTTCTTCAAGAAATTTCCATTCAAAAGCAATTTCTTTGATGCAGTTATATCCACTTGGGCAATTCATCATGGAACTGAAAAACAGGTAAAATATTGTATAAGTGAAATAGAAAGGGTATTAAAATCAAAAGGAATTATTTTCATAGCAATTACTTCTACATTTAAAGGTCGTCCAGTGGAAGAAAAAAGGAAAATAGAATCTAATACGTGGATTGTAACTAAAGGATTAGAAAAAGGGGTCCCACATCATATTTTTACAAAACAAATGGTATTGTCTTATTTTAAGAACTTTGAAATTCTTGATTTACATAAAGATAGTGTGGATCATTGGTGCATTTTGGGAAGAAAAAATAAATAATTATCTATTTAACCTATCCTCTCTTGCTTTTCTTTCTTCATATCTTTCCCAAAATCCATTGCTAAAAGGAGCATTATGCCATCTAATGGTTTTTGGGAATACTGAATAAGTAACCTTATCACTAAGGCCCTGGCTTTCGATATATTTTGAAAGTGTTCTTCCCAGACTTTCAACCAAAGAATCATCAAATCTCTCTGGATAATTTTCTCTTAAATCATGATCTGGGGATACAGCAATATTCCAACCATAATTTTCATTCTTTTTAATTCCATCTATACTAATAACACACCCATTAATCAATTTTTCACCAAATTTAGTTATTCCATATAATAAATTAAACAAATTCTCTGGACAAATTAAATTTCCATAAAGGGCAGGATGATTTTCATTAGGCTCAAAATCTCCTATTTCTCTGCTATGTAAACCATAAATCCTGTGGTTTCCTGTAGGTAATTCAGTAATTACTCCTGGGCTTTCTGGAAAACCAAAAGCAGAATCTATTGAATGCTCTTTAATAAACTTTTTTAAGTTAGTTGGTTCTATAATCGGTATTCTACAAAGGCAGTTAGGTTTAATTGTATAAAGCTTTACTGTTGAATCATATGCCCATCCTGACCATTCTGATTTTGTTGTTTTCATTTTACCTCATTGCTGTAATTGCTTGTTTAAGCACAGATTTTACATTTATAAATCTTTCTAATCTCAGAGTAGTAACACATCGAAAGGTTTAAATCTGGGTTTTGGATTTATTAGAATGATAGATTGAGTGCAAACAATAGGGAAAAAGCAGAACCTGATAGAAAAAAAGACAGGAAAAGAATAAATCGCGATTAAAATGAGAAGTATTAAAGCACAACATGAATTTAAAGGGAATTTTGGAAAAGACAAATCTAGACCTTTAATTAGTTCAGAATTTCATAATAAACTAGAAACTCTATTTAACAAAGAAAAGGAAAAAATTCAACACGATCTGTCTAAGCTTATCAAATTTGATTATCATGTAAAAGAACCACCTAAAATGAATTATGAAATAACCTCAATAGATTTTAGTATAAATATTATATTTGAACAAATAAGAAAAGATGAAGGTAATGAACATGAAAGCAATGGTTATTTTGATAAAGATTAGGCAAAATTTATAAATTTTTTGGGTTTATGGCTGTGCTGAAACCCCATATTTTATATAAAATATAATCACCTCAAGTTATTACGAAAATACCAAGAGGTGATTAAATATGACTAAAGATTCTAAATATATAAACTTTATTGA
>JAFCDX010000034.1 GCA_017609465.1 Candidatus Woesearchaeota archaeon | reverse complement strand
AAACTTTGAATCATCTTTAACTTTCATCATGGAAATAATTTCGGCGTTTACATCGCCCCCTTTGAGTTCAATAAAACTTATATTATTCACTCGCTTATTCAAATATGTAATATCTCCAATATCAACAAATGAAGTAGCATCATTCCATACAGCTATAGAATATGGATCTGAGTTTAGTAATTCTAATGTTACATAAACACTCTCAAAATTTGCTTCTGAAAGTGGTCCTCTTTCCCTGTGAAGACATAGTTGTTTTAAAATATGTCGTTGGTCATTGCAAATAAGCCAGACAATGCTGTCATTAACAAGGCGCCAGAGATTTTGCATATACAAAACCCATTCTCTAAAAATTCCTTCTCCTATTGGCTTTTTCTGATCTGCCTTCTTCATTGAATCGTACATAAGAATTTCTTCTATTGATTTTATGTGCCATCTCTTCAGAGGAGAAAATATTTTGTCTAGTTGAGGAAGTGATTTAATATGTTTTGAACTTAATGATCTAATTTTTTTGATTGAAGATTGCAGTTCTTTTGAAAAGGAGATTATAGTGCTTTTATAATTACTTTTTTTCATTAATTGAGGCTGTTTTTTATTATTCCTCTTTTTTATGCCTAATAAGTGCTAAGTTTGACCAAAAAAATAAAACTTATAATAGTTAACATAATCCCTATTATGCAACACTTTTGACGCATTGGCTATATTTCCCTTTTTCTTACTTTCATGTGATGTCGCAATGTACTTTCGCTTATCTTTAATTCTCGTGCTAATCCTCTTATTCCTTTTTTATTAATTCCATTTTCTAAAAATGAGATTTTATAGTTATGTAAAACTGATCTCCTTATATTCTTTCTTAATTCAATATTATAGTTTTTAAGAGAACGATAAACCATATTTTTAGAACATCCTAATAATTCCGCAACTTCCCGAATTGATTTAGATTCTTTTATGTAAAGATTTTTTAGGTCAGATTTTGCAGGTTTATTCCCCTTAGTTGGTCTACCTCTTTCTACATCAAGGCCGGATGCTTCTTTGTATTTTATTCTTACCATATTTAAATAATACAAATTTTTTTAATTACATTATATTTAAATAAAGCTTCTTATTACCCCAACAATGTTTATATATTGATGACTTTTGAATAAAGACTTGGCAATGCATTTTGTCTCAATCTAAATTTAGTACCATGATTATGGCCTGTACGGGCATCGAAATCCACTAAAAGCTGTCCCTTGTTTAATGCATTAAAAAATTTTTCCATGCTGATTTCTTGAAGGATCATTATTTCACTGTAAAAGAAATATACTCTTCCATTAATTTTTTTTGTCTCTGCTTGAACATAAAAACAATTTAGTAACTTCGTAGCTGCTTTATGAAAAAGATCTTCAAAGCCCCAGTATGGTTGTGGATTTAATTCGCCCAAGCCGATCCTTTTTTCTACAGAAAATAACCATGAATGATGTCTTTCATGAACTGAATTATAGTCAAAGGAAATGAGGACTTTTCTGTTTTGTTTATCGATAATCACCTTAAAGCCACGATCGCTTCTAGATAAACCATGTATTGTCTGTCTAAAACTCATCTCGGATTCTGGATATCTGGTTCCTGCTTCTTTATGAGGCCATCCATATTTTGGTAAGAATATTTGAGGAACAAATTTTAGTGCTCTAGGTGAAGGCTCCATATGAAAAAGAGTCGTTAGTGATGTTGTGTTTTTTCTTTGACACTTTAACTCCCATTCTGATGCATTCGGGATTGGAAGGTTATTTTCATCTATTCCTAACAGATCTTCTAATGTGTTTCCTATACCTCCAACATTCCCGGCCCTTGCATTAGGGATCCATCCCATATTTCTAATTTCTTTTAAAGCTGATATTAATGATTCTTTTGAATAAATTTTCATATTGCTGTATTAATCTGGCTTCCAAAAATCTAGTAAATATTCAAACGTGGTTCCCATTGTTATATAGTTACTTGGCCAACCAAATATACCTATTCTGTTTACTATATTTGTTCTGTCCCAAATTATAGTATTTCTTAGTTCATAGCCACGACTCCTTAACTCTTGTATTAGTGAAACATGAATAGTAATGCGTTCATTTTTCCACCACATATCAGGGACATTTATTACACAATGGCCTTTAGGTTTTA
>JAFCDX010000033.1 GCA_017609465.1 Candidatus Woesearchaeota archaeon | reverse complement strand
TAGCTGATCCTACTCAATAATAAAATTTCCCACCCAAAAAAATATTATTTAATTCTCTTCTTTTTTTAGGAAAAAAAGAAGCAAAAAAAGCGACGACAACCCCCTAAAAAGATAAAATATGGACACGACGACTTTGATTTTTTCGGCTTCGCCGAACGTTGCACTAAAAATCAATCCCTAGCGGGAGAATATAACAGGAATTTAACGATTCCAGAGCCTTGCAGGCTCTTCCATCCAAATCGTTCGCTACGCTCACGACTTCGTTAAATTCCGATGTTATATCCAATCGTCGTGTAGATATATTAAAAGGGAGTTGTCGCTTTAGTCCTAATGGACATTTAGTCAAAATCAAAGATTTTGAAATTTATGTTGAAATAATATTTTTACTCCATTGGAGAACGATAAGTTTTTATATAGTTTTAATTTAATCATTATAAGATGAACAAAAAAATAATTTTACTAATTTTATTTTTAATGTTAGTTAGTTTACCTATTTTTGTCTCTGCTACATGTTATTATAATAATAAAGAAATTCCTTGCGATGTTTTTTGGAAAGATTATGGTGGACTTTTTGTTTTCATTTTTGTAGGTGCTTTTTTAATAGGAATTCCTTGGACAATCTTTGTGATAATAATGGCTCTTGATTTTGTTAAAAGAGTAATGAAAAATCCAGAATTGGTCGATAATAAATGGGCTTTGAAATGGGCCCTAATCATGATTCTTACAGGAAGCATAGGCACAATTCTATACTATTTCAAAATATATAGAAAGTTTAAAAAAGGAGATACTCCTAATGGTTATAAAAAATGAAGAATAAAAAGGCTTCAGCAGTTTTATGGTTTTTCTTAGTAATTGTGATTCTCGTAATAGTTATTGCTGGATCTTATTTTATGTTTTTCCACATGTCTGAATCTAAAGCAAAAGAAATAATTCGAGAAGATTTTCAAAAAAAACCTTCAAGTGTATGCAATAGATTCTATATTGGAGAAGATAGATGTTCAGAATTTTTAACATGTTACATGGAAGGCACTTTCAATAAAATACACAAAAAACTACTTATCCAATTTGCTAAAGATATTAAGAAAGGAAAATCTTCGGCTATTGATTCATATTCCTTAGTCAATGGAAAAGAAATAGGTGAAAATTGTATCTCTGAGATTTTGGATATTCCTAAAGATGTTAATGTCAATATAGTTGGCACTGATCCTTATGTAGAAAATCCTTCTGATGCAGGAGAATATCTTATAACTGAAGATGTTAGCAACTTACAATATGAAAAGTCTGCTAGAGTAAAAAAGGATAATCATTTGAGATATGTTGGTTTCTATAATTTGAAAGATAGTTCTGAAACTGCTACAGCTGTAGTTCTAGTTTTTAGTAACAGTGTAATTCGTAAGAATTATTTTGAGGGACGCGAGAAAAATACTTGGACTAATACATATAATATGAAGACAGAAGAAACTGTTAATGGAATTGATATATACAAATCTCAACATAGTGGCTATGAGAATAAGTGGCGTGCTGGTTGGGTAAAAGATAATTTGATTATTTTAACAAGAGAGCCAGCAGCTAGCGCCAATCTTTTTGATGCTTATTTATCCAGGTATAGTTAATCTTCCACCCCTCAGATTATTTCATTTTCTTTTTAGAAAAAAGAAACAAAAAAAGCACACATCTCTTATTTAATGGGTTTTCAGACGGAACCCACCGTCCTAAAGTGTCCTCTCAATTATATGAACGAGAATTTGCAACTTTGATTTTTTGCCTTCGGCATCGTTGCACTAAAAATCAAGTCCTCCAAGTATTCGGACGAAACTAACAGGGCTTAAAGGGTTCACTCACCTTGCAGGTTCGTTCTCCCAAATTGAATTTTTGGAGATCGCTACGCTCCACTCTCAAAAATCCAACTTCCCTTAAGCCCGATTTATATTCAATTTGTCCCTCGCTGATTGATAAAAAAAACGGAAGCCCCCAGTCCTTTGGACAGATAGTCTCGGCTTCGCCTCGCAGAAAAACTTCTCTTAACCGACCAACAAAACCCACAACAAAATTAAAAATTTCGTCTAACAAAGGTTAAGAGGTTCGTTATCACTCACGCAAATTTTTCTATTTATATTCGGGAGTTCCTAATCCTTCGGATAGCTTGTCGGCTCACGCCGAAATTATTTTAATTCTATCTTCATCTTCAAGAATGTGGTTTAATCCAACTTTTTGATTTGGAAACTTTGCACTTTTTCCATT
>JAFCDX010000032.1 GCA_017609465.1 Candidatus Woesearchaeota archaeon | reverse complement strand
GTGCCTGCCTTCAACAATTTCTCCTACTCGTGCATAGCAACCATATTGAGTTGCAAAGTATGCTTGGTCTTGCGGGTCTGTGACTGAAAGAATTCTATCTCGCAACTCTTCATAGGTTACAGTGTGAGAATCCCATCTGGTCATAAGAAATAGTCACCCCCCAAACGAAAACCCCCTTCGCCTTTGGGCGAAAACGCAAGGTGCTTACCATTGGGTGGGCACGACCCGGACTTGGCGATGAGGCCAGAATTAAATATTAAAGAAAAAACACATCTTTTTGCAATCTTTGCAGTTTGTCCAAGAATTTGTGTTTTTTTTAGGATTATCCTGCAAAATTTGGTAAGAAAATAAATTCTTGTCCAAGAATTTGTGTTTTTTGTCCAAGAATTTGTGTAAAATGAAAATTCAAACAAACAAGCAGACAACACATGACGTCGCAACAAATCCAACCCAACAGGCCGCCCCTGCTTCTTTAAAGCCTTAAACACAGGCAAACAAATATCATCCATTGACAAAACCATATTATTATTTTGAATATTGAGAAAAAAAGCCTGTGAAACAAGCTTGTTTTCAATCCATTTCTTGTGCCAATCCATTTTTTTACCTTCTTTTCTCTTTTTTTGCAATCTTTGCAGTTTATTTAAGAATTTTTGCAATCTTTGCAAAAAGGAAAAAGATTGTTTCCTTTTCCGATACTCTTGATATCAATGATATTCAAATTTCAGTTCAAAACCCTATAGGGAAAATGAAATGAAAAAAGGGTATCTATCGATATCATCGATATCGGAAACTAAAATTATCTCCTTAACAACCCCCAATCACTATCATCTTTTTCTTCTTTTTTATCATTTTCTTCAATTTCTTCATTAATTCCAGCTAATTTAACCCCTAAAATTATAATCATTGTCCCATCTGAACCATCTGATTTAGTGAAATGAACCCGTTTTGTTTCAAATCCACGGGATTTTAAGAGATTTGAAAGTTCTCTTTTTGAAGCTTTTCTAAAACCACGCTCATCTAAATATGCAGTATAATCCTCATATAGTTCCCAGAAAGGAGTTTCGGCTCCAGCTTCAATTTCACATGCTGTTTTTAAAAATTCTTTTAAAGGAGAGGCTCTTTCTTCATATCTTTTCATTCTTTCTTCTATATTTCCTTCTTTGTGAAATTCTCCTTTTTCAAGAACTTCTTTAATTATTCTTATTGATTTTTTTGCAAGGTTTGAAAATTCTTCATCAGAAATACAATCTAAGAGGTTTGGTTTTTCTTTAAACCTGTTTGGAAAGTCAATTATTGCCCATCTGGAAAAAAAGCCAACAGTTTTGTCTGTTGATTCTGGAATTTTGTTTGTTGCAATTATTAGTTTTGCATAGTTGTAGTCATCAAACCCATCCTTTCCCTTAAATTCAAAACCAATCATGTCTGCCCCTGTTAATTTTTTGAACAAGCTGGTTCTTTTAAAAATGCTTGAGTTTATTTCTCCCATTACACAGACAAGTTTTTTGTAGAGTTTTGCTGCTTCAAAAGGTCTTGTTGTAAGAATATCAAAGTCTGTTGAGCAAATGTTTTTTTCTCCAGTAAATTTTGTTAAAAGATTTAAAAAACTTCCTTTTCCATTTCTTCCTTCCCCATTTAAACAGAATACTCGGTGCAGGGGGTAATCGGCTAATAAACAATAAGCGGTTATTTCATATAATGTTTTTTTATATTCTTCTCCAACCCATGAAGTAAATAATTTATCTATTTCAGGGGTTTCTTCACTTTTCCCTAGTTCCCAAGGAATTGGGTTTGTGATGAAGTATTCCGGGGTTGCTGGAAACATTTTTCCTGTTTGTATATCATAGATTGTGTCTTTGAATTGTATCCATGTTTTTTTTGCTTCTTGTGGAATGTTTTTTCTTCCCTGCATTTTAAGAGCATTTAATATTTCATTTTTTACTTGATTTTTAAAAAGTTGCAGGCCATATGTTGCTTGGTTCATTTGGTTTAGTAAATCTATTTCGTCAACCATTTCCCAGCAGGTTTTTTTGAAGTTCCATAGCCACCATATTTTTTGTTGTGTGTAGAATAGTGGTTGTTGTTTGATGAAGTGGTCTGCCATTTCTAGGTAGTCTGTGAAGACTGTTATTGCTGTGTCTATTTTGTGTTTTTTGTTTTCTTTTTTTTCTTGTCGGGTGTTGTATTCTTTTGAAAGGTCTATTAGGTATTGTCTATCGTCAAATTCTTGTATTCCGAGTTCTTTTAGTTCTTTGTGTGATTCTTGATTTTTTTGTGTTGCTAGGTATTCTGCTTTTGTTCTTTTTTTTGTTTTTTTGTCTATTGTTATGTTTAGCCAGCCTGCTTCTATTTTTGCGTTTATTTCTTGAGTCATTTTATCCCTGTTGTTTGTTTTGCTTTTTTTAGGGCTTCTTCTGAGTTGTAGAATTTTTCTTGGTCGTGTTTGGTGTAGTAGTATTTGTTGTTGTCTGTGTAGATTCTGATTCCTGTTGTTTTACATATTTTTGCGAGTTTCATTCTCAACAGTAAGTTTTGTCCAAGCTTGTCTGTGAACTCGAAGTGTGTTTTGTTTTCGTGTTTGATTTTGCCTTCGTATGTTAATTGTTTTTTTCCAATTAGAAGGAAAATTAGGACTTTTTTGTTTTTATATTTTTCAAGCATTTCTAACTACCTAACTAATTCTTTTGGGTATTAAAGTTCTTTGTTCTTTTTAATTGTTTCGTTTTTGTTTTTCTAACCTATGAGTGAACCAACACTGTCTTAATGTTTAAGTTAAGCATTAAATTTTCCCCTTTGTTTTTATTTCTTTTTCAAAATTATCCCTATTCATATATTTTGTTGATTCAATAAAATCAATTCTTGTTTCAACAGAAACAATACTTCTTTGCATTAAGCGAGCAATCTTAGCTGGGTTAAAGCAACGTTTTTTCCAGAGATAATATAAATCTCTATCTTCTCTTTCAGACCAGCGTTTGTATTCTCTCTGCCTTTTTAAACTTCTTTCTATGAAATCATCAAGGTTATCAGTGTTAATACTGTTTGTTCTCTGACTAAAATCTTTAAAAGCATCCTGAGTTATTTCAATAATAACTTGAGCAATTTTTTCTCTAATATAAGCAGATATTTCAATTCCTTCTTCTTGAGCAGCTTCTTCAATAATATAGTAAATGGTTTTAGAATGGTTTAATTTTTTTGAAAAATTTATTTTATTGAATTGTAAACCTTTTTTATTATCTAAAATTTTATTAATAATATCAGTAGAAATAAATTTTTCACCAGATTCTATTGCTTCATATATTATTTTTTTAGCATCAATGTTGTCTAAATAATATCTTGCTTCAGGCGAGATAACTATATTAGCATAATTTTGTATATAATCATAATTGGAATATTGTATTGGGATTATATGTTCTTTAATTTTATTTGAGTATGAATTTTTTATAAGTAAATCTTTTATTATTTCAACAGTCCCCCACCCGTTAAATTCGTTCACATCAAAAGAATATTTATCCAATTCATTATCTAAACCTGAAAATAAAAAAGGACTGCTTTTAATTCCTAAACTCCCTTTATAAGCTTGATAAATAAAGCAATGGTTTTCATCTTCTTTCCCCCCTAAAATATTTAAGTCTGAAAAAAGTGAAAGAGTGTAGATACTTTTATCAAGATTACCATGGAAAGATAATTTTTTATGTGGCTGTTGATGTAAGAAATTATTATTATCTTTATCAAAAATAGGGTTTTGTCCAAGTCGCAATCTTACAAAAAATTCTAATTCTCTTGAGGATAAGTTTCCAATTTCTTTTCCTTTAATATGTTTTAAAAAATAATCTCTTTCAATTTTTTTTTTAAACCCCATTTTTGATTCCTTCTTTCCTTTGTTTGTTCTTTTTTGGGTTCCAGAGGGCTATGTATTTTCCGTGTTTTCCTGTGTCGCCTCCATTTTGGTTTGTCTTGGTTAATTTTAATCACCGTTATTAAAAAGTAATAACTTATTAATATACTTTTTGTTTTAAGAATTTAAATTTTTTTCCACAAGCTGAACAGATTAACTTAGGTTCATTACTCATTTACACACCATACTCCCAAAATTTGCAGACAATATATCAGCACTATGAATGATTGCATACAGTGAAGTTGGTTGAATGTATTTGTTTTTTGCCAAATTGCTCCAACCACCATGTGCAAACTCAACCGCTCCTATAACATCAATGCTTGGATTTATTCCAAACTTGTAAGCCAGTCTCAAGGACAGAGCTTCTTCTGAAACTGGGGGTCTCATTGCATCAATTCCTCTATCTGTGAAACGATATACATACAATTTTCCTAAATCATGAAGAAATGAAGCCAGTATAATTTCATCTTCAGAATATGGTTTTCCGAAAGATTTGTTTAGAAAAATAGCAGTGTTAATTACTTCTAATGTGTGCGTTGCCAATCCATTTTTGTAAGTATGATGATGGTTCTTTGCAGATGGTTTTTCTAAAAATCCTTTCCTTTTGTTGCATATATAATCTAACAGGTTATTTATGTTTTTTCGCAGGGTTTTGTCTTCAATCTTGTCAAAGCATTTTTTGAATTGAATTTTATCAATAATCATTCAACCACCTTCATTCTTTCTTCCTGCATTCTTTTCCCCTACTTTGAAACTTAATTATTCTGCCTTTGCTACAACAATTATTCCATGCTGGGCAAATTTTTCCCATACATTTTTTCATGTCAGCCAATTCACACCAAGAAATACTGTGCGCCTTGTCATGTCCTACTCCAGTCTCATAGCCTGCAATTACTCTTGTTTCAATTTCAAATCTCATTTTTCACATCACACTCCTTTAATTTTTGTTTTTATTGAATTATTTTTTTTCTTACTTTTTCATATTTTTGGTTTGTTTTGATTTTTTTTATAAGGTTGTTGCAGTTTCCTTGAATACTGCAAACGTTTTCAGCATAATCCTGAATAGTGTTCTGCAATTCTTCTTGCGAATGAAACCATTTTTTAGAAAAGTGTTCAAAAAAATCTGAAACAGCTCGGCCTGGAGCAACCTTGCTTTGATGATATTCTCTGCGATACTCTTTTCGTCTTGCTTTAACTTCAGGCTTTTGATAATATTCTCTTAAATATTCTTTTCGTCTTGTTTTAACTTCAGGTCTTTGACAATACTCTTTTTGTCTTGCTTTAATCTCAGGCCTTTGATAATATCTGTGGTAATAGCATTTTTGGCATAATCCTTTGGCATAATGCTTTTTGCTTCCGCACTCACAAACAAAAACCTTCTCAGTCACTTCTTGACACCAGCTTGTTTTCTTGCTTCTGTTTCTTTTATCTTTTTTAAATAATCATTCATCATTTCATTCATCTGGTCGTTGGTGTATTTTTCTTCCTTAAAATAATATAAACAAGCTAAAAACAATCCCCCAAAGAAGATTAATGCTAACAAGGCAATTATCCCCCAACCGACAATTCCTAAAAATTCTAAACCAACAATCTGCTGTCCTTGACTAACGAGAAATCCAAATCCAAAAGAAAGTAAGAATAATAATACAATTCTTATTTCCATGTCAGAACTAATATGAATCCAAAGACTTTGCTTTTTAACCATCTCATCAACTCCTTTTCTTCTTACCACCTGCTTGTTTTCTTGCTTCTGCCCACAAATCTTCTAATGCCTTATTATAACCCCAATTATATGTTTGTCCCATATCTTTGTTTTTGTCATTCCCTTCCTCTGAAAGTAAATTAATCATATTCTCTAATTCTTCAAGAGAAACAACAGGCACTTTTTCTGCAAAGCTTCCAAAACTTTCAATCCTTTTCACATCAATCTTTCTTGTTCCATTTTTCAAAAGCCAATTTTTATATTTCTTCCAATTCCACTTATGCCTATTTTTATGCCCAAATTGTTCTTTTGCCCAATCATTTAAAATACTCACTTTTCCAACTCCTTTTCTATTCTAACAAAATAGTGCTTAGTGGGAAATCCAGCCAAATCTTTATGGCAATTAACTGCTTCTCTTTTAGAATTGTGCCAGCGTAAACAATTCTCGCACCGCCATAATACCAACGGCTTCTTGCTTGCATTCTTCAACAGCATTCTAATAATCTCTGCTTCTGACTTTCTTCCATTAAAAAAATTAACAAATCTTTCAAGATATTCTTCACTTTTCTTGTCAAAATAAAAATTCTTCAACCTCACTTTTCCAACTCCTTTACTTGCGGTGCAACAGCCCACCATAACCCATTTTCACCTTTATCACCAACAATCTTAATCAAAAGAGGAGCAAGTTTTTTTGGAAAAAAGAACAAATAATAAAAACCAAGATCTTCAAGAAAAACCAACAACTTTTCAACAAAATAAAAATTATAACACCAATCTGCTTGCGAAACCGAAAACTCTGTTTTCTCCCAATTGAAAACCAATTCTTTAGTAGAAATCTGCTTGTAACAATGTTCTTTCAAAAAACTCTTATCTATGCTTTTGAAAAAACCAGCCACTTGACAAGGAG
>JAFCDX010000007.1 GCA_017609465.1 Candidatus Woesearchaeota archaeon | reverse complement strand
CAATAATGAAGGGGTTTCACTTAATTTAGAAGAACAGAAACAATGTGTTTTTAATGTAATTCAAACTAAAGCATTAGTAGATGATAATTATAACACTATTATTGAAGATTGTAAACCAAATTTAGATAAAGAATATAAAGAAAATGAATGTTTATCTAACGGATATTGTGGGTGGACTTTAGCAGATCATTTTTGTTGTGATATTAAAGTTATTGATGTTAATGAAGCCCAAACAGAATGTGTAATTGAATATAATGGGAAAATTTATACAATAAAAAAAGGAGAAAGAGAAGTTCTAGATGAAGAATTTTCTATTTTTATGAGAGATGTTTATTCTGTTCATGTAGAAGGGCCAAGTTTAGACCAATGTACTTTTAGTAAAATAAAAACAGAGATTATAGATGAAAGAAAACAAACAATCATTCCTTCAACAAATACTGTAGAATATAAAGAACAGAAACAATGTGTTTTTAATGTAATTCCAATAATGAAGGGGTTTCACTTAATTTAGAAGAACAGAAACAATGTGTTTTTAATGTAATTCAAACTAAAGCATTAGTAGATGATAATTATAACACTATTATTGAAGATTGTAATCCATTAACTAAATTACCAGAAAATGAGCTATTAATTTCAAAAGAAGAATATATCCTTCAAAAATGTATGGGTTGTGTAATAAATGATAATTGTGTACCTTATGGTATAAGGTCTTCTGAGGGGGAATATTGTGATATTACAAAACAATTCTTACCTCAAAAAGAACTAGATGAACCGTGTGATAATAGTTATGAATGTAAAAGTAATGAGTGTTCAAATGGAAAATGTATCTCTACTTATTCTTTATTAGAAAAAATTATGAGTTGGTTGAAAAATATATTTTAATAGTGTTCTTATAATGAACAGTGTTATGCGATTATTCTATGAAATAGAATAGTTGTATAATAGGCATTATGCAGCAAGTTTATTTTATAGAATATAAAAAATTAATCATAAACTTTCTTTCTATGACCTATTCTAACAACAAAAATTTTATTGTCTTTTATTATCATTAAAATTCTATAATCACCAACTCTCAAACTAAATAATTCAGATCCAACTAATCTTTTAATATGTCTATAAGGGTTTTCTTTTATTTCTAATAACTTATCTAAAATTCTTATTGAAATTTCTTTTTGTAATAAATTTAATTCTTTTTCTGCATTTTTAGAAAGTTCTAATTCATAAACCATACTTCTTTCTTACTTCTTCTAAAGAAATAGTTTTTCCCTCTTTTATTTCTCGTATACTTTTATTAATTGATTCTAAAGACTCTTTTGTTAATTTAGTTTCCATTTTTTCCATTAATAAATTTCTTATGAATTCTGATTTAGATGGATAGTGTTCTTTTTTAATAAAAATATCCAATTCTTTTGCTTCTTGTTCTGGTAATTTAATAGTTATAGTTTTCATGGTAATCTGTAGGGATTACTCATTTATATAGTTTTCTATCGACCAATGTTATTCGATTTCTAGAAGTTATATTTGCATTATGTGGTAGATTTATTGAAAAACGAAAGATATATATATAATATTTCTTAAAATTAATTAATGAAAAAGAGTTTGATATTAATTTGTTTATTATTTTTAGTGAGTATTTCTTTTGTGGATGCAGAAAAAATTACCTTCACTTTATTAAAAGGAGATAGTATGCCTGTTGAAACTCCAAAAGGGTGGACTGATGTTTATCTGAAAGAAATTTTATATGATTCTATTATAGTTGAACAAGGTCCAAAAACTAAGACAATCCCCTTAGGTGTTACTGACATGGTTTATGGGGTTGATGTTAGAATAAAATTAATTGAAATAAGCCCAACTAAAGATTATGTAGTATTTGAGATTATTGATGCAGATAAGCTTCTTGAAAGTTCTTTATTATTACAAAAAGAGGGAGAATGGTATTCTAAAGGGGAAACAATAAAAGGTGTTACTATAATTGAAATGAAAGAAGCAGAGAAAGAATGTGTTTTAGAGTATAAAGGAGAGAAATATAATTTTAAGAATGTAATTAGACAACGTTCCGGGATATTGGTTGATTCTGAAAAATATACTGTTTTGGTTATTGATGTAAATGAAAATGCCTGTAAAATTAAAATAATTGAAAATCTCCCAGAATGTTCTGATAGTGATGGCGGTAGTGATTATTATACAAAAGGTAAATTAACTTATTATAAACACCCAGAAAATCTGGCAGATCAATATGATATTTGTTCTTCCGAAGATCCTAATCTTTTAATAGAAAGAGTATGTTACAGTCAAACCGACCCAAATCAAAATTATGAAGTTCATCGTTGTGAAAAAGGATGTCAAGATGGAGTTTGTATAAAAGGAGAGCCACAATGTGTTGATTCTGATGGAGGGAAGGATTATTATACTAAAGGAGAATTAACTTATTTATTCCATCCACAAGGTCTTGCAAATCAAGCAGATATTTGTGTAACAGAAGGAGACCCAAATTATTTGATAGAGAGAGTTTGTAATTCTCAAACAAATCCAGACCAAAATTACGAAAGATATTATTGTGAAGCTGGATGTAAAGATGGGGCTTGCTTAGGTAAAGAGACCACGGGTGAATCTGAAGGATTAATAATTACAGAACAAGAATCAACAAAAATATCTTGTAATGGTTGTTTATATCAAAATGAGTGTTTACCTTATGGAACAAGAATGGAAGGAAAATATTGTAGTATAATAAAACAGTTCCTGCCACAAAAAGAACTTAACAGACAATGTGAAAATGATTATGAATGTAAAAGTAATGAGTGTTCTAACAACAAATGTATTTCTACTTATGGTTTATTAGAAAAAATCTGGAATTGGATAAGTAATTTATTTTTAATTGATAAAAATTCAGAAGATTTACTTAAAAAATGTGAAACAGATTCTGATTGTATTATTGTAAGCGATGGATGTTGCGGATGTAATGCTGGTGGAAAAGTAACCACAATTAACAATGAATCTTTAGAAGATTGGAGAAATAAACATTTAGAAGATTGTGAGGGGGCGATGTGTATGATGAGTATATCAGATCATTGGACTTGTAAAGTAAAACCCAAATGTATAAATAATAAATGTATTCTTCAAGAACCAAAATAACATGTTCTTATAATGAGCAATGTTATGCGATTTCTTAAGTTGTATTTGCATTATGCAGTAGATTTATTTTTTATAAAATTTTTTCCTGTGGTTCAATTCAATTATAAAAATAATTAACTTATCTTGTCTTATATCTATTAAAATCCTATAGTTACCTACCCTTAATCTAAAATAAGGGGATCCAACAACCCTTCTAACAAAATGAAAAGGTCTTATCTTTATCCTTTCTAAAACTTTACCAATTCTAAATTGTATATCTTTTTCTAATTTTGAAAATTGTTTTTTTGCTAAATCAGAGAATATGATTTCATACATTTAAATTTAACTCCTTTTTGATATCACTCCATTTATGAATTTTTCCTTCTTTAATCTCTTTTTCAGCTTGAATAAGAAGTTTTTTTGTTTCTTTAGATAACTCTTTTGTGTCTTCTATTAAATCCCATATAACTTCTTCGTAGGTTTCTCTATCAAAAATCTTTTTTTTATTAAGTTCTTCTTGAAGATTTTTTGTTATTTGAATTGTAGTTGCCATACCAAATTATAGTCGGCTATAGTATATAAATGTTTCTATGACCAATGTTATGTGATTTCTAGAAATTGTATAATTTGAATTATGCGATAGGTTAATTTATTGTCCTATGAATATTTTGTTATCACTAGTCTTTATATAGTATTAATTTCTTAAATTTTAACAAAGATGGTGCAAAAAACTCTTAAAGAATATATGAATTTTGAAACAATTTATGTCGATTCAAGTGTTATATTTAGCCATATAAAAAGTTTAATCAACAATCTACATCAAAAGAAAAAACCATTAAGCAAGAGAAATATAAAACAAGATATGCCACATACTCTTTTAACAAAACTTAATAAAAAATACTTATTATATATAACAGATCTTGTAGAAAAAGAAGTTTTAATTAATTTAGTAAAATCAATAAAAGAAAAGGGTTGTGATTTAGAACCAGAGAAAGCTAAATTTGTTTTTAAAAATATTTTTGAAAAATTTCAGTTTGTTCAAGAAGATATAATCAAAAATATTAAATTAAATAGGATATTCTTTAAATTTTGTTTAGATAATAAGATCTCAATTATGGATGCCATTCATGTTTTAGCTGCAATAAAAAGACACATCAAAATAGCCACTTCTGATAAAAAATTGAGGTGGAAAAAAGATGTTTCATTAAATATATACAAACCTCAAGATTTATTAAATTGAAATTTTATGTGCAATTTTTTCTAAACTTTTTGGAATTTTAAAGGAACCGACTTTTAATCTTTTTGGAAATTTATCTAATTTAATGCTAGAAGATAGCCTTACTCTTACTTTAGAACCATTTAAAGAAACTTTTTTCATTTTCTTGATACCTCTTTTTTTCATGATTAAGTAAGTATTTATATATTTATATGTGTTTCTATTGATCAATGTTATGTGATTTGTTCTTGGAAAAGTTGTATAATTTGCATTATGCGGTAGGTTTATTAAATTATTAAGAATATAGATAAAGTCTTTCCTGCTGTGTGGCATAATTACTATCTTCTCGTCGAGCTTAAAAATTAATCTTTTCTAACTCTCGTCGAGACTTTTTGAATCATGCCACACAACAGTCTTTCCAAAATCTTTATAAAGAAGGTTACATTATTGAAAATAAGATGATAAAGAAAAAAATAAATGGTATATTTGATGTTGCTGTTAATGAAGAACTTGTTAAAGGTAAAAAGATTTTTGTAGCCCATTGTCTAAATTTAGGAATAGCTAGCCAAGGATACAGCTATGAGGAAGCATTAGAAAATATAGAAGATGCTATTAAATTATACTTAAAAGAATGTCCTGGGAAATTACCCAAGGAACAAGAAAAGCTTCTACCACCAATCGCAACAAGATTATTCTTATGAAATTACCAATAATATCTGGTATGGATATAGTTAAGGCATTGAAATCTGAAGGTTTTATTTTAAGTAGACAATCTGGAAGCCATATGATTTTAGTCAAAGAATTAGAAAATGAGAAAGTTACAGTTGTTGTACCAAAACATAAAGAAGTAGCTAAAGGAACGTTATTAAGTATTATTTCACAATCAGGGTTAAGTAAAGATGAGTTCATTAAATTACTAAAATAAAGATTATATTGGTAAAATGATTAATAAAGAGGATGAACTATGTTATGCGATTTCTAGAAGTTATATAATTTGCATTATGCGGTAGATTTATAAATAATAAAATTATTATTTAAATATGGTATACGAACAGAATATTACTACTAATCTCTCTGATTTTATAGGAGAATGGGTTATAATTGTAGACAAAAAGGTAGTTCAACATGGAGAAAATCTTAAAAATATATTCAAAAAAGCAAAAGAAAATTACCCAAATAGAAAATTCTTAATAGGAAAAGTTCCTGAAAAAGGAAATCTTATTTTATAATGACTTTTTATTTTAAATATAAACAAATAGATAAAGTTGCTAGACCAATAGTGATATTTTCAATAAAAGGAATAGAATTCTTCGGCATTATTGATAGTGGTGCTGATTCTTCAATTATACCAAAAGAAGTAGCAGAAATATTGGGATTAGAAATAAACAAATTAGAAGATGATGAAATAAAAACAGTTAATGGGCAAATAGTAAAAGTAAAAAGAGCTTATTTTGATGTAAGTTTTAAAGATTTAAGAGAAACAAAGATTATTAATAAAACCCCATTTCATATTTCTTTAGATGATTCTTTAAATAACATAGTTATTGGTCGTGCAGGTATATTTGATCATTTTACAGTTATCTTTGAACAAATGTACAAAAGAGTTGGACTTAAATATAATCCTAAAAAGGTTTATACAAAGTGAATGACCAATGTTATGTGATTTTTAAGTTGTATAAAATGCATTATGCAGTATATTATTAGAGATTATAAAACCGAAAGATATATATATAATATTTCTTAAAATTAATTAATGAAAAAGAGTTTGATATTAATTTGTTTATTATTTTTTATTGGTATTTTTATTCCATGTGTACTTGCAGAGGAAGTTCCTTTAACAGAAGATTTTTGTACAATACAATTTAGTAATATTATTGGTCAGGAAGAACCAATTATTACATCAATATTACAAGGTAATACTTATAATGTAAAACAAGGCGATATAGTTGGGGGCATTACTGTAGTAGATGTAGATGAAGCAGAAACAAAATGTGTTATTGAATATCAAGGAACAACTTATGCGCTTAATAAAAATGAAATTAAGACATTACAAGAATCGCAGGGTATGAATATCAAAATTATAGATATTCAATCTTATCATGGAGGCGAAGGAGTTATATTAAGCAAAGAAGATATTTTAATAAGAGATGGAAATGGGGTTATGATTGATAATCGTTCTTATTTAGAAATTAAAGATAATGAAGGAAAATATTATTATAATAAAAATAAAATACTTGGGGTGTTCCCAATAACTGTTGGTTCAGAATATATAGATGAAAATCTTATCAATTATAATATTAAATTAATAGTAAAAGATATATTTGAAAAAGAAGAACCAGAATATGGAGAAGGAACTAAATTTAAGTATATTAAAATAGAATTACAAAGGATATCTAAAACTATATATAAATATATAGATGGAACAGAAACCTATTTGAGATGTATAGACACAGACCCACAAAATGATGTATTTAAAGAGGGGGGTGCTATGGGATTACACCCTTATTTAGGTTATACTATTATAGGTGTAGCGGATGCATGTGGCAATAAACCAATAGCTGAAGATGGATGGCAAGAGTATACACAAGATAATAAAGGAGATTATATATATCAAGCAAATTGTTTGGAAAATAAAAAATTGAGAATAAGTTCTACAAAATGTCCAGAAGATTATAAATGTTATAAATTAAAATCTGGAATCGGGGCTTGTAGGAAAGAAAATTTATATAATTCTATACTTGCTCTAATTTATAATTTTGCAAAAGAAAAGGGAGAATTTGAAGTCCCTCAAACATTATTAGATCAATTTAAATAATTCTTAAAATAAAATGTTCTTATAATGAATATTATAAGAACCTTTGCTTAAAATAGTGGATTTTGATAGTTTAGGTAGCATTTTTAATAATATTCGCCTATTTTTGGTAAATCTATTCTTTTTCTATAATTTTTCAATATAAAATGTTATATTTTTGGATATGAAAATTCAGGTGAGATTTCTCTTTCCATTGCTTATTCCAATCAACCAGAATGTTAATCTTCTAATCTTCTGAATTCTTGTGAAGCACTATATCTATCCATCACGGTTAATTTATTATTTTTATAAAAATCATAAAATTCCTCCTCTTCCTTTAGTTTCTCTCCATAACAAAAACAAAGATAATAACATATCTATCATGAAGTACAATTGTATTTCCACATTTAATATATTTAAGTCCTATTAAATGTATGGCTCTATCTTCTATCATATAAGATAAAAGCATTCATTTAAATAAATTTAACAACTAAAAACTATATTTTAATGCATTTTTCTCAAAATAAATATTTTAGTTTTTGATTAAAAGTTTTAGTTATGCAAAAAGCATCAATAATAATATTACTAAAGACATAAAAAATATGCTTGCACCAAATAAAAAAGACACAAAACTAAGCATATTCGCAAATCTTTTCCATTTTAAGGGGTGTATTGTTCCCCCCATAGAAATACCATATATAGATACAATCATAGCTAATATTGAGAATATGATCAATGTAAGCCACCTAGTTACTAAAGAGACATCACCAACTATTTCTGCATATTTTGCTATTCCTGTTGTTAAAAATGTCGCTGCTAATATGAAAAAAAGAACTGCATTTATCTGAATTGTTGAGAAAGTTTCAAAGAATTTTTCCTCTTCAAGCCTTGTCTTTGTCTTACCCACTTCAAGAACATGCCCTTTCTTTTTTTCCTTTAGGGGATTTCTCAATCTTAGAAAATATAAGAATCTTAAAACTAGCTTAGAAAAAAACCCTTTTTTCTGCCTCTTTTTTGTCATTAAATTGTTAATTTTTATGAAATATATAAATATTTCTAAAATAAATATTTTAATTTTTGATTAAAAGTTTTAGTTATATTAAATAGGTGTAATTGCATTCTCAAGATAACTACATTCTCTTGATTTATCAAAAAGAGTATATGAGGTATCACAAATCTCTTTTAATTTTAATTGTCTCAATTTTGAGGTTTTTTTAATATCCTTTCCATCAAATTTTTCAGGTATTGCATTAAATACTCTTCCTTCTTTTTTAAAACAATAAATTATATAATTATTATTATAAAAATGGCCTTTGTAATTAATAACTCTAATATCTATTGATAAATCATCAAATATTTTTTTATATATCCTTGAAGATTCTAAAACAATATCAAACACATCTTCACTATGACTATTAAATTCTATTGAATGTTTTGAATATTTTTTATTCATTTTTTACCCCTAAACAATAGTTATTTATCTATTCTTTAATTTAAAAAGGTTTCGTTTTATCTTAAACTAAGAATTATATGCTCTTTTTCAACCAATCCTTTTAATTTTTCCATATTTTTCTCTAATTCTTTGTAATTTAAGCCTTTAAAATATTGTAGAATAGATGTAGAAACTACAATTATTTCTTCTAAAAGAGCCTGTAAACTGTCTTTATCCTTAGATTTGGGTAATTTATTTAATAATTGTCTTGTTATTCTTATGAAATTTTCAATAGGTTCATACATCCCAGATTTTCCATTTTCATGGTCTTTATACCATTCATTATAATTCTCATAGATTGTTCTATATAATTTATAATGTTCTTGAAAAGAATCTATATTTAAATGAGAGAATTTTACCTGCTCCTTTGCATCTCTTTGCAATTCTTCTAATTTCTTCATTATAAAATTATCTTTATTATAAATATAAAAAGGTTTCTAAACCCAAAAATATAAAAAGAAATAGTCACTAAATTAGATATGGTCTTGGGATTTATAAAAAGAGGTTCAGCACATAAAAGAATTGATCAAGTACATAAGGGAGTTACAGAATCTTTTTCTAATTTAAAAAAGGATATTAAAAGCATAGGTGATTGGGTTGAACATTTTAAAAGAAAACATGATTATCACGAAGAAGATATCAAAAGGATTTATAAAAAAATTGATAATTTAGAAGAAGTTTTGAATAATTTGAGCGTTCAAATGGGCGTTCAATCGTTCATGAACGTTCAATCGTCTAAAAAATTAAGCCCTAAGAGGCAAGAATTTGAGGGTTATGAGCGTTCATGTTCGTTCATGAACGTTCAATCGTTCATGAACGTTCAATCGTTAGAAAATTTGACTCCAGCCCAAAGAAATATACTTGCTTTGATGATGTACTCTACAAATCCAATGAGTTATGATGAAATTTCAGATAAATTAGGGTTAAGTGTCATTACTGTAAGAAGGCATATTAATGATATAAAAAGATCGGGTTTTAAAGTAAATGAAAAAGTGAGTGCTAAAGGAAGAAAAAAATTATTCTATCTAAAAGAAAAAGAGAAGAAAGAAATAATTAAACAAAAGTGAGAACTAATAGATTATAATAATAATAATTCTTAATAATCTTATAAATTCAAGTAATATCCCTTGAAAGTGAGATTTTGGGGGTATATTAAATGAACATAAATGGAAAGAAGATAGTATAAATCAAAATATTTGAATATTCAAAAATCAAAAAGTGAGAGTTTGTGTTGGTTATTTTGTGTAAAAAATATAAAATTAAGAAGGTATAATTAATAAATATAAAATTAAAACTTAAAAGTGAGAGTTAATATGAAGAATGATGATAAAAAAAGAGAGTGTATTTAAAAAAATATATAAATATTTTAACAAAAGTGAGGAAAAAATATGTTTTTACTATCAGTGAAAAAAGGATTTTAAACTCAGGAGGAATATCTCAATGGATTATATATTTTAAAGTTAAAGAATATTTATTAATAAAAAAGATTTAACTTATTTAGGTGATTAAATTTAACAAACAAATAAAAATTCTAGAAATTATGGAAAAAGAAAAGTGTGATTGGGAAGAAGCTGTTAAGCGTGAAGAAGAAAGAAAATCTATAAAAGATTTTATTCAACCAATGTAATTATCCTTTTTCTTTTCACTATTTTTATTTTCTTGTTGAGAAACAACCATAGGAAGTCTCACATGAGGAGGAAGATTAAGGTCCTGTGTTATTTGTAATGTTTTTATATTGCATTTTGTAAGAATATTATTAAATAATCTCTCAGTTATTTTTGGGTCCAATCTCTTATCCTTTTTCCATTTGTCAATTATCTCCTTTGCCTTGTTTTTTTCCTCTACAAACATTATATCTCCATCAATTAAAATATTTGCATATTTTGGTTCATAATTTACAATAAAACTAAATCCAAATTTTAATGCATATCTCTCGTTATCCATAAATTTTTCTTCAGAAACATTAACTATTTTCAAATCGCTTTTTATTTCTAATTGTCCATTTATATTCTGGGCTTTATTTGCCTCAATTTTATTTATATTAAATCCTACGATTGGCATAATCAATGTAGATTTAAAAAAATATTTAAAGCTATTGGTTACATTTTCTCTAAAGTGTCGATACCCAATAATCTCATTGAATTTTTTAATGTCTGTGAAAAAGAATCCACTAATTTAAGTCTAAATTCCTGATTTTCAGAACCAATGACTTTGTTTTCATGATAATATTCATTGAATAATTTGGCTATTTTATAGGAATAATTTGCAATTAGGTTTGGACTAAAATTTTGGCGAGAATCTCTCACTATTTCAGGAAAAAAGTAAAGTTGTAACAATAATTCTTTCTCCTTTTTATCAATATTTTTTATATTATTTTTTAAGGTTGGTTTATATTTTGCTTTTCTTAATATATTTTTTGCCCTTGCATACGTGTATAATAAATAAGGGCCTGTATCTCCTTCAAACTTCATTGATTTCTCCTTTTCAAACACAATCTCCTTATTTATACTTTGCTTTAACAGAGAGTATTTTAATGATGCTATAGCTATAGTCAACACTCTTTTCTCTGCTTCTTTTGATTTTATATCCATCTTTGATTTTATATAATCCACAAGTTCTTTCTTAAATTCAGAATATATCACATTTTCCCCTGTTCTTGAAGACATCCTTCCAGTGGGCAATTTTACAAGATTGTAGTCTAAATGATATAATTTATCTTTGTCTTTTATTTTCATTAACTCAAGAACCTTGAACAATTGCTTGAAATGAAACTGTTGCTCATGGGCTACAACATATATGGATTTATCAATATCAAAATCATTAAATTTCTTAAGTGCAAGAGCTATATCCTTTGCAGAATATAAAACAGTTCCATCTTTTCTTAATAATACCCATACCCCCATATTATAATTTTTTAAGTTTATTATAATAGCCCCTTCAGATAAGTTAGCTATACCTTTTTTTACAAGGTTTTTTGATATTTCTTTTCCTTTTTTTTCAACTTGAGACTCAAAGTAATACTTATCAAATTTCGTGTTTAATTCATTATAAATTGGTTTTAGAACATCAAGAGAAAGTTTCCTTGTTTTTTTCCATAATTCATTTAATTTTTTATCTGATTTTTCTTCAAGTTTTTTATTTATATTTTCTACCTCTTCCTGTAACTCTGGTTTTTCAGACAATTTTTTTACAGCATCTATATATATTGAGGCTATCCACCCTTCATCTTTTTTTAGTTTTTCATTCTTGTAATATTTCAAATAACACCATATCCATTTTGCAACATGCATACCTGTATCTCCTTGATAATTTACTCTTATAACTTTATCTCCACAAAACTCCATTATTCTTGATATTGATTCCCCTAAAGAGGTTCCTCTAACATGACCTATGTGAAATGCTTTATGTGTATTTGATTGTGAAAATTCCACCATAATCCTTTCTTTTGAATATTTTAAAGAACCGTATTTATCTCTTTTTTTTGTAATTTCTTTTATAATCTCTTTTGCGAGTATATGATCATTGATATAAAAATTAATATATGGGCCTATTGCTCTAATATCTTTTATATTTTTTGTTGGTTTTAATTTAGAAACAATGTTTTTTGCAATTTCATTTGGTTTTTGATGTTTTTCTTTTGCCAATTCAAAACATGGGAAGGAATAGTCTCCAAATTCTTTATTAGTTGGTATTTCTAAATATGGGTTTTTAATGTGTTTTTCAAGGTTCTTTAAAATCTCTTTTTTAAAATCAATCATTTTAATTTTCATGGGCTTTCTTTTTATAAACCTTATCAAATAATAATACAAACATATCATTATTTATTTGTATCCCAGATTCTATAAGTGCCCTTGCTAGTTCTTTTGAGAATGTTTTTTCATCCAATGAAGAAGGTTCAAATTTTAATAAATTCTTAAGGGTATAATCACATAAATATCCATTGTTAATCCTAATAACACAAGAATTTCCTTTTTTGTTTTTTATTTTAAATTTATCAAAATCTATAATAAAATGTTCGTATAAATTATGGTTTTTTATCTCCAATTCAATTAAACTCTTCAAAAATTCTTCAATATTGTTAAAGGCATTCTCTTTATTTATATTATTATTTAAGTATTTATGAGGAGTGTAAACTCTGCCAAGATATTTAGAAATCATTTGTTTTGGAGGTTTTCTTTTATAATATTTTGATTTAACAAGATACGCATACTCCTTATTTTTTATAGTTTTAAGCCTTATATACATATGTTATTATAGTGCCTAACTTATTTATAAATATATTTAAAACAAATTTATACTATATTGTTAAGAATACAACTATCAAAGGTAAGGTCATATCTCCCAACAATAAAGGAATTATTACTTTTCTAAATTTAAATCCTGTAATTGCTAAAGCCCCTGTAAGCACATTATTAGGGAAAGAAGTAAATGCAACATATATATAAATTACTAGAGATATTAACCATCCTCTTTTTTCTGTGTTCTTAATTAAACTTTCCAATTTATACTTAAATGATTCAGATATAAAATATCTCAACCTATTTCCAAAGAAATAGAAAAAAGAGTCTCCTATTGTCAAACCAATGCCTGCAATAATACCTACTTACAAAGGATTAATACCTCCTGCAACAAATGTCCCAATTATAGGATATATTGAAAAGGTAGTTAATGATGTTAATGCCCCAAACACAGCCAATAAAAATATAATTAAGTGTGATTCTTCGACACCAATAAATGAAACAATTTCTTTTGAACCAATAATTATAAGCAACAAAGTCCATATGAAAATAAATAGCAACATAATAATAACTAAAATAAGATTTTTTGTTCTTTTTTCCATAGAAAACTACATATTTTTATATTATAAATCTTTTTGATTCTTTTTAGGAAATGGACAATTTTCAAAAAATCTGCATATATTACAATGGTTTTCATTATGATCTTCTGAATCACAAGGTAGATTTTTTAAGTTAACACCATCTAATTTTAAATCTTGTAAAAATAATGCTAAATCATCATCTCTTTTTTTCATGTTTAAAAAGGTAGAATATAATATTTAAATATTTATGAATTTTATTTCTTTAGTTTTTTTAGAATTTTTTCCTTACCTTTCCAATAAAGAGATTCTTTTAAAACATGTTCTATTCTATCTACACATATTATTTTTAAATCTTTTATTTTTTTATCAATAATTACGTCTTTCTCATTTGCTTTTGGAATTATCACTCTTTTTATTCCTGCATCCGCTGCAGCTTCAAGTTTTGCATTAACTCCTCCAATAGGCAATACTTCCCCTCTTATTGACAATGAACCAGTCATCGCGGTATCTTGCCTCACAGGAATTTTCTTTAATGCAGAAACAACTGCTGTTGCAACTGCTATTGATGCAGAATCTCCTTCAACACCAGAGTGAGTTTGTATGAATTGGGTGTATATATCATATTTTTCTTTTATATCCTCCCCAAAATATTTCATAATTATGGCAGACACATTTTTTATAGCTTCTTTTGCGATAGTCCCTAATTTCCCCGTGGCTATTATTTCTGATTTTTTACCTCCTAATGTAACTTCAGACTCTATAGGTAAAATTATGCCTGAAACCGCTGCACCAGAACCTATAACAGCTAAACCATTAACTCTTCCAATTTGTTTTCCCTCTGTAACGATTATTTGATATTTTTTCTTGTTTTCAATATATTCATCTGCTATTTGGTGTTCTAATGATCTTGCAAGTTTTTTTGCGTTAAGGATATGTTTTCTTTCAACCAAATTCTTGTTTTCCTCAACAGCTAAATCTCCTGCAGCTCTCACTAAACCTCCTAATTCTCTTAAACGAACTGTTAATTTATCTGAGCTTCCGGACATTTTTCTTCCTTCTGCTATTATTTCATTTACAGCTTCTTTTGAAAAGTGAGGTATTTTTTTATCTTTATGAACTTCTTGTGCAACAAATATTGCAATTTTATCTCTGTTTTCTTTTGTATCTGGCATAGTATAATTCATGTAAATCTCATAACCATACCCTCTTATTCTTGACCTTAATGCAGGATGCATATTTTTTATTGTTTCAACATTTCCAGCAGCAACAAGTATAAAATCTGTAGGCACTGGTTCAGATCTCACCATAGCTCCAGAAGAACGTTCTGACTGCCCTGTTATTGGATATCTCTTTTCTTGCAATGCGGTTAATAATTCCTGTTGTGTATGTGGTTGTAGGGTTGCTATTTCATCAATAAAAAGAACACCTCCATTGGCCCTATGAATAAATCCAGGAACCAATCTTTCATATGCAGGGGTACCCAAACCCCCTGATTGAAGAGGATCGTGAAGCACATCCCCTAATAAAGCCCCTGCGTGCGCCCCTGTAGCTTCAAAGAAAGGGGCCTTGTCAACTTTGGAGTTATCCACTAATAATTTTGGAATTTTTATTTTTTCGTTTGAAAGTCTTTTTCCTAAATTCATCATTAGAATTAAACCAACAATAAAAATCATTCCTGTTATCAATGATGCTGCATATATTATATCTGAGAACGTCCCTGTTTTCCATAAATAATAAGGTATTGCAGAAATAAGTATTATAAAAAAAATTATCAAAAAATTCTTGCTCTTGCTTGAACTCATACTATGCATTCTTGCTTTTTCAACAATTTCTTTTCCTTTTCCCTTTGGAATAACTCTTATCAAAGGGATATTCTCATCACTTGGATTTTCAATTGAAAGAATATCTTTTAGTTTTTCTTTAGGTAATAATTCTGCCAACGCCTGTCCTATCATACTTTTTCCAGTTCCGGGCTCTCCAATAAGAAGTATATTCCTTTTTTGACTTGCCGCTTTTTTAATCAAATTTATGGCATTTTCCTGACCTATAACTCTGTCTATTATTTTCTTAGATACTTTAATATCCTTAGTGGTATTATAATTCAATGCCATTGAAATAAAAGAATAGAAAAAACTTAAAAAGCTTATTAATGAGAAATTATCAAAATTTAAATTATATCTTCTTCAGCTATAACAACAAAATCACCAACAGCAACAACAGAGCTGAAGGGAACCATCAAATGACCTTCTTTTGACTTTTCTAAATCAAGACCCTCACAATATCCTGTTGGATTTTTAAGTTGAATTTGTAATAATTCTCCTGTTCTAGTATCAAATGTTATGTTATGTACTTCTCCAAATCTTTTCCCTGTTTTGCTAACTACAACCCTTCCTAACATTTGTCTAGAATTTCTCCTTGTTGTTGAACTATTCATACTTAAATTATCCATCATTTTATTAATAAGAGATATAAATAATATTTAAAGATTTCTACTCTGTATTATCCTTATTATTCAATAATAATTTTGGAATAAATTCAGAAACCCTAAAAAACATGGATTTTTTATATATTTCCATTTGGTTATTTTTTTGTGCAAGAACAAATACGTCCATTCCTTTTTCCTCATATATTTCAAACAACACATGGGAAAATATCTTTGCCTTTAAAACATATTCTATTGGTTCTTCATCTCTTATATCTTGTATATCTTCATTAACATATCCAGACAATTTCTCATAAAAATTATCTGATTCTATTATATCAACAAATTCTTCTCTAGTTAAAGTATATTCTCCATAATATATATTGTTGTTCATATTTTCTTCTAAAAAAGATAATTCTAAAAAAATCAATTTATAATTATTATTAAGTATTTCTTTTTTTGATAATGACTCCATATCATCAACATTTAAAGGCTCCTGTAATTTATCATCATTATTTAATATATATATTCCACCAGATAAATAATCATCTTCATTTTTCAATATAATAACATTTGGAGATGTTGTAAAATTTTCATTAATATCCTTATAATCAAAATAAGCTAAAAACACAATACCTGAACCTACCAACAACAAAAGCAATATTATTGCAATCATTGTATGAATTATTTTACTAAATATTTTGAAAAATATAAATATCATAATTGCAATTAATAATATCAACAAAATAAGATATATCATATATACATATAAAAACATAAATTGTATATAAATATATTTATTTTTATCTTACGAGACTTATAACCTTTGAATTTCAATAAATATACAATTATTTTACTATTGTTTTACAATTAGTTTAAATATATTTTAATATTATTTTAAAATAAGTTTATTTTTATTTTTTGATTGGTTTGTTTTATTACTATATATTATATATTAAGAAGTTGTAAAATATAAATAATAGATTATAAAAATAAAATCTCAAAATTAAAGAGATAAAATAATTTATTCAAAAAACAAATGTAAAACAAACATAAGGTATTTATATTTCAATGTATATGTTAGATTATACCTTATAAAAGATTACAATTAGATGTTGATGAATGGATAAAAAATACAATAGGATATTTTTCACTTTAAAAAAAATCATCACAAGATATAGAATCAGAAATTACAGGAATGATTTTTAATTTGATATGTTTAGCAAATTCTCACGGTATTAATTTAAATGAAGCATGAAAAAAGAAAATGGATAAATGTTATGGGAGATATAAAGAAAAATATGTAAAATAATTATTTCAAACTTCTTATTTTCTTAATTGCATTATATTGCTTATCCTCAATCATATTATTGTAAGTTAAATTTGGTCTTATCATATTTTCAAGTTGTTCTTCACCATACTTGTCTTTTATAAGATTTATAAAAACACCCACAATATTTGGGTATGTATTATAATTAAGGTAATAATATATTTTATCCTTTCTAAAAGTGCTTTGTCTTTCTTCAACAATCCATAATTTCTTGAAGCTGTTAATCCAATATCTCACAGGTGCAGTATAAGATCTTAAACATCTTGAAATCTGTTGTATATAACTTTCCTTATATTTGTGAAGATACCATATTATTGCTATTGCTTTTTTAGAATTGAGTATATTTTCAATACAGTCTATATTATGTATCATCCAACTACATTCCTCTTTGGAGAGGTTTGTTGCATATACACTTTGGCCTTTCATTATATTTATGAATTTGCTTTTTATCTCATAAATAGGTTGCTGATGGCCTAGAACATCTTTGAAAACTTGCATCAAATCTAAGTTGTTTTTTTGCTCCATTCATAACCCCTCGCGAAATTAAAATATTATACTCATTTATTAAGTTTATGGTGATAGAATATTTAAACGAACATAGACTATACAAATTGTTTGTTGTCTTCATAGAGTTTAATCTTTAATTTTATATAGTTTTTATTTCTTATATTATTAAACATAACAATCTTTAATTAATCCTAATCATCTAATATGAAAATGGAAAAGGATATTATAAAAGAAGGGATTAAAAATGGATTTTTAATTAGTCCTGACATTGAAAATCCCAAGGATATTAACATTGAAGAAATATATACTAAATTAAGGGATTATGATGAAAAACCATTTGTAATAAACAAAGACATAGTAAATATAATAAAACAATCAAAAATAAAAAAGTTTGATATAAATTGGGTGGATTTTGACAAATCAAAAATTGATTATGAAAAAGGAAGAGAAAGGAAAATATATAATACCTTTCTTGACTTGATATCTTATGATGTTTCAGAGGAAAAAAGAGAAAAGATAGATCACATAGTTACTAATATAAAAAAACCTACAAGAGATAAAGGTATAGAGGAAGATAATACAACAAGCTCTTTTATGATATTGAATTCTTATAAAGGAGATATAGAAAAAAAAAGGGAGATTCAGGATTTTGTGAAATATTACAGAAACAGATATGAATTCATAAGAAAAATATTATTGGATAGAATAGATTTGCAAAATACAGTATCTATAAATAAAATAAAATCAAGCAATGAAAAAAATATTTCATTGATAGGTTATGTTGCTGAAAAAAATTATACTAAAAACGGAAACATAATATTAAATTTAGAGGATAATACAGGAACTATAAAGATTATAGCAACAAAAACCAAAAAGGAACTTTATGAAAAGGTAAATAATGTAGTTCTCGATGATATAATAGGGATTAATGGTGTTTTAAGCAAAGATGTTATTTTTGTTAAAAATATACACCTTCCAGATATGCATTGTGATGTAAAGATGAAAAAAGCAGAGAATGAATGTTATGCTGTTTTTATATCTGATGTGCATATTGGAATAAAAAACTTTCTTGTCAACGAGTTTGATAATTTTATACAATGGCTTTCTGGAAATTTTGGGAATGATGAGCAAAAGAAAATTGCATCTAAAATAAAATACTTATTCATAGTAGGAGATCTTGTTGATGGTGTTGGTGTTTATCCAGGGCAGGAGGAAGAACTAATTTTAAAAGATATTTATAAACAATACAGGGAATTATATTATTATTTAAGTAAGATACCAAAATACATAAACATAATAATGTGTCCCGGAAATCACGATGCTGTTAGAGTTGCTGAACCTCAGCCAGCTTTCAATGAAAGAATAAAAAGAATTTTTTCTGGATTGGAGAATGTAAAAATAGTATCAAATCCTTCTTTATTGAATATACATAGCTCGAAAGATTTTGAAGGTTTTAATGTATTGATGTATCATGGATTTAGTTTTCCTTATTATAGTGAAAATGTGGAAGATATAAGATTAAAGGGGGGATTGGACAGGGCTGATTTGATAATGAAATTTCTTCTTCAAAGAAGACACTTGTCCCCAACACATAATTCAAATCAATATATACCAGATATAAATGAAGACCCGTTAATAATTGAGAAGGTTCCTGATTTTTTTGTTACAGGACATATACATAAAGTTTCAACATTGAATTACAGAGGGGTGACTTGCCTAAACTGTTCATGCTGGCTTTCACAAACAAAAGATCAGGAGAGAAGGGGTATTGTTCCAGATCCTGCTAAGGCAATACTGGTCAATTTGAATACAAGAGCAATAAAGATAATGAATTTCATGAAAGATGATGTCTAAAAATATGAAGAAATACTTTGAAGATATAAATAATTATGTTAGCAGGGCTTATGAATATTCAAATAATGCAAGATCAAAAGGGTTTGACCCTGAAAAAAATACAGAGATAATATTAACAAGAAACATGGCGGAGCGTGTTATAGGTCTTGTTTCCATTGTTGCACCTGAAATTAAAAATACAGATATGCTTCCGAGATTAAAGGAATTAGAATCAAAATACGGTTTACAGGATTGGAGAGTTGCATTTACGATAGCATTGGAAACCGCTCAGGAAAAATTCTGCAAATTTGAAAATAAGGAAAAAGCAATGGAAGTTGGATTGAGGTTGGGTCTTGCATATATAACAAATGGTGTTGTTGCTAGTCCTTTGGAGGGTTTTATAAGACTTGAATTAAAAGATAGAAAAGATGGAAAAGGAAAATTTTTCTCTTTATATTTTGGAGGACCTATTAGAAGCGCAGGTACAACAGCCACATGCATATTTGTTGCTTTATCTGATTATGTGAGAAAAAATATGGGTTATGAAATTTATGACCCTACAGAAGAGGAAGTTAAGAGGTCTGTAACAGAGATACATTATTTTCATGAAAGAGTAACTAATTTGCAGTATTTGCCATCAGAAGAGGAAATAGAATTTATAGTGAAAAAGGTTCCTATTCAGATAGATGGGGATCCTTCTGAGGATTTGGAAGTCCCTAATTATAAGGATTTGGAAAGAGTTAAAGCAAACAGATTAAGAAATGGTTATTGTCTTGTTATAGCAGAAGGTCTTGCACAAAAATTTCCAAAATTTTGGGGTAAGTTTTCAAAATGGAACAAGGATTTTAATATGAATGAATGGAAGTTTCTTGAAGATTTCATTTCATTACAAAAAAAGATAAAGGCAAAAGGAAATATACAAAAAGAATATGGTGATGAAAAAATAACCCCAAATTATACCTATATCAAGGATTTGGTTGCAGGAAGACCTATATTATCCCACCCTATGGAAAAAGGAGGTTTTAGATTAAGATTTGGAAGAACAAGAAACTCTGGTTTTTCTTCTAATGCTTATCATCCTGCAACATTACATTTATTAGATAATTATATCTCAATAGGAACTCAATTGAGAACTGAAAGGCCAAATAAATCAACAGTAGTTTCTATTTGCGATTCTATAGAGCCTCCAATAATAAAATTGAAAAATGGAGATGTTATCTTTATAGAAAATGTTGAAGACGTAAAAAAATATAAGGAGGATGTTGAAGAAATATTGTTTTTAGGGGATGTTCTCATAAATTACGGAGATTTTTCTGTTTTTAACCATATATTAGTACCTCCAGGATATTGTGAAGAATGGTGGACTCTTGAATTAAAATCAAAATTAAAAAAAGAAGAGTATATAATATTCAATGATTATTTAAAAAATCCTTTTAGAAGGGATGTTAAAATAGATGAGACTTTTGAAATTTCTAAAAAATACAAGATACCTATTCATCCAAAATTCACTTATCATTGGAAGGATATTGACAATCAGCAATTACTAAGCATAATAGATTGGCTATCAAAATCTGTTATAAAGGAAGAAAGAATAATAATGCCTTTAAAATATGATATACAAAAAGACCTGATAGATATAGACCCAAAAAGAGTACTAGAATTAATAGGGGTGCCCCATAAAATTGTGCAGGGAGAATATGTAACTATAGAAGGAGATTGGGCAAAGGCACTAATGATAAGTCTGGGGTTTTACAAATCCAATTTTGATGTTGAAGAAATATTAAGGAAAATAAAAGACAAAGAAGACATTCTTGATAATATAAATAAGATTTCATTATTAAAGATAAGAGACAAATCAGGATTATATATTGGTGCAAGAATGGGAAGACCAGAAAAATCAAGAATGAGAAAAATGACTGGAAATCCACATGTATTATTTCCTGTGGGGGATGAAGGGGGAAGATTAAGATGCTTCCAGTCTTCTTTGGAAAAAAACAAAGTTACAGCAGAATTTTCAATATATAGTTGCAAAAAATGCAATAAAAATACAATTTATCCAATATGTGAAACATGCAATAATGAAACAGAACCTTTGTATGTATGTAGCAAATGTGGGGAAACAAATAAAAAATGCAATCATGAATATGTTAATAGATTCAAGAAACTTGATTTGGATATAAACCATTATTATAATTCAGCATTAAAGGCTCTAGGTCTTGATAAGTATGAAAGTTTAGTAAAAGGCATAAGAGGTACAAGTAACAAAGAACATATTCCTGAAAATCTTGCTAAAGGTATATTAAGGTCATTATATGGATTACATGTGAATAAGGATGGAACTGTAAGATATGATATGACTGAAACAACAATTACACATTTTAAACCAATAGAGATAGGAACTTCTGTAAAAAAATTAAAGGAACTTGGTTATGATAAGGATATATATGGTGATGAACTTACTCAGGAAAATCAGATATTAGAGTTAAAATGCCAGGATTTAATATTGCCTTCCAACAAAGAATCTTTTGAAGAGGGGGCAGATACAATATTATTTAGGGTTTCCCAATTCATTGATGAATTATTACATAAATTGTATAAGACAGAAAAATTTTATAATTTAAAATCAAAAGAAGATTTGGTAGGGCATTTAGTTATAGGTTTAAGCCCACATACTTCTGCAGGTATAATAGGAAGAATAATAGGTTTTTCTGAAACTCAGGGATATTATGCACATCCCTATTTTCATTCCTTTATGAGAAGGGATTGTGATGGTGATGAAGCATGCATAATGTTATTGATGGATGGACTTTTGAATTTTTCAAAAAAATTACTTGGAAGCCATAGAGGTGCAACCCAAGATGAACCTCTTGTTCTTTCACCCATGATAATTCCTGCAGAAGTTGATGATATGGTTTTTGATATGGATGTTACATTTGAATATCCTCTTGAATTTTATAATGCATGCAATGAATATAAACATCCTTCTGAAGTAAAAATAAACACAATAAAAGAAAGGCTTAATACAGAAAAACAATATGAGGGTTTTGGTTTTACCCATCCAGTTGAAAATATAAACAAAGGGGTTAAATGTTCTGGTTATAAGACAATTCCAACAATGGAAGAAAAAGTTATGGGGCAGATGGTCTTGGCTGAAAAAATAAGAGCTGTAAATGAAATTGATGTGGCAAGATTGATTATTGAAAGACATTTCATGAGAGATATTAAAGGAAATTTAAGAAAATTTGCACAACAGGAATTCAGATGTGTTAAATGCAATGAGAAATTCAGAAGACCTCCTTTGAAAGGATCCTGCACAAAGTGTGGAGGAAAATTATTATTTACTGTTTCAGAAGGGTTTGTTAATAAATATCTTGAGCCTAGTTTAAGCCTTGCAGAGAGGTATGAACTTCCATCTTATCTTGTTCAGGATTTGGAACTTACTAAAGAAGCAATTGTAAGTGTATTTGGAAAAGAAAAAGACAAACAAGAAGGGTTGGGGAAATGGTTTGGATAAAATAACTATAACAAAAAGAATAAAATAACAGGCAAAATCAAGCAACCCATTAAATGACTTCTATTAATTCTCTTGAAAATAGGTAACAAACCAACAAAAGTAGAAACTATTAATATATACAAACCTAAAAAACCTGAAAGAATAATAGATAATATAATTATAAATATTATTATTGCAATTGAGATTTTTTGATAATCCATTTTTGTTATGAGTCTTGTTGAAGTTTTTGATACTATTAAAGTAAGTATTGTTGCAAGACCAGCAGCAATTAATGAAACCCCTACAAACAAAAAGAGATCATTTAAAGAAATATTTTCTATTAACTTTGATAAAGCAACAATGGCACCGCTTCTTGCTTTGTTTATTGTGTAAAATGCTATCAAAGATAAAAAGAAAACTATTGTATCTATTGAACCCACTAAAACAAGAAAAGTTCTTTCAGTCCATTTTTTTGAAAAACTTGAGCCCATTATTGCAGCTTGAGCACTTCCAATTCCAGGTAATAAACCACAAAACAAACTTGCTATTAATCCAGAAAAAACAGATTTTGAAATTTCTTTTTTGTTTATGTTGGATTTGCATATTTTTTGTTTTGGAACAACAGTTTTTTCTTTAATACTTGTTATTAATGTAGGCAATCCAAATAATCCTGATAACATCGAAAACAAAGGATTTATAGTTGGGGAATTTAAAACAAAGATTCCTAAAATACCTGCAATGAAGAATACTGAAAAAGCCCAGAATCTTGATTTATGATCTTTAATAATTAAATAAATTGAAGCAAATATCAATATGAATGCAATATAGTCTTTTATATAAGAATAAATTCCAGGAATAAATACCAACATGAAAGGGATTATTAAGATAACAAAATACAACCCAAACAAAGAACCAATTATTGTTAAGCTTACTGCTTCATATCCTTTTCCCTCTAAAAGCAATTTATGTCCTGGTAATACAGCCAAAGCAGTTGCTTCTTCAGGGGCACCTAAAAATATTGAAGGGATTACATTCATGAAAGTATGAAATATTCCCATTGAGATTATGAAAACCCCAAGCATTAAAGGAGAAGTTAATTCAAGCAGAAATGCAGAGATTGATATTAACAAAACAGTCACTGTATTTATATGGATCCCCGGAATCAATCCTGTAATTATTCCAGCAATACATCCTATTATAATGGCCAGAATTATTTCAATCATTTTATTGTTATTCTTTGAGAAATAATCTCTAATTCATCCTCATATTCTGTTATTTTCCCTTCGAGAATTATATCTAAATTATCACGTAAAATGGTTTTGTTATCTTTGAATAGTATTGCTTTCATAGATTCAGAATCTTTTTCTATATCAAATATATATAATCCCTTTGTTTCAAACAGATTTTTTATTGTTCCAGAAATCTTTACTTTTTGGTCAATGTAAGATTCATCTATACTTGATATATCCATTTCTTTTAATTCATAATTATTGCAGAATATTATCAAAAGAAATATGCCTAAAAGACTGCAAACAAGCGAAATATTGAAAAATTTATCTGTTTCCATCAGCAACCAATAGATTTATATTTTATATTATTTATTGAAATCTTATGAATAGGTTAGAGTTAATAAAAAGGAATACACAAGAAATTGTAGGGGAGAAAGAATTAGTGGAATTACTGAAAAAAAAGAAAAAACCGACTGCTTATGTGGGATATGCCCCTACAGGAAAGCCACATTTAGGTCATTTGATCCCTATGTTAAAGGTAGCTGATTTTTTAAAAGCAGGATTTAAATTCAAGTTTTTATTGGCGGACATACACTCTTTTTTAGATGATAGAAAAACACCTTGGCACTTGCTGGATAAAAGAGCAGAATGTTACAAAGAAGTTCTTAAGGGTATGCTGACTGCATTTAAGGTTAATAAAAGAGATTTGTTGAGGTTAAAATTCGTTAAAGGAAGTTCATTTCAATTAAGTGCAGATTATATTATTGATGTTCTAAAAATGGCAAATGAAACAACAGTAAACAGGTCTATGAGAGCTGCTTCAGAGGTTGTAAGATTTGGAAAAGAGCCAAAAGTTGCCGGTTTAATATATCCTTTGATGCAGATTCAGGATGTTGTTGCCTTAAAGTCAGATGTGGCTATTGGTGGAATAGACCAAAGAGGAATTTACATGCTTGGTAGAGAGTTGTTACCTAAGATGGATAAGGAAAAATATATTTGTGTTTTTAATCCTTTATTACCTGGATTAACTGCAGGAAAGATGAGTGCTTCTGATGAAAAAAGCAAGATAGATTTATTGGACGATCCTGAAATTGTTAAGAAAAAAGTTAATGCATCTCATTGCATTGCAGGGGAAACAAAAAATAATGCAGTTCTTACATATATGGAATATTTAGTATTTCCGTTAAGAGAAAAAGTAGAAATAAAAAGGGAAGAGAAACACGGAGGAAATGTTGTTTATAATAAATTTGATGATTTGAAAATTGATTTTATTAACAAAAAGCTTCATCCGCAGGACTTGAAGAATGCGTTTGGTAATGAATTAAACAAAATACTTGACCCAATCAGGAAAAGATTTTCTAAAAAGAAAAACAAAAAATTGTTGGAAAAAGCTTATCCTAAAGAAATTCTTTTAAAATGAAATCAGAAAAAATAGCATTGTTTGATATGGATGGAACATTATGTGATTATGATAAAAGTTTGTTTGAGGGATTAAAAGTTCTTAGAGGACATAATGAACCAATTTATATATCTCCTTTTTTAGAGATGAACTTCCAGAAGGAGAAAAAGAGAGCTGGTTATGCCTACAAATGAAGATAATGAAGGATATAAACATAAACAAGCAATAAAATATTACGGATATAATTTAAGAAAGTTAGAAAAGCCATGAAAGAATAGGTATTATATAAAATGAATATCATTAAAGTAGAAACTTCCCAAGGAAGTCTTGGAAAAAATGTTGGATGTGAAAAAGCCCCATCAAAAATTCTTGAATTATTAAATTTAAAGGCAGAAGAAGTTAATGTAATTAAGAACAATCTAGAGGAAACAAACAAAAATATATTTGAATTTGCAAAGAAATTTAAAAACAAAAAAACTATTTTTCTTGGAGGAGATCATTCAATAACTTATTCCATATTCAAAGCATTTTCAGAAGAAAATGTAGGTTTAATAATGTTTGATGCACATATCGACGGGGTAAATAATTTTAACCCTCCTTCTCACGAAGATTTTCTAAAGGTATTGGTAAAAGAGAAATTAATAAACCCAGAGAATATAATATTAATTGGAACGAGATGTTTTAATGAAATAGAATCAAGATTTTTGGAAGAAAATAAGATAAAATATTATTCCCCTGAACATATTTTTCTTAATCTGGAAAATTCCTGTGATGGTATCATGGAAAAAGCAAGAAGTTTTTCTAAATTATATTTAAGCATAGATATTGATGTCCTAGATCCGGCATTTGCTCCAGGAACAGGTTATTTGGAACCTAATGGGTTAAATACGCAACAATTATTTTATTTATTAAAAAGAATCAAATTATTAAAAAATTTTGAATGGATTGATTTAGTTGAAATAAATCCAGACAAGGATAAAAAGGATATTACTGTTAAAACAGGTGTAGAAATAATAAAGAAATTAAAATGAGAGCTTTCATAGGAATAGATTTACCAAAAGAAGTAAAGGATTATCTATATGATCTAGAAAAGGAGTTAAACAAATTGCCCATAAAATGCAAGTTTGTTGCTAAAAAGAATTTGCATATAACTATAAAATTCATGAAAGATTTAAAAGAAAATGAATTAAACAATATAAAGGAAAAGCTGAAAGAAATAAAATACCCTGAATTTAAAGTTTCTTTAAGATCATTAGATTTTTTTCCAAAGAGAAACAATGCAAAAGTGATATGGATAAGTCTGGAAAATGAAAATAAATTAATTGAATTACAACAAAAAATAGATTCTGAATTGTTAAATTTATATAATTCAAACAAACAAGAATTTAAATCACATATAACTCTAGGAAGAATAAAATTAATAAAAAATAAAGAAAAGTTCAATAAACTTATTAATAATATAAAAATAAAGGATATCAAATTTAAAATTGATTCTTTTCAATTATTTGAAAGTACTTTAACAAAAGATGGACCATTATATAAGATGATCAAGAAATATAAATTGGGATGATTATACGAACACAAAACCTATTTAAATCATAAATTCTTATAAAATTAAGTGCTAACAGGAGAATTTGAGTATGGTCTTCGGATTATGCTTAAACTTCGGATGTTGGCACATTAATGATATTTCTTTTCAATAATTTTCTTTATTAATTTGATTTTTATGGGCCCTAATTTATCTATTTTTAATAATTCCTCTTCATCTGCATTTATTATATTCTTAATTGTCTTGAATTTCTTTAAGAGATTTTTTGCTATTGTGGGTCCAACACCAGGAAGGGATTCTATCAGGTAAATCTGCTGTTCTTTTAATGTAAAACCCTTTTTTCTTTTCAATAATGAAATGGGTTTTATCCCTTTCTCAAGCCTCTTTAATATAATTTCTAAAAATGAAACAGTATCTTTGTAATTCTTGGTATATATAATTGGAACTTTGTAATCCAATGCTATTGATGCAAACATCCCCCTTATTGCATTTGGATGAAAATTCCTCATTTCATATATGTTTTCAGATCCCTCTATTATTAACAAAGGGATATCAAAGTTTTCTTTTAGAATAATTATTTGATTTATCAATCTCTTATCTATTATTGAATTTATCAAGTCATTCTGTGTTTTTCTTTCAATACCTATGTTTCCTATTATAAAATCAGCAATAACTAACTGTTTTTCATCATAATCCAGTTTTCTTTTTTCTATTTCCCTTATTATTGCCCTTTCCCTTTTATCAATTATTATTTTCATCTTAAAATTCTTTTAATCTTTTTTGGGTAGGAAAATTTTCTTTAAGATTATACAAGGTTTTCTTCATTGTTTTTTCTTTGCTTCTTGAACTCCAATAATAAGCTTCGTCCCTTGTTTTTTGTGTTATTAAAATTATTATTTCTCCTTTTATGACTCTTCCAACTCTTCCGCTCCTTTGTATCATCCTTATTTCAGAAGGAACAGGCTCGTAAAAAATAGCTAGATTCGCAGATGTTATATCTAGTCCTTCTTCAGAAATGCTTGTGCCTATCAAAACATTATATAATCCTTCGCTAAAGTTCTTTATTCTGCTTATTTGCTCTTTTTGAGAAATTCCTTCTTTTTGGCCTACAAGAACAATTGGATTTATTCCTTTTTGTTTCTTTAATTCATTTTCAATTTCCTTCACAGTGTTTCTGAAATTTGCAAATATTATAATTCTTGAATCCTTGTTTTTTGAAAGTTCACTGGAAACAAGGTCTTTTATTTTCTCCATTTTAGGATGATTTTTTTCTTTAAAATCAAGACTTAGTTGCATAGCCTTTCTTATCCTTGAATCAGAAGTTATTGATCTTGCAGCTCTTGTATTTTCTTCGTCAAGCTTATCCCAATATTCATTTAATTGTCTTATTCCCTGCGTTTCAATTAGCTCAAGAGCGTATGAAAGTTTTAGTAATTGGGCTGTAAGAGAAATTCCCCAATAAGCTCTTTGGTTTCCTCTTGTTATTGATTTTCTGAAACTTCTTTGTAAATCCAGCAAATCCTTTTTATTGAATGATTTTTTATTAACTGTTTTTCTAAGAGATTCCTCTTTTTCTTTTTTTATTTCCTTTATCAATTTTTGTATGGTTTCGAATTCCTTTGGCAATTTTAAACTAATCCAATTTATTTTTTTCTCCTGCACATAGGGTTTTACATCTTCATCTTCAGTACTTCTTATTTCCACAGCATTAATTCCCAAATTTTCACAAACCTCGTTTATTCTTTCTTTTGTGCTTCCAGGGGATGCAGTTAATGCAAGAATTCTCTCATTTTTGGATTCTTTTTTGTAATTTCCAGCCACAAACGTATTTGCGTATTTCATTCTTGATCTATGGGCCTCATCAACTACAAGGAGAGACACATTTTCCAAGCCTATTCTTTTGTTTTCAATGTCTGATTTTATTGTTTGAGGTGTTGCAATTATTATTTTCCCTGTTTCCCATAATTTTTTTCTTTGTAGAGGTGTTGTGTATCCTGTGTATAATATTACATCCTTTTCATTTAAATTAGATAATTTAATAAAAGATTTCACATGCTGAGCACATAAAGGTTTTGTGGGGGATAATATTAAGATTTTAGAATCTGGAAATTTGCTTAATCTTTCTACAGAAAGCATTAGGGCTATTGCTGTTTTTCCTATCCCAGTAGGTAAAACCACTAAAGTGTTATTTTTCTTTGCAGTTTTAAAAATTTCCTCTTGATATTTCCTCGGTTCTATATTTTTTATCTTCATTTTAATTTTAGGATATTAACAAAATTTATAAATGTAATATATATTTTATATTTATGTATAGTAGAAAAGAACTAAGAAAAAGAGCTTATCTTGCAGAACATTATAAAAAGAGGCTTGTAAATGAACTTGAGAGATTAAACGTTAATTACAAGGCAGGATATATTTCTAAAAATGAATATGAGCAGAAACTTACTTATTTGCTAAAAGGAAGAAGTGTTGATGACTGGCTAAATTATTATGATAAATACAAAGATGCGTGTGTTAATATAATCAATGAAGAGGAAAAGGACATAAAATTCAGGGCTTTCTTTTTGATATTGTTGGTCATGGCAGTAGCATTCCCCTTTCTTACAAACTTTACAGGTTATAGTATATATGAACCAAAAATTATTATTTCTGTGAATAAAGTTGTTTCTCCTGATTCATATCTTCTTATAGATGGAAAAGCAGAACCAATCCCCCTTAATTTGACATTAAAAAATGGAGATTATGTATATGACATTAAAAAACTGGAAGTTGATAGTGATGTTAAAAGTTTACAAATAATTGAGGATAATAAAATTGTATTTTCTAAGAAATTAAAATGATAAAACTTCTTGGTATCCTGGACATTTTGACAGGGGGGATATTTTTTGTTAGTTATTTTTATGTGAATAATATATTTCTTATTTTTCCAATATATCTAATTATAAAATCTCTTGTATTTATAAAAAGCATAGTTAGTTTTTTTGATATTCTTGTTGCTATTTTTTTTATTATGGCTATATTTGGAAATTTTGTTATAATAGATTGGATATTTATTGTTTGGATAATACAAAAAGGTTTATTTAGTCTTCTTTCATGAAAATTTAATTGGGCTCGTAGCTCAGTTTGGTAGAGCGCCTGGCTCTTAACCAGATGGTCGAGGGTTCAAATCCCTCCGAGCCCACCATAATAATTGATTTTGGTTTGTAAGAAATAATTAGTGTAATTTTCTTAAAGAAAAAAAGATATCACCTCTTTTTTTATAATAAATCTCTTATTTTTTCACTTGATTCTGCTATTTTATTACCGTTATCTGTTAGTTTTATTGTTTTTATACGTCCATGTTTTTCGAAGTTAACTAGTTTCGACTTTTCCATTTCTTGTAGTATTTTAACTGCATGTGAATAAGTGCAATCAACTTCTTTTGCAAGGACAGATCCGTATCTGTTTTTACCGCCTTTTCTTAGTGCTATCAATATGTTTGCTGGTTTACATCTGAAGAATACTTCAAAGATATCTTTTTTCTTAGTCACTTTTTAATCCTCCCTTTACAACAATTATATTCTAATTTATATGATTTATGATACTATTTAAACCTTTTGCGACTAAATGTAAAACATAAGATTTAAAAAGGAATTTTTTTATTTTTAATGTATGTTGGATATAAAATTCATAAGGGAAAATCCGGATTTAATCAAAGAGAATATAAAGAAAAAGTTCCAGAAAAATAAGCTTTCTTTAGTGGATGATTTACTTAAATTGGATAAGAATTTTAGAGAAAATAAGGTAAAAGTTGATAAATTAAGGCATGAAAGAAATAAAATTTCTGAGGAAATTAATAAATCAAAGAAGCAGGGAAAGTCAGCAAAAGATTTGATAAAAAAAGCTTCTGATATCTCCAACAAAATAAAAAAATTAGAAGAAAATATAGATAAAGATAATAAAAAAATAAAGACAATACAAAATCAAATTCCAAATATAATTCATAAATCAGTTCCTATTGGGGAAGATGAATCAAAAAACAAAGTAATAAGAAAAGAAGGGAAGATTCCAAAATTTACTTTTAAGATTAAGAATCACGTTGAACTTCTTGAAGAAAAAAAACTTGTTGATTTTGATGCTTCTGCAAAGATTTCTGGGAATGGTTTTTATTTTTTAAGAAATGAATTGGGTCTTTTAAATCAAGCCCTGATAAGTTTTACGATTGATCATATGTTAAAGAAAAAATATACATATATAGAGCCTCCGTTGATGGTGAGAAAGGAAGTTCTTGATGCAGCAATGAACACAGAAGAGTTTAAGGGTTCAATTTATTCAATAAAAGACGAAAATTTGCATATGATAGGAACAAGCGAACATTCTCTATTGGGCATGCACAAGAACGATAATTTTAATGAAAAGGAATTACCCAAAAAATATTTTTCATATAGCATGTGCTTTAGAAAAGAAATAGGGAGTCACGGAATAAATGAAAAAGGATTGTGGAGAACACATCAATTTAATAAAGTAGAACAATTTATATTTTGTAGTAAAGAGGATTCCTATAAATATTATGAAGAATTGATGAAAAATTCAGAAGAAATTTACAAAAAATTAAAATTGCCTTATCGTATTTTAGATATGTGCTCTGGAGATTTGGCTGATTGGAAATCAAAAAGCTGTGATATAGAAGTATATAGGCCGACAACAAAAGAATACGAAGAAGTTGGATCTTTAAGCAATTGCACAGATTATCAATCCAGGGATTTAAACATAAAATATGTAAATAACAAAGGAGAAAGAAATGTTGTTCATACCCTAAATAATACAGCAATAGCAACCTCAAGAGCTATGGTGGCTATAATAGAAAATTATCAGCAAAAGGACGGCACTATAAAAGTTCCTACAGTGCTTCAAAAATATATGAATGGCATCAAAGTAATTGGAAAAAACAAATAACCATAAGATTTTTAAGTGAAGTTTTCTTAATTTATATAAGATGGTAAATAATAAGAAAATATCAGAAGATATAGAAAAATCTCCTGAAATTTTTGAAGAAGGAGACAAGATTACAGAATTAGAAGAAGGATTTATAGAGGGTTATGAATCTGCAAAAGACCCTTCCAAATGCGCATTGTGCGGAAAAATTTTAAGAGATGAGAATTTCATTGAAGAAGAAATAAAAGGGGAATATTACAGATTTTGCTCACCAGAACATGCAGAGGAATTTAAGAAACAACAGAAAAAATGAAAATATTTGCAGCAGGAGACATTCACGGAGACATTAAACTAGCAAGAGAATTATCAGAAAAGGCTAAGAAGGAAAATGTTGATCTTGTTGTTTTATGTGGTGATTTAACTCTTACTGAGATTTCTACTCAAGGAATAATAGGCCCATTTGTTGAAAAAGGACTTAAAGTAATTTTTGTTCCTGGAAATCATGAATCTTTTGCAACTGCTGATTTCTTAGCAGATATGTATAATGTCAAAAATTTGCATGGGAAGTCGGAAAAATACAAAGATATAGGAATATTTGGGGCTGGCGGTGCAACAAATATAGGTCCCCAAATGCCAATTTCTGAAGATACTATGTTTGGTTATTTAAAAAAGAGCTTTGAAAAAATAAAAGATTCAAATAAGAAGATAATGGTAACTCACATACATCCTTCCAAAAGCAAGATGGAAAATTTTTCAACAATATTCAAGGGAAGCACAGCTGTAAGAAAAGCAATAGATGAGTTTAAGCCTGATTTTTTATTATGTAGTCATGTTCATGAAGCAGAAGGTCTTGAAGAGAGAATAGGAAATACTAATGTTATTAATGTTGGAAGAAAAGGAAAAATTATTGATATATAATCAAATTTACTTATTAAGTATGTAGTTGTAAACATAAATACATTAAATTAATATAAAAGAAATATTTATATAATATTTATTACTTAGTATGTAATTATGCAGAGTAATAAATCAAAAAGACTTACTTTAACAATTGACCCAGACCTTCTTGAATGGATGGATCATAAAGTAAGAGAAAGAATCTTTCTTAACAGAAGCGATACTATAAAATATTTAGTAAGAAAAATGAGGAAGGAATATGAAACAAAGAATAACCATTACATTGGATGATGAAATATTGGATTTTGTTGATAAAATGATAGAAAAAAGAATATTTGCAAATAGAAGCCATTGCTTTGAATTTTTAATACAAAGAGAGGTGAATATAGAGAATGGACATGAAGGATATTCTATATTTAATTTAAAATGACAACCATGATAATAACAGAAAAGCCTTCTGTATCCTTAAAGATAGCAAATTCTTTGGCAGAAGGAAAAGTAGAAAAAAAACTACACAAAAAAATTCCTTATTATGAAATAAAACATAAAGGAAGAAAGATATTTGTTGTATGTGCAGTAGGTCATTTGTATACTGTTACAGAAAAAAATAAGCAAGGATGGCATTATCCTGTTTTTGATATTGAGTGGAAACCAACATATGAAGTTTCAAAAACAGCTTCATTTACAAAACCATATCTTGAATTAATAAAAAAAGTCTCGAAAAATGCAAAGGATTTCATAGTTGCTTGTGATTGGGATGTTGAAGGAGAGGTTATTGGCTATAATATACTGAAATATGTTACAGGAAAAGAAGATTCACTAAGAATGAGATATTCTACAACAACTTCTGAAGATTTGTTAATTTCTTATGAAAAAATAGGAAAGCACATTGACAAGAAATTGGTTGAATCAGGTTTGACAAGGCACGAACTTGATTGGATATATGGTATTAATCTTTCAAGAGCATTAACATTATCAATAAAGCACGCAAAGAACATGTTTAAGATAATGAGTTCTGGGAGAGTTCAGGGTCCAACGTTACACATTTTGTATAAAAAAGAAAAAGAAATTGGAAAGTTCAAATCAGAACCTTACTGGGAGATTTATCTGGATGGAAAGTTGAGTAAAAAGAAAATAATTGCAGATTACAAGAAAGGACACTTCAAGGATAAAAAGAAAGCACAAGAAGTTATTAAAAAAACCAAAAATAAAAAAGCAATAATAGAAGATATAAAGAAGAGAGAATTCAAACAAAATCCATTATTGCCTTTTGATTTAACTAGTTTGCAGTCAGAATCACATAGAGTTTTAGGATTAAGTCCAAAAATTACATTAGAATTAGCACAAATGCTTTATGTAAATTCTTATATTTCATATCCAAGAACAAGTTCACAAAAACTTCCTCCTTCTATAAATTACAAAAAAATATTAACCAGTTTGAAATCAAAATTTGAAAAAGAAGCAGAATTTATCTTAAACAAAAAATCTTTGAAACCCACAGAAGGAAAAAAGACAGACCCTGCACATCCAGCAATTTATCCTACAGGAATAATACCTAAAAAAATAACAGGAAAAGCACTTCAACTATATGAATTGATAGTGAGGAGGTTCTTTGTAAGCTTTGGAGATCCTGCAGTAAGAGAAACAGTTTCATATGAAATAGATTGCAATGGAGAAAAATTTGAATTAAAAGGAACAGTAACAAGAGAAAAAGGATGGCATACTCTTTATGGAAAATTTGCCAAATATAAAGAAGAAGAATTGCCTAAGGCAGAAAAGAACGAAGAAATTAAAAATTCTAAAACTTTTATGGAAGAAAAGGAAACACAGCCCCCAAAAAGATATACTGAAGCATCTTTGGTTAAGGAGTTAGAGAAAAAAGGATTAGGAACAAAAGCAACAAGAGCAGATATAGTATCGACATTATTTGAGAGAGATTATATTTCTGGAAAAGATTTGAAAGTTACTAATCTTGGTATGAAAACCATTGACACTCTAAAAAAATATGTTCCTGAGATACTTGATGAAAAACTCACAAAAGAATTTGAAAAAAACATGGAAGAGATTAGGGAAGGAAAAAATACAAAGAAGAAAGTTCTTGATCATGCTGAAACACATCTTAAAAAGATATTTAAAAAATTCAAGGAGCATGAATTAGATATAGGAAAAGCATTAGCAGAAGCAAATATTGAGACAAGAATAAAAGAATCCACCTTGGGAAAATGTCCTACTTGCAAAAAAGGAAATTTAATGATAAAGAGAAGCAAGTTTGGTTATTTTGTTGCATGTTCGAAATACCCTAATTGTAAAGTTACTTATCCTTTGCCACATAATGCATTGATAAAACCTACAAATAAAATATGTGACAAATGTGGTTTTTCAATGGTCAATGTAATAAGAAAAGGAAAAAGGCCACAAGTACTTTGTATAAATCCAAAATGCCCTTCAAGAAAATTGGAAATAAAAGAAAAAGACGTAAAGGATTTGGGAAAGAAATGTCCAAAATGCGGAAAAGGAAAGCTTGTCTTGAAAAAAGGATTCTATGGTGAATTTTTAGCTTGTGATCAGTATCCAAAATGTCATTATACTAAAAGAATTGTTGACAAGCATAAAAAAAAGAAAAGCCTAAATACATAATAAACATATTATTATACAATGAAAGATCCAACAATATTTTAGGATAAAATTTTTTCAATTCCTTTTTCATTTATTTTTATAAACGATTCTTCTTTTTTGCTTTTTATTATCATCTTTCTTGGTTCTTTTTTTAATTCTATAATTTCGTCACAAAAATCCTGGATTATATAACCCCCGGTAACTTTTGTCTTTCCAGTATTTGTATCGGTATAAACTTGATTTGTTATTATTATCGGTATTTTTAAACTTTTTAAAGTTCTTAACTGACTTTTTAACATTGCATTTGCTAGATCTGGTTTTGATTTTACTAAAGTTCTGTAATGATTATTGATTGAATCAATCACAATCAAAGAAGCATTTTTTATATCTTTCAAATTATTTATTTTTAATTGCTGCTCCTTGAAATTTTTTATATTAAAGACAAACAAATTTTCAAGATTATTATTTGATATATTCTTTATTTTTTCTAAAGATAACTTTCCTTCTGTATCCAAGTAAATTATTTTTTTATTTTCTTTTAGCATAGGCATTAAAGATTGTATTGAAAGAATTGTTTTACCACTTCCTGAGGGCCCATATATTGCCGTTATTCTTTTTAGATTTATCATAATTTTTACTATTTATTATAGATTATATAAATTTATATATAAGTTAGTATTTACTTTTATAGTATGGAAATATATGTTAGAAAAGGGGAAATTTTTTCTGTTGTTGGATATTTAAAGCCATGTAATGGTGGTTCTTGTTATGATGTACATTTTAAGAATCCTGAAGAGTTTAGAGATTTTTTTGATCCTGCAGGGGAATTAGAAATTAAAATAGAAGAAGGAGACAGTATAGGGATAAAGGATAAAAAAGATTTTATGTTTGAAATTGGAAAGCGTATTGTTGCTATATATCCAACTTTGGATGGAAAATACAATCAAATTCTTGGATTATGTGATAAAGAAGGTTTAATTGATGTTTAAACCTTTAACCAAAACTTTTAAATACTAGTTGTATATACTATTCTGTATACACAAAAGGAAAACACAATGTCAGATATATATTATGGAAAGATTTTATGCAGTGAATGCGGAACTTTAACTAGAAAAAACACTATGGTTAAAGAAGGATTTCAGTTAAGAATTTTGGAATGTCCGAAATGCGGACATATTTTATATCATCCTGTAGATTTGGAAAAATATAGGGATTTCAAAAAAATAAAGAAAAAGCAATTTAATGTAAAATTAAGAATGGTTGGAAACTCTTATGCTGTTTCAATCCCAAGAGAAATAATTGAATTTTTTGAGAATTCTGAAGAAGACAATAATTTTCATGAAATTCATAAAAAAATGAAAGAAGATATGGATAGAATGAACAAAATAGTAACATTGGCATTTGAACAGGCAAATAAATTATCCTTAGATTTTGGAGAAAATTATGATAGGACTATAGAAAAAAATAATAATGGAACTCATACAACTATAAGAGAAAAATCAGATACAAATAAACTTCTCAATAGAAAGGATTTTGTTTCAAAAAAATTAAAGTTAATTAAAAGTACGAAAAATAAGAAAGGAATAAAAAATGAAAGAAATTAAATTAAAAGTAATGGAAGCGCTTCAGGAAGAAGTGTATAAAGGTATAATTAGAATAGATTCTAAAACAATGCATGAAATAGGTGTAAGACCTGGAGATATTGTTGAGATTGAAGGTCAAAGAATGACTGTTGGAATTGTTGATAGAGCTTATCCTTCGGATATTGGACAGTCTGTTATAAGGATGGATGGTATTATAAGAAGAAATGCAAAAACAGGAATTGGTGAATTTGTAAAAGTAAGAAAAGCAGAAGTTAAGGAAGCTAAAACAGTTACAATAGCACCTGCACAGCAAGGGGTTTTTATTGAGGCAAACCCGGAAATTGTTAAAAATGGATTATTGGGAAGACCAATTGTAAAAGGAGACCAAATAGCATTGGGCGGAACAAGTAGAAGAAAAAGAACTTTCTCAGGTAGCCCATTTGAAGATATATTTGATGTTTTTGAGCAAAGTATGTCGTCTGGAGGTTTTATGGGTTCAATAGGTGGAATAAAATTTATAGTTGTTAATACAAATCCCAAAGAACCATTGATAATTACAGAAAATACACAATTAATAATTAACAAAAAAGCAACAGATGTTGTAGAAGAAAAGATAATTGATGTTACTTATGAGGATATAGGCGGTTTGGATGAAGAAATAAAAAAAGTAAGAGAAATGATTGAATTGCCTATGAAACATCCTGAATTATTCAAGACTTTAGGAATACAACCCCCAAAAGGAGTTTTATTGCATGGTCCTCCAGGATCTGGTAAAACTTTATTGGCTAAGGCAGTAGCAAATGAGACAGAAGCAAATTTTATGTTAGTTAATGGTCCTGAAATTATGAATAAGTTTTATGGAGAAAGTGAAAAGAAAGTAAGAGAAATATTTGATGAAGCTGAAAAAAATTCACCAACAATTATATTTATAGATGAGATAGATGCTATTGCCCCAAAGAGAGACGAATCTTATGGAGAGGTAGAGAGAAGAGTTGTAGCACAATTACTTACAATGATGGATGGTTTAAAGACAAGAGGAAAAGTAATAGTCATAGGGGCAACGAACAGACAAAATGCACTTGATCCTGCATTAAGAAGGCCGGGAAGATTTGATAGGGAAATATCAATAGGAGTTCCAAATAAAAAAGGGAGATTAAATGTTCTTAAAATTCACACAAGAAACATGCCTTTGGATAAATCTGTTAATCTTAATAAACTTGCAGAAGTAACTCATGGTTTTGTAGGAGCAGACATAGAATCGTTATGTAAAGAAGCAGCTATGGATGTTCTAAGGAAAATATTACCTAATATAAAATTAAAAGAGAATGAACCATTACCACAAAGTGTTATGGAGAAATTAAGGATAACACAAGAAGATTTCGAAAATGCATTAAAGGTTGTAAGACCTTCTGCTATGAGGGAAGTCTTGATTGAAACCCCAAATGTTCATTGGGACGATGTAGGGGGATTAGATAAGTTAAAACAAGAATTAAAGGAAAGCGTTGAGTGGCCATTAAAACATCCTCATTCATTTAAGAGGATAGGTGTAAAAGCCCCAAAAGGGATTTTGATATATGGTCCTCCAGGATCTGGTAAAACTTTATTGGCTAAGGCAGTAGCAAATGAAGCAGAAGCCAATTTCATATTAGTAAAGGGGCCTGAATTATTAAACAAGTTTGTTGGAGAAAGTGAAAAAGGTGTAAGAAAAGTGTTTGAGAAAGCAAGGCAAGCAGCACCAACAATAATATTCTTTGATGAAATAGATTCATTAACCCCTAAAAGAGGTATGGATATATCAGGAACTGGAGTTACTGAAAGAGTTGTTAATGCGTTATTGAGTGAATTAGATGGTCTTGAAGAATTGAACGATGTTGTTGTTTTGGCAGCAACAAACAGACCAGATTTAATTGATACTGCATTATTAAGGCCGGGAAGATTTGACAGAATATTAGCAACAAATATTCCAAACAAAGAAGCAAGAATGAATATATTAAAAATACATACACAAAATATGCCTCTTGCAAAGGATGTTAAATTAAATAAAATAGTTGAACAAACAGAAGGATTTACAGGAGCCGACTTGGAATCTGTATGCAGAGAAGCAGGATTACTTGCATTAAGAGAAGACATTAAATCAAAGAGTGTTTCAATGAAATTCTTTGAAGAAGCATTGTCAAAAGTAAAACCTAGCTTGACAGACGATGAGATAAAGAGATATAATGCCATAGAAGAGCATTACTTGAAGAAAGCAAGAAGTGCAACATTACCTCAAACACAAAGTTATATGGGTTAATTATTTAGTCAGACAAATAACTTCATCATCAATCAGGAAAGTATGTTCTGTTTGTGATACTAAACCACGAGCTCTTTCAACTAATTGAGGATATTGCTTTATTATTCCCTCTTTTTCCAATGCATTTAATGCTATATTCGCCTTTAATATGTTAAATTTGTTTGCTATCCATCTTTTGCAAAAAGGCAAAGTCCTATATTCCTCTTTAATGAATTTTAAAATATCCCTTGTAGAAGAATCTCTTACTGTTTTTATGTCATTAACAACAGAATAAACCTCAGAAGGCTTTCCTTCAATAACCATCCCATCACCCTCTGTTGCAAAAGGCTCTATAGCAATAATTTTTTTCTTTCCAATTTCATCTTCATTATGGTTATCATAATTTGGTATTAATAAGCCGGCGTGAACAACATAATCATCAATTTCATGTCCTGACAAATTCTTTATTGAAACAAATCCATGTTTTTTTATTGTTGATTCAATTATTTTACCAATCTCATTCACTTTTATTTTTGGATTTAAATTTTTTTCAACTTCCATCAAGGCATTTTTTGAAGCTTCAATTAATTTTTTATGATTATTTGTTCCAATTTCTGTTGTTATTGCAGTATCTGTTATTTTTCCATTAACATGAACACCTAAATCCAATTTTACTATATCTCCTTTTTTCAATCTTCTATCATCATTGTATTTTGGGGAGTCATGAGCAGCAATATAATTTATAGAAAGGTCAGCGGGAAATGCGGGCTTTCCACCCAATTCCCTTATTTTATTTTCAACTTTTTCTATGACATCTAATAAGAGAGCATTTTCCTTTAACAAAGAAAAACCATAACTTCTAGCCTGTGAGGCTATTTTTCCTGATTTTAAATAATCTTCCATTTAAAAACTCCCAAGATCTGTTTGTTTTCCTTTTATTAATAATTCTTCTTTGTCTATATTAAATATTTCGAATATTTTTTCTATAACAGGAATTATTTGATTGTTTATATAATATTCTGTATCATATTTTCCCTCTTGAACTTCATCAGGCGTTTTTGCCCTGTCTCTTATCATACCATTTCCTTCTGTTATAACAAAAAATATAGGACTCCCCCTTGTGATTTTAAACCCTTTTTCTTTCATTCTCTTTGCAACAGCAACATGGGGTCCAATTTGTTCATAAGATTCTAGATTCATTTTTAGTTGTGTTTGAATAACCAAATCTTTTATTGGAACATCTTTTTTTCTTAATTTTTCTATTATGCCATTTACATATTCCTTTGCTTTTTTTGGAGAATTATCTTTTAATAATATTTCAAGAACTTTTTTTTGTGTGTTTCTTGCAAGTTTGCTCCAGTCTCTTCTTACTGTTTCAAAACCGTTTATTTTTATTTCTCCCTTTTCATCTATTAAGGCATATTTCTTTTTTGCACCATGGGTTTCTGTTTTCTTTGAAACAAATATACCATAAGGATAAAAGCTTTCCAATTCAAGTTCCATCATTCCAGGCAATTTTTGATTTATTTCTTTAACAAAATCTATTGCATCTTTTTTTTGTCTGTCTCTTAAGTTTATGGCAATAGAATCTGTGTCAGAATAAAGAACTTCAAATCCATTTTCTTCACATTTCCTTATAACTTCTTTTATATATTCCCGTGCCCATGCAGTTATTGATGCAACACATTGTTTGCAATACCATCTTGCTCCAAAAAATCCCATATAACCATAACACGCATTAGCAACCGTCTTTAGAGCATAAGACCTTGCAGATAAGAATGGATTTTTATCTTTTTTAAGTTCTTTTTTTATCTCATTTCTCTTGTTTATAAGTTCTTCAATGACTTTTGGGATGAAGCATTTTCTTTCATTGTTGAAATAATAAATATTTTCCTTTCCATTATCGCTTATAAGGGGGCTTTCATAACCCTTTCCTTTTAAATTAAAAGAACTTGGAGATATGTTTTTTGTTATGATTATTGTTGGGTAAAGAGACATAAAATCAAATACCACTAAATTTTTGTAAAATCCGGGTTTTGGTTCCATAACATAGGCCCCCTGATAAGTATATGACTTTCTTTCACTTATTTGTGCATAATTAGGTTTCTTTGGGATCAAAACATTGTGTTCTTTTGATTTTTTTATTAGATAGTTTTCTATTAATTGCCCATAACTCATTCTAGAAATATCAAATAAAGGAATTCCTATTAATTTTACAATTTCCTCTAGATTGGGAAGTATTTTTTCAAATATTTTTAGTGTTAATAATGCATCATGCAAATTATACTCACATATTTTTTCAATATTATCCTCGTTGTCCCACATATTTGTCATATTCCAAATATCCATATCCTTTTTATTATTATTTAACAAAATATTTGCAACATTATTAAGGCTATAAGAATCAAGTTTTAACGAACCGGACATGATTTTTCTTATAAAAGGAAGTATATCCAAATGGACAATTCCTTTTATTTTTACTTTTTTAGGATCCCCTCTTAAAACTCTTATCTTTGAACCATCAAGACCTATATCAAATTCTATTCCATATCTTTCTGCTCTTTGTATTATATAAGGAAAGTCAAATCCATCAGAATAATACCCTATTATATAATCTGGGGAATATTCTTCTATGTAATTTTTTAATTTTATAAGCAAATCCGATTCTGATTTTACAAATTCAATGCAATCCTTATCTGTTTTGAATTCTTTCCAAGTTAAAACTTTTTTAAAACCATTATTGCCTACCAAAGCAACAGAAATTATAGGTTCAGAAAAATTTTCCCCCAAAGCTACCATGGGAGAATATACTTCTATGTCAAATGAGAGTATTTTTGGTTTAAGTGTTTCTTCTGAAACTTGTTTTACCTTTCCTTCAACCACGATTCCTAAAAAAGGATCTTTTTTTATTGTTCCATCAACTTCACACAAAGTTAAAGGAATAATGTTATTCTCTATGAGATATTTTTTATAATGAGAAATATCATCTTCAAAGAATTCAACATACCCCATTTTTTTTATTAAATTCTTTATAACAGATATTGAACTTTCATTATTGACATAAACTTTTATTAATTTAATTTCTTTACCAAGATAGTCTTTTTTTGAGAATTCTGTTTTTGTTACATATGAATTATCTTCCTGCAATTTTGATATTTTATCCTTAAACATATTTATCTCTTCATCTTTCGAGTCAACATAGAAATAAGGTTGTATAGAATCATCAATAACAACAATCTTTTTTCCTTCTTCTGTTTTGCCAAATATCCTAATATCTTCCCTGTAATCTATATCTATTGGATAAAATCTTACATTCACCATAAAGTAATAAAATAAATAGATTTTATAAACCTTTTTCTATGGAGGCTGTGCTGAAACCCTAAGATAATCTGAGAGATTATCTTACATAATCTATCTACATTATATGCAACTAATTTACACATAACCTCTTTCTTTTGAGTATTAAAAGATTTACAT
>JAFCDX010000031.1 GCA_017609465.1 Candidatus Woesearchaeota archaeon | reverse complement strand
CCCGGAAACCGTTTGGTATTTGCTAAAAATATCTACAAAATCACCAGTTGTCCTACCAATCAGAGTATCTTTTTCTATCTTTATATCTAATCCAAGATTTTTATTTATCAAGTGTAGTTCACCTTTGTCTAAAACCGGTGTTGGACCTAAATTTTGTGCGGGCGCAGAAGAAACAGCAACCGAAACTCCAACGCCAGTAGCAATTCCTGCTATTTTCTTTTTCATTGTAACTAATCTTGTCCCGTCTCTTGTGCAAATTTTGCCTTTGCCAGGCTTATTACATTTAGGACAAATTAATATTTCTTTGCCACACTGGTCACAGTGAAATGAATCATCATCTATATTGCTCTTACAAAATGGACATTGCATATTATTCCGCTCCTATTTAAATTTGTTCTATCAGGTCTTGTAATTTATTAATAAGTTGAGAAGATGAATCAATTTCCTTCATCGAGCTAATACATTCCATATCCCGGGCTTTATTATTTTGTTTTAGGTATAAAATTCCTTCCTGGTAGTAATCATTAATTGCCTCCTGATATTTACCTATTTTACGATAAGTATTCCCACGATTGTAATAAGCATAAGTACCTTGGGGGTCAAGTTCTATTGCTTTGGCGTAAGCCTCAATTGACTTCGGATGTTCGCCTGATTTGGAATAAACAGACCCAGGGACTGTTTCCTCTTCTTTTGCTCCTTTTTCTTTAAGGAAATTCACTATTTCTGCATATCCTTTTTGCTGTGCATACATTAAGGCAGTCATTCCAGAATTATCTTTTGCATCGATATCCGCTCCCTTTTCTAAGGCTGCTTTTAAAACAAACATATTCCCATCTTTTGCTGCTTCAATCAAAATTTGATTTAAATCCATGGTTATTCCTCCTTAGTACTTGTTACTGTTAATAATTTTAAAATCATCTACTGTAATTGTGCTCAGAACATCAGGGTCTACATTACCCTTATTAAAGAAGAGTTTATCAAGCAGTATTTTGCGATGTCTCTGTTATCTGAATTGCACTTTTCACATTTTAAAGCCATTATTTTTCTCCTTGAAAAAAACAATTTAAATTTTTGCTATTGCTATTACAAATACCTCCTCAAATTCTCCCTCACCACTGCATTTCCTTCCCCATTTTGTGATGAATTCACCTTCTGAGGTGAACTTCTGGATGCGATGATTCCCACTATCTGCAACATATACTGCTTTTTGAACTTCTCTTATCTCAAGTGCTTTAAGCTTTTTTGTTTCTTCTTTTTCTTTATCTCTATCTTCTTTAATATATAAATAAATGTGGATATTTGCCTTCGTCTAAATTCTTCTTCTGATTTTCTGATACTTTCTATCTGCGCCTGCGAAAAAAATGATTTCTTCTTTCCCTTTACTTCTTCTTTTGCTTTCTTTTCTCCTCCTTTTTCCTCTTTCTTCTCCTGAACTATCTGTAGTGCCGATTCTTTCGGTTTTTCTGATCCTTCTTTAAAAAACTTATATCCACATTCCTGACAGAACTTCGCATTTAATTCATTAATCGTTTCGCAGGCAGGACACATTTTACCGGTTTTCCCTATAGGCTACTGCTTTTCCCCTTCTTTTTTCGCTTCTTTTTTATTTTTCTCTTGGTAATTCATAAATGCTTCCCCTAATTTAAATTCTTTCAATTTCTTGCCTTCTTAGCTCGCATTTACACATTATTAACAAAAAATTGCGTCTGGCGCATTAATCATTACACATTTGGGATACTTTTTTTACTAATCTTATCTTCCTTAAACTCTTTATCAATCTATTCATCTGTCTTTTTGGATATCTCTTTTCTTATTTTTACGTCAAGATTGGCAACTTTATTCTGAATGTCTTTTTCTATTTGTTCTATTCTCTTATCCATGTCTTTCTGTTCTTCATCAGTGATTGAGACTTTATTTGATGCAATTATGATTCCTATTAACCATTCTATTGCAGAAGCTATTAAAAAACCAATAAAGGAAAAAATTGTCCCAAAAATAATACCACCAAGAATACCACCAAGAATAATACTATCACCACCACGCACTGATAGAATTATTCCCATTATTACTCCTAAACATATACCTATAGAATAAATAATGTAAGCATATTTTTTATCATCAATTTTATAATCTTTTCTTGTTTTCTCTTTACGTTTTTGTACTTGTTGATCAATATCGCTTTTTACTTCTGCTATCCTGCTTTCTTTTTCATCCTCAATCTCTTCTAACCTTGACTTTTTTAAAAAATCAAAAAGTTTTTCTTCTTTTTCAAATCTCCTAATCAGTTTATGAGAGGGTTCAAT
>JAFCDX010000001.1 GCA_017609465.1 Candidatus Woesearchaeota archaeon | reverse complement strand
TCAATAAAGTTTATATATTTAGAATCTTTAGTCATATTTAATCACCTCTTGGTATTTTCGTAATAACTTGAGGTGATTATATTTTATATAAAATATGGGGTTTCAGCACAGCCTTTTAAATAAAAATGTTATAGTTAGTTTATATATTCTTAAATAATAATGGCAAGATGAAAATATATTTTGAATTAAATAAAAATAGAAAGATAGGATTGTTAATTATTGGTATAGGTTTGCTAATAAGTTACGTAATATACTCCTTTAATCGTGCCCTAAATACTTTATATGAATCATCAATGATACAATGTGCCGTGGATGGTTGTCCACATGAAGCTGCATTGGCATTTCATACAAATATATCACTCATAATACTTGCTTTGGTTATTGGAACAGGAATTGTGTTTTTATTCTTGAAAGAGAAGAAAGTAATTTCTAAGAAAGAAGATACTGAAAAAATAAAAAGTTTAGATGACAATGAGAGAAAATTGTATAATATAATAAAAGGAGAAGGAAGCATTTTTCAGTCAGATTTGGTTGAAAAAGTTGATTTCGACAAAGTAAAAGTTACAAGAATTTTGGATAAATTAGAGGGAAAACAACTAATAGAAAGGAAAAGAAGGGGAATGACCAACGTTATAATTTTAAAATAGAAGACTTAATTCTACAAAATTTTAATGAAACTAGTTTCAAACAATTCCTTATAAGCTGTTTCTAAACCTATTTATTAAGATTTAGGAGGTAAAAAAATGAAAAAACTACAAACTCTTTGTTAATAAAAACATATAAAAAGAAACGGTATTAATTAGTATTAAATTTTGATTAAGTTTAGTATGAAAAAATATAAAAATGAGGAGGTATTCACATTAAAATGTTATCAAAAGAACCAATAGACTTAAAAAAAATAAAAAAAGAAGATATAGATAAAGAAATTCTTAGACTCGGAATGATTGCAGAATTGGATGCTGTAAGTTTATATGAGCAATTGGCAGAAATGACAAGTAACAAAACAATAAAGAAAGTTATGCTTGATGTTGCAAGAGAAGAAAAGACACATGTAGGTGAGTTTCAAGCCTTATTATTGGAATTGGATAAAGAGCAAGTGAAAGAATTGGAAAAAGGAAAGAAAGAAGTCGAAGAATTAAAATAATTATCTGCTTTTTTTAATATCTATTTTTTGCAATATTTATTTATTAAGTATTCAGAACATTTTGGAGATATTGGAAGACATATATTTTTCCCAAATAAAATCAAAGTTGTATTTACATTCTTTCAGTATCTTTTAGGGATTATCTTTTCAAGCTCTTTTTCAGTTTTTTTAGGAGATTTTGTTTTTACCCAACCAATTCTGTTTTTAATTCTGTTTATTTCTATTAAATCTTTTTATTAATTCTTTAGAAATTGATTTTAGAGTTCTTGCCTTTTTTTGTAATAACCTGATTTATATATTAATTTTTCGAGCTTTTTTATGTTTATATTTACAATATCTTCTGGTTTTGATACATATTCAAATAAATTCCTTACAGCGATTTCTGTATTCTTATCTTGTGTTCTCAATGATAATAAGTGGGTTATTAATACTTAAAAGGATCGCTATATCTTGAAGTTCTACGAATAATAATCTCTTTGTTGTTTTTAAATTCCCTAATCAATATATCCATGACTTTTGAGACATCTTTCATAATAATCTTAAGACAGTTAATTTTATAAATTAATCTTTTGTTTTTCTTTTTATGGTCCCGTAGCTCAGTCTGGTTAGAGCACTGCTCTGATAAATTGGGTTTTAAACCAAGTCAATGGCAGGGGTCGTGAGTTCAAATCTCATCGGGACCATTTTAATGTATTTTAGAACCAGTTTCTATTTCCTTGTCTGTTGTTAATAAAACTACTTTGTCCTTAAATTCTGCAGCCAATAGCATGCCTTGACTTTCTACCCCTCTAATTACTACAGGCTCAAGATTTCTTACAACAATTATTTGCTTTCCAATTAATTCATCCATCTTATAGTATTGTTTAATCCCTGCAACTAACTGAATATCATGCTCTCCTTCACCCAAGTCAACCATTAGAATTAATAACTTATCTGCATCAGGATGTTGTTTCACGGATTTTATTTTACCAACTCTTAAATCCACCTTTTCAAAGTCTTCGAAACTTATTTTATTCCCGCAATGTTTTGCATCATCCATTTTCTATTTTCCTGAATAAAGTTTCTCCCTTATTTACGCCTTTTGATTTGACATTTCCCCATTTCAAGTTAAATTCATCCCTGTGTTTAAATCCTAATTGATTGTCTATTTTTTCTGATGTTTCAGGCATAAAGGAATAAATTAATTGTGAGATTATTCTCAATGCTTCTGTTAAATTGTAAATAACTTTTTCAAGCTCTTTTTGCTTGTTGTTCTTTGCTAAAGTCCAAGGTGCCTTGTCATTGATGTATTTATTACATTCATCTATGAAAGAGAATATTTCAGATAATGCATTATGCAATTCATATTTTTTCATCAAGTCATATATCTTCTTGAAATTAAATTTTGAACTTAATAATTTATCTTCTGTTGAATTTGGTATTTTTGAGTTAAAGTATTTTTCACACATTACAACAACTCTGTTCAATAAATTACCAAGAGAATCAGCAAGCTCTGTGTTTGTTCTTTTTATCATATGCTCTTCAGAAAAGTTTCCATCCTGTCCAAAAGGAATTTCCCTCATCAAATAATATCTTATTTTGTCTGTTCCGTATTTTTTTATCAAATCTGTAGGATCAACTTTTATGTTTCTGGCTTTTGATAATTTCTCCCCTCCTATGTTTACAAAACCATGAACAAAAACAGTTTTTGGAAGCTTTAATCCAGCAGACATTAAAATAGAATTCCATATCATAGTGTGATGCCATAATATATCTGAACCTATCAAATGAATATCTGCAGGCCAGTATTTCTTGTATTTTGATTTTGGGTAATCAATTCCAGACAAATAGTTTGTCAAAGCATCCAGCCAAACATAAAAAATATGTTTGCTGTCATCTGGCAAAGGAATTCCCCACTTGAAACTTGTTCTGCTTATACTAATGTCTTTTACACCTTCCTTTATTCTATTAATTATTTCGTTTCTTTTGAATTTTGGAAGAATATAATCAGGATTGTTTTCAATATGCTTTAACATTTTATCCTGATATTTACTCATTTTAAAGAAATAGGATTCTTCTTTTAGTTTTTCAAGAGGTCTTTTGTGAATGGGACAATTGTTTTCTATTGATTGCGTTTCTGTGTAAAAAGTTTCACAATCAACGCAATACAATCCTTCATATTCTCCTTTGTAGATATCACCCTTCTTTTTTAATAAATCATAGATTTTTTTTACAACTTTCTCGTGTTTTTTATCTGTTGTTCTTATGAAAAAATCATTTGATATATTAAGATCTTTGCACAGTTTTTTGAATTGAATTGACATTTCATCAACAAATTTCTTTGGGGTTTTTTTACTTTTTTCAGCGGCTCTTTGTATCTTAAGTCCATGCTCATCTGTTCCCGTAAGAAAAAAAACATCATTTCCATTTAATCTGTTCCATCTTGCAATTACATCAGCAGCTATTTTCTCATAGGCGTGTCCCAAATGAGGACTTCCAGAAGGATAATCTATTGCTGTAGTTATATAATATTTCATATTTAAGTTATTTTAACTAACTTTAAATATTTTTTCTTTATCAATTAAAGAATGGAATCGGTAAAAAGAAAAATATCTCAAATTACAGGTTTTAACAGGGTTGAAATAACAAACAGGGGAAATCAGGCTATTTTTGCATCTCTTGAAATAGCGAGGAATATTAATTCGAAAAAATATATATTAATACCAGATTCAGGAGGGTGGATTTCATTTAAGAATTATCCTAAATATTTTAATTTTGTTGCCAAAGAAATAAGAACAGATGATGGTATTATTGATTTGATAGATCTTAAGAGAAATTTAAGAGATGCTTCTGCTTTGTTAATTACAAGTTTTGCAGGTTATTTTGCAGAGCAGGATATGAAAAATATTTATGAACTTTGCAGTAAGAATAATGTTCTTGTTATTGAGGATGCTTCTGGTTCTATTGGAGATGATATTTTATGCAATAGTAAGAATGCAGATATTATTGTTGGAAGTTTTGGAAAGTACAAACCTGTTAATGTTGGCTATGGTGGTTTTATAGCAACTTATGATGAATATCTTGAAAAGGCAAGGGTTTCTCTAACATTATCAAATCCTCATCCAAATTCAGAAAATGAGATCATGAATAAATTAAATGATAATAGAGTGAAAAGCATGATAAATTTTGCAAATAAGGTTAAAAATGATTTGGTTGGTGAAAGATTCAAGTTAATTCATGGAGATAAGAGGGGGATTAATGTTATGTGCGAATATAATCCTTTTTTGTTGGAGTATTGCTCTGAGAAAGGTTATTATTATATTGTTTGTCCTAATTACAATAGATTGAATAGAAAGGCTATTTCCATTGAGTTGAAGAGGTTGTGAAAAATATTATAGAATATAAATAGCCCTGCCAGGATTCGAACCTGGGTCTACGCGTCCAGAGCGCGCAATGCTTGGCCACTACACTACAGGGCTATATAAAAAAGGTTATTGATTACATTTATAAATCTTAATTTTTTCTTTAACCTATGAGAGAATTCATTCTAATATCAAGCAAGGGAAGAACTTCTGGAAATTTTGATGATTTGATGAAAGCGGGAAGAATGGACATAGTAATTCACTCAATAATCAATGCACTTTTCATATCAAACAAATTAAGGCAGGATGTAAAACTTCATATTTTCCTTGAAGGACCTCCAGATCCTGTAAAGCATATAGAAATAATCTACAATCCAGAAACACCTTTCTCAAAAAAGGACATTGGAAACTTAATCAAGAAAACATTATACAGATACAAGAAGAATAAAAAGACAGAAGCTTTTCCAGGAATTTTCATAGAAAAGAAATCATTCAACAAATTCTTTGAAGAAATAAAAGACAGAAACATTTATGTTTTGGACAAAAAAGGAGAAATAAAGACAAAATTCAAGAAAGATCCGATATTCATATTAGGAAATCATAAAGGTTTTTCAAAAGAAGACAAAAAATTTATAAAAAAGAATATTAAAGAAATAATATCTTTGGGAAAAGAAGTTTATTTCACATCTCAATGCATAACAATATTAAACCATTATATGGATAAAAATGAGTAATTTATTAATAGGAATAATAATGATAGGAATAATAGGAGTAGTATATTGGGTATTATTCGGAGAAAGAAAATACAGGGAGATGGTTGGAAAATGAATTTCATAAGAAAAATCTTTGAAGATAAGGCAGATGATTTAGTTCATGAAAAATTCAAGAGATTTGGAAAAGGAGAATATACGAGAGCATTATTATCTTTAAAGAAATCAAAAAAACTTTTAGTAAAATCAAGCTATGAATTTACAAACGATTTGGTAAAATTGATAATTGAAAATGCAAAAGGAGACATAGCAGTTTCTGGATTGATAATATCAACAAAAGATGTTGATTTGGATATAGAATATGAAAAAACAAAAAGAGGAAAATTACACAAGTATAATATAAAAAAACAAAGTATCACTAAAGAAAAATTAAATGGACTTTATAATGAGTTTAAATTTGACCATTTATTATTAAATTTAAAGGCAGATAATTGCTCATTGAAATGCAAGACTTCACTTCCAAAACCAGGCTCTGATGTAAAAGGAAATTTTTGCTCAGCATCTTTCAATGATGTCAATATAGCAAAGGATTTTGCTTTTGATGTGCCAGATTTCAAGAATTTGGATATAAAGCATATTTACAAGATTGAAGAATTGATCACGGGAAAAGAGAAGAATTTTGAGGAAATGAGGATAAATGCCAAAAGGAAAGGTAAGATCCTTAGAATTATGGACATAGATGGAGAGCATATTGAGAAAGACCATGATTTATTAGTATAATTGAGTATCAATAAAATTTATAAATAAAATAGTGCTTTTATAACTGTAAATGAGGTGATTAAATTTAAGAAAATATTGATATTATTGGCTTTTGTTTTGTGTGTAAGTTTTGTAAGTGCTGAACATACGGCAAATGTTGAATTAGTTAATTATACTTCTTTTGTTGAAACTCAAAATACTAATTTTAGTTTGAATGTAATTACTACAGGGGTTAGTGATTATTTAAAACAAATAAATATAAGTATACCAACTGATAATTTAGATATAATAGATTATAATTTTTCAGATATCTTAAGTTGTTCTAATTATTCAGATTTATCTTCTAATTTCATAATAAATTGTACTAATATTGTTGGAGATTACAATAGTTTTTCTTTAAATTTAACTGCAAATATTTTGACTTCAAGTGAAAGTATCCCTATAAATGTTTATACTTTGGATTATAAACTCTTTATGTTAACTAACGTTGTTTATTTGGATATATATGATGATACAACCCCTCCAATAATAGAAGAAATATCTCCAGAAAATAATACATTTACCAATTTAGATTCAATGTATTTCTCAATTGATGCAGATGACTCTGAAACAGGAATAGATAGTGGAGATTTAAGTTATGGTGAATGTGATTCTTCTTATACATCTAAACCTTTAATCTGCAATGAAAATAATTGTTCTACAACATTAGATCTTAATTATGATCATGGTTATGATTTATGTTATTACTTTACTATCTATAATAAAGGAGGTTCAAGTTCACAATCTAGTTTGTTTCTATTAAATATAGATAAGGAAGGACCAATTATAGATGATTCTTTCTTGAATTTGATTAATGGAACTAATGATGGAGATGGAATTTTAGAAATAAATTCCTCAATGTCTTCCGATGAAGCAGGAATAAAAAATTGCTCATTAATTGTTGATGGAACTATTGAAGATTATACTAATTCTATTGGAGAAAATTTAACATATACTATGGATTCTTCAAATGATCCTTATAATTTTTATGTAGAATGTTTTGATAATGTAGGAAACTCTGAAAGAACAGATAATTACACAATTTATTATGATAAAATACCCCCAATTATATCAAACATAATAGCAACACCAGGAACAACATCAGCAACAATAACTTTTGATACAAATGAGATTACAAATGTATCCATAAATTACAGTACAGATCAAAATGAATTATCAGGACAAGTTAAAAGAGAGAGTTTTTTAGATACACATTCTTTAACAATAAATGGATTAAATGATTCTGAAACCTATTATTATCAAATATCTGTTTATGATGAGAGGGATAATATTTTTACAAATAGTATTTTGCAATTCACAACCGATGCCATTGTAATAAATACAAATCCTAGTGGTGGAGGTGGCGGAGGTTCAAGCAAGCCATCATGTAAGGAAGAAGATTGGAATTGTACTGAATGGAGTTCTTGCAGTGAAGATGGAACAAGAACAAGAACTTGCGAAAAATTAAAATCATGCAATTCAATAACAGGTTATGACCCGGAAATACAAAGAACATGTACATATTATGGAACAACAGGAATATCTTCAGATACTTCTGGAGATGCAGACAGTGTTGATTCAAGTGATGAAGGAACTGAATTTGAATGCAGTGATAATATTGACAATGACAATGATGGAAAAATAGATGAAGATGACCCACAATGTATTGTTGATGGAAAATATACTCCTTTAAGAGATGATGAAGGAGAAGGATTATTTGGACCTGCAGTAGTTGCTATTGGAAACGGAATTAAAACAGGCTCAAAATACGCAGCATATATATTAATTGGAGCAGTATTATTATCTTCTGTATATTATGGTTACAAGAGAAAAAGACATCCAAGAGTAAAGAAGGAATTAATTGACAAAGTTATAAAAGAAGGAAGCTTTAAAAAATAATAAATCTGTTTCTTTATATGGAAGAAGAACATTTTATTGAAGATTATGAAGAAGAAAAACCTTCTTTATTCAAGAGAGTATTTATAATCATAATAGGATTATTTTTGTTATTCTTGATTATAAGTTATTTTTCCTTTTTAGGAGTAAGAGGAATTTTTGAAGGTATTGCCGGCAGTGACAAAATAGAAGATAATGTAATAAAATTCTCGGAAGGAAAAGTAATATTTGAAAATAATACTTATGAAAATTTATTAGAAATTTACAATAATGATAAGGGAAAAGAAATAAAAGTATGTTTGCAAGGTTATAAAGAGAATAGCAATTATTATTTGACTTCTTTGTATATTCCTAAAATATATGAACAGGAAGTGGATAGGGTTGTATCAGAACCGTGTTATGACAGCATTGTATCCTTGCACAGCCATCCAAGATTGTTTTGTATACCTTCAGAACAGGATTTCAAGTCTTTTTCAATGTATGATAGAGAAAATAATTTAATGATTGTTATGTGCTCAGAAAAAAGATTTACAATAAATAATTAAAAACCTTTGGTTTCTCCTTCTCCGGCAACTATATTAATTACATTATCATCGTCTGTTATTTTTCCTGTAATATCTTTATTAATGGTTACGTTCCATTTGCATGTGTTTTCTTCACATACCCAATTTCCATCTTCTTGCAATGGCTTTAACAATCCATTAGAAGCCTTGTCTATACAATCCTGGCTTGTTTCACATGAATTTGGGTCTGGCGAACTACACGCAGCCATAAATACTAATAATATTATTATTAATAACTGTTTTTTCATATGTTTTTAATAAGATATAAATTTATAAGTTTTTTTATTTGTATTTTATTATGAAAGGAAAATTCCCAAAATTATGTGTTCTATATGAGAACTGTGAAATATTAAAGGAAGTCTTAGATAAAGATGGAGAGGAAGCTTTAGCGAAAATAGTTGAGAATATATGTATGAACGACGGACTTTCTGATCAAGTTTACAAAGATACTTTTTTATGTCCTGGCTTATATGAATATAATATAATTCCTGATGGAAAGTAATTTAAAATTATTTGTCCTTTAATTTTTATGCCAAGAAAAAAGAAAAAATCATTATTATCAAAAAGCCTGAAATTAGGATTTAATATCGCAAAATTTATTGTAAAAGGCATATCAAAAACAGCAAAATTTTCCTATAATTCTGTTAAAAAATCAAAGAATAAAATAAAAGAAAAAAAGGAATACAAAAAAAGACCCGGTTCTGTAAAAGAAAATGAGATTGAAATATTAAATTCAGAAGGGGATTTTAGTAATTTTATGAATTTATTAGACAAATCCAAAATTGGGCTTATTGTTGGGGGTGCAGGAACTGGAAAAAGCAGTTTTGCAATGTTATTGGCAGAGAATTTAAAATCATTTAAGAATAAAAAAATATATGCAGTTGGATTTTCCAGGAATGAATTGCCAAAATGGATAGAACATGTTGAAATTGAAGATATAGATAAAATAAAAAATAATTCTCTATTGATTTTGGATGAAGCAGGAATATCATTAAGTGCAAGAAGAAGCATGAGCAAGTTCAATGTTCTTTTTTCCAATTTATTAAATATAAGAAGGCACAAGGGGATTTCAATATTGGCAGTTTTGCAGAACTCTTCGAACATTGATTTGAATTTCATAAGACAAAGTAGCTTTGTAATATTCAAGAAGTTTGATTTGTTTCAGCATGAAACTGAAAGAAAAATAATATCAAACACCTATACAAAAATAAAAGATGATTTTGAGAATTATCACAAGAAACATGGACAAGGTTTGAGTTATATTTATTCAGAAGAATTTAAGGGTTTCATAAAATCTGGATTGCCCAGTTTTTGGACAGAAAGTTTGAGCAAGAGTTTTAAATAAAAAATCTCCATTGTAAATTATTTGCTTTTCTAATGCCTATTCTTGAACCTTTGTTAATCTTGAATTTATAATTAGAATCATATATTTTTACTTTATCATTTATCTTAGTCCCGTTAATTTCTTTTGTTATATTAAGAGCTCTGCATAATTTCCCAGGACCATCCAATTCATTTTCATCAATATCATTCAAGGGTTTTATTTTTCTTATCAATACTGCCCCAGGACCATTTTTGTCACAAGTAATATTTAAACAATGATAAAACCCGTATATCATATAAACATAAATATTTCCATAAGTATCGTACATTAGTTCAGACCTTTTTGTTTTTTTAAAAGCATGGCTTGCTTCATCGTTTTCATAAGCTTCTGTTTCTGTTATTATTCCTTTAATTCCATTATACTCAATTATCTTTCCAATTAGCTCTTTTGCTGTAATTCTTGCCTTTTTTTCAAAAAATTTTTTACTCAATAACATTAGAAATCTTTATAAATAACATATTATTTAAGATTTTACCCTACTGTAAACAGTCGCTGATTCTAGAAAGATTTATAAACCGCCTGTAAAGGCAAAATAAAATGGCAAGAAAGCATAAATCAAGATCAGGAAGTTTGCAGTTTTGGCCTAGAAAGAGAGCCAAGAGAGCTATTGCTAGAGTTAGGTCTTGGCTCAATATCAATGATTTTAAACCCTTAATGTTTGCTGGCTACAAGGTGGGTATGGTCCAAGTTCTTGCTCAAAACAACACACCTAATTCTCCAACAAAAGGTTCTCAAATTTCAATTCCAGCCACAATTCTTGAGTGTCCCCCGTTAAATGTCTTTTCAATCCGTTATTATAAAAAAACTTATTATGGTTTAAGGTTGATTTCTGAACATGTTTCTGACAAAGTTGACAAAGAATTAAAAAGAAAATTAAAGGTTCCTAAAAAAATTAATCATAAAGAAATAAAAGAATATGATGATATTCGTTTATTGGCTCATACAAATCCAAAACTTACTGGCATTGGAAAGAAAAAACCTGAAATTGTTGAAATTGGATTGTCAGGAAGCAAGGAAGAAAAAGAAAAATTCGCTAAGGAAATGCTTGGAAAACAATTGAAGCTAACAGATGTTTTTAATAATATATGCTTTGTTGATGTTCACGGAATTACAAAAGGGAAAGGATTCCAAGGACCTGTTAAAAGATTCGGGATTTCTTTAAAAAGCCATAAATCAGAAAAAAAGAGACGTTCTACAGGGAATTTAGGATCGTTTACTCCAAGAAAAACAGATTGGAGGGTCCCACAGCACGGTCAAATGGGTTTTCACACAAGAACAGAATATAATAAATTATTATTAGCTGTTAATCCTGAAAATATAAAAAATATGAAAGACATACATAAATATGGAAATGTAAAAAATGATTATTTGTTAATAAAAGGATCTGTTATAGGCCCTAAAAAAAGATTAATTAAGTTTTCACATTCAATAAGACAGCCAAAGGTTAAGGAGAATTATGAAATAAATTCAATTAGAAAATGAAAGCAGACGTATTAAGTTTGGAAGGGAAGAAATTGAAAAGCATTGATTTGCCCAAACAATTCTCTGAGGAATACAGGCTTGACCTTATAAAAAGAACCATATTGGCAATAAGGAGTCTAAGAAGGCAAAAATATGGTGCTAATCCTGAAGCAGGAAAAAGACAATCATCAAAATTATCAAGAAGAAGGCACAATTACAAAGGGGCTTATAACAGAGGAATATCAAGAGTTCCAAGAAAAACAATGTGGAGAAGAGGAACCCAATTTATGTGGGTGGGTGCTTTTGCTCCAGGAATGGTTGGCGGAAGAAGAGCTCATCCTCCAAAAGCAGAAAAGATTTGGGATCAAAAAATAAATATCAAAGAAAAAAGAAAAGCAACAAGAAGTGCTTTGGCATCAACTTTAGACAAAAATATAGTTGCAAGAGAATATAATCTTCCAATAGTTTTAGAAAATAAATTTGAAGATATAAAAAAGGTAAAGGATTTTGAAAAAGTTCTTGATAATTTGAAATTAAAAAAAGAATTGGATAGAACAAAAAAGAAGAAAATAAGGTCCGGAAAAGGAAAGATGAGGGGTAGAAAATACAAGATAAAAAAAGGACCTTTGATAGTTGTTTCAAAAAAATGTGATTTGATGAAGTCCATAAAAAATGTTCCTGGTTTTGATGTTGTGGAAATGAAAAATATTAATACAGAATTAATCTCACCTGGAATAGACCATTCAAGATTGACTATATATACAGAAGGAGCAATAGAGAATCTTGATAAGAACAAATTATTTTTAAATATAAAGAAGGAGAAAACAGAAAATGCAAAGACAAATACTTAAATATCCTTTAGTGACCGAAAAGGCAGTAAGACTGGTTGAGTCAGAGAATAAAATATTGTTCGTTGTGGATTTAAAAGCAAAAAAACCAGAGATAAAAAAGGCTGTTGAAGAAATGTTCAAGGTTAAGGTGGATAGCGTTAATACTTTAATAACACCAAAAGGGAAAAAGAGAGCATATGTAAAATTATCTCCTGAAAATCCAGCAATGGATATAATAACACAATTGGGATTGATGTAAAATGGGAAAAAGAATCATACAACAAAGGCGTGGAAGTGGAACAAAGAGATATACTTCTCCTAGCCACAGGTATGCTGGAAAAATAAAGTACAATTTAATTGATACTAATAAAGAAGGAAAATTATCCGGAAAAGTTGTTGAATTAATAAATTCAAGAGGACATTCCGCACCTTTAATGAAAATAAAATATAATAATGGAGAAACTTGTCTCCATGTTGCTCCAGAAGGAATATATGAAGGGATGATAATAAATTCAGGAAATGAGGCTAAAATAAAAACAGGAAATATACTTCCTTTAAAAAATATCCCTGAAGGTATTCAGGTATTTTGTCTTGAAAAAAATCCTGGAGATGGTGGAAAATTGTTGAGATCCTCTGGAACTTTTGCAAGAATAACAAACAAGACAGATGATAGCATAACCTTAAAATTACCCTCAAAGAAATCAATTTCATTGCATCCTTCATGCAGAGCAACTATTGGTGTTGTTGCGGGGGGAGGAAGAGAAGACAAGCCTTTTGTAAAAGCAGGAAAAAGATATCATGCTATGAAAGCAAGAAATAAATTATATCCTAGAACATCACCTGTGGCAATGAGTTCGTATGACCATCCTTTTGGTTCTGGAAGAGGAAGGCATAAGGGAAGACCTAGTGTTCCTAAATGGGGTGCGGCTCCAGGTGCAAACGTAGGACAAATAAAAGCAAAAAGAACAGGTAAAAAGAAGAAATAAAATGGCAAAAGAATTCAAATATAGAGGAAAAAGCATAAGTGAATTGCAAAATATGAGTATTCAGGATCTTGCTAAATTGCTTCCTGCAAGACAGAGAAGAACACTCACAAGAGGATTAACAGAAAATCAAAAAAAATTAATTAATAAAATAAATAAATATAAGGAAAAAGGAATAAAAAAACCATTAAAGACACATTGTCGTAGTATGATAGTTCTTCCTTCCATGGTTGGATTGACATTTGGAATTTATAATGGTAAATCTTTTGAGACAGTTACTATAATTGAAGAGATGATTGGACATAGGTTAGGGGAATTTTCACAAACACGTAAAAAGGTTGTACATTCATCCCCAGGTATTGGAGCTACAAAATCTAGTGCGGCCGCATCAGTGAAATAAAATGGAATCAGCTAAATTAATATCAAAGGACCTGAGAATTTCAATAAAACAAAGTGTTGAGATTTGCAATTTTGTTAGAAACAAGAATCTTTTGAAAGCACAAAATATACTTCAGTCTGTCTTGGATAAAAAAACAGCTATTCCATTCAAAAGATATAACAGAGATACAGGACACAAGCCAGGAATTGCATCGGGAAGATATCCTGAAAAAGCAACACAGGAAATACTTAGTTTATTAAAAGGAGTTCAGGCAAACGCAGAGAATAAAGGCATGGATTCAAAAAACCTCATAATAACAAAAATAATAGCAAACAAAGGAGCACAACAATTTCATTTTGGAAGAAAAAGAAGGAGGCTTATGAAAAGAACTCATATTGAAATTGAAGTAAGTGAACCTGAAAATAAAAATGATAGAAAAACAAATAATTAAGCAAAACGTGAAAGAGAATCAGATAAAGGAATTCATATATTCTTTTTTAAACAGAGCCTCGTATAGCCATACTGATATACAAAGAACACCCATGGGAGAGAAAATAATAATATATACTTCAAAACCAGGTTTGGTTGTTGGTTCAAGAGGTTCTAATATTCAAAATCTAACTAAATTATTAAAAGAAAAATTTAATATGGAGAATCCACAAATTGAAGTGAGTGAAATTGAAAATCCGTCATTGAATGCACAATCTATAGCAAAAAGAATAGTTTTATTGTTTGAAAGATTTGGACCAAAGAGATTCAAGTCAATAGGTTATAGGATATTGGAAGAAATAATAAAGGCAGGGGCATTAGGGGCAGAGATAGTTATTTCTGGAAGAGGAGTTCCAAGTACAAGAGCAAAAACATGGAGATTCTCAGCGGGTTATCTAAAAAAATCAGGAGACATTGCACAGAATAAAGTATTGAAAGCATATTCGGTTGCAAATTTAAGATCTGGTTCAATAGGCATTAAAGTTTCAATATTGCATCCAGATACCCAATTACCTGATAAGGTAGAGATAAAGAAAATTTCATTAGAGGAGTTAAAAGAGGAGCCAAAAGAAATTAAGGAAGATAAAAATGAAAAAAGCAGAACTAAAAAAACTAGACAAAAGACAGCTTGATTCAAAGTTAAATGAATTAAGAAGGGATATAATGAAGCTTAATGCTCAAAGAGCATCAGGGACCCCTCCTGAAAATCCAGGAAGAATAAGAGCTATAAGAAAAACAATGGCAAGAATAATTACATATTCAAAACAAAAAGACAAGGAGGTAAAGAATAAGTGAGTGAAATTTGCGAAAAGTGTGGTTTACCCAAAGAAATCTGCATGTGTGGTGAGTTGGCAAAAGGAAAACAGAAAATCCTTATTAAAACCGTGGAAAGAAGATTTGGAAAAAAAATGACTGTTATTCAGGGGTTGACCAAAGACGTTGATATAAAAGAGCTTACTAAAAAACTAAAGCAAAAACTTGCATGTGGAGGAACGCACAAAGATGGCGTTATAGAGTTGCAAGGAAATCACGTTGAAAAGGTCAAAGAAGAACTCATGAAACTTGGATTCCAGGAAGACACCATAGAAACAAAATGAAGTTAAGGGACGAGGAAAAAATAGAACTCATAGGAAAAGAGATAAAAATAACAGATTCAAAAAATATAACCCTTATTGGTATTGAAGGAAAAGTGATAGACGAAACTAAAAATACAATAACACTTGAAGTAAAAGGCAAAGAAAAAAAGATATTAAAAAACCAGATTGAAATCATGCTTATAAATGAAAACAAGAAAATCAAAGGAAAAAGGATTGCAAAAAGACCAGAGGAAAGATTAAAATGAAAAATAAAAAGGAAATGGAAAAATGTGATGATAAGAATTGCCCTTTTCATGGTAGTTTGAAAACTAGGGGACGTGTATTTACAGGAACAGTCACAAAACTTTCCTCAAAAGGAACTGTAAAAATAGAATGGACAAGGAATTATTATCTTCCAAAATATGAAAGGTATGAAAAAAGAAAAAGCGCACTTCATGTTCATAAACCTGGTTGTATGGAAGTTAGCATAGGAGACAAGGTTAGAGTTATTGGATCAAAACCAATTTCAAAAACAAAACATAATGTTATAGTGGAAGTGTTAAAATGAAAGCAATAAAAGCAAAGGTAACAAAAGCGTTCCAGAAAGATTCAAGAATAGAAACATGTGATAATTCAGGCGCACGTATATTGAGAATAATATCTGTTAAGGGAAGAAAAACAAAAAAGGGAAAAAGCCCCGATTGCGGTGTTGGGGATTTGATAACAGCATCTGTTGTCAAAGGGACTCCTGCAATGAAAAAACAGGTTGTTAATGCTATAATAGTAAGACAAAAAAAGGAATATAGGAGACCTGACGGTACAAGGATAAAATTTGAAGATAATGCCGCAGTTGTGCTAAAGGATACAAAAGGAAATCCAAAAGGGACATTATTGAAAGGAGCAATAGCCAAGGAAGCTGCTGAAAGATGGGCAGGAGTCTCAAAATTAGCAAAAATAATAGTATAAAATGAAGAAAATATTTTCAAAGAAATGGAATAGAAGTAAGCAACCAAGAAAGCAGAGAAAATATAGAAAGAATGCTCCATTAAACATCTTGGGTAAGTTTTTGGGATGTCATTTGTCCCCTGAACTTAGAAAAAAATATTCAAAAAGGTCATTTAGATTGAGAAAAGGAGATACTGTTAAAGTATTGAAGGGTCAGTTTAAAGGAAAATCAGGAAAAGTTGAAAATATAGATTTAATAAGGAGTAGGGCAAAAATAGAAAATATAAATCAAATAAGAAAAGATGGAACAAAATCCAGTTACCCAATAAAGATTTCAAATCTTATGATAACAGTATTTGATTTGTCAGACAAAAAAAGAAAAATAAAATTAGAAGGTAATAAAAATGCATCTTAAAAGAATATCCTCGCCAGGAAATTGGAAGATTGGAAGGAAAAAAACAAAATGGATAACAAGAACTATGCCAGGACCCCACGCCTTGGATGAATCAATAAATCTTAATATTTTAATAAAATATTTTTTAAAATATGCTAAAACAACAAAAGAAGTTAAGAGTATATTGAATGAAGGAAAGATACTTATTAATAAAAAACCAAGAAAAGACTACAGATTCCCTGTGGGTATAATGGACATAATAGAAATTCCTTCTTTAAAAGAGAATTATATTTTGGTGTATGATAATACAGGAAATTTCATAATCAATAAAATTAATAACAATAATGAAAAACTAGGGAAAATTATAGGAAAAACATACATAAAAGGAGGAAAATTGCAGATTAATCTTAATGATGGAAGAAATATTATAATTTCAAAAGATGATTATAAATTAGGAGATTCAGTTATTATTGATTTAAATGAAAACAAGATTAAAAAACACATAAAGATGGAGAAAGGAGCAAACATTTACATTACAAAAGGAAATTATAAAGGAAATATAGGTAAGGTTGTTGAGATAAAGAAAGGTTCTAGAAACAACAAACCAAAAGTAACATTCAAATTAGGAAACAGGAATTATGAAACTTTGAAGAAATACACATTTCCTGTTCCTGATGAAAAATCAATAGGAGTTTCAATGAAAAATGAATAATATGAGAAATATAAAAGTTGAGAAAGTAACTCTTAACATGGGTGTTGGAGAGCCAGGAAATAATCTGGATAAAGCAGTTAAGTTATTGAATTATATAACAGGCTCAAAACCAGTTGAAACTTCCACTAAGAAGAGAATTCCAACATGGGGTTTAAGACCTAATCTTAAAATTGCTGCAATGGTTACTTTGAGAAAGAAAAAAGCTCATGAATTATTGTCAAGGTTGTTGAAATCAAAAGAAGATTTATTAAAAAAGAAAAATTTTGATCAGCACGGAAACTTTTCCTTTGGAATACAGGAGTATATTGATATCCCAGGCGTCGAATATAATCCAGAAATTGGAATGTATGGAATGGATGTTGCAGTAACATTGGCTAGGCCTGGATTCAGAATAAAAAGAAGAAGCTTAAACAGAAAAAATCTTCCTAAAAAAATAAAAATAACAAAAGAAGAAGCAATATCTTTTGTTGAGAAAGAATTTGGAGTTAACATAAAATGACATATAAATCTTATGACAAAATATTCAATCAATTAGAGAAAAAACCGGCTAAAATGGAGAAATATAAAAAACATAACGCACCAAAAGAGAGAAAATTCGGAAAAGCAGCAAGAAGATGCTCAAGATGCGGAAGAATAGGAGGGCACATAAGAAAGTACGGATTGAATCTGTGCAGACAATGTTTCAGAGAAACAGCATTGTCATTAGGATTTAAAAAATACAATTAAAATGACATTGAATGACCCTTTATCAAATATAATATCCACAATAAATAATTGTGAGAAAGTAGGAAAAAGCAAATGCATAGTTAAACCAATAAGCAATATTGCCAATAATATATTGAAAATACTTCACGATAATAATTATATAGGGGAATTTAATATAGTAAAGGAAAATAAGAAAGGTCATATTGAAATTAATCTCTTGGGCAATATTAACAAATGTGGAGTTATAAAACCAAGATTTTCTGTAAAACTCAATGATTATGAAAAATTTGAAAAGAGATTTTTGCCTTCCAAAAATGTAGGATTAATAATTGTTTCAACCTCACAAGGATTAATGACTCATAAGGAGGCAATAGAAAAGGGTATAGGGGGAAGATTAATTGCATATTGTTATTAAAAATGAAGGAAAGATTAAAAATAAGGGAAATAGTATTGGAATTGCCTGAGGGAGTAAGCTGCGAAATAGATAATTATAATTTAAAAATATCCGGGCCTAATGGGGAGATGCAAAGAAATTTCCTTAATCCAAGAGTTAAATTGGAAAAAAAGGACAATTCTGTTGTAATTTATGTTTCTTCGAAAAAACATACAAAAAAAGATAAATCTATTTTAAAGACAATCGCTTCTCATATAAATAATATGATTGAGGGGGTTGTCCATAATTATGAAGCAGAGTTGAAGATATGTTCAGGTCACTTCCCTATGTCTGTAAGTAATGAAAATAATACCTTGGTTGTAAAGAATTTTCTAGGGGAAAAAATACCAAGAAAGGCAGATTTGTATCCTGATGTTAAAGTTGAAATTAATGGGGATATAATCAAGATTACTGGAATAAATAAGGAGAGTGTTGGACAGACTGCAGCAAATATAGAGCGTTCAACAAAAATAAAAAATAGGGACAAGCGTATATTCCAAGATGGGATATGGATGACTAAGAAGCCAACTTTGATAAAATGAAAGAAAATAAAATAAATAATGACAAGAAAAAACCCAATTTTATTAGAGGGGATTCTAATAGGAAGAAGCAGTTTAAGTCTTGGAGAAAGCCAAGAGGGATACACAATAAGTTAAGACTGAACAAGAAAGGTCATCAGAAAAAACCTGCCATTGGTTATGGAAGTCCAAAAAAATTAAGAGGAAAAGGCAAGAATGATCTTATACCTGTTGTTATTTTAAATGCAAACGAATTGGAAAAAATAGACAAGAGTAAGAATTCAATAACGATAGGAAAAAATTTGGGATTAAGGAAAAAATTAGATATTTTAACAAAAATCAAGGAAAAAGGTTTTATTGTTGATAATATCAAAGATGTCGATAAATTCATTGAAGAAAAAAATAAATTAATTCAATTCAAAAAAGAGGAGAAAAAGAAAAAATCAGAGAAAAGAAAAGAGAAAAAGAAATCTCTTGAGGAAAAGTCAAAGGAAAAGAAAAAATCAGAAAAAGAAGAAAAGCAAAAAAAAGCACAAGAATTTGCAGAAAAGATAAAGGAGGACATGAAAAAGAAAGCCCCTAAGTAAGATGAAACTAAAATTACAAAAAAGGTTGGCATCAAAAATTCTTGGTGCTGGAAAGAAAAGAATAAAATTTGATTCTTCCAGACAGGCAGACATAAAGGAAGCTATAACAAAAGGGGATGTAAGAAGGCTTATAGGGGAAAAAGCAGTATCAAAAAAGCAGAAGAAAGGACATTCGAGATACAATGCCAGAAAAATACTTGAACAAAAGAGAAAGGACAGGAGAAAAGGAAAAGGTTCAAGAAAGGGAAAGGCAACTTCAAGATTGCCTAGAAAGGATATTTGGGTTTCAAAAATAAGATTGCAAAGAAAAATGCTTAGAAAATTAAAGGATGAGGGGCAATTATCAACATCAAATTACAATATGTTAAGAAGAAAAGCAAAAGGAGGATTCTTCAGAAGTAAGAGACATCTTGACATTTTCATTAAAGATAATAATTTATTAGAGGAGAAATATGACAAATAAAAATTATACAGTAAAATATAAGAGAAAGGGAAAAACTTCGTATAAGAACAGGCTTAAATTACTTTCGTCAAGAAAGACAAGATTGGTAATAAGAAAATCCAACACAGGCATTACTGTGCAATTCGTAAGCTTTAACCCTAAAGGGGATTATGTAATAATCGGGGCTAACAGCAAGGAGCTTGTGAAATTAGGATATAAAAACAACAGAGGAAATATTCCTTCAAGCTATTTAACTGGTTTGTTGGCTGGGAAAAAAGCAAAATCAAAAAACATAAAAGAAGCAATACTTGACTTAGGCTTACAAAGAAAAAGCAATAGATTATATTCAGCATTAAAAGGGGTCTTGGATGCGGGTGTTGATGTACCTCATTCAGAAAAAGTAATTCCAAACAAGCAAATGTTGCAAGGAGAAAATATAAAATTATATAATAAAAAATATTTACCTGAAAATTTTCAGGAAATAAAAAATAAAATAATTAAGGAGTAAAATGCCAGAAATAAGAAGAAGTAGGAAAGTGGAAAAGCATCCGGGAGAGGATGAAGCGAAGGAAGAAGCTCAGCAAGAATCTCTTGAAATAGAGGAGAAACAAATAAAGAGTGCTGGAGAAGTTAAAGAAGAAGTATATGAAGAAGATGTAGAGAAAGAAAATAAAGAGGAAGAAAAAGAGAGTGAAAGTGGTATAAAAGGTGTTGAATTGGAATGGATCCCAAAGACAGTATTAGGAAAAAAGGTAAACTCCGGAGAAATAACAGACATAGACCAAATATTAAAATCTCCAGACAGAATCATGGAACCCCAAATAGTTGATAAATTATTACCAAATCTAGAAGTTGTATTATTGAATATTGGACAGGCAAAGGGTAAATTTGGAGGAGGGAAAAGAAATATTTGGAGACAGACCCAGAAAAAAACAAAAGAAGGCAACAGGATAAAATTTGCAACCTTTGCTGTTGTGGGTAATAAAAATGGTTATGTTGGAATAGGGTTTGCGAAAGCAAAAGAGACTGTTCCTGCAAGAGAAAAAGCAATAAGAAATGCTAAATTGAATATTATAAAAATACCAAGAGGTTGTGGAAGCTGGGATTGTGGGTGTGGAGAAGAGCATTCAATACCTTACAAAACTTCAGGGAAATCCTCTTCTGTAAAAGTAGAATTATATCCTGCCCCAAAAGGAACAGGTATCTTGACTGAAAGTGAAGTAAAAAAGATTTTAGATGTGCTTGGGATAACTGATGTATATTCAAAAACTTACGGACAAACAAAAACAAAAATAAATGTTGTAAAGGCGTGCTTTGATGCATTGAATAACTTGTCAAGGTTTAAAAGAAAATGAGAATAGCAATAGTTCAAATCAGGGGAACTCTAAGAGTGAAGAAAAAGGTAAAGGATACTTTGAAGATGCTTAATTTGCATAAAAAGAATTCTTGTTCAATAATATCATCAAAAAACAATGCAGCTGTTGGAATGCTTAAAATTGTTAAGGATTATGTAACTTGGGGAGAATTAGACAAAGAGACTTTTGTTGAATTATTAAAAAACAGAGGTAAACTTCCAGGTAAAAAACTCTTAACAGAGGAATATTTGAAAGAAAAATTAAAAACAGATATCAACACTTTTGCAGAGGATTTTATTAATCTTAAAAAGAATATAAAAGATATTCCTGGATTAAAACCTTATTTTAGATTAAAGCCACCTGTAAAAGGATTTGAAAAGGGAGGAATTAAAAAACCTTTTAGTTTAGGGGGAGTTTTAGGTTATAGAAAGGAAAAAATAAATGATTTAATAAAAAGAATGATTTAAAATGACAGTCAATAAAAGAAAGAAAAATACAAGGCAAAGAGCACATACAACTCACGGATACGGCTCTATGAAAAAACATCGTGGAGCAGGTAATAGAGGTGGAAGGGGAATGGCCGGTTCAGGAAAAAGAGCTGACCAAAAGAAATCAAAGATCTTGAAGTATGCAGGAAATAAATATTTTGGAAAAAAAGGTTTTCATAGCAGGAAAAACAAGATAATAACATTAAATATCGCAGATCTTGAAAATAATATAGATAAACTAACCACAAAAGAAAAAGATCATTATGTTTTTGATGTAAAGAAAAAGGGATATTCAAAGTTATTAAGCATGGGAAAAGTTGAACATAAATTTAAGATAATGGGTCCATGCTCAGAAAAGGCAAAAGAAAAAATAGAGGCTGGTGGAGGGGAAGTATTAAATGAGTGATATTGTGAATAAATTATTAAGCGCATTGCCTGAGATAACTGGACCTCTACAAAAAAAACTTGGTTTCAAGGAAAAATTAAAATGGACATTAATAATATTAGTCTCATTTTTTATTTTATCAACAATACCTCTTTATGGTTTAGGTCAAAATTCATTAGGGGCCTTTGATCAATTATCTATTATTCTTGGGGCTAGTTTTGGTTCCATAATGTCTCTGGGTATTGGACCTATTGTTACAGCGTCTATTGTGTTGCAATTATTAAATGGTTCTGGAATATGGAAATTTGACACTTTAACAAAAGATGGAAGAATGAGATTCCAAGGAGTTCAAAAGTTATTATCAATATTTTTCATAGTTTTTGAAGGTATTATATATGTTGTGATGGGAGGTTTGGCTCCTTTGGAAACCTTAGATCAGTCAACATATATTTTAATGCAATGGGTTTTGATAGGCCAATTAATATTGGGGGGTCTAATAGTTCTTTATATGGATGAAGTTATACAAAAATGGGGTTTTGGTTCTGGTATTAGTTTATTCATTGCTGCAAATGTTTCAGCAGGATTGTTTGTGAGAGCATTTTCTCCATTGACAACAGCAGGAACATGGGCATTTGGATCAGGACAATCACCTGTAGGTCAAGTATGGGTATTCTTGCTTTCATTAACAGCAGGAGACCCACAGGGAGCATTGATAGCAGCATCAGCAATAATTGCCACAGTTGTTGTATTTTTCCTTGCAACATATTTCCAAGCTATTAAAATTGAAATACCTTTGAGCTTTGGAAGAATAAGAGGTCATGGTATGAGATGGCCTTTAAACTTTTTATATACAAGTAACATCCCTGTTATATTAATAGCTGCTTTAATGGCAAATATACAATTATTAGCTAAATTTTTAGAGAATCTAGGATATCCATTTTTGGGTACTTTTACAGGAAGCACACCAACTTCAGGTGTTGTTGCTTATTTGTCTGCTCCAAATTTATTAGGTAATTTGGTTAAAGGAGCTTTATCACTATCAGACATTTCACATGGAATTGTTTATGCATTATTTTTGATTGTTGGTTCTGTAATATTTGCTATATTTTGGATGCAAACTTCAGGACAAGATGCATCATCCGTCGCAAAACAGATAATGAATTCAGGATTACAAGTTCCTGGTTTTAGGAGAGACCCGAGAGTATTGGAGACTTTATTAAAAAGATACATTATGCCTTTAACAGTAATGGGAGGTATTGCTATAGGCATACTTGCAGCTTCAGCAGATCTATCTGGGGCGCTGGGAAGAGGAACAGGTATATTATTGGCTGTTATGATAATTTACAGATTGTATGAGGAAATTGCAAAGCAGCATATGATGGACATGTATCCTGCATTAAGAAAAATGATATCAAGTTAAAATGGCATCAAATTTTTTAATAGATTTTTTCGCAAGTATATTTAATCCAATATTAAATCCTATATTCAAGCCTTTACTAAGTTTAGATCCTTTTTTAAGTATTTTAATTATAACTTTCATAATAACTTTGATTTCTACATTAATTTATAAAAAAATGACAGATCAGGAAGTCCTGAAATCTATAAAACAGGAAATGAAAGAAATAAGAAATCAAATGAAAGAATTCAAGCATGATACTGAAAAAGTTTCAGAATTACAGAAAAAGTCTATGGAAAAAAGTATGATGCAATTCAAGCAAACAATGAAACCCATGTTCATAACAATGATTCCTATATTGATAATATTTGCATGGTTTTATTCTCATTTGAGTTTTTATCCTATAATGCCTAATGAGGAATTTTCTACGTCAGTTTATTTCCAAGAAGCAGTAGACAAAGAAATTGAGTTGATAGTTCCAGAGAATATCGAATTATTGTCAAATAGGATTCAAGAAGTTAAACATTATAAAAAAGAAGGTCTTATATCTGACAAAGATATTTATGAAGCCAACTGGACTCTGAAAGGAAAAGCAGGGGGATATGTCCTTACTTATGAGTATGAAGGAGAGGAATATACAAAAGAATTATTGATAACCTCGGAGAATGAGTATGAAGAACCCTCAAAAAGAGTTTCAGATTCAGATATAAAAGAAATAAAAATAAACAATAGAGAACTTGAGATATTTGGATTAAGGTGGTTCTGGATTTATTTAATATCCGCAATTATATTTAATACATTATTGAGGAAGTTAATGAAAGTTCATTAGATATCAAAAGATTTTTAAATCTTATCTCATCAAATTTATCTAAAATGACACAAAAACACATAATATCAAGGAAGTTAAGAAGAGTATTCATTAAAGGACCAAAAAAAGTAAAAATGGTCTTTAAGAAAAGGAAACATTCTAAACAAAAATGCGGAAATTGTGGAAAGCACTTAGGGGGGACTATAAGAGAAAGACCTTATAAAATGAGAACTACTGCAAAAACAAAGAAAAGGCCAACAAGAAAATTTGGTGGTGTTTTATGTCCCGAATGTACTAAAAAAGAATTAAAGAAAAGGATAAGGAGTTAAAATGTTATTTGATATAGGAAGAGTTTGCATGAAAATATCCGGAAGAGAAGCAGGAAAAACATGTGTAATAGTTGATAAGAAAAATAATTTCTTAATCATAGATGGAAATGTTAAAAGAAGAGCATGCAACCCAAAACATTTGGAGCCTTTAGATATAGTTTTAAAGATAAAAAAAGGAGCAACCACTTCTGAAGTAAAATCAGCAATGAAAAAAGAAAAGCTGGAAGTGAAAGATAAAAAGAAAAAAGAAAAGAAAAAATTAGAAAAACCTGTCAAAAAAAGAAAAACAAAAAAATCAGGTGTGAATAAAAAGGAAGAAAAATCAACACAGAAAAAAACTTCTAAAAAGTCCACAAGAAAAAATGACAAAAAAACAACAAAACCAAAAAAATAATAATGAACAACAAAAGCAGTTTCAGATGCAATTACTGAATCAACAAATTCAGCAATATCATCAGAGAATTAATGCAATAAACCAACAAATCCAACAACTAAATGATCTCGTTTCTAATTTAGAAAATTTTAAGAAATCCAAAAAAGATTCTGAAATGATGTTTACACTGGGTCTGGGGGTTTATGGTAAAGGAACCTTAAAAGATAATAATTTGCTTGTGAATGTGGGATCCAATATCGTTGTTCAAAAATCAGTGCAGGATACTATAACAATAATCAAAGAGCAGATACAGGAATTGACAAATATTTTAGAAGAAGATGAAAAGACCCATTTCCAACTCCATAATCAATTACACTCATTACAGTAATAATATCTGTAAAATATAAACAAATATAAATAATCTAATCTTCTATCATAAAATGAGGGATTATTATTCTAGAGAGGACATAAAGAAAGAACTTTTGAGAATTTCCAAAGATAGGGAAGTTCAAATATGGGTTAGAGATATAAGAGGAAAGAGGCCTGAAAGCGTGAATTATCAAAGTGACATTGATTCTTTTATAAGGCAGGGGATGACATCATTTCATGTTTCTGAAGAAAGATGGCACGATCCATTGAATCTAAAATCAGGGATGTCAAAAAAGGATTTAGATGAATTGAGAAAAGGATGGGATCTTATATTGGATATAGATTCAGATGATTTGAATTATTCAAAAATAACAGCAAAATTAATCATAGATGCATTAAAATTTCATGATGTCAAGGATTATTCAATAAAATTTTCTGGAAATAAAGGATTTCATATAGGAATCCCTTATGAGGCATTTCCAGATAAATTAAAAGGAGAAAATATTAACCTATTATTTCCTGATTTAGTGAGAAATGTTGCAAATTATCTTAAAGATATGATAAAACCTTTTTTAATTGAGAAATTAAACAAAGAGGATCCATTCTCATTAGTTGATATTGATTCTGTTTTAATATCTTCAAGACATATGTTTCGTTCTCCATATTCCTTAAATGAAAAATCAGGATTGATAAGCATACCTATAAAAGATGTTGAAAGTTTTAAAATAGAAGATGCAAAACCAGAAAACGTTAAAGTTAATTTAAGATTTTTAGATACAAAAAATGTTGAAAAAGGTTCTGCCAGAAATCTGTTGATACAATCTTATGATTGGGGAATAAAAAATCAAAGCCTTATTGAAGTCAAGAAAGAAAAGAAAGATGTTGGTTCTTATGAAAGATATACCGGCAAGGTGCCTGAAGAGAATTTCCCCCCATGCATTTCAAAAATACTAAAAGGAATTCCTTCTGATGGAAGGAAAAGATCATTATTCTTATTGATTAATTTCTTGAGGAGTGTTAACTGGGATTTTGAAGAAATTGAAAATCTTATCCAAAAATGGAATTCAAAAAATTACCAGCCATTGAAAGAGGGTTATATAAGAACACAGATAGAATGGCACAAAAAACAGTCTAATAAAGTATTACCTGCAAACTGTGAAAATGAATCCTATTACAAGTCATATGGGATTTGTGATTCCGACAATTTATGCAAAATGATAAAAAATCCTGTTAATTACGCATTAAGAAAAACATCTATTAAAAAGAAACCTTTAAAAAAATCTAAGAATAAGAAATAAATATGAGAAAAAGAGGACAAATTACTATATACATTATAATAGGACTTGTTCTTTTAATTGCTATTATATTATTATTTTATATTAGGAGTTCTATTACTGGAGTAGAACAGGAATTAAAGATATCAGAAGTCTCTTCAGTACCTGAACAATTGGAATCTGTTAAAGAAGATATAAAATTATGTGTTTACGATTTTGTTGAAGATAGCATTTATTATATGTCATATCAAGGGGGAGTTCTTGATGAGGAAGGGGTTTCTTTTGCAGGAAGAAATATTCCCTATTTAATAAAAAACAAAGAAAACTTATTGCCTGAAATACCAAAAATGAATGATGAATTTTCAAAATACATTAATGAAAATCTTCCTTTGGCATGTAGCGGATATGAAAATACAGAATTTTCAGATGTTTTCTCAAGAGTAGATATAAAAGAAGATAATGTAATTGTTACTGTGGATTGGTCTATTAGATTGGAAAAAGGAGACATTTCAGGAACTATAGAGCAATTCAATCTGGAATATAATATTCGTTTGGGGGAAATAAGAGGTGTTGTTAATAAAATCATAGAAAATCAAATAAGATATTATCCGAGATTATGCATAACATGTATTGCAGAAATAGCATTGGGAAAAGACACTTTGGTTGAAAGATATATAGAGAATGAAACACAGATATTTTTAATAAAAGATAATGCTGATGAGAATTTAATTTATGGTTATGCTGTAAATTATGGTGGATAAAATGAATAAAAAAATATTATTATTAAGTGTATTGATTTTAGTTATTATAATTTCTTCTGCACAAGAGCCTAATTTGCATACTCTTACTCCTGAAGGTTTGTCCTTGGATCCAGAATCATTATTATATTCACAAATTTCTCAATCCGATGATTTATCTCAATTTTTGTCTGTGGGAAACATTATACAGAATCCTTCTTCATTATTGGCTTCTGAATTAGCTTCTCAATTGAATCAAGAATACAAAAAAATATTAGAGACATCTGAAAAGATTATGGATTATGCTGAAGAATCAAACATAAAAGATTATGAGGCTGAAATAGATGATGATGGTGTTGTTACAAACGCCAAAATAATATATAAAACAGAAGAAGGGGATAAGGAAGTTAATCTTGAAAACGTAGAAGCAAATGAAGATGGTGAATTTTCATGTAAAGAGGATTGCTCTTTGACAATTGGAAAGAATTCATATATGAATATAGACCCAGAAACTTCAAATTTCAACCTTGATAAAAAAGGAAATCTTGTTAGTGCTAATTTTACAGTTACAGAAGAAACCGAAATGTTCTTTGGAGACAGAAGATACAAGGTCCAGGAAGGCACCGATTTGAATTATATTCTAAAAACTGATGAAGAAGGAAATGAATATTATGAAATTAATATTCAATCAGAAAAAGAAGAAGGAATAGATTTTAGTTTTCCTGTATTTGATGAAGAAGGAAATGAGATTCCTAAAAATTATAAGATATCCGGAGGCAATGTTGTTTTTACAGAAGATGGAATGAAAGTGTTTAAGGGAAGTTCTGTAGAAGATACAAACTTAAAATATAAAATGACTAACAATGGAAATAATTATGTTTTCATAACACATAAAAGAGAAAATCTTCCTGAAAGAAATTATTTGTTAGCTAATGAAGATGAATTTGAATTTAGTCTTCAACAATCTGATATAAGTATTTATGAGGGTAATGCATGGGATATTGATATTCCAAAAGAAAAATCTCTGGATATAGAGATAAGCAGTTTTGGAAAGGGGCATATTGACACTGTTAATGTTGAAAATGGTTATTTGAATGTGAAAGGAGGAAAAAATGCATTGGTTAATGACGGTGGGAGTTTTGTTTTAAAGAATTGTGATTCTGTGAAAAGAGTTACAGAAGATAATATTTTTATAGAAGCAAAAGGAAGTGGAAAGGGATGTTCAGAAATTGCTTTAGTTACTGGAACTTCAGAAAATATGGTTATAGATGATGGTAAGGATGTATGGGTTTGTGATGTTGATATTGGTGGTTTTGAAGAAATCCAATCAGGAGTAATATTTGAATCTTATACAGGATATTTTAGTTATCTTACAGGAAAACAAACAAACAACAATGGAAATTGCAGAAGGGGTGCAACAGAGTTGGATGCTTCTGATTTGGAAGGATGTGAAATAGTCATATATTCTGGAGTAGAATTCAATGAAATAAATGTTGATGGAATAAATTATAAAGTGGATTTATATAAAGATACTTCTTATATAGAAATAAATTATCCTAGTAATAGATTCATCATAAATACTGAAGATATACTAAAAGAATATGAAGGTAAAATAAAACTTCCTGATGGGCGTAATGTAAGAGATTCTAGAAGTTTCTTCTTTTTACTAAGACAGGATTCTTCTATAGAGGCAGTTAAAGATGCTATGAGAAAGATAATTAATTCTAAAAATAAAAATCCCTGTGTTAATTTGCAAAGGGTTGGCTCTTTCTCATTAACTGAAAAGAAAGAAGAAGAAATAATCCCAAGACCAAAATTTAATGAATTATTAAATAAGATTGAAAAAGAATTAGGAGGTCCTATTGGAGAATCAAACTATGAAAGATTAGATAAAATATTCGAGAGAGCGGGTTATTATGAAAGAGATGATATTGGAGATGCTCATGCAAGTACTTTAAAAGAAGAAGTTGAAGGGCTAGACAATTATTATATTGCTATATCTTTCTTAAAAGAAAAAGAAGAGGGAGAAGGGCTTGTTGATTATGTTGTAGGTATATTCTCTTCTGAAAGATTGGATAGATGTTCAATATATTTTGTAAAAGAAAAAGGGGTATATAATTTTTATAAAAGGCAAACAAATGGGTTCTGTAACAAATAATTTAATCAACATATAAAACCCATTCTCTATATTTTTTAGGAGTATTTTTTAATTCTATTTCATCAATCAATTTCTCATCATCAAGAAAGAAATGTAAAGGTTCATGTTTTTTTATAGTTGTTTCTTTAATCATTTTAATAAACTCTTCTTCGAAAGAAGTATTATTCTTTTTACATTGCTTTTCTAATCTTTCTTTGATTTTATTAAAAATTTCTTTTTCAGGGCCAAAATGTAAATTTTTAACTATTTCACTATATTCTTTTACTTTGTTTATATTTAAATAAGCAGTGTCAATATACCAAAAACCTAAAGCATCTTCATTATTAATTATTTCATCATATGTTCTTTTGTCCTGTTCAAATAATCTAACCTGGTATTTTAAATGCCTTTCTTCATCATTATAAATCTCATTATATTTTTCGGTTATATTTCCTGTTGTTATACAAATCTTATTATCATCTACTTTTGATTTGGATATAATAACAACTTTTTCTTCTGCATCAAAATAATCTTTTATATATTTGGGATCATGAAGTTTTTTTCCAAATATATTCTCCATATTCTCAATTAAATTTTCCAAATTTATATTTTTTCCTTTTAATTGGAAATCATTTATTTCATCAACATAATCATCTTTAAAATAATCCCATTGGAAATTGAAATTTTTCTGTTCTCTTCTTTTTAATTTTTCTTTATTAATATCATCATGAACTGATTTGGCTATTTTTTTCATGTCTTTTATAGATATATTCTCTAAATCTTCTAAACTAAATCTATTTTCTTCTAATAAGTTTACTAAATCATTGTTATAAACTAAAATTTGATCCATAATATAATAACTCAATGGATTATTTAATGGAAGATTTTCTAGAGTTACTAAATTTGTCCCGGTTTCATTATAATCAAGAAATATATGTTCAGTTTCGTAATTTTCCCCTATGATATCTATTTTATTTTTTGTAAATTGTTCTATGAATTCTTTTTCTTCAAAAGCCTCAATTGATTCTAATGGGGGCACCCATAAATTTATTTCCGGAATTTTCTCAATTTCCCAATAAATCATTTTCTTTTTTATTTTTGAATATTCTTCTTTTGATATTGTTGTATTTTTCCCATGAAAATCATTATATGCATTTGCATAATCAGTAATTATTTCAATGAAATGATTAAAATCCCCCTTCAGACTTTCTTTCTTAACTTGATTATAATATATTCTTTCTATACTTTTAGATTCATTTCTCAAGAAATTAGTTTTATATTCCAAGGGAATTATACTCATTGCTAATCCAAGACCAATTAAGCCCAATTTTTTCCATTTCATTTTATTTTATATTCCTCAAATTTATTATGGATTTGATTCAAATCAAGACCTTCTGATTTTAGGAACGCTTTAACAACATTTTTATCATAAACTTTGTTGGAACATCTATTTAAAATTTCATTATATATTTCTTTATTAGTATATTCTTTATCATATGATTTTCTTTTCTTATCCCTCATAGAACAAACAGTATCGGCTATGCTGATTATATCATTACTCAATGTAACAATTTCCGTACTTCTTTTTATGTCTCCATTATTATATTTTTTATTATATTCATCCTTATTTAGTATTAAGGGTATTTCCAATACTTTTTCAATACTTTTATGAGGATATGAAAATTCTGGATGTTTATCATGATGACATGCTGAGGCATGTATTATTGCAGGATGTAATCCACATAAAATACCTATTGATTCTCCAAGTAGTGTATGCCCATATTGAATTGATATCTTCTCATGTAATTGTAATTTTGTTCCAGTATATTCTTCTTTAAATTTAAGTTCGTTTGGTATTAATATTTTGCCTAAATCATGTAATCTGGCAGCATCAGGCAAATTTTCATCAAATTCATAGTTCGTTAAATATCTAGATATACTTAAACATTTATTTTCAACATCTAATCCGTGATTTGCACTGTAAGAATCATATTTAAGTAATTTCTCAAAGACAGTATTGGAATCTGCATCTCCTTCATTATAAAGCTCCATTAGAATATGTTTAGATTCTTTATTCACTATAAAATCATATATTTTAGATAATATCTGATCATTTTCTTTTATAAATTCCAACACATTATTACTAATTATATAATCTAGTATATCTTTTGTTTTGTTAGCAGGATGTTTATTTGTCATTTTAGACACCATATAGTAGTATAAAATATCAATATTTAAATATTACTAATTAAGAAAAATGCTATTTTTAAGGCTTAAAAAGGCAAATTTTGAGGTTTTTGACTTATAATTTCTAACAACATCTATAAGATTTTCATTCAAATCCAGATTTTTCTTTTCAAGAAGATTTTTAGAATTAATCAAGAACTGACAGAATTGGCTTACATTTTTAGGTTTTTCAGTATAATAAGCACGCTCAAAATCAATCAATACTGGTTTTTTATCTATTAAGATATGCTTTAAAGGATGATGCATCTCAAGTTTGTTAATCTTTAGCTTATCCATAATATAACATTGTTCCAAGATATCATAAATTACATCCTTAATTTTGGATTTAGAAAATTTTTTGATAAAGTCAATAATAAAATTTCCGTTTACAAACTTATACACAATATAATCTTTATCAGACAATAATAATTCCGGACCTATTTCATATTTGTTTAAGATTTTTAAAAACTTAGCTTCATTTTGAATTTTATTTTTTGCTTCGCTTTTTGGATTTCTTATTTTTATTGCAACCTTTTTATTTTTGTAATCCCCAGTATAAATAATTCCTCTCTTTCCTTTGTCAAATATTTTTATTTTTTTAATGCCCAAGTCTTCAAGCTTCTTAATATTCATGAAATAAACAATAGAAACCTTTTTAAATAAATTACTCTTTTTTAACCTTAAAGAGGTTGATGTAATGAAAATAAGGTATATCCTAATTTTATTGACAATTTTAGTAATGCCTTTAGCATTATCTCAGGATGAAACAGATTCTGGGACAACTTTTGGAAATAGTTATGGTTGGCTGGAGAATGCAACAAAAACAAAAGATTGGGAACTTTCAAGTGTAAGAGAACTTTCTTTTGCAATACTTGCATTAAACAACAAGGATTATGATGTTTCAGATGGATTAGGAGAATTAATTTCAAGAGGAAGTTTAAAGAATTGTTGGCCAAAATTAGATTGTAATACTATAGATACTGCTTTGGCAGGGATAACATTAAGAAAAACAGGAAAAGATGTCTCTTCAATAGTTGATTGGATGGAAAAAACAGAAGAAACTGCAGCAGTCCAGGGAAATTGGATATTGCAGATTGTTTCATCACAATCAGGAAATTGTAAAGTCTTTTGCGATGATGGTTCTGAAAAAAATGTTAATGTTGATGATTTAACACAAGTAGATGGATTATGTGGTCCCATTGGAAATCAAAAATCTATAATTTTTGATGTTGATTGCGCAGATGTTGGTGGTGTTACAGATATTTCTTTACTTTATAGAGTCTCTCATGCAAATTATGATGAAACCTTTTTGATACAAGGAGTAAGTTCTGAATTAGCTACAATAGAATTAAATAATGCATGCCTTCCTAAAACAGAAGGGGGCGCATGTGATTTAGAATCTACATTATATGCTTCATGGTTCTTAAAGGAGATTGGAGAAGAAGATAAAATACATACATTGCCTTATTTAGTACAAAATCTGGATGATGACCCTCTAAATGTTGCCTTATTATATTTGATAACAAATAATGAACCTTATGGAAATTGGTTAAGTAGACACCAGGATTTATCTGGAAGCTTTACAAGTAGCATATACAAAACCTCTTTAGTTGCTTATTCATTGATACAAAATGGAGATACTGGATTATATCAAAATACTACAGAATGGATTAACATGAAAAAAAGAGGAGAATCATGGAATGATAATATTTTGGAAACCTCTATTGCTTTGATAGCATTACATGGAGAATTAAATCAAAACCAAGTTGAAGTTACTGAAAAAGAAACTGAAATATGCAACAATGAAATAGATGACGATGGTGATGATTTAATAGATTGTAATGATGATGATTGTTTGGATAGTTTTGAATGTTCAACTTGTTCTATAGCCGATGGAGATATGTGTGAATCCGATACTGATTGTTTGGATGATGAGGAATGTGATCCTTTGTCATGTACATGTGAATTGAAGCCTTGTGATGAAAGAGCAAATGTAGAATGTGCTTATAATTCTCAATGTGGATTTGATGAAGAGTGTGATATACAGGATTGCATATGCGTTCCAATGGAAGGGGCATCTGATTTTGAAATATGCTACAATGATATTGACGATGATGGTGATGATTTGATAGATTGTGATGATGATGATTGTGAAACAGATCCTGATTGCGAAAGCAGTTTATTATGGTTATGGATTCTTATATTAGTATTGTTAGTTGGAGGTAGTTTGGGTTTCTTATATTACACAAAATATCCAAAAAAAGGAAAAACCTTCAATGATTTCAAGAATGATGCAAAGTTATTTTTCAGTAAAATATTTAAAAAGAAAGAAAAAAAATCTTTTGAAAAGTATGTTGCTTCAAGACAACCACAACAAGTACAAAGACCTTTCCAACAGACAGAAAGACAAACATATCAAAAACCAAAAACTTCAAAAACTTCAAAAACTACAAATAAAGTAGAACAAGAGCTTGAAAAATCATTAAAGGAGGCTAAAAAACTGTTAAAAAAATGAGGTGGAAATATATTACTTTTATGTTAATTTTATTAATTCCCTTAGCTTTTTCACAAACTTTGGAATTAAATAAGAATGAATTTAGCGTTGGAGAAACCTTGGTTGCTTATGTTTATACAAAATATCCTTTGACAGGAGAATTTTCTAATGTTAATCTGCACATAATGAATGAATACGGAAGGGGGATATCCTCTCCTTTTTATGTTGTTAAACTTACAGGCGGAAAATATGTTGCGTATATGACAATTCCTGATTCCTATACTGGAAATAAATATACATTAAGAGTTGACAACATTTATTATATTAAAGACGGAATTTTAGAGCATTTTGTGTGGAATGAAGATTTTACGATGAAATCAAAAGCAGGAAAATTATTGTCAGTTGATCCTGCGGGAGTACATATAGACTTTGATAAAGATAATCAATTTTATCTTAACTTAAAGAATACAGGCTCAGAAAAATTAAAACTAGAATTAAAATATGGTATAGATTATTTTGATATATCCCAGAATAATTTTGAATTAAATCCTGGAGAAAATAAAAACATAAGAGTTACTGTCAAAAAGGCAGGAGAAAATACTTTGAATATCTTATACGATGAAGGAAGACTAAGTTATACCATAAGAGTATTTGCAGAAGGAAAACCTGATATTCAGGAAACACCTCTTCCTCCCTCTGGAGCATTGAGCTTTGTAGGAATAAATAATGAACTTTCAGAGACAATAAATGAAGGAGAAGTAGAAAGAGGAATAATAAAATTAAAGAATAATTGGAATTACAGATTGACAAATATTAAATTGGCTGTAAGTTCAAGCATATATGATTATGTTAATATAGACCCTAATGAAATAACTTCATTAGGCCCTGGAGAAGAAAAGGAAGTATTTGTTATAATAAATGAAAACCAGAATCTTCATGCTGATTTTGAAGGAGACATTGTTGTAGAATCTGATGAAAAAGCAAAATTACAGCTCCCTGTTGTTTTATATTATTCTGCAAATGAACAAACATCATCTGAAACCGTTGAAGAAACAGAAACTTCTGAAGAGGGTTTTGTACCCATAAAATCAGATACTGAGATAGTAGAGGAAAAAGAAGCAACTCTTGGGACAATATTATCTCTAATCGCAATACTTTTTGTTTTAATAATAACGGTTATAATAATATTTAAGTTAAAGAAAGCAAAACCAACAAGAAAGAAAAAACATTAATTTTTTCCCAATTCTTTTTTCAAGTTTATATTTTCTGCCTGTAGGTTTTTCAAGAACATTGAAAAATTATGTAATCTTGCAAGTAGATCATTCATGAGATTGGATATCTCCTGCGATTCTATGTTTAGTTTATCAGGATTAATTATCTCTATAGAGGAAGGCATGTAATTAAAACAGAAATTGTTTAATGTTTCCATATTTTCTATTTCCAATTCCATATCAGCATATGTGCTCCAAACTTCCTTTACTTTTTTTACTTCTTCAACCTTTTTGTTATTTATTTTTATACCTTTTTCATTTTTCAATCTATCCATAACCATGTCCATTGTCTTTTTGACATGCTCTTCAGGAAAACCCGCTATTTCTATTATTACCTTAACTTCTATTGCCATTTTTTAATAAGTAAACTTAAAAGTAATATTAAGAGTAAAAAAGAAAACATATATAAACCTATCTCTTCGGATTTAATATCTGATGATTCATAAATAACTTTTCCAGTAATGTCATCAAAATTATTCTCTTTTTGAGAAATACATTCTTCTTTAATTATTTTTTCTTTATTGACCTTTTGACAAAAATCATCAATATAACCATCTATTAAAATTTCTTCGCTTGTTTTTTCTCCAAGGCCTTCGAGAACAACATAATAATTTCCATCTTCGTATTTTTCATTGCAATCTGGATTTATTTGCAAAGGGAGAGTAAAAGTAAATTCTTCATATCTTTCAAAAATATTAATGGAAGTTCTTTTGCTATATTTTATACCATCTTTCTCTAAGTATAAATAAACTGCATATCTTGAAGTGTTACCTTTTATTATATTCACACGAACTCTTAAAGTGTCTCCAAATTTAGCTTTATTATCATTGCCCAAATAAACATTTTCTATATTTAGTTTTGAATCAAAATCCATTTCACTTTCTATATTTTTCTTGGAAGGTGTTGGCTTTCTCAAAGCCCATTTGTTGTCTACTTTATTCCATGATAAGGACTCATAAGAACCGCTATATGATACTTTGTCAATAAGATTCCCATCCAAATCATAAAAGCTTATTTCTTCAAAATTTTCGTTGTTTAAAAATCCAGACCTTCCGTTCATATATATAACAAGATAATCATCAATAATTGTCCCATCTATTGTGTTTGTATCAGAAATTGTCAAATCATAATCTTTACCATAATAATCCTTTAATTTAAAACCTTTTAAATCATATTCTTCACTACACTCGTTTTTTATTTCAATCCATTCTCCTTCAGGCATTTCCTCATTGTCATCACCATAAGGATTTGGAAGAAATTCATTTATTCTTAAGCAATTAATATCTTGTTTAAATATTTCATTTACATTTCCAGGTGTTGGTTTGCATTCTTCCCATTTATTACCTATGTCGCATATAGAATTCCCTTCATTGGCCACATCATTATAGTATACAGAAAAAAGAAAATCGGTGGTATTTTTTAATGATATATTTTCTCCAGAGTTCTTTAATGAAAAACTACTTTCATATAATTTTCCAGTATAATTATGTCTCTCTTTAAATGAAGAAATATCATCCACTATTATTGCATACTCTCCCTTACATAACGTTTCATTTTCTACAGAATTAATTTTATGATTAATATCATTTTCATAAAACTTAAGATTAGTTATGTTTATGCAATCTTCATTATTATAAATCTCAAACCATTCATAATTATCATCAGAGCCTTCTGGATTATACATTATCTCTTTTATCTCTATACTTGTAGCTATATTTAAAAATAATAAGAATACTATTATATGAATAATGCGTTTCATTTAGAAAATTTTTCTGCTATAAAATTCTTAAAACCGCCTTTTCTTCTCCATTCTTTGGTTTGTGGTTTAAACTGTTTTTTTACCTCGCTTTCCAGTTTGTCCATCACCTCATGAGTAGTTTTCTTTATATCCCAGTCAGAAGCGCTTGCAGAAAATATTCTTGTTGCTGCTTCCACTTTTCCATGTAGGGAATATTTTCTTTTTTTCTCTTTATCATATATTTTTACATTTATAGACACATCTGCAGGTTTATCTTGGAATAATCTGCTTATCTTGGAATATTTTGATTCTGCTATATTTTTTAGTTTAATCTTTTCAAGAAGGGTTAGTTTATCCAGGCCAGTATATTTTACTATATTTCTGAATTTTGCCATATTAGATAAAAATTTAAGAAAATTTAAAGTTTTCTCTTTATAAATTCCTTAAAATCTATACCTTTTTCTTTAGCTAATTTAATATTCATATAGAAATTTCCGCTTTTTGTTTTTGATAGATATTTTGGATTAATAAAAAACCATCCTTTATTATTAAATTTTATTGCTAACCATGGTTCTGCACCAAATTTCTTGGAAAATAGCTTTAAATCAATTATTTCTTTTTCCATAAAGAATTTGTTATCTCTTTTTAGGGATTTGCATTCGATGGCCAATACTCTCCCATCTTTTCCAGCAATTATATCAGGATTTGGAATTGGCGTTGATCCAGATCCTGCGGCTCTTACAGGAAAGAAATTTTTATCATATAACATATGGAAAAGTTCTCTCTCGCATCTAGTCCCCTTTTTTTTGCTCATAAATTATAAAGTAATTTTAACTAATATATATACTTTTTGTATTATTTTTGAAAAAATAACTTTAAATATAATTTCTTTAATATAATTTTGAAAAGGAAAATGGAAGACTCATCTAAAGCATACAGACTTGCATGTAAATTGACTCAGGGAGACCAAGAGAAAGGAAAGGCAGAAATAAGATATGTTAGATTTAATGAAAATGGTTATGGTTGTCGTTTATATGTCGTTCCTCAAAATTTTAGAAAAGAAGATTTGGCTTTGTCTGTTTCCGAAGATTCTCCTGAGTTAACTGTAGAAGAAGTTTTAAAAATTTGGGAAAAAAGACATTTAATTCTATCTTTGGAATAATCTATTTTAGTATAACAATATTAGAACGGCCCTTTTTAATTCTTTTAACAATTCCTTTATCTTCAAGTTCGGTTACCATAAGGCTTACTTTTGCTTCTGATAATCCTAATTGTTCCCTTATATGTTTTTGAGTTGTTCTATTCCCCTCTTTTTTTATTATGTTTAAAACTTTATCTAAATCCTCATCAATCCTTTGCTCTGTTTCTTTTTTGTTTCTTTTTTTATATTTTTTAAGAAAAATTATCAATGAAAATACAATAAATACTAAAACTACAAAAACATAATATATTAGGTTGTTATCCTCTTTTCCCTGCTCTAATTCAGGTATGAGGAATAAGTCAATATTATAGGTTCCATCTTCTCTTAATATAGTTATATTTTCTTTTGTAGTTATTTCTCTATTAGGGGATATTGCTGTTATTGTATAATCCCCTGGAGGAACACTTGAGAATGAATATCTCCCATTTATTGCAACAACTCTTTGCATGGGAACAGTATTTATCTCTACAATTGCATTCTCAACAGTATCTAAACCAATATCAAATACATTCCCTTGTATAGTAGCACTACTTGCAAAAGGAATTATTAAAAATACTAGAACTAAAAAATAAAATATGTTTTTCATTGGTTTTATAGGTTATTTTATGTTTAAAAACTTTTTCTTTAAAAATAAGCTTATTTTGGGGATTATAAAGTTTAAAAAAGCGTAATAAAGCTTTATTTTTCGAAAAAAACAAGTTTATTTATAAATGGCCTCATTACATATATATTAACTCTTTTGGAGGAAAAAAAATGAAACAAGAAATTGGAAAAATAAAGAAAGAAACAAGGTTGGCCGATATGCTGACTGTTGAGAGAGTAGAAAATGGAGGATATCTCCCTGTATTTGAATTAACAAATAAATCTATTATGGAGATAGCTGATTATTTATCAAAACTAGATAAAATAAATTATAAACTCAATAGAAAAGAGAATACAGTAACAGCACCAGAAAAAAAACTTGTTGAAAAATTGGACAATCTTATTGGGAGTTTTGATATTGATAGAATAAAAATAAAGGATAAATATAATTTAATGGTAACAGATAAAGGTTTTGATGTGCTAAGAAAAGGATATCCTATGATCAGAGGGTATCAAAACGGAAATGAATATACGGAAGTTAATTTAGAAAAAGAAGATATCAAAAATCCTTTAAAAAGCCTATATGATTTAACAGCAGATGTATATCAAAAACTACAAAATAATACTCATACAAATGAGAACCAAAAGAGATGGAGGTAAAAAAATGAAAAAGCTAATAGCAATTTTGGTTAGTTTGGTGTTTTTGGTTTCACCCCTTGCACTAGCACAAGAAGCCAATAAGACCGATTTATCAGACTCTGATATAGAAGAGATAGTAGATACAACCAATGAAACACAAGAAGAAACAGAACCTGAAGAAGCTGAAGCTGGTGTTACTCCAGATAACAGGATATTATGGGGTCTTGAAAGAGCTCAGGAAAGAATACAGTTGCTTTTAACTATAGGTAAAGCAGAAAAAGCACAACTTAAACTTAAGTTTGCTGAAGAAAGGTTAAAAGAAGTTAATGAGATGGCAAAAGAAAGAAAATTGGAAGCACTCTCAAGAGCTCAGGAAAAGCATGCAGAATTAGTTTCTGAAGTTGCAGAAGAAAATGAGGAAATTGCTAAAGAAGATGAAGAAACAGCAAAAATCATAGAAGAAAGACTTCAAAAACACATATCTGTTTTGGCAAGAGTTAAAGCAAAATTAGAAGAAAAAGGAGTTCCAACACAAGGAATTGAAAACGCTTTACAGAAGTCCAGCAAATCTATGGAAAGATTCCAAAATAGAGAAAGAGAGTCTGAAATAGGAGAAAAATTCAAAAAGGAAAGGAAAGGAAATGAAGAAGCTGAGGATGAATCTGAAGACGAAGTAGAAGAAGAAACTGAAACTGAAGAAGAATCTGAAGATGAAGAAGAAACTCCTGCAGGTAATGAAACAGGGAAACAAGAACAAAATACAAATTCAGCTCAGTAAATCTTTCTTTTCTTCTTTTTTATTAAAATGAAAGAAAATCAATCAAAACCGGAAATAGAAAATTTGGAAAACATAGTTAGATCTAATCTTATATATGAGGATGGGGAAGGTTATAACAAAGATATTGCAGAATCTGGAGAAAGGGAATTCAATGAAGAGATATCCCAATTGAAAAAAACTGCAAATAAATATTCTAATTTTGATAAATACCCTTATTATTACAGTGAAGCGATGAAAGATTTATATAAGGAAGGGGGTTATTTGTTTGAACTTAATCATGAAGATATTCCATCTTCACTTGTATGGTTATTAATAAATGATAAAGACAGATTTTTGATGGCTTCAAATGAATATTCTGTTATTTATGATATGTTAATAAAAAGAATAAATGAAGGTACATTTGAAGGATTAAATGGAGGAAAGGATGAGATAGATTTGATAAAAGGAGAATTCGATAGTTATTTGTTTTATCTTAATCTAAATGGATTTTCAAAAGAAATTGCTGAAGAAATATCTTTTTTATATAGAGATATGGAACTTGATAAAAATGAAGACCAAGATAAAAAAGATATAATTAAAGATTTAGAACTGAGATATGATTGGTTGATGAAAGAAGATGAAAAAAGAAAGGTATACCACAATTTGGGTTTATTTTACCAAAAATTATCTAATTTGAATAATTTATTGGAATCCAAAGGATTTTATGACAAGGGAAAAAACGGTTTCTAAACAGTAAGATTTTTAAATATAATCATAAATGAAATTCTTATGACAATCTATGATAAAAATCCAAATGAGATTATTGAGAAAACAGCTCAAGAATTGGAGAAATTGGAAGAAGTAAAAGCTCCATTGTGGTCTAAATTTGTTAAAACAGGGACTCATAAGGAGAGACCTCCTGTTCAGAAAAATTGGTGGAATATAAGGGCAGCTTCAATATTAAGAAAAATATATTTAGCAAAAGGGCCTCTTGGTGTATCAAAATTAAGCAAAAAATATGGAGGTAGAAAACAAAGAGGACATAAAAAAGAAAGAACCTACACAGGCTCTACAAATATAATAAGAAAAATACTCCAGCAGCTGGAAAAAGCAGGGTTGATAGAGAAAAAAGATATAAAAGGTCACAAAGGACGTATTATAACCGGGAAAGGAAAAAAATTCCTTAATAAATTATCAAAATGAGTAGATTCATTAAACTTGGGAAAAAATTAAGATTAGCAAAAAAAGGAAGACAATCAAGATGGGCTCCTTTTTGGGTAGTTCCAAGGATATTAAGATCTGGAAGAAGAGTTCACCCTGGCCGTTATACTTCTGTTAAAAGACATTGGAGAAGAGACAAGACTAAAGTTTAAGAATGGCAGACAAGAATTTAGAAAGGGAGTATGTAATACCGTTAAGAAGAGAATTTATAAAAGTTCCAACTTACAAAAAAACAAAAAAAGCAGTTACTGCCATAAGAGAATTTGTTTCTAAACATATGAAAGTAAAAGATGTAAAGATAGGACCTCACTTGAATGAATTAGTATGGTCAAGGGGAATGAAAAATCCTCTTCCAAGAGTAAAAGTAAAAACAAGAAAAATAGACGATTATGCCCAGGTTGAATTGGTTGATAAAAACTTCCAGGAAACCAAGGAAGAAAAAGAAGCTAAAGAGAAAAAGAAAAAACCCAAAGAAGATAAAAAAGAAGAAGCTGAAAAAACACAAAAAGAAAAAGAGCAGGAACAGGAAAATAAGTTATTAAAAGAAGGAAAAGTTGGAGAAGAAGTTCTTGAAAAAGAATCTGGTCACGATACAAAAGGCGAAGGTAAAAAGAAAAAAGAGCTTACAAAAGAGGAGGAGGAGAAATTAAGATCTCAAAAAATAATTACTCAAAAACAAAAACCTCATAAATCCTTGAAGAAATAAATTCTTATGAAATTGCCATTTGAAAAAGAAGATAGGAAAATTCTTACAAAATTAGAAGCAGATACAGATAAGAATTTTGGAAAAAAACCAGAAGAAAGAACTATTGTTGAATTTTTGGAAAAAGGAGTGATATGTGTTAATAAAAACAAAGGACCCACATCCCACCAAGTATCTGATTATGCTAAGAAAATATTGAATGTAAGCAAGACTGGTCATGGGGGGACATTAGATCCTGCTGTTACAGGAGTATTGCCTATAGCATTAAATGAAGCAACCAGAATATTAAGAACATTGTTGCTTGCAGGAAAAGAATATGTTGCTTTGATGCATTTGCACAAGGAAGTTCCTGAAAAAAAAGTAAAAGAAATTTTCATGAACTCTGTAGGAAAGATAAAACAAATGCCTCCTAAAAAAAGCTCTGTAAAAAGGAGATTAAGGGAAAGAGAAATTTATTATATTGATGTGTTGGAAATAAAAGGACAAGATGTTTTATTCAAAATTGGATGCCAGTCTGGAACTTATATAAGAAAATTTATTCATGATATTGGGTTGAAATTAAAAACAGGCGCTAACATGGCACAATTGATAAGAACAAAAGCAGGTCCCTTTAATGAAAATGAAATGTATTCATTAGTTGATTTAAAAGACGCTTATGAAGAACATAAGGAAGGAAATTCTAAAAAGTTAATGAATATAATAAAGCCAGTTGAATTTGGAGTTTCTCATCTTCCAAAAATCTGGGTTTTGGATTCTACTGTTGATTCATTATGTCATGGTGCAAATTTAAACCTTCCAGGCATATCCAAATTAGAATCTGATATAAATAAAAATGAAACTGTTGCCTTTTTCACATTGAAAAATGAATTAATTGGTTTTGGAAAATGCTTAATGAATTCAGAAGAGATTTTGAATAATGAAAAAGGGACTGTAATAAAGGAAAAAACAATATTAATGAAAGCAGGAGTTTATCCAAAATATGAAAAAGATAATAATTAAGGGAAAAGTTCAAGGAGTGTTTTTTAGGAAATTTGTTTATGATAATGCAAGTTCTTTAGATTTAAAAGGTTATGTTAAAAATTTGAACAATGGTGATGTTGAAGTTGTTGCAAAAGGTTCTGAAGAGAATATTAAAAAATTAATTGAATTATGCAGGAAAGGTCCTTCTGGGGCAAGTGTTTATGATGTTATTGTTAATAATATAGAGAATGAAGAATTTGAAAACTTCGAAATAAGATATTAAGAAACTTTATATATAAATTATCTATTTTATTGTTATGAAAGAAGCTTTTCATTGGGCAGATGGTGCTGCTGAAAGAATCATAAGGGAAAAGAGAAACAAAAAGAAATATGTCTGTGCAGCAGGAATAACCCCCTCTGGTATTGTGCATATAGGAAACTTTAGGGAGATAATTACAGTTGATTTAGTTTCTAGAGCATTACAAAAAAAAGGAAAAGAAGTAAGATTCATTTATTCATGGGATGATTATGATGTTTTCAGAAAAGTTCCAAAAGGCCTTCCAAAACAAGAAATGCTAAAAAAGAATTTGAGAAAACCAATTGTTGATATTCCAGACCCTTACGGAACTTCTAAAAGTTATGCAAAGCATTTTGAAAAAGAAGTTGAAGAAGACATAAAGAAACTTGGGATTAAACCAAAATTTATTTATCAGGCAGATATGTATAGAGGTTTAAAATACAAAGAAGGAATAAAAAAAGCTATTGAAAATGTTGATAAAATAAAATCTATTTTAAACAAATACAGAAAAGAGCCATTAAAAGAAAATTGGCTTCCTGTCACTTTGTTTGATCCTGATTCTGGAACTGATGAATTTACTGATTTAAAATATTTAGGAGATTCCAAATTATCATATAAAGATAAAAAAGGAAAATTAAAGGAATTTGATTTTTCAAAAGATGGACGTGCAAGTTTGTTATGGAGAGTTGACTGGCCTATGAGGTGGGATTATGAAAAAGTTGATTTTGAGCCTGGAGGAAAAGATCACTCTACAATTGGGGGAAGCTATTCCACTGGAAAAGAAATTGTAAAGGAAGTTTACAATTTTGAAGCCCCATCATATGTTATGTATGATTTTGTAAAAATTAAGGGTGCTGGAGGAAAAATATCAAGTTCTTTGGGAAATGTTATAACCTTAGGAGATTGTTTGGAAATTTATGAACCAGAAATAATTAGATGGTTATTTGCAAGCACAAAACCAAATAAAGAATTTTCAATAAGTTTTGATCTTGATGTTATTAAAAATTATGAGGAATTTGACAAATTAGAAAGAAATTATTTTGAGAATAAGCTTGACAAAAAACAAAAAAGGATTTATGAATTGTCATGTGTGGATAAAATTCCAGAAAAATTGCCCGAGAAAATAGGTTTCAGACATTTAACAACATTGGTTCAATTGCCTGATTTTAAGCCAAAAAATAAGATTATTGAAAAAAGAGCACTATTGATTAAGAACTGGTTAAATAAATATGCTCCAGAAGACATGAAATTTACTCTGCAAAAAAAACCTCTTGCAAAATTCAATAAAAAAGAGAAAGAAGTACTAAAATTACTTGCAAATAAATTAAAATCAGGAAAATATGATGAAAATTCATTATTTGAGGAATTTTACAATATAAGTAAAGAAACAAATACAGAATCAAAAGAATTCTTTAAAATAGTGTATAGATTATTAATAAATAAAGAGAAAGGGCCAAAATTAGCTCCTTTTATAATTATGATTGGACCTAAAAAAGTGACTAATTTAATAGAGAAGATACAACCATAATCTTTATAAATCAGTAAGAAGCCTTAATTCTATAAAATTTTAAGTTTTTAGGGAGTGATAAAATGGTAGATTTAATAGTAAGATCAAAACTAAAACAGTTTGCAGAAGGCATGAATGTTGCTGGTGATTTGGCAGAAGGGCTTGATGAGGCGGTAAAAGAAATACTAAAAAAAGCAGCAGAAAGAGCTAAAGCAAACAAAAGAAGTACAATCCAGAGAAAGGATTTATAAATTTCTTTTTCTTTTTTATTTTTTAAGCAGCCTTTCTCATTTGTTCTGAAATCTTTATTGTTTTTAGAGAATATTCCAAGGAACCTAATGTTGTATCAATAGCTATTAATGTTTCCATTATTTTTTTAGTATCTCCTTTTTCAAATGCCTCAGTTAATCTTTCATGTTCTACAGGCAAGGATTTTGTGAATTCAATCATCTTTTTTAAATGTATTTTGGGAAAAGAAGTCTTTATTCTTTTAAGATTATTCTCAATATTATTTATATTTTTGTTGAAGTTTATTATTTTATTTCCAAATTTCTTTAAAGTATTTTCAAAAATATCATTATTATCTTTATTTTTCTTTAATATATTATAAATTTCTCTTAACTCTATTATGTATTGTTTTAATGAAATGAAAAAATTATCCATAAGAATTGGAATATTTAATTATTTATATCTTTTTCCAAATAACTCCATCTTTAGTGTCTTCAAGAATTATTCCCTTGTCTTTTAGTTTTTTTCTGATTTCATCTGCCTTTTTGAAATCTTTTTTCTTTCTGTATTCCTCTCTCTTATTTATTAAATCCTTTATTTCTTTAGAAATCTTTTCTTTCTTGAAATTCATGACATTAAGAACAGAATCAAATCTTTTTAATAAATTAATGACTTCCCTTGAAGATGCTTTTGATAAATCTTTATTATTTCCTTCCTTTATTAATTCATATATTATAGACAATGCTTTTGATATATTTAAGTCATCATTCATCGCTTTCTCAAATTCTTTCTCAAATTCTTTCGTATTTATCTTGTCTTTTCCATTAACCTTCCTTATTTTTATTATGAAATTGTTTATTCTTTCAAGAGAATTTTTTGATTTTTCCATAACTTTATCTGTAAAATTAATAGGCATTCTGTAATGTGTGCTAAGTAATGCGAATCTTACAACTTTTGGATCATTTTTATTGAGAAAATCAGTTAATGTAATGTAATTTCCAAGTGATTTTGACATTTTTTCATTATCTATATTTACAAAACCATTATGCATCCAGTATTTTACAACTCGCTTTCCTATTGCTGCTCTGTTTTGTGCTAATTCATCCTCGTGATGTGGGAATTTCAAATCTTGTCCTCCTCCATGAACATCAAATTCATTTCCGAGATATTTTGTAGACATGGCAGAACATTCTATATGCCATCCTGGTCTTCCGTTTCCCCATGGGCTTTTCCAGTATGGCTCGTTTTCTTTCTTGAATTTCCATAAGACAAAATCTTCTGGATTCTTTTTCTTGTCTTCTTTTTTTACTCTTGCACCAGCTCTTAAATCTTTTATATTTTGTTTGGATAATTCACCATATCTCTTGAATTTGGAAATGTCAAAGTAAATTCCATCATCTAATTTGTATGCATATCCATTTTTTTCTATTTTTTTAATGAAATCTATTATTGCACCTATTTCTTGTGTTGGTTTTGGCTTAATTGTTGGTTTTAGAATCCCTAATTTTTCATAGTCTTTATCATATATTTTTTCAAATTTTTTGTTAAGTTCTTTATAAGAAATATTTTCTTTGTTTGCTTTTTTTATTATCTTATCATCTATATCAGTATAATTAAAGACAAATTTTACTTTGTATTTTTTATATAATAAATATCTTCTAAAAATATCAAAAACAACAGCACTTCTTGCATGTCCTAAATGACCATAATCATAAATTGTAGGGCCACATACGTAAATTTTTACTTCTTTATCTTTTATTGGTTTGAAAGTTTCTACTTTTTGTGTTAGAGTGTTGTATATTTTTAACATCTAAATAAAAATTAAAAGAACTATATAAATTTATTCAGTAACTTCTATAGTTATTGCTTCTTGCCCATACAGCTCCCCATTGCTTTTCAGAACTCTTATAGTTACTATTTCTATTGAACCTGCTGCCGAGCCTGTTGATGGAACATTTACAACAACCGGAAATCCAAAAGTCTCTCCTGATGGCACTTCTGTTGGTTGAACTGTCTGAAACCAATCCTTTGCATTTCCTTGTATATTTATGCTAAATGTTTCGCTGACACCTAAGAAATTTTGTACATAAACAGTGAATTTTTCATTTTCACCTATGCTTATTTCTTTGTTAACCTGGGGAACATAAACTTTTTGATCTCTTAATCCTAATCTAGAAATTTCATCTTGGCTTATTCCAAATGCACTGTCTGTTGTATCTATTAATTGGGTTCCAAGTCCTTTAATCCACATAATCCCCAAGGTTAGTAGAGTAACTCCAAGAATTATTATAATAATTGTGGTCATAGAAAGTTCCATTGCCCCTTTTTTGTTTTTCATTAAATATCACTTCTTTTTGTTATTTAAATATTTTTTGAAAGTGGGACAGGTGGGATTTGAACCCACAATTCGGGAAAATATACCTTTGTTATATTTTTCACCCAGATAACTGCCTGAGACTTCAGTTTCACCTTATATAACTGGTGCTCTCCCAGGTTGAGCTACTGTCCCATATTCTCATGATTAAAACCACTATATTTAAATATTTCTAATTAAAAATATAAAATATGCAATTACCAAAGCAATATGATTTCAAGGAATCAGAAAAGAAATGGCAGAAATTTTGGGATAAAAACAAAACATACAAATTTAATCCAAAATCAAAAAAACCCGTTTATTCTATTGATACTCCACCACCTTATGCTTCTGCAGGACATTTACATGTTGGACATGCATTGTCATACACCCAATTTGAAATAATAGCAAGAATAATGAGATTATTAGGTTATAATGTTTATTTTCCTCCTGGTTATGATGATAATGGATTGCCAACAGAAAAATATGTAGAAGAAAAACTTGGAATAAACAAGGCAAAAACAAACAGGGCAGAATTCAGAAAATTATGTCTTGAAGAATCAAAAAAAGTTGAGAAAGTTTATACTGAAAATGTTTTCAAGAAATTAGGACATAGTTATGATTGGGATTTATTATATCAGACAATAAGTCCTGAATCACAAAGAGTTGCACAAACAGCATTTTTAAAATTAGTAAAAAAAGGAGATTGTTACAAAGCAAAAGAGCCTACAATATGGTGCCCGTATCATGAAACTGCACTAGCACAGGCAGAAGTTGAAAACTTAACAAGAACAACAAAATTAAATTATATTAAATTCGGAAATGATTTATTAATTGCTACAACAAGACCTGAATTCTTATCTAGTTGTGTAGGAATATTTGTTCACCCTGAAGATAAAAGATACAAGAAATTAATTGGAAAGGAAATTGAAGTCCCTTTATTTAATCATAAAGTAAAAGTAATGGCGGATGAGACTGTTGATCCTGAGTTTGGAACAGGTATTATGATGGTTTGCACATTTGGAGATAATGCTGATATTGAAAAATGGAAAAAATATAATCTTGACTTGAGAATATCTGTTGACAGAGAAGGAAAATTAAATGAACTTGGCGGGAAATACAAGGGAATGAAATTGGAAAAGGCAAGAGAGGAAATTCTAAAAGATTTAGAAGAAAAAGAATTACTAGAAAAACAAGAGGAATTGCAGCAAACAGTTGGAAGCTGTTGGAGATGTAATACTCCTGTTGAATATATTGTTACAGACCAATGGCTTATTAAAACATTAAAATACAAGAAAGAATTATTAAAAAGAGGAAAAGAAGTTGATTGGCACCCTAAATTTATGAGGGTTCGTTATGAGGATTGGGTTAAGAACCTGGGATGGGACTGGACAATATCAAGGCAGAGATATTTTGGAATACCAATTCCTGTGTGGTATTGTGACAAATGTCATGAAGTAATTCTTCCAGAGGAAAATGAATTGCCTATTGATCCGATACAAGTTAAGAAAAAATGCAAATGTGGCGGAAAAGGAGTTCCTGATGAAGATGTTTTTGATACCTGGATGACTTCTTCAAACAGCCCTGAAATTGCATTAAGATGGCTTGAAAAACCAGAACAATACAAAAAACTAGCACCCATGAGTTTAAGACCTCAATCTCATGATATAATAAGAACATGGGCATTTTATACTATATTAAAAAGTCATTTATTGTTTAAAAGAATTCCTTGGAAAGACCTCATAATAAATACTTTTGTATTAGATTCAAAAGGGCATGGGATGAGCAAAAGCAAAGGAAATGCAATATGTGCTGATGATTTGATTGATAAATATGGTGTTGATGTTTTTAGATATTGGGTTGGAGGGGCTAATCTTGGAAGTGATTTGCCATTTAATGAAAAAGAATTGATTGCAGGACAGAAATTACTGACAAAAATGTGGAATGCTTCAAAATTTGTTATCATGAATCTTGAAGATTTTGATAGAAAGAAACCAAAATTAGAACCTATTGATGAATATACTTTATTGAAATTAGAAAAAACTGTTAAAAACATAAAGGAAAATTATATTAAATATAATATTTCTATGGCAAGAAAATTAAGTGAAGAATTTTTCTGGCATACATTCTGTGATAATTATTTAGAAATAGTTAAGGATAGATTATATAATCCTGACAAAAGAGGAAAAGAAAAAAGAAAAAGCGCACAATATACTTTGTATCATTCTTTGTTGACAATATTAAAATTATTTGCACCAATAATGCCCCATATAACAGAAGAAATCTATCATTTGTATTTTGACAAAAAAGAAAAAGAAAAAAGCATACATATAAGTGAATGGCCAAAAGAAATGAAAATAACAAAAAATAAATTGGAAAAATTAGGAGATGAGTTCATAGATGTTATATCCAAGGTAAGAAAATTCAAGAATGAGAATAATAAATCTCTTAAAGAGCCTGTTAAATTGACTGTTGATAAAAAATTGAGTATATTTTTGGATGATTTGAAAGCAGTTACAAATGCTTCTGAAATTAGGTTTGGTAATGAATTTAAAGTGATTTTAAATACTAATATTGTAACTACCAATACGTAATTACAAATAGAAAGGTTTATAAAGAGTTAATTTACTTATTCTATATGAAAAAGAACTTAAAAAGAAGGATAAAAAAAGGTGTAGCAACAGCTTTAGCTGGAATTACATTAGCAAGTCCATCTTTAGCAAAAACAGATATTTCTAATTATATAAATCAACATAAAACAGAAAAAGTTCAAAATATTAGTTTAGAAAATAGATTTAATAGTTTAAAAAAAGAATATGGTCCAGAGATAAGTTTGCCTGAAATTGCCTTAAATTCTGCTTTGGGATATTTTATGACAACTTATATCCATGAATTGGGTCATATGGCAATAGCAGAAGCCTATGGTTTAGATAATATTAAATTAGATACAACAATAACAAATGAAAAAGTTGCTAGTTTTAGTTATAAAGATGATGTTAAATTATCAAATGATCAAGATGCTCTTTTGAATGTTGGAAGTTCAATAGCTACAAGAACAAATTATGAAGTTCTTAATTATTTAATGAAACAAAATAAAATTCCAAAAAAATTAGAACCTTTCACATCAACTTATGCTTTATTATCAAGATTTGATATGCCTTATCAGATAGCAATTGGTGCAAGAAATCATTTTTTTAATGGAAATAATGAGTATTTAGATTATGAAGATTTTGTTAATAATATATCAGAAGAATATGATATTTCTAAAGATACTGTCTATGGAATACTAATTGGTGCTGAATTATTTGATTTATATTTAGACAGGAAAGAGATTAAAAATCATTTTCAAAGAGCCTTAGGGAAAGAAGTTGATTTCAATAAAGAAAAAGATTTGGATTTTGATTTAATATTTGATGGAAAAAAATTAGGTTTTAATGTAAATTATAAATTTTAGTAATATTTAAATATAAAAGATTCCTTAAAAATTATATGAAAAAGAAGGTGTTAATAATATTTATTCTATCTTTATTTATGATTTCTATTGTTAATGCTGGTTTTTTAGATATATTTACTGGAAAACAAATTGCTTATGATTCTGATAGAACAAGTTATTTTGGTAGTTATTTATGTAGAGATTTTGATGGCGGAAAAAATCCCGAAATATTTGGAACAATTACATATTATGAAAGATCTAGTTATTTTAGTTTTTCAAGATATCAAAAAGTAACTAAAGAGGATATTTGTACTTCTGAAGGTAGTGTTTTGGAATATTATTGTGATGGAAGGCAAGGTGCTGGTGAAGAAATTATATGTGAATTTGGTTGTGAGAATGGAGCTTGTAAAGAAGGTCCACAAATAGTTCTTAATCCAGGTTCTACATGTGAAGACAAATGTGGGGATGGTGTTTGTCAAAGAACTACAACTGCAATGGTTGGAAGTACATGTCCAGAAAGTGCAAAAAGTTGTCCAGAAGATTGTGAAGAACTTATAGAATGTGTTGATTCTGATGGAGGGTTAGATTATTATAAAAAAGGAGTTACTAAAGGAAAAAATTATGAAGGCACATATTTAGAAAAAGAAGATTTTTGTTATGATGGTATTTATAATGAGGTTCCTCAAGAAAAAGGACCAAGTATAGCAGAATTTTATTGTAGTAATAATACTTTGAGATTCGATCATAATTATAAATGTCCAATTGGTTGTAAAGATGGTGCTTGTATAAAAGAATTAATAAAACTAGAAGTTCCTCCTAAAGAACCAACTTGCGGAGGGGTGATATCAAACGATGTTTATCAAATTAAAAAAGCAGGGGACGAATGGAATTTAAATGAACAAGCTTCGGAGATAGATTCTCAAATAACAGATAATGAATTAGAATTATTAGCAGACCAAACATTTAATGATGATGAAGGAACAAACATAGGTGAACATGATTATAGCCAGACAATAGATTTTGGGGGCATTCCAGATTCTGATATAAAAACATTGGTTTGGAAATTTGATAGAGACACATCTGGAGACAGACTTGGAGATCCTTCAAATGATTATTTATATTTATCATCTAATACTTATGCATGGAACTATACTTTAAAAATAACTGGTTCTCCTATAGATGTAAAAAATAGGGATGACATAATAAATACAAAATTGGAAATATTGAGAAATATTTATACTATTATTGATGCTCATATTCCTTCAGATTATGGAGATGTTCAGGGAATTACTTTATTAGGAGGGGATATAATTGCTACATTGGTTCAGAATAATCCATTTAAAGGGATAACTGTACTTGATGTTGATGATGCAGAAACTAAATGTATTGTTAAATATGATAATGTAACTTATCAAATTGATAAAGGACAGATAAAAACAATGTCTGATGGAACAGTAATTGGAATTACAGATGTAGTTTCAGCAGTAACTGTTGATAATGATATATGTGAAATTGCTATTGGTGCTAAAAAGATAGAAATAAATGATGGAAGAAAAGTAAGAGTAAACAATGAAGAGATTGATGGTACTGAAGCATTTATTTATGGTACAGAAGAGGGGAATACACAACCTTCTATAACAAGTCCAGGATTAAAAATGATTACTATTTCATATACACCTAGAGACAATATGTGGTTAGCTCCAGGTTTCTATGTCAAAGACCCAGTATTTAATTCATATTATATTAAATTTGATAAAGTAAACCAGGAACCAAAATCAGAGATATATATAGATATAGTATCAGACAAAGTTTATTTAAAAATGGAGAATAAAGAGGGAGATTTACTAGATAATGAAGTTATTTGTTTCTTGAATCAAAATGATAAAATAACATATGGTAAAGACAGAAAACATTTGATGGCAGTAAATAATGGAGATGAATTATATGCAGGTGAAGTTGGATCTAATGATACAATTTTTAAAAATATGGCTGGAACAAGATTTGTTATGACATTTGATGATATTTCACATCTTGTGGAAATTACAGAAATAAATGAATATGAAAACCAAACTTCATTTAAGATTATTGATACAGGAGAAGTATATAGTGATATACAATATATTAATAGAGCTGTAACATCCTTTTATGATATAAATAATAATCTAAAATTAACCTTTGACGACATTAATAAAAAAATTATATTTGATAATATTAATGATGAAGAATCTGGATTCAGTAAACCGACTTATGTGGGTAAATATAATAAAAGATTATTATTTGATCATAATTGTAATTTACAATTTATTGAAGGTCAAATAGGGACTATTCCAGAAGTTGATTTAACAAGTTTCCAAATAGAATTTAAGTATGATTCTGTAGATGATGAGATTGAATTTAAAAATTCAGATTCAAGAGTATTAGGAGATAATATAAGGATGGAACAATTAAATGACAATTCTTTTTATACTTATGTTGGTAGAACAGACTATGGTACTTTTGCACAAATTTATACAAAAGATGATGGAGATTTAAAAATAACTTCTTTACAAAATCCAGCAACTGCAGATGTTTATATTAAAGGATGTCCAAAATTACAAGAAGTAATTATTACAACTACAGAAGAAGTGAATATAACTGCTTCTGAAGAGAATATAACTCAAACTACAACAGAAAAAACAAATATAACCCAAGGGGGAGATACCTCCGAAACAATAACAGAAATAGAATATATGAAAAGAGAATGTAATGGATGTGTTTATAATAAAAAATGCTTAAATGTTGGTACTAAATTAGGAAGAAGATATTGTTCTTTAAGTGGAGAGATGTATACTCAAAAAGGAGAAGGTTCTTATTGTATAAATAATTTTGAATGTCAAAGCAATCTTTGTGTTGATGGAGAATGTGTAAGTTCAGGTGCATGGAGAAAATTTTTAGCATGGTTTAGAAATATTTTTGGTTAAAATGAAAATAAAATATGTTATATTAATTTTAGTAATTGTTTTCTTTATATCGGGATGTAGGGATGATTCTGTAGATGATAAGGTAGATAAGTATATCTCGGATAATTCGGAAAGCGGTTATTCTTCATATGATAATTCAACACCAAGTAGTTCAGAATCAATAGCAACACCAACAAGCGAGTCTCAAAACGATGAAGTTGAAGAAGAATTAGAAGAATGTGATCCTCCTTGTGGAGCAGGATATTTTTGTGAAGATGGATTTTGCAGAAGTTCTGGGGGTAATGGTGGTAATGGAGATGATGATAACACAAATACTCAAGAGAGCACACAAGATATAGTTACAGAAGAAGAATATAATAGTAATTTAAAGGAAATATGTGATGGGTGTTTTTATGATAATAGTTGTATAAATATAGGGATAAGATTTGAAGGAAAATATTGTGATGTCTCCGGAGATGTATTAGACCAAAAAGCTGAGGAAGAACAATGTGAAAATGATTTTGAATGTGAAAGTAATATTTGCAAAGGAGAATATTGTGTAAGTACATCTACATGGAATAGATTTTTGGATTTCTTTCAGGGAATCTCCCAATAATTAATTTTAAATATACATTGAATTTCTTAATAAAATGAACATAAAAGAAAGACACAAATTAAGAAGATTCATTATGGAATTGGAGAAAGTAAAAGGAAGACATACTGAATTGGTTTCTGTTTATATTCCCCCTGGATATGATATTATCAAAATAATACAGCATTTGGCACAAGAACAAGGAACTGCAGAAAACATTAAGGATAAGAATACAAGAACAAAAGTAATTGATTCTATTGAAAAAATGATACAACATCTAAGAACTTTTAAGAAAACACCTGAAAATGGCCTTGCAGTATTCTCAGGAGACATTTCTGACAAAGAAAGCAAAGTGGATATAAAAGTATTTAGTGTTGAGCCTCCAGAACCTTTAAATCTGAGAATTTACAGATGCGACCAGACATTTTTATTAGAACCTTTAAAGGAACTAATTGAAGTAAAGGAAGTTTTTGGTTTGATAGTTCTTGATAGAAGAGAAGGAAATATAGGACTATTAAAAGGAACAAACATAGAGGAATTATTCCACATGACTTCAGGAGTTCCAGGAAAAACAACAAAAGGAGGCCAATCACAACAACGTTACGCAAGATTAAGAGAAGAAGCAACACATGAATTTTTCAAGAGAATAGGAGAGGCAGCAAACAAGGAATTTCTGAATAACCCTGATTTAAAGGGAATAATAATAGGGGGTCCAGGTCCAACAAAAGAAATGTTTATTGACGGAAATTATCTTAACAATCAATTAAAAAATAAAATAATTGGTGTAAAGGATTTATCTTATACAGGAGAATTTGGGTTAAATGAATTGGTTGACAAATCACAAGAGCTTTTAGCAGAAGAAGAAATTGCACTTGAAAAACAAATAATGCAGAAATTTTTTGAAACATTTGCAAAAGAAGAAGCTAAAATAACTTATGGAAGAGAAGAAACTATTAAAGCATTAGAATTGGGTGCAGTTGACATTTTATTATTGTCTGATTCAATGGATGACAAAGAAATAGAAAATCTTGAAAACGAAGCAGACAAATTCAGAACAGAAGTAAGAATTATTTCTACAGAAACAAGAGAGGGGAAACAATTGCAGGATTTGGGTGGAATTGCAGCACTTTTGAGATATCCAATAAGATAGAAATATTTAAATATAAAAATTAATTTAATATTGTATGGTTAATATTCATGGAGTAAACAGGAAGCTGTTCATTGTTCTTGTTGTAGTATTATTCTTTTCATTGTTTTATACTTCAGGTGCATTTGTATGGGTAACTGGAAAAGTAAGTGGTTTTTGTTCTGCTTCTTGTGAAGACACAGATCAAGGAAATATTTATGTTAAAGGAAGAGTAAATTTTGTTACAGATAATTGTAGGAGAGATTTAGAACCAAAAATAGATTATTGTGATAACTCAAGACCAGATTATTTGAAGGAATACAAATGTGATATAACTACAACAGAAAACTGGAAGTCTGAACTTGTTTACTGTGAAAATGGATGTAAGGATGGTGCTTGTTTATGAATTCAAAAAATATTTTTATAGGAATAATTCTTGTGTTTGCAATTGGTGTGTTATCTTATGCAGGTTTCTTTAGTGATATTACTGGAAAACAAATATCTCATGGATGTTTTGATTCTGACTCAAATCCTAGTCTTGCTGAACAATCAAAAATTAAAGGATATATAACAGTGGATGGTTCATCTAAAAGAGAATTTTTTAATGATGAAGATTTTTGTTCCCTAGATTACAAGGATAATGGAAAATGGGTAATTGAATACACTTGCGATCCTTATATTGCATCGGGTTACAAAAGAAACAGAGTATTTTGTGAAAATGGTTGCAGAGCAGGAGCTTGTCTATAAACCTTATTTAGAAAAGTTTATATATAAAAGTAAGTTTAAATTATTAATATGGATAACAAAGATATGGTTATTATAGGGCTTGTAGTATTGCTTGTTGTAGCAGTCTTATTCTCAACAGGTGTTTTTTCAGGAACAACAGGAAAGGCAACCACATGGCAGTGTACAGATACTGACGGTGGAAATGTATATGTAAAAGGTAGCGTAAGTGGAACTTCTAACAATGGACAAGATTTCGGTCCAATGGTAGATTATTGTTCTGTAGAGGATTCAAGTTACCTTAAAGAATATAGATGTGATAAAATGACAGAATCTGGATGGAAATCTGAAATGGTACTTTGCGACGAGGGCTGTTCAAACGGAGCATGCTTATAAATTTTTTATTTTTTATTTTCTTTAGAAAGTTTTATAAGTTCTTAAACTATTAATTTAAAATGGATAATAAAGAGATATTAATAGGAATATTAATCATATTAGTTCTATCTGTATTTGCGTATTCTGGATTTTTTGGAAGCGTTACAGGAAAGCAAGTAAGCACTTCAACTTGTGTAGATACTGATGAGGGTGTTGACATTTTTTCAAAGGGAACTGTTTATGGGGTAGATTCTAAAGGAGTCTCTTATGATGATAAAACAGATATATGCTTTGAAAAATCAAACAAAGATACAGGAAAAACAAGCAAATATGTAAAAGAATATTACTGTGATTATAATAAAGGTACAGGAAATAATGTTATATGGAATTATAGGTTTGAATTATGTGAGAATGGATGCTCAAACGGAGCCTGTTTATAAATAATTTAATAGTTAGATTTTTATACTTAATTCTTTATCTTAGATTATGGAAGACAAGAATAAAATAGAGGCTATATTATTTATAACAGGTAAGTTTTTGTCTGTTAGCGATATCTCTAATATGACAGGAATAAAATCAGAGGAATTCATAAAAGAAACCCTTGAAAATTTAAAAAAAGATTATGAAACAAGAGGTTCTTCATTGGATATTTTAAATCATGAAGGAAAATGGAAGTTAAATGTTAGAAAGGAATATCTACATCTTACCGATAACTTATTATCTGATACTGAATTAGACAGGCCTACTCAGGAAACTCTTGCTATTGTAGCTTACAAAAATCCAGTTTTGCAGTCTGAAGTGATAAAGATAAGGGGTAATAAAGCATACGATCATATTAAAATACTAAAAGAAGAAGGTTTTATAACATCAGAGAAAAGCGGACGTACAAGATTGTTGAAATTGACTCCTAAATTTTTTGAATACTTTGATGTTGTTGAAGACAATCTAAAATTAAAAAATGAAAAGGAATAATATTTATTTGATGATCTTATTTTTTGTAGTTTTGTTATTTAGATTATATTTTTCTTTCTCAGTTGCACCATTTTCAGATGATACTTCATATTTTCACTTGAAAAATATAGAGCATATCAAAGAGAATATTTTTCCTATGACTTATGATGAGCTTAGCTATGGGGGGAGGCCTGTGTTGTTTAATTGGATATTCCATTATTTTTTAATAATTTTTTCTTTCATACCGTTTTACCTGAAAATAATTCCACAATTATTAATGTCTCTTACGGTTATATTGGTTTATATCCTTTCAAAGTTTTTGGTAAAAGATGAAAAATCAGCCCTATTTGCTGCTTTTATATCGGGTTTTATCCCATTAATAATCAGAGAAACGATAAATAAAATATCAATTTATAATCTGGTTATCCCTCTTATTTTATACTTGATTTATTGTTTTATGAATATTAAAAACAGAAGATTCTTAATACAATTCTTATTGTTATTCATATTTTTATCAATACTTCATCCTTTTTCAATAATATTTTCATTAGCATTGCTACTTTATCTGTTGGTTAAATACACTGAAGATAAGAACATAAGAAAAAACGAAATAAAACTTGCGTTAATATCTTTTCTGATTGCAATAATAATAAATCTAATGATTTTTTATGAGGCAATTATGTTATATGGAATTGAAATATTGTGGAGAAATATCCCTGAATCATTATATGTTAATACTTTTAACCAGTTGAATATATTTAGTTTAATACTGGGTTTGGGTTATATAACAATAATACTTGGTATTCCAGGAATTTATTACGGATTTAGAAAGGTAAAATTAGATATTGTATATATGATGAGTTCCTTGTTGTTAATAATATCTATATTTCTTAGTTTTAATGTTCTTGATTTTTACACTTCCCTTATGTTTATCGGGATTTTAACTTCTGTGTTTGCATCTCTTGCGATAACAATTTTTGTAAAATATTTAAAAATAACAAAGTTGGAGAAATATAAATCATATTTCTTTACTGGCTTGTTCTTTGCAATAATACTTTTATCTTTTTATCCCTCTATGGATATTGCGCAAGTGCAATTGGAAAATACGATAACACAGAATGAAGTAGATGCCTTAAAGTGGATTAAAGAGGATTCCGAGGGAGAAGATGTTATATTTGGAAGCCTTTATGAAGGACATTCAATAAATTATTTCAGTGGAAAGAAAAATTTTTATGACACTAATTTCTTTCTGGCTCCAAGACCGGCGTTAAGATTATTGGAATCTGATGCAATGATAAATCTTGAGTCTTCGGAAATGGCATTGAGATTATATAAGAAAAATAACATAAAATACATATTTTTCTCGGATAAGTTTAAGAGATTTAACGGGATTGAAGAATTAAAATATGATAATCTTTCATGTTTTGAAAAGCATGATTTTGTTTATAAGATAGTGTGTTAAAAATGTTTGAATATTATGTATGGATAATTTCATTTGTATTTTTATACTTATCGGTATTTTGGATAATAGTTTTTTATATGAAAGAGAAAAAAACAAGAAAGTTAGAAGAATATCCTAGTGTTTCAATAATTGTTCCTGCGTATAATGAAGAGAAAAATATTGGGAAAACATTAAATTCCATTTTAAGTTTAGATTATCCCGTGGATAAATTAAAAATCATTGTAGTTGATGATTGCAGTTCGGACAATACAGCGGAAGTTGTAAAGGAGTTTGATAATGTTAAACTAGTTCAAAGAAAAGAAAGGGGAGGGAATGCAGCTGTATCTATGAATACGGGTTTAAAATATGTAGATACAGATTTATTTGCGAGGGTTGACGCAGATTCCAGAGTTTCAAGAGATTCATTTAAAAAACTCGTTGATCATTTTTCAGATAAAAAGGTAGGTTCTGTTATAAGTAGCATATTAGTGGATGAACCCAAAAGTTCCCTTGAAAAAATGCAGAAATTTGAATATATAATAACAAACTTTACAAGGAAACTTATGTCAAAGATAAGGGTTCTTAACATAACAAACGGAGTATTGAGCGCTTATAAAACAAATCTTGTTAAAAAGCTTGGAGGTTTTGATGAGAAAAACCTTACAGAGGATTTTGAAATAGCATTAAGAATTATAAGAAAAGGGTACGATGTTGTTATGGAACCATCCTCTTTAAATTACACTCATGTACCAAGGAAATTTTCTGATTTTTGGAAACAAAGAGTAAGATGGTATAGGGGTTTTATAACAAGTATGATAAAACATAAAAGTTTATTATTTAACAAAAATTATGGGATATTGGGATTGTTTTTATTTCCTGTTTCTGTATTGTCTATGTTCCTGGTTCTTTTCTCTTTTGTAATGCTTATATACAGGCTTTTTGATGTTGTATATGATTGGAGTTATAAATTAATAACTTTGGGCACAGACATATTTTCAATTCCGGAAATCCCTGATGTTGGAGAATTTATATTATCAATAGATGTTAGAATTTATATCCCTGTATTTATTAGTCTTGTATTTGGTTTTTATGTATATCTTAAGGCCCACAAATATTATAATGAAAAAAGAATATATTCAATAGTTACTATTATATATCTTTTCTTTTACCCAATTATAACTAGCGTTCAATGGTTCCATGCCTTAATTTTGGAAATGGGAGGGGCTAAGAGAAAATGGTAAAAAAAGTAAGGAAAGACATTTTTATAACTGCATTAATTATAGTAGTTGGACTCCTGTTGTTTGGTTTTTATGTGGGAAAGATATGGGATGATTTAAGGACAGACAATGTTGCAGGAGACCTTAATGAAAATAGCCTTGACATTTTGAGTATTTTAATAAATGAAGAGTTTTTTGAATCCTTTAACACTTATGATTGCGACTTGATAGATAAGAGATTATCTTCAATGTCCCTTGATCTTTACAAAGTTGGGCAAAGACTCTCAGAATATGACAGAAAAAAACTTTTTGAAAAAGATGAGTATATGTTTCTAAAAACAAAATATTTTTTATTGGAATTAAGAACATATTTTAACTTTCTGGATTTTAAGAAAGAGTGTGATTCAAACCAAACAATAATCTTATTCTTTTATGATATAGGGGATTTGGATTCAGAAAGACAGGGATATGTTCTGGATAATTTTGTTAAAAGAGAGGATATTAATATAAGGGTTTTTTCAATTGATAGAGAACATAACGAAACTACCATAGATTTAATAAAAAATTATTATAAAGTTAGCAAGTCCCCAACAATAATAATAAACAATGAAATAAAGAAAGAAGGTTTTGTCGATGTTGCAGAACTTATTGAGATCCTAGAAAATGGAAATATGTAATTCATGCAATAAGGAAAAACAAACAAAGAAATATATTTTAAATGGAACTATAACTAATTTGTGTGAAGAGTGTAGTAAAGGAGAAAATGTAATAGAGGTAAAACCAGATAAAGTTGAAGAAAAAATATCAAAGCTTGAAAAAGAAGAATATAATGAAATGATAATTCCAAATTATTATGATTTGATTAAGAATGTAAGAGAAAGAAAGGGAATATCTACAGGAAATCTTGCAAGGGAAATTGGAGAAAGCGTTAGGGAAATGCAGGATATTGAAGAAGGAAGAAAAAAACCCACTTTCGTACAGGCAAAGAAGATAGGAAAATATTTGGGTATATCCTTAATAGATAAATACAGAAAATTGTTTTCAGATAAACAAAAGATAGATTTCAGAAATCCAAACATAAGGATAAAAGACTTAAAAGAAAAAACGAAAGATTTAAAATAGCATTATATGGTGAAAATTTATGGAAATCAATGTATTGCAACAGGACAAAAATAAGCTTAAATTCGAGATCGTTGGGGAAGACCATACTTTATGTAATTTGTTAAGGAAAGAATTATGGGAGAATTCCAATGTAAATGTAGCTGGTTACAGCCTTGAGCATCCTGTTGTTTCAAACCCTGTCTTTGTAATAGAATCAAAAAAAGACCCCAAAAAAATATTATTAAATACGATTAATTCTATTAATAAAAAATTAGTTGATCTTAAGAAAGAAGCAGGAAAATTGTAAAATACTAAAATTTATAAATAAAAATACAATCTAAATTTTAGAGGTGAGTGAGATTAAAAAGAATTCAGACGTGAAAGTTCTTGTAATTGTGTTCTTTTTAATGGCATTTTTTCTATTCTTGTTTATGAACCCAGATTATACTGGAAATGTAGTGGTTGGAACTTTAAGTCCAGACAATATTGATGAAACACAACAATTAACAGGAACTGTTTCTTTATCTTTTAATAAAGATGATGCAATTCCTGCTTTGTCTAATGTGAGTATATTAATTGAAGATTCTACCCCCTCATTAAAACAATCAGATACAATTACATTAAAAACCTTTGTAGAAGAAGCTGGAAAATCAACGACCCTTGATTTGGATTATAATGATGCTGATGGAAATTGGGCATGGGAAGATCAAACTGGCGAAGCTTTTGATATTGGTGATGCTCATGGGTCTGTAGATGTTAGTATCTCTACTTTTTCTAATTTATCTACTTTTGATAATGCAGATACTTACAAATTAACATTGAAATTATGGTATGGTTCTGATGTAATAGATGAAAGTTATACTACTTTCGAAGTTTTAGAAATTCCAGATGATACACAAAAACCAATAATAGAAAATGTTTATTTTAGAAATAGCAATGGTTCTTCTGATTTTCTCAGAGAGGATGGACTTAATTGTTCTGCAAAAATCACAGAAGAAACATCCAGTTCTGTTACTGTAAGTTATGAATTTTGGGCTAAAAATGATAGTATTGATTTTGAAAGTGGAGGAACAGGTTCAATGTCATGTACAGGAGATTCTTGGTCCACAGGAAAAATATGTAATGCAGTTGAAAAAACAGTAAGTAAGACGATTGTAGGGGATTGGACGTGTAGAGTTAGTGCTGATGACGGAACTAATAAAAATTATATGAATTCCACTTCTTTATTAGATATGTTTAATTCCCCACCTATATTAACAGACTTAATAGAGAATATAACTGTGGAGCTTAATGTAAATTATACTCTTGATTTAAATGATTATTTTGATGATCCTGATGATCATGAATTAATATATGAAGTTCATGGAAATGAAACAGTAATTGTTGAAATAGAAGATGATGGGGATGTGAAATTATATTCAAATGAGACTGGAAATGAAACTATAATGTTTAGTGTAGAAGATCCTTATGGTGCAACTGTTGACAGTAATGAATTAAATGTTCAAGTTATATCTGGATGCACCCCTAAATGGAATTGTGGTAATTGGACAGATTGTGTAAATGGAGTTCAAACAAGAGTATGTATTGATGCAAATGAATGTGATAATCCAATTTACACCCCTGAAACTAATCAAACTTGTGAAATAAAACAGACTGCGACATGTCAAGCAGGAGATTTCTGTAAACAAGATTGTTTAAATGGAGATCCTGATTGTAGCTGCGCTATTCAAGGAGGTTATTTGTGTGGAACTTCAATGGATTGTGAAGAGACTGTCTTATCAAGTTCAGATTCTGCATTATGTTGCTCAGAACCTTGTGTTTCTGCAGTGAACACTGGTGTTGAAGGTGGTTCAGGATTAGGATTTGGTTCTAGCACGAGCAAGATATTAATGGGGGTTGGAACCGTTGCAGGAATAGTGTTTGTAATTACTGCAATAATTATTATTGTAATATTTGTGAGAAGAAAAAATGCAAGGGCCCCAAGTGTGACAGGAAATGTGCAGAGCAAAGACAATGAAGGAACGATTGCAGGTGTAACATCTACAAGCAAGCCAGAAACCAATCAAGAAAGCGCATTAAAACCATTAGTTTCAAAATCAGTTAAAATAAGGCCAGTTAATTTTGAAAAGATGCAAAAATATATTGAAAAATCATTGAAAAACAAAGTTCCATTAAAAGTCATAAAATCAGAACTTCAAAAAACAGGATGGTCTGAAAAAGACATCGAGCATGAGATAAGTATGGAAAGATTAAAAAATTATGTTAAGATGAAAGTAAATCAGGGGGTTTCCAAGAAAGACATTGAATATTCATTAAAAATGAAAGGATGGAAAAAATCACAGATAAAAGAAGTTATGAAAGATGCAAGCTTAAGACCTTTGTTCTAAATCCTTGAAGAATATGAAATCAAGATTATGATCATATCATATAAATGTAATTTTTCTGTTAAAGTATACCCACTTTAATAAAAGATTTATCATATTATTTTGGTCACTTCTTACACCCCTATTATACCTATGTATTCTCCGCTATTTTCTTTCTCTATTTGTTTTAGCATAAAAAATGCAAAATATCTGTTTCTTATAGAAGGATGAATCCTTATATTTTTGAGTTCTAATAAATTTGAAATTTCCTTATGTAGCTGGTATATTAGATCTCCAACAAGTATACCTTCACTAAATGACATCATTACATTTTATATCCTTCATTTAATTCAGATTCTGTTCTTTGAACCCATTCATCATATCTTGGATAATTCAAATTTTGCTTTAATAAAAAAATTTCTCAACGAGATTATCTCTTTTTTTCTTTCCAAATTCTTGAATTCAAAATACATGGATAATTACTAATATAACTATTAATAAAGATTTATCAAATACAAAATAGTAAAACAAAAAGCTTTTAATACATAATATATCTATTTTCAAAAATGAGTTTTAAGAAAACATTGAAAAGAACATGGAATTTCATTTGGCATGAAGACAGTTTTGCTTCATTTTTGGTTAATTTAATATTGGCATTTCTGATAGTAAAATATTTATTATACCCGGGGTTGGGGTTGTTATTTGCAACACACTTCCCAATAGTTGCTGTTGTTTCTGGAAGTATGGAGCATAATTCTATGGATTTTGATGAATGGTGGGAAGAAAACAAAGAATGGTATTTGGATAATGATATAACTAAAGAGGAATTTGACAATTTTCCATTAGAAAATGGATTTAATAAAGGGGATATTGTAGCCTTGCATGGTTATGGGAATATTGAAGTTGGTGATATAATAGTGTTTAAGGGTTCTTTGCCTTATCCTATTATTCATAGAGTTGTTGAAATAAATGAAGATGGCACATATCAGACAAAAGGGGATAATAACAGAGATTCTAGACAGGATGAGTTGAATATATCTGAAGAAAAAATATATGGAAAAGCTTATATAAGATTACCTTGGTTTGGATGGGTAAAGATATTAGCAGTTGATTTATTCAACTTAATAGTGAGGTAAGAAAAATTCAATTTTGTCCGCGTTGTGGAAGTATACTTGTACCTGAGCAGGGCCCTAGAACCACAAAGCTAGTGTGCTCTTGTGGATATGTTTCTAAAGATAGAGAGGCTGTTATAAAGGAAGAGGCTAAAGTAAAAAAAGACATTGAAATAAAGCAAAAAAGAAAAATGTCTCTTCCAAAGACAAAGGAAGAATGTCCCAAGTGTGGGAATAAGGAAGCATATTATTGGTTACAACAAACAAGAAGCTCTGATGAGCCTGAAACAAGATTTTTTGAATGTACTAAATGCTCTTACAGATGGAGAGATTATTAGAAACATTTAAATATAAAATTTATTTAATTTATATATGGCTGAATTGATATTAATTCCAGTTTTTGTGATGGGGGTGGTATTAGGTTTGTATGAATTGATTCTTATACATGGAGATTTGAATTTCAGGGGGAGCCATTGGTTTGGACACGGTCTTCATGCAGTGGGTGTAATGATAATCGCATTGTTTGCTACAATGAACACAGAATATTTTCTTAATATAACTGGCTTGATTGATTCAGGGATTCCATTGATAGGAAGTCCTTTGGCAGTAAGGATTGCTATTGGTATCATATTAAATATTAAAATGCATGCGACTTCTTCTGCAATAAGGGGTGGGGGTTTAGCTGCGAGAGGAATGGCAGAGCATTGGACCCATACAATAATAATATCTACATTAGTTGTTATAGCACCTTATGTATGGCCTTATATAAGTCCTATGGTACCTTCATATCTTGGGGGTTCATGATAATATATTTTAAATCATCACAATATATTTATACTAGTTTATTTTAGAAATCTTAAGTTAGAGGAAAATGAAATTAGTATTAAACGAGCCAAGATATTTGAAAGAGCCTATTTCAATAATATCTGAATTAGTTAGCGAAGTTAAGTTAAAGGTAAAAAAGGACAAGATAGAACTAGTTGCAATGGATCCTGCGAATGTAGCAATGGTTGTTTTTAATTTGTTAAACACTGTTTTTTCTGAATATGAATCTGATGATGATGAAATTGCAGTAAATCTTGAAAATTTAAAAAATATATTAAAAAGGGCAAAGCCAAGCGATACTTTAATTTTGGAAACAGAAGATAATAAACTAAAAGTAACAATTAAAGGGGAAACAACAAGAAACTTCAATCTTTCATTGATAAGCATACAGGATAATGAGCAAAAGGTTCCTGATTTGAATTTCCCCATAAGACTTGAAGTAAACAACATTCTTTTCAATGAAGCTATAGAGGACATGGGAATTGTTTCTGATTCTGTTAATATTGCTTTAAAGGACAATAAATTCATGCTTACAACAGAGGGGAATTTCAGCATGGCAAATGTTGAATTAGAACCAGGAAATGATGTAAATGTTATAACAAATACTGGTGAAGCGCAGTCAAAATATTCCATAGAGTATTTGAAAAAAATGATGAAAGGTTCTAGATTGACTGACAGTGTTTTATTGTCTTTTGACAAAGATTATCCATTAAAAGTGGAATATTTAATAAAAGACAAGATGAATTTATCTTTTTTATTAGCTCCAAGAGTTTCCAATGAATAAAAAATTTTATAAATTAACTTTCTTAAGATAATATATGGAAAAAAGAGGGCAAGTAACTACTTTTATGATAATTGGATTGGTGATAATAATTGCTATCATAGTTTTATTCTTTTTCAAGAATTCTATCTATGAATCTATATTGGGGGAGCAGGCTACAAGAAACATTCTTAATAATAAAATTGAATCCATTGATAGGCATATAAAACAATGCGTTGAAGAGGAAACAAGACCTGCTTTAATATTATTGGGAAAACAAGGAGGAAATTTTGATCCTGTTGATTATATATTATTCAAAGATAACAAGATTTCTTATTTATGTTTCCAAATTCCTGAATCTGAAATGTGCGAGAATCATATGCTTACTGAAAAACAACTGGAAGATGAACTTTATGGATACTTGTTTGAAAGATTGCAGTCATGCATTGACGTAAATTCCTTTAGAGATGATAACGCATATGATATTAATGTAGGTGAATTTGATTTTGATATAAATATTAATGATGAAAATGTTTTATTTAATGTAACTTATCCTTTGACATTAGAAAGGAAAGGTGTAAGATTAAGTGTAGAGAATTTTGATTCAAAACTTGATATTCCCCTTGGTTTGATACAGGATGCTGTTAAGGATATTTTGGAATCTGAATCTAACTTGGGTGTTTTTGACCCTGTAGGTTATACATTGACTAATGGAAACGAATATGTTATTTATGTTTACAAGGTTTATCCGGATACAATATACAAGGTAAAACAAAAAGATTCGAATTATGAATTTCAATTTGCAATAAAAGGTGTGAGAGAGCATGAATAAATTTAAGGCAATATTCCAAATAACATTGATAATTTTGACTAGTTTTACTGTTTATTTATTGAGTGCAGAACCTGTAAGTGCTGTTGGCTGTTGTGAACAGGTGGGAGATGAATATTGCCAAGCTCCTACTTCAAACAATCCTTGTTCTACGAGTGTTTTTACTCCAAATGTTTTGTCTTGTTCAGATACCACTTTTTGTAAATTAGGAACTTGTTATCTTGATAATGAATGCTCTTCTAATGTTCCTAAAGCAACATGCGAAGGAGAAGGAGGACAATGGTTTGACAGGCCTCTTTCACAAGTTCAAGAATGTTCTCAAGGATGTTGTGTTTTAGGCACTAATTGTGTTTTATCTACAGAAGCACAATGTACTGATATGGGTTCTGATAACTTTAAATCAAATATAAATAATAAAAATACCTGCACTTATGAATGCGTTAAAGCAGACAAAGGTTGTTGTGTTAGGGATGGTTCATTTACTTATACTACAAGAGAACAATGTGATAATATACAGGGAGATTTTAATAATAATAGATATTGTTCTCAGTTGGATGATTCTGATTGTGAAAAACATTCTTATAAGGCATGCGGATTAGTTGATGAAGATAATTTATATTGGTATGATTCATGCGGAAATCAGGAAGAGATGGCACAAGAATGTGAAGAGTTCAGGGAATTGTGTGCTACAGATATTAATGATCAAAATGGAAATGGTGATGAAGAAGAATATGTTTGTAGAGATATAACTTGTAGTGATATTTGGCAAAATCCTTTTATGGATGATATGAGAAGTGAAAGACTGCATGGTGAATCATGGTGTTCTTATCAAAGTGCTACAGGTCCTGGAAAAGATCTTCCTGGTTCTATTCACTATAGACACGAATGTGTTTTAGGGGAAGAGATTGCATATCCTTGTGATGATTATAGGGAACAAGTTTGCATGTATACTGATGTTACAGACCCTGAAACAGGAACCGTTATGGGAACTAGTTATTGCAAAGATAATAGGTATGATAATTGTTATTTTTATAATAAAGAAGAATGTGAAAATCCTGACTTGGGAGATTGTGGTTGGATTGCAGACAGATGCATTCCATTAAATCCTCCTGGTTATTCTGATGATGATGTGGGTGAATGTATGGCAGCAGAAGTAGTTACGCAAGTTGCTTGGGAAAAAGAGCCTGGAGAAGATTGGGAAATAGTTGAAAACGAAGAAGCATTAAGTAGTGGGTTTTTAATTAACACAAATTCTTTGTGCAAAGCAATGGGAGATTGTGGTGCTGATTATAATGTAGCTTGTGATTTCTCATATAAGGGTTTTAGAAGAAATTGTGGAAAAACCCATGGTGAAAAATGTCTTAGATATATTTATGAGGGTCTTACAGGAAATTGTGATGATTTTAAATATTCTGGTGTTGGGGGTTATATAGAATATTTTGAAAAACCAGAGTGGATGGATCAATTAATCAATGATGCTGATTTTACTTTTGCTTTAGGAACATTAGGTGTTACTTTAACAACTTTATATGGTTATGGGATAATACAAAGTCTTGCGTGGTGGACTGCGGCTAATGCTCCTGCTGTAGTTTTTGTTGAAAATTTTGTGGGTGCATTAATACCTAATTTTGGTCCTGGTTTTATTGAAGGCATGAGTACAGCATTTGGTCCAACAGGACTTGGTGCGATGAGTACTTTTGGAGTTGTATTGTCTGCAATAGCAATAGCAGTAACAATTTATATTGTAGTAAATATAATTTTAGAAATTTTAACAGAACATGACATAACAACTGTTTCAACTTCATGTCAAAAATGGAGACCTCCAACAGGCTCTGAAAACTGTGAAATGTGCCACACTTCTATATCTGAAGGGGGATTACTTCCTGACAAGAATGGGGAAATAATTGAAGGTTATGAGTGTAATGAATATACTTGTAATTCATTGGGAACAGGTTGCCAATACATAAGAGATTCTTCACAAGGACCAGTATGTATTCCAGCTTCAGAAGAAGACCAAATACCTCCATTAATAAAACCAGATAATGGTGCATTGGATGTTGAATGCTATTCAGGAACATGCGGAATAAAATCCAATGGAGTTCAAGGCTATGAAATATTAGGAACAATAAAAGAATACACTAAAGTTAGTTTTGGTATTGCAACAGTAAATGAATATGGTGATCCATTATTATCAAGATGTTATTATGAAGAAGGAGATGAGTTTGATGTTCAAAATCCAGTATATTCCAATAGTTTTAGTAATGGAAGATCAGGTTATAAACATAATATAACATTATATAATTTGGAAGATGGAAAAACACATAGATATCATGTAAAATGCGAGAATGCAATAAGTGGAATGGAAAGCATTGTAGATTATGTAATAAAGTTCACAATAAATGAAGCACCAGACTTGACGCCACCGATAATAGAGAAATTTGACCCAAAAAACAACTGGTATGTTGCAAGCTTTAATGAAGAGGTTAATGTAGGATTGTATGTAAATGAATTGGTGGATGAAAGAAATGCTGATGCTGGTTGTAAATGGAGCAATGAAAATATAATTTATGAACAAATGACAAACAGGTTTGTTTGTGCTACCCCTTCATCAAACTTGGAAATGCAAAAATGTGAAGGGGTTCTTCCAGGAATTCAGGATGGAGCAAATATATTTTATGTTTCATGCAAGGATAATTCAGGAAATGTTAATAGTCCTGTTCAATATACAATTACAAAAACACAGCCTCTTAATTTGGATTCTGTAAATGTATTGTCAGACAGATGCAGAACAGATTCAGAAGGAAAATTGAATTGTTTCACAAATGAAATTACTCTTGAAGCAAAAACATCTGGTGGTGCAGAAACAGGAAATGCAGTATGCTCTTACAGCAGTATATGCGATACAGAAGGCTGTATGCAGGATGAGTTTTTCAATTCTCATAGTGCGTTGCATTCACAACCTGATTTAATTGTTAATGAAGGGATTAACACTTATTATGTGAGATGTGTTGATGTTGCAGGAAATATAGCTACAGGTTCAATAAGCGTTTATGGAAGCATTGATAATACAGCGCCAGTATTAGAGAAAGTGTTATATGACAGTTCTTTTAATAAATTAAAAATAATTATAAAGGATTTAAATGAGGTTACCTGCAAATACTCTGATTCTGATTTCAGTTTTGACTCAGAAGGAACAGAAATGAGCAAAGTGGACAATGAATTTTATGCTGATTGGGGCTTGTCAAATTATTACATCCAATGCAGAGATTCCTTTGGAAATGATATGCCTTTGCATGTTGTTCATGTATAAAACAAAAATTTTATAAATTAACTTTCTTAAGATAATGTATGAAAAAAAGAGGACAAGTAACTACTTTTATGATAATTGGATTGGTGATAGTGATTGTTGTAATACTTATATTCGCTTTAAGACAGGCTGGGATAGGAATTGATCCTCAAAGTTACTTGGGTAATAAAATAGATGTTATTGAAAGAGAGGCAAAAGCATGCACTCAGGAGAAATTAGAAGAGGTTTCTGAGTTAATTGGGAAGCAGGGTGGAACTATAAATCCTGAAAATTATAGAATGCATAATGGTTATAGGGTAAATTATTTATGTTATAATATTCCAAATGCTCCTGAATGTTTGAATAACATGGTTTTTGAGAATGAAGTTGAAAAAGAAATTGAAGATTACTTGAATTCAGAAGTTCCTTCATGTGTTGATGTTGAAAGTATGTCAGAACAATTATTAAATTTCTTTCCTGATATTGAAGATGCTGAATTTGAATCTAGTGTTGATATAAGAGAAAATGGTGTTTTTGTGGAAGTAAGTTATCCTGTTGCTTTGAAAAGAGGGGATAAAAGAGTAGAATTAAAGGATTTCTCTGAATTGATTGACCATCCTTTGGGAAAATTATTAGATACAACTTATGATATAGTTAATGAAGAAGCAAACAATGGTGTTTTTTTAAGTGTACCTTATATGATTGCTAACAGAGGAGAAGTTGAAATATTTGTTGATCAAAAGGAATATCCTGATAAAATATATGTATTAAATGAAAGAAACTCAGATTATATTTTTCAATTTGCAATAGAAGGTGAAACTGGATGAAAAGATTATTATTAATTGGAATTGCATTATTATTTTTAATTAATTTTGTTAATGCAGAGCCTGTATGTTGTGAGAGAACTATTGATGGAAATACTTGCCAGTATGTTGACAGCTCTGAATGTTCATCAGAAGGAAAGAGCGCTCCGACTAACTGTGCATTTACATCTTTTTGTAAGCCGGGAACTTGTTTCAGTCTTGAAGATGGAAGATGTTATGAGAATATGCCTTTGGCAACATGCGCAGAACAGGAGCAAACCTCATTTGGAGAAGGTTCACCTGAAGAATTGCCTCAATGCCAGGTTGGATGTTGTATAATTGGTAATGAAGCTTCATTGGTTACTCAAACAAGATGTAAAAAGGAAACTTCCAATTATCCTGATTTGGAGATGGTGTTCAAGGAAAACATTAAGGATGAGGCAGAATGTGTTACTTTGGCAAGAAGTTCTGACAAAGGGTGTTGTGTAACAAGTTCTGATACTTGCACATATACAACAAGAGCAAATTGTGAATTAAAAACAGGAACTGACTTGAGTGGTACTGGATTCTTTAAAAACAGATATTGTTCAGACCAAAACTTGATATGTGATGTTGTTCCTCAACATAAAAAAGGATGTCTTCCTGGAAGTGATGATGTTTATTGGTTTGATTCAGCAGGAAATCCAGAAGACGTTGCAGAAAATTGTGATTATGTTAATGAGCAGACAACTTGTGGAAAGAATGAAAATGGAGAATATGAATGTCTTGATTTAAGCTGTAAAGCAGATTATGACTTGAAATTCTTGGATAAGAATTCAGGAAAATTAAGCACTTGGAAATCAGAAGGAGAAGAAATTAAAACAGGAGAAAGCTGGTGTGAATATGACTCCAAATACATTGGTTTTGGAAAAGATGTTCCTGGTTCAAGATATTATAGGGGTTTGTGTATTAATAATAAAATAAGAGTTGAATCTTGTAAAGACTTTAGGGAAGAATTTTGTATATCTGATACTGTTGAAATAAAAGGAGAGGATTATATGGAGGCTGCATGCCGTGCAAACAGGTGGGAAGATTGTACTGGACAGAATAATAGAATTGATTGCGAAAATACTGATTTAAGAGATTGTACATGGACTAATAATGGTTGTAAGCCTTTTGTTCCTCCTGGAAGCAAATTTTGGGAAGATGAACCTTCTGGAGAGTGTTCAGCAGCAGATTCTGTTTGTGTGGTTACTTATAGGGTTGGAGGATTATCAAAATATCTTGCAGGCGGAGGAAAAGTTGTTGGTATTAATGATTTATTTGGAGAAACCACTGAAGAAGCTACATTTGGTTTAATACAAGAGATAGGAAAAGGAACAGAATGTATTTCTGGTTGTGATTGTCTTGATCATGATTATATTGTAAAACAAATGAATAACTGTAGAACTCTTGGAGATTGTGGTGCACACTTTAATATGGAAGGAACAAAAAATGATGGAATATTAAGAGGGCTTAAAGTTGATGCAGATATTCCTACACGTTTAAAAGATGCAATGCGTGGGGGAGATCCTGGAGAAATAACCTTTAATGATCTTGATGATTTTGGAGGTTCAGGAGAATCAGCTTCTGATGAAAAACAATTAGATCAGATGAAAGAAGTAATGAGCACAGCATTAGTTGGTTATTTAGGAAGGGCAGTAATACATGGTGTTTATGGAATACCAGATGGATTAGGAAAAGCTTCAGAAGATGCAAAATTATGGGCTAAAATCAAAGCAGGTGCAAAAGGTTTTGGAGAAGGATCTATAGGTTCTTTTTATGATAAGACAAAGAAAGATAAAGAATGGCAACAAGCTTTAGGATTCTTATTCCCAAGTATTGATTTAGGAAATATTTGTGGAGGGACAGAATCCATAAAACATAAATTAGAACAAGGAGAATATCCATCAAAACTTGCTGAAGAATATGGTGTTGAAACACAAGATATTTTAAGAGCTAATGATATAAGTGAAGAAGGAGCTAAAAGTTTGGAGGTAGGTAAAGAATTAATTATTCCAGGGGTTTCTGTTTCTAATACAGGTTTAAGAAAACATATATGTGCACCAGGACTTGGACAATTTTCACAAGTAGTCAATCATTTCTTATCTTTATATTCATCACTTGCATTGGTTGATGCTTTTTTTGCAGAAACAGAAACTGTTACAATAACAACAACATGCGAATCATGGCAAGCACCTACAGGATCATTGGATTGTGAAGAATGTAATCCTGAAAATTCAGATGAAAGAGAAAATAAATTATGTTCAGAATATGCATGTAAGTCATTTGGACAGGCATGTGCTTTGATAAATGAAGGCACTGGAAATGAATCTTGTGTAACACAAAATCCTTATGATACTAATTCACCTATAATAAAAAAATGGGATGAAGCATTGACACAATACAATACAGTAAACACACCAACAGGTTACAGATATAATGATGAGTTAGACGCATTTACTATATTCCCATTAGCAATAACAACAAATGAACCAGCACAATGTAAAATGGATTTGGAGGATGTTTCATTTGATGAAATGGAAACTTATTTTGGAGCAAGTCTATTTTCATATGACCATTTATCATTGACAACTTTCCCTAATCAGGTTCAATTAAATGAAGAAGGAAAATTAGAAATTATTCCAGGGGGGGATTATACTGTATTCGTAAAATGCCAGGATTCATTGGAAAATGTAAATGAAAGACCTTACACAATAACATTCAGCATAAAAGAAGGACCAGATACAACCCCTCCTGTAATAGAAGGTTCTAGCATTGCTTCAGGATCTTATGTGCAATATGGAATAAACCAGACTGATGTTACTGTGTATGTTAATGAACCAGCAGAATGTAAATGGTCAACTTCAGACAAGGAATATGAGGAAATGGAAAATGAATTGACATGCAATAATATTAATATTAATGAAGTAGGATTATTTGAATGTGAAACAACCATGACTCCAATAATCGACCAAGTATTAAACACATTCTTTGTAAGATGCAAGGACAAGCCAGGTGTTGAAGAAAATGACAGGAATGTTAACAGTGATAGCTTCAAATTAACGTTAAGAGGTTCAGTTCCATTAGAACTTGATTACATAGAACCTTCAGGAACAATACACTCAAGGAACTTTACATTGGAAGTTGGAACATCAAACGGTGCTACATTGGATGGGAAAGCTTATTGTTATTATGATGGAAGAGGAGAAGGGAACATGAATGTAAATTCAATGATAGAATTTGCAGAAACAAATGCAACAGTTCACAAGCAAGTATTAAGCCCTGTAAGAAGTGAAAATCCTTATAATTTCACAGTAATATGTATTGATTATGGAGGAAACATGGTCAATGGAAGCACAAGCATATTAATGGAAAGAGATGTTGAAAGACCGTATGTAAAAAGAATTTATAGAGATGATACTTACACTCCAGCACATCTCAAAGTAATATTAAATGAAGAGGCAACTTGCGAGTACAGTGAAGATGAGTTCACATTCGGAGACGGAATATTAATGAACACAGATTCTAAAGAACATGATGCATTATATAAGGAAGGACAAACTTATTACATAATGTGTATGGATGCAAGCAATAATTTAATGATACACGTATTCCATGCTTAAAATGAAATCTGCACAAACTAGACAAATATTTTTTTACATTTTTGCACTTATTGTTATGGCATTTATTCTTTATTTTGGATTTTTGCTTATTCCAAAAGTAACTAATTTATTTTGCGAAGTTGAATCAGGGAAATTAAAAACATCCTTGGAAACAGAAATAGGAAAGGTTTACCATCTTGGACCTGAAAGCTCAAGAAGATTAAACATCCCTTCATCTTGCGGTTTGAGGCAGTTATGTTTTGTAGGAAACGACCCCAATTTTAGAGTTATTGAAGATGAAACAAGCAGGAGAATAATAGAATTAAGACACAATGAGAATCCAGAAGAAAATGTTTTCATATTAACAGAAGATGATGTAGAGCCATTAAAGATAGAAAACATTGATGTTAAGCAAGGAACATTATGCATATTACCTCAAGGAAATTCTTTGAGTTTTAGGGCAGAGAACAAAGGGGATTATGTTGAAATTTCATAAGAATTGTGTATATTTATACACATAAAATTTTAAAAAATGGAAAATAATAAAGCACAAGGACAATTTAACTGGATATTTGTCATAGTTGCAGGCGCAATAATACTAGGTTTTTTTGTAATGTTTGCTGTTAAATATATTGACTTGCAGACAAAAAAAGAAAATGCTGAATTAACTTCAGGAGTTTACAATTCATTATACGGTTTAAGAAAATCAAGCATTGATACTGAAACAGAAATAAACTTGATAATGAATAAACAAATAACAGTTTCATGCAACGATATTGCAATTGGAAATTTTATTTCAAAATCATTGTCTGATGAATTTGTTTTTGCACCAGAAAAAATGCAGACAAGCAAAATTCAATTATGGATGCAGACATGGAATTTTCCTTTTAGAATTGCAAATTTCTTTTATTTAACAACAAATGACAGAACATATTATGTTATCTATGATTCTGATAGCGAGAATTTTGTTAAAGAATTAAGATTCCCAAGAAAATTTAACATAAAGTTAAGGGATTCTGATGTTAATGAAGAAAATGTTATTTATTTTTATGATTCCAACAAAGGAATATCAATACCTCCAAAGAAATACGGGTTTTTAAAAATTGACGGGAAAGAATATCCTTATTTTGGAACTTCAATGATGTATGGCGCTATGTTTACAGATAATTATGAATGCATGCTTGAAAGATCATTGAACAAGTTTGAATTGATGACAGAAATTTATGAAGAAAAGGCAGATATGATGTTCTCATTAAAACCTTCGTGCAATTATGATTCATTAAAAAGAACTTCATCATTGTTAAAAAGATCCATAGAAGAAAAAGATTATGAGAGAATATTTGAGTTAAAGGAGAAATTAGAAGAACAAAACAAGAACTTAATAGAACAAAACTGTGAGCCATTATTTTAAAAATGAAGAAAAAAGGACAAGTTCAGATAAATGAAACTATATTGGTAATCTTTGTATTCTTAATTTTGTTAAGCATAGGACTGATGGGTTTTTACAAATATAACCAATATTCTATAAACAAGATTGACGAACAGGATAGATTAAACAAATTTTACAACATGATAGGAACCTTTTCAAATATGCCGGAAATAAAATGCTCTTACTTGAATGATGACTTGGATTGCGTTGATGCATTGAAGTTGATTGCTTTTAAAGATAAAGGAGATTTTGGTTTTTATACTATAACAATTAAAAAAGTTTATCCTGAAACAGAGGATGAAGAATGCACTTTAAATCATCTTGACAAAAAAAGAGAATGCAACACTTTTACAATTTATGACAATCCAAAAAAAGATTATACTGATAGGGAAGTGATTTACACTCCTGTATCATTATATTATCCTCATGAAGATAAATATTATCTTGGACAATTAAAATTAGAGGCTTACCGATAGATTTATAAATAATTGTTAAGTATATTTTACATATGTTAAAAATATTTAACAATTTAAGTCCTTTTATAGAGGACAATTATAGGGAAATTAGTGTTAGAGAGTATTCTAGAATTATAGGGATATCTGCACCAACCTCGTCAAGAATTTTAAAAAAGTTTGAAAAAGAAAGTATTCTTAAAAAGAAACAGGACAAAGGTTATTTATTATTCAGAGCTAACAGAGAAAGTGATATCCTTAGGGATTTATCAAGAATTTATTGGAAAATAAAACTAAAAGACTTTATTGATTATTTAAACACATATTTTAATAATCCTACTTTAATGTTGTTTGGATCTTTGGCAAAATTAGAAACCAAAAAAGATTCTGACATTGACATGGCAATCTTTGTTAAGAATAAAAAGGAAATTAACTTAAATAAATATGAACATAAATATAATAGGGAAATTCAATTATTTTTTTTTGAATCCTTAAATAAAATAAAGAATAAAAATCTTAAATTAAATATACTAAATGGATATTTGATACAGGGAGTGTTAAAATAATGAATTGGAATGAATGTAATGAAAAAAAAATTGTAAAAGAAACCAGAAGAGATGATGAATTGATAGAATCTCTTATAAAATCAAGTGAAAAAAGATTGAAAGTTAATGAGAGATTAGATATCGATGAAGTAACTTCATCTACAAAAATAAGTATTGTGTATGAGTCTTTAAGAGAAATATTAAAAGCTTTAGCTATTAGTAAAGGATTTAAAATTTACAATCATGAATGTTTTTGTGCCTTTTTAGATTATATATGTAATAACAAATCCTTTTCTGTTGATTTTGATAAATTTAGGCGAATTAGGAATAAAATAAATTATTATGGCAAAGATATTGATTTAGAAGAAGCTAAAGGAATTATAAAAGATATATTGTTTTTAAGAAGAGAGAGATTATTAGAAATTATTTAAAATGAAAAAAGGACAAACAGAAATGCTGGGACTTGTAATTCTAGTTATTTTAATTACTTTAAGCTTGATATTTTTGTTAAAATTCTTGATATCACCAAGTTCTGATTCAAGTGTTGACATTAAATTAACAACACAGGCAAGCAATTTACAAAGCGCTTTAGTAAAAACTCATGTTTGTGAAGACAATGATATTGAAGATGTAATGGTTTCGTGTTGCAATAATGAAAATATATGCGGAAATGATGCCTGTGACTTTCTTAATGAAAATATTCCTAAAATGATAGATAATACTATTCCAAAACAGAGATATAAATTAACTTTAAAGCACTTAAATGAGGAGTGTTTGTCCATTAATACATGTCAAGAAAATGCTGAATTAACAAGTTCAGGCCCTTTTACAATAAAAAGAGAAAATTCTTTTTATAATTTACAAGTTTTATTATGCTAAAGTAGTTAAAAGTTATAGTTTATATCTCTTTTATTTATTTTAGCGTAGCATTTTATTTATGGGCCTTGTATTATCAAAATTTTAAAGAATTAGTGATTTTTTATATTATATAGTATATAAATATTTATAAATGAAATATTTATTTTAAATGCTATGTTAGGTAGAATAAAAGCCGGCGATAGATTATACTATCTATTATTCTATACGCATTTATCTAATTACCTAACTAATTACCTAACAAAAAACAAAAATAAAATGAAACACATTGGAGGTGTTTAAATAAAAATGCAAAGTTTTGCGACAAAAGCAAAAAAAACAATGAGAAAGGTAGCAGCATTAGGAGCAGGAGCTGCTATGATGGGATCTACATTGACAGGAGCATTGGCAGTAAGTATTAACTTAGATGACTATCCAGCATCGTTTAAAGATGCAACAGTTGTTGTTGGTACAGCAGCAGGTGGTGCAGACGATGTTGCAGCAGCAGACATTGCAGCTGATCTACCAGCTACAGCTTCAGTAACAACAATTTCTGGAGACAGTTATATGGTAGAAAAAGGTGGAGATAAGTTTAACTTAAATGAAAACTCTGGAGCAGGTATAAGAGAAGTAGATGCTTCAGTAACAGATAGAGAATTAGACTTACTGGCAGACCAAACATTCAATGATGACGAAGGAACAAATACAGATGAACATGATTATACTCAAAGTATTGACTTTGGTAATTCTACATTAGTATGGAAATTTGATAGAGATACCTCTGGAGACAGAGAAGGAGACCCAGCAGGAGACTATTTATATTTAACATCTAATACTTATGCATGGAACTATACATTAAAGATTACAGGTTCTAAAGTAAAAGTAAAAGATGCAGCTGATTTAGAAAACACAGTATTAAACATTTTAGGAAGAGATTGGACAATAGTAGATGCTTCAATGTCTAACTCATCTTATGGAACTGTTGATCAACTTACATTATTAGCAGGAGATGTAACTGCGACTTTGGTTCAAGGTTCAACAAAAGGTGGAGTTACAATCATAGATGTAGATGAATCAGAAACAAAATGTATTATTGAATACGGTGGTTCAACTTACCAGATTGACAAAGGGACTACAAAAACTATGGCAGATGGTACTATAATTGGTATTACAGATGTTACTGCTGTTCACGAAACAGGGGCAGGACAGGATATGTGTGAAGTTAACATAGGAGCACATAAAGTTACATTAGAAGATGGTAAGGAAGTACAGGTCAATAATGAAGATATAGATGGTACAGAAGTATTTATATCAGGTAATGTTACAAAAGATGTTCCAGGGTTAAAATATATAATAGTATCATATACACCAGAAGATAATACATGGGTAGCTAAAGGAGAATCATTGGAAGACCCAGTGTTTGGAGCATTTAAAATAGTATTCAATGATATTATTGAAACAGATAAAGAAGAAATTAAAATAGATATTACAAGTGATAAAATTTATCTAACTGCACAAAACAGAGAAGGAGATTTATTAGATAACGAAGTAATCTGTTTCTTAAATGCAACAAATAGATTTGAGTGGGGAAAAGATAGAAAACATTTAATGGCTGTATTTAATAACGAAAATATTACAAATAGATCTGTAGGTGAAGGAGTTTCACCAAAGAATTTAAAGGGTACAAGATTCTTGTATAGTTTTGACGATGTTTCACATATAGTAGAGATAACAGATATTGATACTTCAGAAAACCAGACATCATTTAAGATTATTGATACAGGAGAAGTATTTTCTGATTTGGGTTATACAGATGGAGCAACAACAACATTTGCAGATATTCACGGAGATTTGGTATTAGGGTTTAATATAAATTTGGATGCAGGTGCTGCAGCAACATACTCTAATATAAATTTTACAACAATACAAGATAGTGGGCCATATTGGTTTACATTAAACAAAGGAAATATAACCTTTACAAACAAGACAGCTACAAATCCAGGAACTCCAGATTCATATAGGATTAATGAAAATGGAAATTGTAGTATGCAGTTTGGGGAAGAAGATGACGGAGTAGAAGATGAAGTACAGTTGGATTGGTTTAATATATCATTTACATATGATTCCACGGATGATGAAATTCAGTGGGAAAGTGCTGGGTCAAGTGCTATACAAAGTAACGTAGCTAATAGTGTATTTAGTTTAGAACAAAAAGATGACGATTCACAATACAATTACATGGCAAGAACAGAGTATGGTACTTATGTTGAAGTATACACAAAAGATGATGGAGATTTAACAATACATTATCCATCAGAAGCAGCAACTGCAGATGTTAGAATTGCAGCATCAGAAGCAGTAGCTGGAGGACAAATAGGAACAGTAACACCTGTATTGGAAAGTGAAGTTAGTGACGTAGCAGCACAAGATGTTATTTTGGTTGGTGGACCATGTGCTAATGGACTTACAGCTCAATTAATGGGTGCAAGCACTTCATGGCCTGCATGTAATAGTGGTTTCACAATGGGTGAAGCTATATTGAAATTGATGGACAATGGAAACAATGTCGCATTGATTGTAGCAGGTTACAATGCTGAAGACACTCAAAGAGGAGCAGTAGCACTTGGAGGAAGCTTACCAGCTAAACAATCAGCTACAGTAACAGGTTCCAGCTTAGAATTAAGTGAAATAACTGTAAGTTAATTTTTCACCTCTTTTTCTTTTTTTCTTTTTTTCTTTAAAACCATAAGTTTTTTATTTGATGATATTTCCATAAAATTATGAAAAAGACTCCTTTGTTTAAAAACAAAAGATTTTTAACATCCTTGTTTGGAATTTTTATAATTTCTATAATGCTTTTGTCATTGTTAAATGTGTATCAAACAAAAGGGGATAATAAAGTAGAATATGATGGCCACATTTTTTATAATAAAGGGGATTATTGGATATCAAACATTAATGGAAAAGAATTAAGTTTTAGATATAATCCAAGAGAAGTTGAAGATATTGAATTAGTGAATTTTCCCATAAATAACAAGATATATGTTGCATATAATCCACAAGAATTTGAGCAAGAATCATTTGTATTGCAGGAGAGCATGACTTTGTTTAAATCTACAAACACAAGGCCTGTTTTGGCCTGTTATGAAGAAGAAGATTGTCCAAACATACCTTTAATAAATTGCAGTGAAGATAGTTCCATAATGTTTAAATATAATGAAAAGGAAAATATTTATATAGAAGATAAATGCCTTGTTATAGAAGGTTCTCAAGAATACCAATTGAGATATGTTTATAAATTAATATATTGGTTATTAAGAATATGAAAAAACAACATTTAACATCAATAATAGTATTTTTAGTATTAGTATCAACATTTACAGGAGGATTTCTTTATTTTAAAAATTATCTTGAAGAAGGAAAAACTTACACATATGAAGGTCCTGAAGGAAGTTTTGATTTTGAAGTTGTTAAAAAACCCGGTATTGATTTGACATTTCACAGAGTTTATGTTTATTTAACAAGAGGAGGGAAGGAATTAAAATATTACATTAATATGAGAAATAGTCCAATGGATGTAGAAGATATTCCTTTTGAAAACATTAGAGACAGAATATTGTATTCTAATGGAAAAAACACAACTTATTATATAACCCAAGATCCTAATTTGCCTTCAGAATCCAACAAAATATCTACTTTGGCTGTTATGAACATTAATAGGGTTACTGCAGGTTCTGTTGTAGATAAAGACGGATTTAAAGTGGATGTTATTATATATGGTATTCCAACAAAGGCAGCTGTCACTTCTTTAACACCCGAATTAGAAGCAAAAGGAGTTCCAAAAAAAGATTGTTCTGATGCAACAAGAGAAGCACCAGTATTTAAATTATTAATCGATGATGAGAATAAAATTTATACTGATGAGAATAATAAATGGTGTGTTATTTTGGAAGCAAAATCATATGAAGACTTGTTAAAAGTTGTTGATAAATTTGTTTATAATTTGATTGGTGTATTTTAGATAATTTTATAAATTAATATTTTTGTTCTATTCTATGCCGTGGTCGCATAACCTGGTATTGCGCCAGATTACTTTGAGTAAGGCGAACCTCGAATAAGGCGATCCTTGAGCCAGGTAAAGAAAGCTGGTGTCCTTCGGGACGTGCAGGTTCGAATCCTGCCCACGGCGATTATTTTTTTATTTTACTCCAATCCATTCCTTTTATCATATGTTTGCATTTAATACTAGTATCACAATATACTTTAAAACCATTTTCTCTCGCGTCCTCACAAAACCATACATCATCAAAAGCCTTTTTTTCCTTTAGATATCTGAATTTTACCTTTTCTAATACAGATTTATGGATTAATATGCATCCTAGTCCACAAGTAGCAACTTCCAATAAATCTCCATTGATTTCATCTAAAATTGCTCTTCTACTATATCTTTGGTCTATATTTAACCATACTAAAGGAATTAATTCATTAAAGCTTCCTAATTTAAAATAAACCCCCCCAATTATTTTTTTGTTGTGTTTTAATAATCTTTCAATCACATCTTTTGGAGGTATTACATCTTGTTCCAATGATAAGAAATAATCATAATTTTCTCTTAAAATTTTTTCCCTCAATATATTTCTGCTATGAATTATTCTATCTCTAGCATTTTCAAACCATTTATCTCTTATTGTTGGTATTTTGTCTTTGATTTTGTTATAATAGTCGTCTTTTTTAGAATTATCCACTAATAATATATCGAAATTATTATAAGTTAAGTTATTAATACTTTTTAGATATTCTTCAAAACAGTATTCTTTATAGTTTGAGGTTGGACATCCTATAAGTATTTTTGGTTGCATAAATAAGAATTAGTGATTAAATATAAAAAGTTTATTAAAAATTAAGAAAAGAAAAAAGAAAAATTATTTCTTCTTTTTTTGTTGCATTACTACTAAGTATATTACTACACCAATTACTACAATTCCTAGTAACCACCATAACCATGCTAAGCTTTTTCCTGTTACTTCTGTTTGTTCTTGTGGTTCAGGTGTTGCTCCTGCTAGTTTTTCAATTGTTATATCTGCCTTATTTAATCTTACTGCATTTAATGTTAATTTAATATCATTATTACCATCACCATCTATATCTACTTCTTTGGATTGTTTTTTTCCTATTGTTTCTGTTATTTTATTATCTATAGTTACTGTTACAGAATCACTTGTTAAAGAATCTATTGTTAATGTATGTTCTTTTGTACCATATGTAAAGATGCTTGTATCCCCTGTTGAAGTTTCTACATTTTGTGGTGTTGATGATATATCAACTGTTTCTGATGGTTCTGTTGTTCCACTTGTAGTTCCTCCTCCACCACTAGTTGTGGATGTTGAATATACGATTACTTCAGTAGTTGTTTGTTTTGTATTTCCTGCTGCATCGTAGTTTGTACATCTAAATTCTTTAGTTCCTTGGTTTCCTGAATTCCAATCACCTGTACATGTACCTGGACTTTGACTGTCGCAGATTGTTGTTCCTGTGTCTACATCTTCTAATATAGTTCTATTGTCTCCTGAACAACTTATTGAATAAGTTCTGTGTTCTAGTAACTTTTCATCAGGTGTTGTTATTACTGGTACTCCTGGATCTGTACTATCTATGGTTAAGTTAAATGCCCTTAGTACATTTGTTACATTTGTTGTTTGTTGGAAATCATCTGTTGCAACTATTATAAAAGATACTTTTGTTCCATCGCTAAATTTAGGTAATGTTGCACTAAATAAACAACCACTTGACGGCGTTGTACATGATGTTGTCATATTTATTTGATGATCACTTCCTATTGATGCTGGGCCACCCGTGTTATTTGTTTCATTCCACCACAAACTTACATTATATAATCTGTTACTTGCATTTAGGTTTGCATCTGTTATTATTGCAGATATAGATATGTTGTTATTTGTTCCATCTAAGGTTGGTTCTGTATTATTAGTGTTTCCCCCCCATGACATATCTATAGATGTTTCTGAAGTTGTTGCTTGGATTGAACTTATTCTTGGACCTAATCCATCTACACCCATCGTAAATGTAGCACTGCCTGCATTATATCCTGATCCATTGTATGTTATTATTGTTAATGTTCCAGTTGTTTCAGCTGTAGCATTAGCAGTTATATTAATCCATGTAAACATAACACTATTATTTAATATTCCATTTCCAGATGCATTATCCAATCTCCAACTATAGTCATTTGTAAAATTTATACTAAAATTATAAAGTTCTCTTTTATATGTAGTGTTCATAATACCAGATATATTTGTTGCCCAATCAGTTACATTAAACAAACCATCTCCAATACCTTTACTAAATGCAAATGTAATATTTGTTATCTCCCCATTAATACCATCTGTATTATTTATAGATATGTTTAAGATAATACCTGCTCCACCTTGTGTATAATTTGTATCAAAATTTACACTAGGATAGGCAGTTTGTGTAGTATTATACGCAATTCCATCATTTCCAAAAGTTCCTTCACTAATACTGCTAACAAAGTAAACACTTAAAACTAGTAATGTCGTTATTAAAATAGAATTCAATATCTTATTGTTCATTAATTTTACACCTCACGTTTCCTCTTTTTTCCATATTTTGAATATGAGTTAATAAAAAGATACGAATTTAATATATAAAGGTTTTGGTTAAATCACCATCTATGTTTATTACTTTGGAGTTATTACTAATTTTAACAGCATCCTGTAATTTATTCTTGCTTTCAGCATAGATAGTATATAATATTTCATTTTTCTTAACTTTCTTTCTTAATTTTGCATTAACATAAATACCAGCACCTTTGTCTTTTGGAGCACCTGCTGCTTTTGCAATCTTAACTAAATCCCTATTAAAAATTTCTTTTATAGTTCCTTTCTTGTTTGCTTTAACATCGTGTTTGTATTTTCCTATTTTTATTTTTTCAGGAGTTATTTTTGAATTACCATTTTGCTCTTTTATTATCTCCATCATTTTTTTGTAAGCCAGTCCTGATTTCAAAATGCCATTAACTTTTTTCTTTGCATTTTTAACTCCAACAGATTTTAACAATAACTCTGCCATCTTCAAAGATTTTTTCTTTAAATCAACAGGACCTCTATTTTGCAATGTTAAAAGAACATCTCTTGCCTCTAATGCAGGACCTATCCCATTTCCTATTGGTTGTCTTCCGTCTGTTAATATTACTTTTACTTCCATACCTAACAATTTCCCCAAATGCTTGAAATTTCTTTTTAGTTTCTTTGCTTTTTTCTTGTCTTCTATCTTTGAACCTTTTCCATAAGGTATATCCAGTATCAAATGAGTTGTTCCAGCAGCGTATTTTTTTGCTAATATGCTTGCCAGTAAAATTCCTTCTGGGTCAAGAGATAAAACTTTCTCAATCTTTATTAATTTATCATCTGCAGTAGCCATGTCAAGGGCACCCCCCCATACAATACATCCGTGAGTTTTTTTAACAATAGACATTATTTTTTCTTTTGTATGTGCAACTTTTGCAAGAACATCCATTGTGTCTGCAGTTCCGGATACAGAAGTAATGCTCCTTGTGCTTGTCTTAGGAATGTAATAACCTGCAGCAGCAATTATTGGAACAATAATCATTGTTGTTCTATTATTTGGTATTCCTCCAACAGAATGCTTATCTAATATAGGATATTTGTTGAATTTCAGTAACTTTCCATTTTCTGCTATAGCTTCAGTTAAATAGGCAGATTCATATATAGTTAATCCATAGGTAAAGCATGCAGAAACAAAATAAGTTATTTCCACCTCTGTTAATTTATTATCAACAATATCTTTTATTATGTTGTCTATTTCAACTTTTGAAAGGCTTTCTCCATCAAGTTTTTTTCTTATAAATTCTATTGACCTTGGCTTTGGTTCAGCAAATATTTCAACAGCCTGATTTCTTTTTATCTTTAACTTGTCAAGAACTTCTTCAAACAAACCAATGTGTCCTGTTTTCAATGTTCTTTTGTCATCTGTTATATCTATAGCAACTATCTGAGATTTTTTCCCTTTTTTTATTTTTATTCTGTCTAATGCATGAAGATCTAATTTATTAGCATCATCAATATTGAGAATAGCTATCAAAGGCCCGCCCGAGCTTATGTTCACCTCTTTTATTTTAAGTCTCATTTTAATCTACATATGCTTTGTATAAAATAGTTAGTAATGAAAGTATTATTGGTCCTGTTATTATCCCAATGAATCCAAATACTTGAATACCCCCTAATATTCCTATTAATACTGTCAATGGATGAAGATTTGTTCTTTTTCCAATAAACTTTGGCCTTACTGAACTTTCAACAAGCCCGCTTACCAATAGTGCATTAAAAGCTGCCATTAAAATAGCAGATACAATTTTCCCTTTGTATAATAGCCATATTGCTGCAGGAACCCATAACAATGTTGCTCCTATTCCAGGAAGCATAACAAGAAGAACTGCAATCAATCCCCAGAAAACAGGATTAGGGATTCCAAATATCAAAAAGCTTAATGCAACAAGAAAACCTTCTATTATACCAGTTAACAAACTTCCATGAATTATTGCTTTGAAAGTTCCATTTGTTCTTTTTATTATTTCTTCCATTTGTTTTTTATCAAATATCTTTGAGTTTTTTATTTTTTTAATTAAGTTCTCTCCTTCCTTGAACAAGTAAAATGTTGAGAATATTAATACTATAGAATTAAGAAGTATTATCGGAATGTTTTTTATTAAGTTTGAGAATATATTTAATATGAATCCCGAAGCAGCTTTTGCAACTGTTGTTATATAACCGAATAATTCTGGATTATTTCCAAGAAATTCCTTGAAGGTATTAATGACTTCATCAATGGAGATTGTCTGATATAAATTAAGTGCATCTATTGATATAGATCTTATTGCAAAAAGAAAAGGGATTAACACAATTAAAATAATTAATACTGTTGATATTATTGAAGTTGCTGTTTTGTTTTTGATTCTCTTTAACAATCTCTTGTAAATTGGATAAAACAAGTACACCAAAACAACACTTAACAACAATGTGTTGATAAAAGGTTTTACAATAAGAAAAGATAGATATAATATTATCAGAAATATAAAAAAAACAATATACTTCTTCTTGTTTTTCAAAAACTCCAATAACATATATATTTTCAAGAATATTTATTTATAAATTTATCTGAATAACTTTTCAATAACATCTAGAGTGTAAAGGACTATTGCCTGGGTTTGGGATTCAGAAGGATAGAAAACTTCCTTTTTCTTGTGAACAGAAAAAATTCTCATTTGATTTATAAGATGAATTTGTTGAGTTAAACCAGGGTCAAATTTAATGTTCTCTTCTGAAATTCTTGCAACCAATTTTCCAAGACCAATTCCAGGAGCTTTTTCAAGCAAGTCATTATTTGTTAATTCATAATATTTTCTATGTAATACTGTTTCCAAGATTCTTCCGCATATTATTGTAGCGCTTCTGTAACATCCAAACTTGAAGCATTTTTCAATTTCATTGACATCTGCCATTATTTCTTCCTTAATTTCTTCAGGAAGATTTTTTGGTTTTTTGAAACTAAGGCTTGTTCTTGGAATATTTATGAAATTAATATTCTCATATAATTCCTGCAAATAACCCCTTATTTTTTGAAGTTGCTTATTTTTGTATAATGTTTCAATATCACTCATTAAATCAGTTATTCTCAAATAGTATTTTTCATTGCTTCTGTCATATTTTGAATAATCTTTTAATTTGGGAATATTTTCTCTTAAAGTATTTAGGTTTGATTCTATTGAATTAAGGTAATATTGCAGTTTTCTTTCCTTGTAGCTGTATAAGCTTTTACTTGTGAGCTGTTTTTTATCCAAATCCTCATTTTCTATATTCTTTATTGAATTGCTTAATCTTTCTATTGAATTCTTTAAGTTCTTTGTAATCATGAATTTATAATAATCTTGGACATTTATAAGATTTTTATATACCAATATATATATTTTATAATGGTTCCTTTGTATTATCTAATATGGATTTAATAAATGTTTAAATAAAAATTTAATTCTTATTGGTTTGTTATGAAAAAAGAGAGAATAAAACCTTATGATATTGTAAAACCTTCTTCGGAATTGCCTGATTATGCTAAAAATGATAATTTAGAAGAAAGAATAACAACAACACAATTAGATACAATTTATGATAAATATTTAATAAAGGAAGTTAATGGAACAAGATTGGAAACTATCAATGATATGTTTTATAGGGTTGCAGCAACTGTTGCAGAAGGAGATAAAAAGTATAATGCTTCTCCTGATAATTTAGAAAAAACTACAAAGTCATTTTATGAATTATTATCTAATTTTTATTTCTTACCTAATTCCCCTACCTTAATGAATGCAGGAAGAGAATTGGGTCAATTAAGTGCTTGTTTTGTTTTACCTGTTGATGATTCTATAGAGAGCATATGTGAATCTGCTAAGTATGGTGCAAAAGTACATAAAAGTGGAGGAGGAACAGGATATGATTTTAGTAAATTAAGATCTAGAAATTCTGAAGTTAAAAGTACAAAAGGTGTTGCTTCTGGACCAATTTCTTTTATGAGGGGGATGTTTAATGGATATACTGAAACTATAAAACAAGGTAGTACTAGAAGAGGTGCTAATATGGGTATATTAAGAGTGGATCATCCAGATATATTTGAATTTATTTATATTAAACAATATCCTGAAGAGTTGACAAACTTTAACCTTTCTGTTGCATTAACAGATTCTTTTATGGAGGCGGTTAAAAAGGATGACATTATTTATCCTATGAATCCTATAAAAGGGAAAAAATATAAGTTAAATTCAGAAAATGTATTTACTAAAGAAGAATATGAAGAAAAACTGAAATTGATAGATAGTTCTCCTTCCACTAAATTGCAAAAGGAGATGAATAAAAGGTTAGTATCTTCTATTTATAAAGAGGATAATAATATCTATTGCACATTTAATAACAAAAAAGTTGGTGAAATTAGGGATGGTGAAGTTGTTTATTATGCCAAATCAATATTAGAAAGTTTAGTAGAATGTTCTTGGGAGAATGGGGAACCTGGTTTTATTTTTTTAGACACCATAAATAAACACAATCCCACACCAGAAATTGGAGAAATTGAATCAACAAATCCTTGTGGAGAACAGCCTTTGTTGCCTTATGAATCTTGTAATTTAGGTTCTATTAAATTATCAAACTTTGTTAAAATAGAAGGTAATAAGAAATTTATTGATTATGTTAAGTTAGAAGATGTTGTTAATAGAGCAGTTCATTTTTTAGATAATGTTATAGATATTAATAAATACCCTCTTGATGAAATTAGAGATATGACTTTATCAAATAGAAAGATTGGATTGGGAGTTATGGGATGGGCAGATATGCTTTCTAGATTGAGTATTCCTTATGAATCTGAAGAAGCTTATAAATTAGCAGAAGAAATTATGGGATTTATACAAGAAAAATCACATAAAAAATCACAAGAGCTCGCAGAAGAAAGAGGTGTATTCCCAAATTGGGATAAAAGTATATACAAAGATAAAGGGATAAAAATGAGAAATGCAACTTGTACAACTATAGCACCTACAGGAACATTAAGTTTAGCGGCAGGATGTAGCGGAGGAATAGAGCCTTTATTTGATTTATATTATACCCATACAGATGCTAAAGGTAATAAGAGAGAGGTAATTAATTCTTTCTTGGAAGAAATGTTGATTGAAGAAGATATAAACCCTGATTTGGCCTTAAGAGAAATAAAAGAAGGTTCTTCTTCATTACAAGATAAACCATTTCCAAATAAAATAAAAAATGCATTTATGATTTCAGATGACATTAGTCCAGAAGGACATATAAAAACACAAGCAGCATTTCAAAAATATACTGATAATGCAGTAAGTAAGACATTTAATTTTCCATTGGAAACCAAAAAGGAAGACTTTGAAAAAAGCATTTTTGATTTATGGAATCTTGGTTGTAAAGGAGGAACATTTTATAGAAATGAAAGTAGGGATGTACAAATTTTAAATAAAATTAAAGGAAGTGGAAAAATAGATAAATGGGAACCTCCAAGGATTAGAGTTGGTTTACTTTACGAACAACCAATATCGAGAAGTTTAAAAGGAACAAATAAAGTTTTTGGATTTATTACTATTGATGAAAATGGGGTTCCAAGAGAAACTTTCTTTGATAGTAATTATGCTATGGGAGATGAACAATATATGTTGAGAGAAAAGGCGATAGATGGTTCTTTTCAATTGAGGGAAGGAACAGCAGATTTAGAAAAATTTGCAGAACGTTTAGAAATGATCCCCCCTGGACATGGAGAATTCCAAGATGATTTTACAGGAGAAAAAATTACTCATTTACCTGATGCATTCAAAAGTATTTATCTATTGAAAGGAGTTTCAGAAGAAGTAAAAATAGATATTTTTTCAAAATTGGGTATAATTCAAAATATGATAAAAAAGAAAATATTTGATACTAACAAAGAAACAAAGGAATCAAAGGAATCAAAGGAATCAAATAATAATTCTTTGAATAAGGAAGAAAGAATAAGATTATCTCAAAAAGGAAAGATCTGCCCAAAATGTGGAGAACCTTTTAGGATTATAGGGGGATGTCCAACTTGTGGTTGTGGAAGTCTTTGTGGTTAAATGTCTAAAATAAAAATAGGTTTAACAGGAACTATAGGTTCTGGAAAAGGAAGTATATCTAATTGTGTAAAAATTTCTGGAAATAATTTTCATTATACTTCTTTATCAGATAGAGTAAGAGAAGAAACTGAAAAAAGAAATTTAGAAAAAACAAGAGAGAATTTAATAAATATAGGAAATGATTTAAGAGAAGAGTTTGGGGTTTCAATATTAGCTAAACGAACAAACGATATTTTAAAAGGAATTAATTCAGATTTAATTTTAATAGATGGCATAAGAAATCCTGGAGAAGTGGAAGAACTTAGAAAAAGTAAAAATTTTTATTTGATAGGAATAGATGCATCATTGGATACTAGATTTTTAAGAATTAAAAATAGGGCAAGGGAAAAAGATCCAAATAAATTAGAAGATTTTAAAATATTGGATTATGAAGATAGAGGTTTTGGTAATAAAGAATTATGCCAGCAAACAGAAAGTTGTTTGGAATTATGTGATTATTTGATATGGAATGAGGAACCTTTTGATGATATAGAAAAAAGTCATTTATATAATTCTTTTTTTGATGCATATAATTTATTTAAAGGAAATGACGAAAAGAGAAAAAGACCAACTTTCGAAGAACAATTTATGACTGAAGCATATACTTGGGCAAAAAAAAGTACATGTATGAGAAGAAAAGTTGGTGCAGTTGCTACAAAAAACAAACGATTATTGGCTACAGGTTATAATGGTTCTGCAAAAGGTTTTGAACATTGTGAGAATACTGGTTGCTTAAGGGAAATAAGAGGGATACCAAGTGGTGAACATTTAGATATATGTAGGGCTGTCCATGCAGAAGAAAATATTGTGGCTCAAGCAGCGTATCAAGGAAATTCTATTGAGGGTTCCACAATTTATGTTACTAATTATCCTTGTTATAGATGTGCAAAATTATTAACAAATGCAGGAGTAAGAGAAATGATATATGGAAAATTTTATCCAAGTAATTTATCTGAAATTCATTTTTATGAAGGAATGAAAAAAGGATTAATAAATATAAGAAGATTTGAAGGTGTTACTTGGAGACAATTTCATAATGTTTTTTAATCAAATATTTTATCCAAATTCTCTTTTATATCTTCAAATACTTCTTCAATATGCCTTTTAGCACATATTAAAACAATTTTTTCGTCTAAATAAAATACTAAATCCAAATATTTTTTTCTTAATTTTTCTTGAAATTCTTTGTCTCTGTCAAAAATTTCTGTTGCACCTTCATTTTTTCTTCTTTCAAATGCATCTTCAACAGGACAATCTAAAATAAATGTTATGTCTGGTATTATTAATCCTTCATGCATTTTTATTAATTTATTTAAATCCATTCCCTGTGTACTTTGATATGCTAATGTAGAATGTTTATATCGGTCGGACAAAACATGAGTTCCTTTCTCCAACATAGGTATAATATAATTGTTAACATGATATTTTCTATCTTTTAGAAATGCGTTTGCATACCATTCTGCATTTTGATTTACATCTTTTCCAGATTTTAACTTTTCTCTAATCTCTTTAAAGTTTCTTGTGGGTTCTCTTGTAAGATAAACATCATAATTTTTGTTTTTATCAAATAAATAAGAAGTCACTAATTTTATTTGGGTGCTTGTCCCACTTCCATCAATCCCCTCAAAGACTATAAATTTTCCTTTCATTTATTTCTTTCATCAAATTCTTTTACTTTTTCTTTATAGATTTCCATCAATTCTTTCGAAGGTTTATATTCTTCCGGTAAAATATAATTTGACATTTTATTTTTTAATTAGAATTTCTTTAAAACTATTTAGCTAAAATAAAATATACAATTCACTTATCATAAATTTTATAAACTAATTGTGTAATAATTTTACATGCCAAAATACAAAATAACAATTGACAAAGAGGCATGCATAGGTTGCGGAGCTTGTAAGAATTCCTGTCCAGAAAACTTTGAATTAAATGAAGATGGAAAAGCATATGTAAAAAAATCAGAGGTTACAGAAATATCATGCAATAAAGAAGCTGAAGATGTATGTCCTGTTGATGCTATAAAAGTAAAAGAAATTACTTAGGTTTCAAGCGACCCCATTTTTTTAATGCAACATTTAATTCTTTATGTGTTTCAGCATATTCCTCAAGAGATATTTTTTTCTTTGTTGCTTCAAGAGCTTGTCTAACAGCTTTTGCTCCTGCTCTAGGACCTTCTGGATGTCCGTGAATGCCTCCCGAAACTAAAAGCATAAAATCTTTTCCGTAAATATCCAATTCATCAGGTATTAATCCAGGATGTAATCCTCCAGAAGAAACAGGAAATGCAGGCTTTATTTTCCCCCAATCTTGTCCAAGAATATATTTTCCCTCTTTTACTTTCTTTTCTCTTAGAATATTTGCAATATTCATCAATTCCTGTTTTGTCCCAACTAATTTTCCAACACCTGTTCCGGAATGAATTTCATCAACACCAATCATCTTCATTAATTTTGCAAGAAACCACATTGAGATTCCATGCTTTTCATTTCTGTCAAAAGAAGCATGCATTGCCCTATGTGCATGAATAGCCATACCATAATCTCCAAGCGTATTTCTAAGAGTTTGAACAGCAGCTGTTCCTGTAACCACAACATCAATCATTGCATACTTCCATCCATTATCATAAAGAAGTTTAGCCCTTTTTTCCATTTCTTTTGTTTCTGCAGTAATATTTAGAAGAGCATCTTTAACTTCCCCGGTTTCTTTTTCTGCTTTATTTCTTAATTTTGTCATTAATTCGACACGTTTTTTAAATTTGTTAAAGCTTTGAGATGTTAAATTTTCATCATCTTTCACTAATTCAAAACCACCCATCCATGTTTCATAACCTATTCTTGCATGTTCGCTTGAAGAAAATCCTAGTTTTGGTTTTGGAACTGCACCGAGTAGAGGTCTATCATTAACTTTAAAGTATTTTTTTAATCCAGAAATACCAAGATTTGGTCCTTTGAAATGTTTTAGATATTCTTGTGGAAGGCTTGCATCCAAGAGTCTTAAATTCTTAAGGGCTTTCATTCCAAAGATATTTCCTGCAATCCCACTTAAAAGTTGAGGTGCATTTCCAGGCTCCCAAAGATCCAAGGGATAAGCAATATGAACAAAATTTCCATGAATCTTATATGCAGTTGCCATTATTTTTTTCATTTTAGGGGGAATTTCATAAAGGGTTGTCCATGTTCCTGTTGAACTTTCTGAAGCTATACGCCCTATTGCATCATTTTTAGAAACTCCTTTAGCAGGCTCAAAATAATAAAGAACTTTTAGGTCTGTTTTTTTTGGTTTATAACTATTATCTATAAAATCATGATACCATTCAATTTTTTTTGACATTATAAAACCTCTTTTAATTCTTTTATAAATCTTATTATTTTAAAAGGTTTTTCATTTTGTAATTGTTTTATTGTGTAATGTCCTGACAGTATTGCGATTGCTTTTGTCTTTGCCTTTTTTGCAGCCTTTATATCATATATAGAATCCCCTATATGGCATAGAACATCTTGCTTTGAAAGCTTCTCTATAAGAAATATTTCATCAGGACAGGGTTTTGGATGCTTTACGTCATCATCTCCAATAATATAATCAAAGTAATCCTTTTTCAATCCTGCCCCTTTTAGTAATTTAATGATGCTTTTGTGTTTGCAATTAGAAATAACAGCAATCTTATATTTTTTCTTCAAGTATTTTAAAGTGGATTTTACATTAGGTATTACTTTTGAGAGTTTATGTGATTTTTTCCATAAAAATTTATCGTGTTGTCTTGTTAATTTCTTTGGGTCCGCATTTGGAGCAATTGCCTTTGCAACTTCATCCTTAGGCTTTCCAAAATGAATGTAAATTTCCTTTTCTTTTAACATTGGTTGTTTTAATTTTTTTAACGCATATTGGTATGCCTTTACATGGGCCTTGTCGGAATTCAATAATGTATTATCCAAATCAAATGTTATCAATGGTTTTTTATTATTCTTATATTTAATTATATCAGGAACATATTTCATTAATCCAATTTCAAATTTTAGAGGAAATTCTTTTTTCATTCTAGCATCCAAGGATATCTTTTTTTAACTTCTGTAAGAAAATTCTCAGGAGTTAAAATTCCCAATTCAGAGATTATTCCATCTATTAAGTCAGGATCTATTTGCTCAAAAGCAGGATTTACAATTGTTGTTTTCTTTGGAGAGTTTTTCCATACTTCTCTTTCTGGACGTTCTTCTATTTTTTCAGAAAATCCAAATACTGTTTTTGGATCAAACTTCCAGGAATTTGTGCATATGTAAACAGGAACATCAAATCTTTCTGCTGTCTCACATGCCAATTCAGAGCCTATTTTGTTTATGACTTTTCCTTCTGTTGTAATTGCATCAGCTCCCAAGAATACAATATCTGATTTTTTTATTGCCTGTCTCATTGCAGAATCAATATAATGGGTGTTTGGAATTTTTAATCTTGATAATTCCTTTGAAGTTATTCTTCCCTGAAATAAAGGTCTTGTTTCTGTGTTTCTCACAATGAATTTTTTCTTTTTTTCTTTTGCTTCCTTGAATATTTCCATTACAGTTGAAGAATGGCAATGAGTATACAATATATTATTGTTTTTTATTAATTTTTGACCATAACTTGATATAATGTCTTTTGATGTTTCAAAATGAGATATTGTCAAAGGAATGTTTCTCATATCCTTTTCAACAAATTTCAGTGCATTTCTCAATGCAGGTTCTGTAGGTCTTAAAGAAATTAGTTTTTTAATTGATGCTTTTGTAGGTTTTAATGAATAAGCTTTTATCGCAGCTTTTGCCACGTTTTCTGCTCCTTGTATTTTCACCGCTTTTATATCTCTACAGATTTTGTTAAAATTCATTATTAAGAAATATATATTCTTGTTTATATATCTTTCTTTATAAAAATTAGTACTACATACTTGTTGTTGATATTAGTTCAGCCAATTTAACGCTTTTTTTTCTTTTTACTAAGAATATGAGAAAAAATCTTATTTATGTTAAATAGCATACCCAATATGAACAATATGAATAATAATCCTATAGATGGATTTATTATTTCAATATACTTTATATCGTAAATTATTTTCAGGATATCAGTTATCTTTGCCGCCAAAAAAATTGCTATGATTATCATCATAGATATAGCAACTCTTTTTAATCTTTCCTTTGTTTTTGCCATCAAACTTATATTAATAAAAAGTGCAAAAATCGCTAGAATTACTGAAATAGATTCAATAATTATGGGTATTGATATATTATATATCATTTTTTCTTTGACCTCCTTTTTTTGTTTAAGAATTTTTTATAATCTTTTTCAGATATTTTGTTTGATTTTTTAATTAGATTTTTAATTTTTTTATAATAACAATATAATATTATTGTTAATGATAGGTTAATTGCTATTATTATAAATATTGTAAACAAGTAAGGTTTTTTTTCAGGCAATGATTTCTTAATTACTTTAAATGGATATCCACTAACAGCAACATCATCTATATAATTAACTTTAACAATAAATAAATAATCCCCATCTTCAAGATTTTCAGGTATTAATATTTCTTTGAGATATGATATCTCATATTCAACTCCTTTTGTATCAAATTCCTTTACAATGATATTTCCTTGCGGGTCTTGTATCATATATTCTATAATAACATCTACCAGACCAATATGCTTTAAATTTATTAAGACAATTTCTCCAATGATTTCATTACCTTGCTCTATCGTGAGATACTTTTTTGGAATGGTTATCCTTACATCAAATAACTTTCCTGGTTTTTTTATTGGTTTAAGTTCTTCTTCAACTTCTTTTTCTAATACTCTTTTTCCTCCTCCTGAAGGTTGTTGTGAACTTGAAGTTGTTTCTGCTGCAGAATAAGTTGAGAATCCTGTAACATTGAATTTCAATATTCCATTATTATAATTTATCTTTTGGCATATGGCACTAGGGCAATCTGCCCCATTCCTTAATATTTTCGGGTTTGTGAATGTTAAACCATATAATGTTAAATTTGCTTTTTTATTAAAATTAGGCAATGCAGTGCTGTTTATAAATATAGAATTTTCACTTATTTCTATATTAGCATTTAAATCAACATCCCCGCTTATGTTCAAGTTTTCTATAAATTTGATTTCTCCCCACGTTGCATTATGAATTGTTACATTGTTTAAATTTTGTAATTCTATTGGATTATATTTAGAGAAGTTTGTTGTATTACTATCCCCAGAATCAAATTTGGATTGTTTAACATCTGGTATTTGATTTATTATTAAGCTGAACAAATTACTTTCAGTATTTTCATAACCGTCTGTTGCAGTAATTGTCAAAGTTCTGTTTCCATTGAAATTAGCATCGGGATTAAAAGTTGTCAAATTAGTATCATTATCAATTGTTATTGTTATATTTTGGACTGCTGTTGTAGTGAAATTTATATCATTTGTGTCATTAAAATAATTTGTCAAATTAATTGTGTAACTATTGTCTTCTTTCCATGTCAAATCAGGAATATTTTGTGTTAATTCCGGAACCTTTGTATTTACAATAGAAAAAGTGCTTTTAACTAAAACAAATTTTCCCGTAGGTATTAATATAAAGATTGTTATATAAACCAATACGATGCACAAGAATGATATTAACAACCTCTTTTGTTCTTTATTCATATAACTATTTGTTTGATAATATATTTAAAGTTTTTTATTTGAAAAGAAGGAGAATATTTTTTTTAACAGATCTATAAAGAAACCCTCATCTTCATTGCCTATGACAGTCATTCCTGTGATAGGGATTTGTTCATTATCCCCTGTAATGTTTTCCTTACTTTCATTTAATTCTTCAATCTCAAAAGATGCTGCAGTAGTAAAAATATTCGCATATATAGATGGAATTATTAAAATTAATAATACAAAAAATAAAAAAATATATTTTCTTTGCATTTTATTTTCTTTTTAATACTTGTCTTACCAAGTATAGACTTAGTATCAACAATACAGCGATTAATAAAATAACACTTGCTATGAATGTCATATTAAGTTTGGTTTCTTTCTCTGGAACATATGGGTTTGGTCTTGTCCTTTCCTCTACAACACTTACTCCAAAACTGATCCCTCCATAACTTCCCAAGGCACCAACTGGAGCTCCTTGCTCCAATGGAGAACAAGCAACAGAAAAACTTGTTGTATATTTTCCAGGTTCTAAATCCACAGGCGCAGTTATTGTTGCATATACTGGCATTCTTATTACATTTCCTGTTGGAGATATAAGTAAACTTTGTTCATCAAACTCGACTAATAAAGGAATTTTTTTTCTAAATTATAAGTGCAAGTTACTGGTCCTTGGTTTTCTGTTGATTGTATTTCAAATTGCAATCTTCCGCTTTCACCTGGACTTAATTCAAGTTCTGAAGGGAATGGAGATCCTACCCCTATTGCTGCATTAGCTAATTGTATTGCTAATAAGCTAAATACTATTATTCCAATTATTTTCATATTGTTTTTCATTATCATGCTGCAAACACCTTATAAGTTATATTTCCATAATATGTTCCTGCTGCTAATCCACTTGGAGGATAAATATGCCAATGGGTAGCCATTGTTTCAT
>JAFCDX010000030.1 GCA_017609465.1 Candidatus Woesearchaeota archaeon | reverse complement strand
AAAAAAGGGTGAGAACATTAAATTTTTGAGTTTGTGAGGAATTTTGGATAAAATATCATAATATTTTCCTCATTCGGGGTCTCCCTTCCATTGACGAGCAAATTTCATCTAATCGCTGTTAGTTTCTTTTTACGAAGTAAAAATTGATTTTTAGTGCAACGATGCCGAAGGCAAAAAATCAAAGTTGCAAATTCTCGTTTATATAATTAAGAGGACACTTTAGGACGGCGGGACGCTGTCCATAATTAATAATAGAAATTGTTGTATATCTTTGTTTTGTGAGCCGCCGCCCTTTTTTGCTTCTTTTTTTCTAAAAAAGAAGATAGAAATAATCTTTTTTGAGGTTTATTTTTTCGTTTTTACTTTATCCATCATCCAAACAGCACCATACATAAAAGGGGTATCAATTAAAGCAATTATTACTTTTACAATCCACATTCCCAAAATCATATTCCAAATTGGGAATACTCCATAAAATGCTATTGTTATGAAAACTACCGAATCTATTAATTGACTTACTATTGTCGAAGCATTATTTCTTAACCAAAGATGCTTTCCGTTTGTTTTCTTTTTCCAAAAATGAAAAGCCCAGATATCATGATGTTGAGAAATTAAATAAGCAATAAAACCAGCTAAACTAATTCTTGGAGTAAGTGCTAAAACCTTTGAAAACATTTCAGAAAATTCTGTTGCAAAAACTGCTGGTTGCCAATGAATCACAATATAGACAGAAATAACTAAAACTAAACTAGAAAAGAAACCCGCCCAGACTGCCTGTTTTGCTTCTTTCTTCCCCCATTTTTCTGAAATTAAATCAGTAATGAAGAAAATCATTGAGAAAGTTATAACTCCTGCTGGAACAGTGAAAGAGCCAAATTGAACAATTTTGTTGGCAAAAATATTTGCCATTACAACAAGGGCAGAAACTAAAGCAATTGGATAAACAACACCATATCGTTTACCTAAAACTCCCGCGATAGAGCCAATAAAAAATGTTGCTAGAATCCACAAGATTATTATTGTTATTCCCATCTTTTTATTATTAAATTTTAATTATATATAAATTTATTTATTTGTGTCAATCCAAACCTCTGTCGGTTGATGTGCTTCTGATTTTTTTATATCAACTAAAACTTTCAAATATCTTGGTTTAATTGTATTTTTTACTTTTTGAAAAATTGTATTTGCCAATTCTTCAGCAGTAGTTTTATCTTTTGTTACATTTTTGATAAATTTTTCAAAACTTACATATTCAAGAACAAAATCGATTGGATGATATTCAATAATTATATCTCCTTCAAATGGTTTGCTAATAATTGAACAAATTGAACTAAACGGGATTTTTAGTTTTGTTCCAGAGATTTTATAATCAATTTTTATTTTTTCAATCATTTTTTCCTAAGATATACAATTTCCATTTTAAATTTTGAAATGTTTCTTCTTCAATTTTCAAGATTCTGTAATTATATTTCTTTATTAATTTATTTAGTTTCTCTTCGTTTGCTACTTCTCCACTTGGAATAAAAATTTTTCCATTCTTATTGAGATGAGCTTGTCCATCTTTTAACAATCTTTCATGGAGTTTAAAATCTGCATCAAAAAGAAAATGTCCGACAGATGTTTTATAATCAACATCTGCAAAAGGTAATTGAGAAATAATCAAATCAAATTTTTCAGTTTCTTTAATATTACTAAATAAATCGCTTTTTCTTACCTCAATAACTTTTTTTAATTTATGGAGTCTAACATTTTCTTCAGCATTCTTCAGAGAATTATCATCTATATCAATCGCTATAACTTTCTTTGCCCCTCTTTTGGCGGCAATTATGGCTTGGACTCCTGTTCCTGTTCCAACATCTAAAACAATTCCTGCATTTTTCGGAATTCTTTTTGCAGTAATTTTTGAAGAAAAAGAAAAAGGAGAATCTACTGGAAAAACATTTTTATGGATAATTATTTTTTCTCCTAAAAATTCAGCAATTCTCTTTTCTCGTGTTTGAATATCTTTAATAAAATTTAAAGTGATTTCTTGTGGTTTACTTTCTGCCATATATTTAAATTAATTAGCATATTTATTAAGTTATTGTTTGGAGTGGTGGAAAAAGATTATTTCTAATTAAATCGCTTGACGAAGTCAAGACAAAATGTGCGAAGCACCAAGGCGGCTCACTTTTTATTTACAACAATTTCTACAATTTAGGGGCGGGTGGTCGGGGGTTTAAGCGAATGAAGAAGTAAGAAAAAATAATTTGAATGATAATGAGAATTATTTTCCCCAGAAGCCTGCGGAGGGGGTGAAACGAACGAAGTGAGTGGAATTCTTATTGAACCTAATTCCTGTTATGTCTCCCGACGACTGAAAGGAGGAGAGCGCAGCGGGGCAAGAAAACCGAAGGTTTTCGCAGAGTTTCTTCGGGCGCCGTATATTCTTAAAAACAACAATATTTATATAAATAGGCAAGTTTCATAATTCATTATGGACAAAAAAGCAATCGCCAATTTGCAAGAGGGAGATTTAATCGTAGAAAAAGTAAGCAATTATACATTAGAACAACTTGCGGATGATTTTAGAGGTTGGGCTTCAAGAAGATTAAATCGACGATTTGGTTCAACTGGTTCTGCTTTCAATAAAATTGAATTGGGATATGAGATTGTTATGGGAGTTGGATTTAAAGATTATGAACCAGTTGGAACAGTAACAATAGAAGCAAATGGTGTTGCAAGAATAAGTCCTAATAAAGAAAGTAAATATTCATCAAACTTGCCTATTGGAGAATATAAACCATTTCAAAGAAAAGTAGCATAAACTAATTCTAGGCGCCCGAAGAAATTAGACATAATTGCTGTTAAACTCCCTGAGCCCATAAGGGCGAAAGCGCAACGTGGTCGAGCACCGCAGCCCGAAGGGCGCGAGGAGCGGAGAAGTAAATTTGGAGTCCATCAATCAAATGAGTGAATGCGATACATCAAGACATAAAATTAATGGGTTGGGGATCTAAAATTGTTAATTATGAAATCAGAAAAATGAATGATGTCTTGTTGCATGCGTCTAAGTAAACCACCTTCAGCAAAAAGATTATAGATGTCAGATTCTTTTAAATCTTTTGGAATATTTACATCTACTTCATATCCTTTTCTTGATAAAGATTTCTTAATCATTGGATATATTTTCCTTAAATCTTCAGAATGTAAACCTGATTCTGGTACAATTACTATCCAATAATTCTGCATATTTCTACATTTTAGATTGAATCCGTTTTCTTTGATTATTCTCTTACAAAAATCAATAGTAAACTTAATTTCATTTTTAGTAAGTTCTTTTCTGTCAGGCCTGATAATATTTACAGTGGAAGCAAACATTTCCGAAGGTTTTGTAAATTTTTGAAATTTCCATTTTATTGGATGGCTTAAATCATATTCTTGAACAACTCGAACAAGTTCATTGAAATTTCTATTAGCGTGTAGTCTAACCCAAGGATAATTCTCTCCATGATCCGAATGGCCTTGACAAGACTGTTCGGTTTTAAAACCAAAATATGTTAATGTTGCAACCAAAGGCTTGATTAAGTTATCAATACCAAATCCTAGTCTATCTCCAATTCTATCAATATCAAATTTTCTTTTTTTTAGTTCTTTTTTAATCTTATGGTATTTTTTAACTTTTACTAAAACATCATGTGATTCCAAAGTGATTATTTTTTCAAGAACTTTATCTACTTCAGCCAAGTTATTTTTTTCTAAATCTGAAAGAGCTTCCCTGGCCATAGAATATATTACTTTACATTCGTCCATAAGATATTTAGAACCAGTTTCTTCTTCAATCTTCTTAAATTCTTTTCTATCAAATTTTAGGATTAATTTTATTAATCTTTTAGCAGCTTCGATTTTACCTTCACAAATATGCCTCTTTGATTTCTTTGCTAGTTCAATTATCTGTACAATATAATCCATAGATGTTTTTGAAAATAATCCCATAATGTATGATAAAAAAGACGTCAATATAAATCTTTTGAAAACCCCCAACCCCTTTCTATTTTTTAGGACTCCAAATTTATTGAATATAACTGTTGTTGTGCGAGTTTTCTGAGCAGGGACATTAAAATGGTAATAAGAGCGAAGAAAACCAAAAATCATTAAAATTCTGGGAAAAAAATAATAAAAAATTAAGAATTATTAAGATTTTTGAGTTGGCAAGGAACTTGGAGAATAATAATATATAATTTATTTTCTCTCTCCCTAACTGATGACGCAGGCAATTTCGCACAATCACTGTTAGATGAGTTTTATGAGTAGTGGAATGAAATGTAGCGTTAAGTGAATAAAACCAGAAATTTAAGTTAGAACTCTCTATAAATAAAAAAGGGTGAGAACATTAAATTTTTGAGTTTGTGAGGAATTTTGGATAAAATATCATAATATTTTCCTCATTC
>JAFCDX010000029.1 GCA_017609465.1 Candidatus Woesearchaeota archaeon | reverse complement strand
TAAATCCTATCACAAATTGAGTTGCTCCTGCTACCAAATATGTAACACCAATTGCCATTGAACTTGTTCTTACATAACTCATTATTCTATAGAAAGGATTCTCTTTTCTTTGTTCAGGCACATTTTCAGTCAACTCCATTCTGTATTCTGATTCAATGTGTTTAATTAAACCCATTAGACTGTATGTCAATGCTCCAAGAGTGCCTCCAGTCATTGGACTTGAATCTTCTGGAGTACTCATGATTGATGCTCTAGAATACCAACATCCAGCAGCCAATCCTAAAAGATAAGCTGGAAGTTTTTTAGCGTTCCAGCCTGTTAATTCTTGATAAAACTCAGCGCCTTTTGTATGTAAATATAACACTTGATCATCTACAGTCATAACCAAATTATCTATTGATTTAAGTGGATTCATATAGATGAGATATGTGCACAAGTATATAAATTTCTCCATTTTTGACCACTAGATAGGAGTATTATAATTTATAAATTTTAATGAAGTAGAAAACCTATGGTTCCTAAAAAATTTCAAAGAAATTTTTGGGAGCCAAAAATCTATGATTTTTGTGCTTTCCACACCTTTGGGTTAACACCAAATTTTTTAATATTCTCTGTTTCGTTTAATCACATAAAAAAAGAAAAGTAGGAAATTGCTTTGCAACTATCCTATAACAAAGATTTAACGGCTACACTTCGTTTCGTTTGCCAAAGCAAATTTTTCTTAAGAGAAAAACCCAAATTTTTGATTTAATATAATACTTTCTTTGGAGCTAGATTAATTTTCATAACCCCGCAATCTTTCCAGCGTCAATTAATCTAATCTATCTTCTGCAAAATAAATCCAATCTTAGCCACAAAATCAATTGCATTATCAAATATTTCATCTAGTCTTCTTCTAGTATATGTTTTAATTGCAGAGTATCTGGCTATCTTGCTTTCGGTTTTAGCATCCTCAAAATAATGCACATATTCCTCTTCAAATAATTTATATGATTGATTTAATATTTCCAAATCTTCTCTTTCAATCTCATCCGGAACTAATAAATGGCCTAATGCAATTTGAGCTGCATCATGGTCAGAAACTTCATACCCTTTTGATAATATTGCAGCTTTTGCTGCATACAACATGGAATAATAAGAGATTGTAATGGCCCAATAGTCCCAAAAAAGCTTTTTTGGCTGATCTTTTGACGGTTGAATGTCTTTTATATGCTTAGCTATCAACAAACTATTCTCAGCTTTTTCAAGAAATAGATTTATTTTGAAGGATTGATAGGATTTTTTAATTCTCCTTTCTTTAACATATTCTCTAAACATTTCTTTATATTTTTCTTTGTCAAATTCCATTAAAAACACACTCCCAAAATCCTTCTGGATTGCTTAAGATTATATGATTATATAAAGCCTGCTTCCCTACATTTTCTTCTTTATCTTTAAGCATTAATCTAAATTCTTTTTTTGTAATAAAAAGAGGGTTTATTTTTATTTTGTATAATACTTCATATTTTGAAAAAGATATGCTTTTTTTACCATCTTTGTTTATTATCAATAAGTCAATATCACTTCTCTCTGTTTGTGTTTTTTTAGCATAACTTCCGAATAATACAACAACATCCTTAGTATTTAGCTCTTGATAAATTTTGTTAATAATGGGATATTTTTTCAAGTAATCTTTTCTTTCTTCATCTGAAGATACAACTAAATGTGCTTTTACTACACTATTCTGTTTATTAAGTGCAATTATTTTAGATTTTCCAACTACGTCTATAATCAATAAATCTTTCATTGAGCTGATGGTGCGATAAAAACTAGCATAAGGTATATCTAATTTCTTGCTTAATTCGTGCATAGTATATTTCTTATTCGGATGTTTTCCGAGATGATTTATTATTTTATGTTTATTATCCATTTTTGGATAACATTATCCATAACTGGTATATATAACTTTTGTTTTTAGGTAAAATTTATAATGAATGTGCCATATTAATTCTTTTAAAATGGTTTAAGCCATATTCTCTCTTTGGCGGAAGACTGAAATTGGGATGTGATGTAACAAAATCCTTTGCACAATATGGGTCATAACCAATCATGTCTTCAAGTTTAATTGGTTCCATAGAAGATTTGTCTCTATTTTGCGTAATTATTCTTGTTTTCCTTCCACCTCTGCATTGTGAATAAATCTCACATCTCTTAGAACTTTTTCGTTAGCATAATTAAGGAACAAAGGGATATATTGATTTTATATCTTTTAATTCTCTTTAGTTTTCATACATTTTAATAACCCGTTTTCATTTATATTATTTTGGGCTAAACCACACACATCTCTTGAGGATCTTAGTCCTATGGTTTATTAGTGGTGAAAAAAAGGGCACCCATTCAAGGAGAGGATCAAACGTCCTAGTTAAACGCAGGGGTTGCCCGAGCCC
>JAFCDX010000028.1 GCA_017609465.1 Candidatus Woesearchaeota archaeon | reverse complement strand
GGGATTCACATATAAATCGTATTTTGCAAGATATGCTTACGATACCTTCAACACATATTGTAATTATTTCTTATGATAAATCTTCAGATAGGATTCAGAAATTCTATGAATATAACAATAAAGCACAAATTACTTTACTGATGGGCAATCATTTTGGTGATCTGATAGAGCTTGTTGATAATTATTTACCTAAGGCAGCAATTGACAGAATAACACAAAGAATGCAAAACATATTAGAGAGAAGAGGGAATCAAGGTTTTTCAGAATTAAATAAAATGAATGGAGAAAAAAAAGATGAAACATGATTTTGATGATTTAAGGAATCTTGTTATAGGAACTGTTGAATCTGTTTCACCTTCAGAGATAAAAGTAGTATTAGAAATTAATGCACCTCAAAATACTGCTATTAATACTGGTACCCCAACACTATTCCCAAAAATAAATGGCTTTCTATTGATACCTAATGAATCGGGAGCTTTAGTTGGAATAATTTCGTGGATTGGGATTGAATATTCTCAGTATCCGAAAAGAAAAGGATTTAAAGATTTTGACTTAGTTGACCTGCCTTTTCCACGAAGAAAGTTGTGCTTAAATCCATTGGGGATATTAAAAAATATCTCAAATGATTATAAATTGGAGAGAGGAGTATATTCTTATCCTTCAGTAGGGGATACAGTTAGTATTCCAACCATAAAACAATTAAGGGCAATTGTTGAAAATAAAGAGAAGAATGCCAAAATTAGAATTGGAGTATCTCCTCTTGCAGCAGATGCTCCTGTAAATGTTTCTCCTGATAAGCTTTTTGGGAGACATCTTGCGGTACTTGGCAATACCGGTAGTGGAAAATCATGCTCTGTGGCAGGGCTAATAAGATGGTCGATTGAAGCAGCAAAAAAAGAAAAAAAGGAAAAGAAAAAAACCATTAAAAGTAATAATATCAATGCACGCTTTATTATTCTTGATCCGAATGGAGAATATACAAAAACTTTTGATGATTTTGGGGAAAATATTCGTAAATTTAAAGTTAAAATTGATGCTGAATCGGGAAAATTTAAACAACTTAAGGTCCCTGTATGGATGTGGAATAGTTTTGAATGGAGTTCTATCACACAAGCAAGTGGTAAAACACAAAGACCTTTATTAAGGCAAGCCTTAAGAGAAGTCAGATCAAAAAAGATAAATGAAGATGATGAAATCAGTAATGTTCTTTATGAATATTTTTCAAACACTTTAGTTTCTCTTCAAATTTTTTTTAATGACGCACCTTCAAGTACTACTGATTTTAAAAAAAGGCAGGGTTTTGGAGATCTTATTTCTGGCATAAAAAAAGATTTAACTTCTTTTATAAATAAAGTTAACGGTAATGTTAAAAAGATATTAGAAGATATAGAAGGTGCAATTACATGTATTCTACAAACACATCCTCGTAATAATAATTATTATCCTATTTTCGAGATAGAAAATATAACAGATGTTATTAAAAAAGTAAATAACCTTTTTGAAGAAATTAGCAATTTAGAATTGTACAATGGTCCAGATGAAGATTCGCCTGTCTTTTTTAATGGGAAGAATCTAGTAAGCCATCTTGAAAGGCTATCAAAAAAGAAAAATGCACAGCAATATATGGATTTTTTTCTTATGCGAATAAGAACAATGCTTTCAGACCAGAGAATGGTTTCTATTATAGGAACGGAAACTACTGATAACAAAGAATATCTTTTTAATTGGTTGGAAGATTATATAGGTAAAGATAATGCAAAAAATGGTGAAATAGCAATAATTGACCTTTCATTAGTTCCTTCAGAAATTATTCATATAATAATTGCTGTAATAGCAAGAATTATATTTGAAGCACTGCAAAGGTATCGAAGATGTAATAATGAAGTCATTCCAACCGTGCTTGTTCTGGAAGAAGCACATACTTTTATTTGCAAATATACTCAAGGAATTGATGAAATATTTCCCGCTAAAATGTGTACCCAAACTTTTGAAAAAATCGCTCGGGAAGGTAGAAAATATGGATTGGGTCTTGTGGTTTCTTCTCAAAGACCTTCTGAACTTTCGCCTACTGTTTTATCTCAATGTAATACTTTTTTACTTCATAGAATTGTAAATGACAGAGACCAGGACCTGGTTAAAAAACTTGTACCAGATAGTTTGGGAGGATTGCTTAAAGAATTACCTGTTTTGCCAACTCGCAAGGCTATACTTCTCGGTTGGGCTTCTCCCATAACAATGCTTGTTGAAATGAATGAATTAAAAGATGACCAACAACCAAAATCAAAAGATCCTGAATTTTGGTATGTATGGACTGGAGAAAAAGAAAGAAAAATAAAATGGGACGATATTAGCAAAGAATGGCAGAAGTAACTTTCAAAAATATTTAATAGGGGGCATAAAGTGTATAAAATTCCTATTGTCCCAGATAATTCAGTACTAGGTAATTTAGTTGATACA
>JAFCDX010000013.1 GCA_017609465.1 Candidatus Woesearchaeota archaeon | reverse complement strand
TATAATAATTCTTCAAATACAATAACTTCTGCAGCAATAGGGGAACCAAGGGAAGATGAAAAATTATTTGCAATATCAACGGATTTAACAATACCTGATTTGGAATTTAATGGAAAAGATCTTGTAATAGAAATAATGGTTAAAAAGCACAATGGAAAGATAAGCATCAACGATTTGCAATTTAGTAATTTTGAAAAACCTTTATTAATAATTAGTAATTATGATGGAAAGGTAAGTTTTGACAATTCAAAAACTCTTTCTCTTTATGGAAAGGCATCTAAGACTGTTGTCAATGGAGTAAGAATAGACAATGAAGGAGAATCCTTGGATATTAATTCTGAAAATATGGGGTTTAATTCAATAAAAATATCAAACCTTAATCTTAATATGATATCTTTTGATTCTTCAAAAGGAACAATTGAAATAGTTGAGAAAGGTTCTTTTGATGTAAATAATGAAAAAACAACAATCTCTCCATATAGAGGAAATCTTTTCATAAATGATTCTAGATTTATTCTTCAGGGAAAATCAAATAATTTAGAAATAGAAAGCGCACCCCAAGTAAATATAGAATTGTAAATAATGGGAGATAAAAAAATAAAAATAAGGGAAACGAGAAAGGCTTTCTTATTTGAATACCTTATAGCATTTTTGGGTATTGCTACTCTTGTATATATTTCAGTAACTGGCATGTCTTTTCCAAATGCAGGATATTATATTGTTGGATTGATGGTTATTTCCAGTATTTTGATTCCGGAAATGATTATAGGCTGGAGTTATTGCACTGTTGATTTGGAATATTTTACTGTTAAAACAGGGATTTTCAGCCGAAAAGAAGACAGGTATCATATGTCCACTATAACAGATGTCGATTATGAACAAAGTGCATGGCAAAGAATGCTTGGGTACGGGACAATAGTTATAAGATCTTTTTCTCATGCAGGAGGGGAAATTGAAATTGGTAGCATAAATAAACCAGAAAAAGTTGCAACAAAAATAGGGGATTTGCTTCATAAATATCTAACTCAAAGAAGAATAGGTTAATACGCCCTCGGCAAGACTCGAATACGCAAAGATTTTTGACCTTTCTTGCGACCGTTCCCCTCAAACTAGATTCTAATTTGAACACGGTGACCGCCAATAGATAACAGCTTCACATGTGAATCAAAAGATTTTCACAACGTGTGCTCTACCTATTGCTCCGCTATAGCGTCTGAGCTACGAGGGCATATTATAAAAAAAGAATATTATATTAGATTTAAAAATGTTTCTAATCAATGAAATCTTTTTTATTAATTTTTTCAGGAAGATATTTATCAGAAATGAAACTTATTCCCCTAGAGCTTAATGCCTGAATTTCTGCCTTTGCCTTTAGTCTTTTCATTAATTTAAATTGTTCCTGCCATTTTTTGTTATCTTTAAACCATTCATAATTCATTATTTGCTTCATTCTATTCACATCTTTGTCATTTAACTTAATTAGATGCTTTTCAAGCTTGTAATTTTCTATATCTTGTCCAGTTATTCCTAAAAATTTCACAGTTGGTATTGTCATTTTGCTTCCTAAATGAGCAAGTGAGATAGAACCATATTTTATAACAGAATAAATATAAAATCCCCACGGGTCAAAATCAGTCAACACATAAATAGGAAGATTGTGCTCTTCAGACAATCTTTGCAACAATCTTCTTATCCCTCTTGTAGTCTGCCCTTGTGAACTCATTATTATACATTTTTGCTTGTCCCAAAATTTATCTTCATGCAACCTTTCCCATACTGCTGCTTTTTCCATATATAATATATATTTAGCATTTACTTTCTTGAATTTTATATCTTCGACATTGGAAGGAACACTCCATCCACCTGAACCCAATTTAGACCAGTCAATTGTATCTCCTTTATCCAATATAACAACCTTTCCTGCAACAGAACCGTTCTTGTTTGCATTAAAATGCAGTTGCTCCCTTGCAAGACCTGTTATAACTTCCAAATCCTCTATAGCTTTATCAGATTCTGATTGTTCATCAACCACGTTTGTTTTTGTATTTGGTATTGTTCTTTTTATTTGATAAAAAGCGTCCCTTAAACTCGCATGTTTTCCTTCTTTTATAAGATTCTTACTTACAGATGCAACTTCAAGTGTTTGAAGAAATTTCTTTGCATGTGCTAAATTAAAAAAGTTTCTAGTAGATTTTTTATCCCCCAACCTTAAAGATTTTAGTTTGTGATCAAATATTACATTAGATAAACCTCTTAAAGTAAATGTCAATTCTGGATTTTTTCCTTTATTTATCTGACAAAATAACTGTTTACCTAATTTCTTCAATTCTTCTTTTGGTTTATCTTGTTTCTTTTTCATCTTCTAATATATTTTTCATATTTTCTTTTAATATTCTTTTAAGTTTATTTTCAGTAGTCTTTTCATTTACTTCTGCAAGATTTGATATAGTTCTTGCCAATTCAGGAATATAATTCTCAAACAAACTTACTCTCTCTTTTTGTTCTTTTGCTTTTATATTTTTTCTAACATAAATCCCTAATTTTCTTCCACATTCCTGTATTGCTAATTTCATCTCTTTTATTATTTCATCATAATGGGCCAATGCATCTTTAGCTTCAGATGTAAAAGGAGGCCACACAGATGCTAAATGTATAATTATAACCAAAGGTCCTACCGGAATATTATTTCCTGATTGATTAAGGCCATAAGGTTTCCAATTTGTGCTTGTCACAGATTCATAAATTGAACCTGCTTTCTGTTGAAATAATAATGGAACTCTATTTGCAAACCTTATCACCTTTGCCTGCTCTTCTTTTGATAGGTTGCCCCCATAAGCCAAACCAACTTCTATAATAAAAGGGAACCCTCTATAAACACTAGGTTTTCTCGTATTAGTAACATAATATTCTGCATCAAATTCTTTTTTCATACTTTTTTCTAAAGTTTCTGAGCCTATAGGACTTAAACAATCGGTAGGGGGAGAGATTATCTTTATCTCTTTTATTGATTTTATAATTTTGTTTGATTCATCAGGAGTTATATCTCTTGGTTTTTTATTTACACTTAAACCTGCTTTTTTGCAGATTTCTTTAGCGGTTCCAGAACCAACTCTTGAAAAATCTGTTGTCAAAAAACTTTGTAATGTCCTTGCTTTTGTGCTTTCAAGCATCCACATCAAATTTCCTAATTCAACTCCGTAAGGGTGGGGTTTTATCTCAACAGGTTTTTTTGGAAATTCATTGACTACTCTTTCATATTTTTCCCTCTCTTTTAAAGGATTAATATATATTATTTCCGCATGGGGATTTGCAACAGCGGTTTGTTTCAAATATTCATCTACACTTTGCTTTCCTTTTTGATATTTTGCCTCCAATTCTATCTCAAGTTTTGTTCCGCTGTCTTTTTGCCATTCGATTGTTTTTTCACCCACTATTTTTGGTTCGTTTTTTTGTGTATCTATCTGCACTTCATAATAATGTGCGAGCTTATTAGGAGATATCTTTGAAATTATTTTTGTAGGTTTCCCTGTTGTTAATTGAGAATATAAAACAACTGCAGAAATACCAATCCCTTGTTGACCTCTGTTTTGTTTTAATGTATGAAACTTGCTGCCATATAATAATTTACCAAATATTTTAGGGATTTGTGATTTAACTATACCAGGACCATTATCTTCAATTATTAATCTAAATCTATCTTCGGACAATTTTTTTATATCTACTCTTATTTCAGGAAGATTTTTTGTTTCATCACATGCATCAAGAGAATTATCCACAGCCTCCTTAACTGCCATAAGTAAAGCTCTTGTAGGCTTGTCAAAACCAAGCAAATGCCTGTTTTTTGTGAAAAATTCAGATATTGATATCTCTCTCTGTCTTTTTGCAAGTGCATGTGCTTCTGATTTTTGAGTCATCTTTCAAAAATAATTTATAACTTGTTTATAAATTTATCTTAAATTATGTAAAACTATTGCTTTTGTTTTTCCAGAAAATAATATACATTCCCATGTTTGCTTCCAGAAAGCAATTTTTCTATTGCTTTTTTTGCAATATCCACTTTTTTGGATTCTCCTATAATTCCGATCGTTTTTCCATAAACACAAATTTCAACGTTTGCAATCTTTTCTATTGTTTTTTTTGCTCTTCCTTCTGTTCCAATAACTCTTGACTTTAGTTCTATTAATCTGTTTTTTGATTTTTTGGAATATTCGGTTATATCTATCAATTCAAAAGTATTATTCTCTTCCAATAATGTTAAAGCAATCTCTGGATTAAAACCCCTTGCTATCGCATGCACTATTATTTTTCCAGTATAAACATTAAGGCCGTCATCACCCTCAAGTATAATAACCCCTGTTTCAGAATCTATTTTTAATTTTAGATCTAATTTTTTTTGAATTAATCTTTTTATTTCTCCTTTTTTTCCTATAAGAACACTTACCCTATCTTTCGGTATTTTTATTTCTTGAGTAAATTCCATTTCAAAACTCTTCTACAAATTCTTCTGATTCTTTTGGAAGTTCCAACAAACCTTTTTTCTTTAATACATTTATCTGGTTTTTGTTATATTTGAAGATTATATCTCCTTTATCTTCAGAATGTTCCCAAGGTTCTATCAAAACAATATCCCCTTCTCTTATCCATAAATAACGCTTTAATCTTCCAGGTATTCTACAAATTCTTGTTTTTCCATCAAAACTCCTTACCCTAGCTCTTGAACCTCCCAGTCTCTGTTCTAATATACCTAAAACCTCGTTCTTTTTGGGATATCTAATTCTTACCTGTTGTTCTGGTTGCTGCTGTTTCTTTGCCATAAAGAAATCTATAAAAGAATATTTATAAAAGTATTTATTTCTTTTTTCTTTTTTTAACTAACTTTTTAAGTTCTTCAAGTCCGTCTGATGTTTTTAACTTTGGCCATAAATCTCCGTCTTCTTCATATTTTTTTTCTTTTTCTTCTTTTTTCTCACTTTTCTTTTCTTCTGTTTTTTTTGGTTTTTTCTTCTTTAACTCATCGTCAACTTTCTCATAAAAAATATCTTCATAATCTTCCTCTTTTCTTGATTTTAAGTAAAAGAATATTCCTGTTCCAGCGCCACCACCAATAATTAATGCAATTATCAACCAAACCCATAAGTAACTTTTTTCTTCTTTTTCTTCAGGTTCTGGTTCTTCTTCAACAACAGGTTGTTCTGGTTCTTCTTCAACAACAGGTTGTTCTGGTTCTTCTTCAACAACAGGTTCTGGAGAATCTCCCAAATAACCTATATCTCCAACACTAAATCCTTTCCACTGCAAATCATTTCCATAATTTATCGCTTTTTCTATAAGAGAATCGGGCCTGTAATTATAATAAGAAAATGGAATCTTGAAATTCCTTAATGTAATTAATTTTTTCTCTCCTGAACCAGACAAATCTCCCGACTCTAATCTTAATAAGTCCCTATAATTTGATTCTTCTTTTAATTGCATATTAAAAAATCCATTTTCTAATTTTCCCACATAAAAAGTTCCATCACTAAAAACAATAATCTCATTTATTCCATCTCCATCAATATCAAATAGAGTTATATCTGTAAGAGGATTATTTCCTATCTGGTCTCCTATCTTAAATGAATTTTCATCGTTTATTTTACCTTCATAATTGTATACTGTTATTGGAAATTTTTCCTGTCTTAATGCAAATATTTTTATTTCCCCATCTATTTTTCCAATATCAAATCCTTCCCAATCCTTTAATTCACTATCTCCAAGATATTTTACATAAAAAGTATCACCTTCATAATCAACCATGTAAAATCTTCCATATTTGTTATTCAATAACAAAAGTTCTTCTTTTCCATCATTATCAAAATCAAAATCTTCAACGCCAACCCAATCAAGATCTCTTGAAAAATCACCTATGTTTTCCGCTTTTTCCTTTAAAACTAGTTCTCCCCCATCAAAATCATATATGTACAATGCAGATGAAAAATCCCTTAATGCAACAATTTCATCTAAATCATCTCCATCAACATCTGCTGTTGTAAGATCAACCCAATCAGCAAATAATGTGTTTGTTAATTCTAAATATTCTCCTTGCTCATTTATCATTACAATAGATCCTTCTCTATTATTAATCCCAAAAATATTTTCTCCATCAAAATCCGCAGCTACAGAAATAAAGGACAACATGCATAATAAAATTAGTAATAATATTCCTCTTTTCATTAATTGAAAATAAACAAACCTTCTTTATAAATATTATTGTTTTAATCTAAAAAGAACAGTAACTCTATAAACTCTCTTGCTGGTCATTTTATTGACAGTGAACAAAGATCTTGATGTTTTTAACTCTCCTTTAAAATTTTTCTTTATTTTTAATCCAAGAGATCTTGCAAATTTTTGAGATGACAAATATATATCAATCCCTTCCTTTAATTTTACTTCTTTGGCTATAAACACACTATCTTTTTTGTCAATTTCTTTTTTAACAAATTCATATACTTCTCTATTAAAAGGTCTCAATTGCAATTTTGCTTCAAAATATTGGTTCTTGGAATATATTGTCATTTTATATTGTAAATAAATACACAACAGGACTATCTTCTACATATATTATATCTTCCTTTTTTATTATATTATTTTTCAAACCCAAACTTATTATTTTTTTCCCTACCAAATTAAGATTCCTTTCTTCTTTTATGTAATTAAGAGCGATTTTCTCGTCAATAATCTCCCCTTTGTAGAATTTCTCTTCCATTTTTATTCTTATATTGTCTGATTCAAATGTCTTGTTTATCAAATCTTTATCACAAATAGAAACAACTCTTGAATTTAATTTCTTGTGAATCTTTAAGTAAAATTTATTGTCTGACATGGTTTTTAGCCCCGCAGGCCATACATTTTAAGTATAATTTATTGTTTTCTGTAACTATTTTTGTATCAGGTTTCTTGCATTCATAACAAAATACATATATTGAGGCATATTTTTCTAATTTTTCGTTTATTAATTTTGGATTTAATTTTCTGTTGAATATTAACCAACTATTATCTAATTTTCCAGGGGTTGCCAATTCTCTTAATAAAAATTTCAATATCTGATTTGGATCTCTATTAAAGAATTTACTTATTTGACCAAAATTAGTTATTATTGTTGTATTTCCTTGTATTCTTCCAGTAACCTTAGGAATCTCACATCTATCTCTTTGTATACATTCTTTTGGCTTGTCTTTCATAGCCTTTTCTAAAAGTTTTTTGTATTCATTCATGTTTAAATCAGAATAACCTCCATTTATAAGAATTTGGGTTTATATCTTTGTAATAAAACCTTTTCTTGGCTCGTAAATATAACCTTCTTTTTTCAATTGATCAAGGATATCATCTACCTGAGTCTCATTTATATTTTGATTGGAAGCTTCAGCAACAACATCATTTATAGGTATTGATTTAATGCCCTTATCTGAGAATTCCTGAATTATTCCTCTTAATGTTATTATTCTGCTTCTTTGTGAAGATGTTATTCCAGTACTTATTCTATCTATATCAAATGTATCTGTTTCATAATCATAACCAACAGTTTTCAAACAATTCCTCAATATATTTATTGCCCTCTTTGCATCTTCCTTGTCCACTTTTTCAGATAATCTTACTCTTGCGGACCCCTCAGATAATCTTACTAATGCACCTAATTGTCTTGCTGTTATTGGAACAGATTTTACAGTGCTCTCGCTACTTGTTTCCTGATTCCTTAAATCAACATAAAATTTCTTGATTTCATTCAAAGCTTCTTCAGTTAGTTTTGGTTTTATTCTTTGTCTAGCATAAGCCACATATTTCTTAAACAAATCAAGATCTATTGTACTCTCGTGAGAATCTTCCTCTTTATGCATTTCTAAAAAATGTTTTGCAATCTTTTCATCTTTCTCTTTTGAGGGTATATCTTTTATTGGGAATATTAAATCAAATCTATTTATTAGTGTGGGAGACATTGATATTTGGGACGCTATTGGCTGATATAAATCAAATCTTCCTAATTTTGGATTTGCTGCTGCAAGAACAGTTGTTTCTGCCCTTAATGTCGCCTGTATATTAGCCTTAGCAATTGTTATTGTTTGCTGTTCAAGACCTTCATGAAGTGCAACAGAATCTTCCTGACTCATTTTATCCAACTCATCCAAACAAGCGATACCTCCACTTGCAAGAACCAATGCTCCAGCCTCAAGAGCCCATCCTTTTAGAAATTCATCTCTCACTACTGTTGCTGTTAACCCTGCAGAACTTGCGCTTTTACCAGAAAGATAACGTGCTTTTGGCGATGCGGTAGATATAAACTTTAACATTTCAGATTTTCCTGAACCAGGATCCCCCACTAATAATATATGCATATCCCCTCTTGTTCTGGTTCCATCTATCCTTTCTTTTTTTATCCCCCCCATTAATTGAAGGACTAATGCAGATTTAACATTTTCATGCCCATAAATAGATGGAGCTATTGTTGAAACTAACTTTTCATAAACCTTGGGGTCTTTGGATAATTCTATAATTTGTTTTTCATCTTCTTCATCTATAATAATATCACCAAAGGTTTCTACAAGAGATTCTAGATAATTTGCATCAACAGATAAATCATATCTTGTGGATTGGGTTCCTGTTTTTAATGGAATGGGAACTTCCTTAACAACACCATAAACCCTTATCTTGCTACCAGGAGTTGTTCTTTTTTCCATCTTTGGTTCAACAAGATCTCCTTTCAAAAAAACAGATATTCTCTTAGGTTGTTCCCCCCCCTCAAGCATTTCAGGAGCTTCTTCAATTACCAATCTTTGAGCATCCACTAAATTTTTTGAAATCATCTTAAAACGTCCCTTTCTACCGCATGAACATCTAGAAGGTTCCTTGAACGTCTGTTCTATCTGTAATACTGATATTATATTCCCGCAAGAAGGGCATTCAAATTTAGCAGAAGTTACTTGAGGCCTTACATCTGAGGCCTGTCTTACTATACCTATTATTGAAAGAAATCTTCCCAGATTTGAGCTTCTTATATTTCTTATTCTTATTTCTTGTGATAGGGGTAAATTAAAAAACCTGACTTTTATCTTTTTGTCTTTAGTAAAATCAAATTGTTCTATTGAGAGTTCAGCTGCTTTTACCAAGTCTTCAGGACTGTCAAGCAATAATTCAGACAACTCAATATCAAACTTCGCAACTTTCTGAAAATCAAGTAAAATAGATTTCCCACCTTCCCTTATTATTTTATGCAACTCTTTCAAATAATTAGATTCTATAAATTCTTTAAAGAGTTCAATTTGCCTGACAATTTCCATCTTATAATGGTCCACCTCCCAGAATTATAAGAGTAAGAGTGAGAAATTATTAAAGGTTTCTAATTTATATGTATTTTACTCGTAGAATATCTATTTTATAGACTTAAGAATCTTATATACCTTATCTACAGCCTCTTTTAGTTTTGTTTCACTTGTAGTTCCAGTACATACAATCTTTCCATTACTGAATAATAAAAATGTTGCTTTTGTTCCTACTAATTTGTAAACAAGACCTGGGAATTGCTCTGGCTCATATTCTGTATTATCCAATTTCAAGGTTAATTTGTTAAGATTTAAATCAAGATTTATATTTCCTGAAGCCACCATATTTTGTATTTTTATTCTTGGTTTTATTTTTATTTTTATTCCTATCTTGCCTATATTTTTTATTATTTGGTTTATAGATTCTCTTACTTTTGCCATTGACTTTGCGCCAGTGCACACTATGTTTCCAGAAGAAAATATAAGTGCAGAAGTCTTTGGGTTTTTCATTCTCATTACCAACCCTGGAAATTGCTCTGGATTATATTCTGTATTAGGAAGTTTTTCTGCAAGTTTTATCAAAGGAATATCATGTTGTAAACATGTAGAAGCAACGATGTTTTGTATCTTTAAATCAAATTTCTTTTTGGTCATTATATTCACCTGGATGTATATTTTCAAACAATTATGTATATTTATACATATAGAAAAATATTTAAAGCTTTTTTATGAAAATCTTAAACTCTTTTTCCTTTATTTTCTTGTCAATCTCTAAATCTGATTGTTTTGGAGGGTTGTCAATTATATTTATCTTGCTTGCGCCCACTTTTTCCTTGATGAAATTATGCAATAAATCCTGGTTTGTGATTATACTTACTTCTATGTTATTGTTTTTTGTCAAACCTAATTTCTTTCTTGAAGCCTGAATTAATCTTACTAATTCTCTTGAATACCCTTCCTTTAACAATTCCTCATTGAGTTTTGTCTTTAGTTTTGTCTTTAATTTTCCCTTTTTCCATTTTATTTCCTTGACATTTAGTTGTGTCTTTATTATATCTTCAAAATCTTTGAGATTTTTTTCTGTATAAATTTCAACAGAAGGCAAAGGCCATCTTACCCCTATTTTTTCCTTTTCTCTTTCAGCCAAAACCAAAGAAATTATTTCTTTTACTTTTTCCATATTTTTTTCCAATTTTTTGTCTATTGATTTCTTGTCTGCTTTTGGCCAATCAAAAAGATGTATGCTTTCTTCTTTTAATTTGAATTGTTTTTTTAGATTTTGATATATTTCTTCTGTTATGAAGGGGGCTATTGGAGCAAACAATTTCAAAGTATTTAGTAATACTTCTTTAAGGATATAATATACCTTTTCTGGGTTTTTGTCTATTTTGTCTCTTGTAAATTGGATATAAACTCTTGATAATTCCAAGAATAACCCTTCTACCAATAACGGAACATCGTTCATTCTGTAATCCTCAAATGCAATTGTTGTATTCTCTATGCATGAATTTAATCTTGAGAGCATGTATTTTTCCTCAATATCCAGTTTTGGTTTTTTGTAATCCTTTCCCTGCAATAATAAATTAGATAAATTATATAATATTGTAAGATTTCTGTATTTTACCTTTAAGTCTTCAAAATTATAATTTAAGTCCAATCCGGGATTTGTCCCTCCGATAGTATAATATCTGAACGCATCAGAACCATATTTGTCAACAACCTCATAAGGAGAAATATAATTTCCCAATGACTTTGACATTTTTCTTCCCTTTGCGTCATTAACAAAACCGTGCATGTAAACAGAATTATAACAATGCTTGTCCATTGAAACCATTGAAGCAATTAATAATAAATTAAACCATCCTCTTATCTGGTCTTTTCCCTCCAAAATAAAGTCTGCAGGCCAATATTTATTGAACAAGTTTTCTTTTTGAGGATAATCAAGGCATGTCCATGAGGTTGTTCCTGCATCAATCCAAACATCAAGAATGTCAGGAACTCTCTTCATTTTATTTCCACATTTGCAATCAAAAACTATTTTATCTATGTAGGGTTTATGCAAATCCTCAGGTATTTTTTTAGAATATTTTTTTAATTCTTTTACAGAACCTATTACAGTAAAATTATCGCATTTATCACATTTCCAAACAGGTAATGGTGCACCCCAAAATCTTTGTCTAGTAATACCGTTGTCCCTTAAATTATTTAACCATGAATCAAACCAGTTTTCTCCTGCCCAATTTGGTTGCCAGAACACCTTTGAATTTAACGTTCTCATCCTCCGGATCATATCTTCAATCTTGAAGAACCATTGTTTCGTTGTCCTGAAAACAACAGGGTTGTGACATCTCCAACAATGAGCATACTCATGTTCAACAGGAGTTTTTGCAATCAACACCCCTTTTTTATCCAATTCTTCTATGAATTTCTTGTTATCCTGCAATGCATTCCATCCTGAAAACTTTCCCATTCCATCAGAATAATTACCATATTCATCCAGAGCATTAAATGGAAAAATACTATACTTATGTCCAACTTCATAATCTTCAGGTCCACAACCAGGAGCGCAATGAACTAATCCAGAACCAGAAGCTGTATCTACATATTCCTGACTTAATATTACAAAATGTATTTTTTTTGATTTTTCTTTTACTTTTTCAAAAACATCTTTTAATTCATCATAAAATGGATGTTCATACTCTAAATTTTCCAATTCAGCTCCTTTAAATTCTTCAATTACATCAAATTTTTTATCTACAATACCTTGTATTAAAGAACCTACTAAATCTTTTGCAACAATCCAAATCTCATCCTCCACCTTTGCTTTTACATAATCTTTCTCAGGATTAACCATTACTGCCAAATTAAATGCAATAGTCCAAGGAGTTGTTGACCAGATTATCAAATATTCATTTTTTTTATTTTTAATTTTAAACTTCCAAAATATAGAATCATCTGTTTTATTTTTATATTCTAATTCGTGTTTTGCCAATGCTGTTGCACAGTAAGGGCACCAATGCATTACTTTTTCCCCCTCATATAATCTATTATTTTCATGAGCTTTTTTTATTAACCACCATTCCCCTTCTATAAATTCGTTTCTTATGCTCATATAAGGATTATCAAAATCCATCCAAGTTCCTAATCTCTTAAAATCAATATTCATCTTTTTTAGATTATTTAATGCAAATGTCTTGCATTCTTTTACAAATTTAGAAACTCCATATTTCTCAATATCTTCTTTGTGTTCTAATTTTAATTTGGCCTGAACTTTGTTTTCTACAGGCAATCCATGCATATCATATCCTGCCCTATCCCATACATCAAAACATTTCATTCTCTTATATCTTAAAACAGAATCTTTCAAAACTTTGTTCCATGCTGTTCCCACATGAACCTCTCCTGAAGTATAAGGAGGACCATCCAAAAAATAGAATTTCTTACCTTTTTTGCATTTATTCTTAGCCTTAGAATAAATCTTCTTTTTCTCCCAAAATTTGAGTATTTCGGGTTCTGATTTTATAGGATTATACATTTTAAAATAAACGAAGAGATTTATTTATATAAGTTTTGGATAACATAAATCTATATAAAACACTATTTATTTTATATAAAAATGACAGAAATATGGATTGAAAAATATAGACCTAAGTCCTTTAATGACATAAAAGGACAAATTCATATAGTTGATAAAATAAAGGCAATGGTAAATAAAAAAGCATTGCCCCATCTATTATTTGCAGGACCTGCAGGAGTTGGAAAAACTTCTTTAATATTAGTTATAGCAAAGGAATTATACAAGGAAAACTGGAAAGAAAATATTCTTGAATTAAATGCCTCTGATTCAAGAGGTATAGATGTTATAAGAAACGAAGTTAAAAATTTTGCAAGAACAAGGTCTTTAGGTGAAATTCCATTCAAAATTTGCATTCTTGATGAAGCAGATTCATTGACAAAAGAGGCTCAACAAGCATTAAGAAGAACAATGGAAATGTATAGCCAAACATGCAGATTCTGTTTATTGTGCAATTACTCATCAAAAATAATTGACCCTATACAAAGCAGATGTGCTATATTCAGATTCAGACCTTTAATAAAAGATGATTTAAAAAATATAATTGATAATGTTTCTGAAAAAGAAAATCTAAGTATTGATAAAGAAGCAAAGGAATTATTGATTGAAGTTTCAGAAGGAGATGTAAGGAGATTACAAAACATATTGCAAAGTAGTGCTTCTATAAGTGATGTAATAGATACTAATGCAGTATTAACAATTGTTTCTGCTGCAAAACCAGAGGAATTGAGAAAGGTTTTGAATATGGCTGTTAATGGAGGATATCATAAAACAAATTCAAAAAGAGATATGGAATTTAGATATTGAAAATGACAAAAAATTAGGGCTTATTGAAAAATGTGGGGAAATTGAATTCAGAATGGTTGAAGGTTCTGATGAGTTTGTTCAATTGGAAGCATTATTGTCTTATTTTTCCTTGGTAGGAAAATGAACTTAACTAATAAATACAAACCAAAGTATGTAAAAGAACTAATTGGAAGAGAAAGTGAAATAAATCAAATAAAATCTAACATAAAAAAGCCCATTTTGTTATATGGTCCTTCAGGTTCTGGAAAAACAATAACTGCACATTGTATTGCAAATGATTTAAATTATGATCTTATTGAACTGAATGCTTCTGATTTTCGTAACAAAGATGAGATAAACAATATAATTGGAAATTCTATAAAACAAAGATCTTTGTTTAACAAAGGAAAAATAATCCTTATTGATGAACTTGATGGAATTTCTGGCAGAGAAGATAGGGGGGGGATTCAGGCATTATTAGCCCTGTTAAAAGATGTTTCTTATCCAATTATAATTACCGCGAATGATCCTTGGAATTCCAAATTTTCTACTTTAAGAAAAAAATGCAAAATAATAGAATATAAAAAAATTAATAATGAGGATATTTTAAAAGTGTTAATAGATATATGTAAAAAGGAAAATATAAAAATAAATTATGAATATTTAAAAGAATTAACAAGGATTTCTGGAGGGGACATAAGATCGTGCATAAATGATTTAGAAGTTCTTTCATATAAGGATAAAATAGAAAGAAAAGATATTTTAGATCTAGGAGAAAGAGAAAAGGAAGATAATATTTTTAATGCAATAAAATTAATTTTAAAATCAGATGATCCTTTAATTGTAATGGATGCTTTCAATAATACTAGTTGTGATTTAAACGAGTCTTTATTATGGCTCGAAGAAAACATACCTCTCGAATATCAAAATAAAATTGACCTTAATAATGCAATGGAAAAACTATCAAAGGCGGATGTATTTAGGGGGAGAATATTAAAGTGGCAACACTGGAGATTTTTGAGTTATGTTAACCAATTATTAACGGCAGGAGTTGCTATTTCAAAGAAAACAAAATATTATGGATTTACAAGATACAAAAGGCCTTCAAGGATATTAAATATATGGAAATTTAATCAAAAAAACAAAGAGAAAAAAGAACTTGCCGAAAAACTATCAAAAGAAATTCATGCTTCTAAAAAAAGAGTGTTGAAAGAATTGCCTTATATGAAGTTTTTAAATATATAAAATGGAAATCCCTAATAAAAATATTACATTATACTCTTGTAAAAAATTATTTTCTAAGTTATTAGAGATTTCCTTAAAGGATTTCGTAAAATATTACAAAAAACTTGAAAAATTGGATAAAAACTCAGAGGAATATGATATATTAAGAAAAGAATTGAGTGAATTAGAAAGATGGTTAAATGATAGGGAAGATTATCATATTTTTTCTTTTAAAGAACTATGTGAAAATCTTGGTTTTGATCCTGATTACATAAAAGAAGAAACATACAAAAGATTAGAAAGCCATATTTCTTAACTTACTTATTCTATTTCTAGTTGATGGATGTGTGCTAAATAATTCTAAGATCGCATTACCTCTAAAAGGATTAACAATAAACATGTGTGCTGTTGCGTTATTTCCTTTTTTCAATGGTTTGTTTTTGACATAATTCTCCATTTTATTCAATGCATTTGCCAATGGAACTCCGTCGTGAATGAATTTTGCCCCTGTAGAATCTGCAAGATATTCTCTTGACCTTGAGATAGCTAATCTTACTATTGTAGCAACCAATGGAGCAACTATTGCCAAAGCCAATATTTCAAATATGTTAACATCATTGTCACGTCCGCCAAAGCCACCAAAAATTGCAGCCCATCTTGCCATCATTGCAATATATGCAATTGTTCCTGCTATTACTGCAGACACTGTTGAAATTAATATGTCTCTGTTTTTTATGTGTGCCATTTCATGCGCCAAAACCCCTTTTAATTCTTCTTTAGATAACAAATGTATAATACCTTCTGTTACAGCAACAGCAGAATGTTTTGGATTCCTTCCTGTTGCAAATGCATTGGGTTGGTCCATAGGTATTATGTAAATTTTGGGAATTGGAAGTTTTGCTTCTTCTGCTAAATCTTCTACGATTTCATACAATTCGGGATTTGTGGATTTGTGAGCTGGTTTTGCCCTATACATCTTCAAAACAATCTTATCAGAATACCAATATGATACAAAATTGATTATCAAAGCAAATGCAAATGCTATAGTCAATCCTTGTGCACCTCCTATTAATTGACCAATAACTAATAAAATTACTGTTAAAGTTGTTAATAAGATTCCTGTTTTGATTTGATTCCATACCATTTTAATATAAAAAGAATTATAATTAAATATTTAAACTTTATTCTCTATTTCCTACACAGCTTTGTCTATCTTTTTTTCTGTTTTTCTCCTACTTAGTTTTGTAACCATAACCATTAACATCGGGATTATGAGAAGTAGCAATCCCTCCAAAAATTTATCCTCTGGAACAAAGTGACGGGCTGAGAAATTTTTGAGAGCTGGATTGACATTTGGGCTAATTTCTGGTTTTCATGAAGAAAATTTGCGAAGCAAAAAGAAATTACCTCTTAATCTGCTGTTGCTTGACCGAACGAATGAAATGAGTTAGGCACGAGCTGACGCCCCAAGGAGTCCTCATGAGTTGTGAGATTTCGTTCTCAGCCGATTTCGCAGCGCAGTTGCGAAGAATGAACAAATATTCTTTAGTATAATAATTAATATAAAGGCAAGATTTCTTAGTTGTTGCATGACTAAGCCAAATGTTACAGACCTTTCATCCATTCAAAATTTTAGGGAAGAAAGAGGAGAATTAGAAAAAGAAATTTTGAAATTTAATTCCCTTACTGGAAGGTCGAATTTATTTGTTTATGTAAGCAGATTCTATAAAACAATAGCCCAAAACACTCAAGACAAAGAAATAAAAAATAATGCAACAACCGAAGCAGAATATTTCTTAGAACAGGCAGTTAAATATGGTCAGCAATATTTAACTCAAAAAGAAATGTTGCCAGAATTTTTTGATGTAGATAAACCAGTAGAAGCACAAAGATAATTTCATTCTGAGCAATTTCGTTAAAATTTTGTTAGGAAAAGTTGCGTAGCAATTTTGAAAGTGGATTCTTTATGATTTTAACGAAGCGAGAAATCAAAAGGCTGAGAATTACTTGCAACTTAAAAGGCAGGAGCGGGGACAAGAAACGCAGAGTAAGAAACTAAGGGAGAGGTAAGTAATCCGAAGGGCGAAATCTCAATTTGGGCGAAGTCAAGCAACATCAGGATTATGAGAAGTTTTCTTGTTAGAGAAAATTTGGGAAACCGACGTGCAACGAGGTTTCCGCATAAGCCGTGTTCAACGACCCGAGCAACGAAGTTGCGAGAATGCAATGCGGCGCGGAGTGAAACGAAGCGAGTTTTTTCTGAGGCGTTAAGAAATTTAAATCTCCAAATTTAAGGGTGGGAAAAGCGCGCGCGATAAATTAATAAATAAGTTTTGTTTTAAAAAAAATAATATGAAAATAAGAAAAGCTTCTTTGAACGACTTAAAACAAATAGCAGAGTTATATTTTTCTGAAATGTCAAAACAATTTGAAAATGTTGGTGAAGAATCGATAACCACAAAAGAATTTAAGAAGAGATTAAAAAAACATTTCAAAAAAAGTAAAATGTTTGTTTTAGACATTGAAGGCATTAAAGGTTTTATTTGGTATTTCAAAGAAGGCAAAGAATACAACTTAGAAGAGATATTTGTTATTGAAAAAGGGAAGGGCTATGGTAAACTATTAATGAATCATATGTTGAAAAAAGCAAAAAAACAGAAAATCCAAAAGATTAACTTGGATGTTCATTTCAAAAATAAAAAAGCACAAAGATTCTTTAAGAAATTTGGATTTTCTGAAAGAACAATTGAGATGTCTCTGGACTTAAAAAACCAATGAAATCAAAAATAAAATCTTTAAGTAGAAATGAGCAACGAATAATTATTGTTTTTGAAAAGGATAATCAGATTATATAAACTATTGAAAAAATACTTAAGAAATTAAAATCCGACTTTAAGTTATCAAATTATAAGAAAAAATATGGAGGTAAGATTGTTGATAATTCATGGGAATTAAATAAAAAAGATGAAGATTTTAATTTCACGCTTATTGCTAAAAAAGATTTTGTTAAACTTAAATTAAAAGCAAGTTTGGATTTCATAAATAAATTTCTGGAGATTTTAGAAGAATATACTTACTTCTCAGAATTATCTCCAAATGTAAAAGCAAAATTTCAAAGGAGAGGACTTTTAAAAGATTTTATTTCCAAATAGAAAAATAATGCGTGCGCTTGGGTGGGATTTACTAATAAGAAATTTAAATTTTAGCCGAAGAAAAAATTTCGTTGAACATATGCCGTTAAAAGAATTTTTTGCGTTAGCAAAAATTTGGAGAAATTTCGCAGGAATTTCTCTTTTAACGGCTGTTAGGCGTCCCGAGCGTAAGCGGGCTGTTAGGCGTCCCGAGCGTAAGCGAGAGCCTGCAAGGCGTGGTCGGAGTGAGCAAAGCGAACGGAGAAGTTAAAACGAACTCTGGGACGGCGGGAAGCCGTCAAAAATATATTAATAAGAGAGAGTGCCGTTGTATCTTAAAAAATTAAAGTTGGGGGCTTACTCAATTTCTATTTCTTCAGAAACATCATATTCTAAATTAGCTTGAGGTTTGCTGTCAATTTCCTGTTTAATAACTCGTTTTTCAATCTCTCTACTGATTAATTCTACTCTTTTTTCAAAAAACAAATTGTAATTATCATTCCAAATTCCAAATTCATCTAAATTTATTAAATGTGTTTTCATACATTCATTAAGATTTGGATTTTTACTTTTGAAATCGAGCATATACTTTGATGGTGCTTTATCTTTTATTTTTCTTTTATTCAGAAAGTCATCAACGATTGTTATATTCAAAATGTGATTTATTTTATCTTCATCAATATTAAGTTTTTTTAGATATGCTTTTGGGAAAAAGTGGTGATAATTTTTACTATTTGCTTGTTTAAGCCAATAATTACTAATATTAACAATAGAATTATCAATAAAAGATTTTGGTTGATGATATGCTAATATACACAAAATTGCTTTTATATAACTTCTTCCAGCACTGAACCAGCCATTATCAATTAAGAAATTTTTACTAGTGTCAATTGGCCAGTCATATTTTGGCAATTCGTTGCTTAAGATTTTATCTATTCTTTTAATGTCTTGAGCTAATTTAGATTCAACAGCAGATGAATATCTACCTGACAAGGCACAACGCCAAAAGAAATCTTGTAAATATCTTTGCTTATCTCCAGTTGGTTTATCTTTATGATGATAAAAAAAGTATGCAAATGGAACAATTAACGCATTGTACGGAAGTAATTGGGAAACTGGTATTCTATAAAAATTCCTAAAATATTCAACTGCTCTCTCAATAGAATCAATAGCATCATTCCATATATTGATGAATTCTTGTTTATCTAATTTCAAAATAACTTTTCTTTTACATTCTTTTTTTAATAATATTGAAACTGTTTGTAAAATTGTAGCATCAGAGATTGTTTCATAATTAACTGATTTTAATCTTTCAATAAGTTCGTTGAATTTTTCTGCGAGATCAAAATTAGACTCCACATCAAAAGTCTTAGCGACCATAATCTCAAATAAGGATAATGGTTTCCCACCAACATTTATCCTAGTAAATATTTCTGTTGCGACATCTATTGCAACATTATTTACTTGAATTACTGAATAATTATATGCTTCAATTCTTTTCTTGTATTCTTCCAGTTTTGTATGGTACTCTTTTGGATATTTTGATAATAATGTTAATCCCCCATATAACAAATCTGTTAGTTTAATAAAATTACTATTATTTTCATCTTCAACATCAACGGTTACAATTTTCTCGTCTTCTTTAGCAGTTAGATCTACAAAAATTTTAGAAAAATCTTCTTCCTTACCATTTCTTAATACACTTAAACCTTTCAATGCCGCAAAAAGAGATGTTATCCTTTGTTGCCCATCAAGAACATAATTAACAAAGTCGCCCTTTTCTGGTTCTGGAAGGTTTAAATTGCCAATATTTCTAATAGATCTTAACCTCTCTTTGGTTTTCCAAAAAATAAATGTTCCAATTGGGTAACCTTTGATAATGCTGTCTAATAAGTTTGCAGATTTTTTTATTTCCCAAACAAAATTTCTCTGAAATTGAGGGATTTTAAGTCTTCCACTTTTAATATCGTTTATTAATGTTGAAAATTGTTTTGGAATTGGTTCTGGTAAATTCATAATATATCAAGTAAATTAAATATTAATAAATCTTTTGAAAAAAGCCCCCAACTCTTAGAAAAATTTGGGTGTAATGAAATGAAACCTTTTATCCTTTGTTAGAAGAAGTGCGTAGTATTTCTTGAGTTTTGTTTTGTTCGGATAAAAGAAGTTTTTCTATATTATTTAACGGCACTCTCTCCAATTTAGGGGTGGGTGGTCGGGGGTTTCAGAGTTCGTTTTAATTACTCCTAACATCGCGATTAAGAGAAGTTTTGACCCCTCGAAAAAATTTCCCTCGATGAAGTCAGAGCTGGAAATTTTTTCAGAGATGGGGCAAAATTTGGGAAAATTCCTGCAAGGGATTTTCCTCTTAATCGCTGTTAAATCCCCCGACGAACGAAGTGAGGAGAATGCAATGTGGTCGAGGAGCGTTAGTGACGAAGAAGTAATTTTTTGAGCTCGCCATTTGTTTTTAATTGGGGGTGGGAAAGAGTGCTCTTTAGTAACTTGAAAGTAGTTATGCAACCGAAAAGTTTATAAATGACTTGTTTATTCTAATATTAATATGACAAACGAAAATCAAAATCAAGGAGGATTAGAAAGAGAACTAAATAATCCATTCCAGAAGTTGAAAGAAGCTGTTGGACAAAAAGTTAAAGTGGATTATGTTTGGTATGGTTCTCCTCATTCTGACGAAAGAACTTTAAAAAATGTTGAAGATTATGCAAACATTGAAATTGAAGGTTCTGGAATTCCGTTTGTAGGTTATGGTTCTGCAATTCAAAGAGTAACTAATGAAAAGGGAAATGTTCTTTATGAAAATCCAAATATTTCAGATAGTTACGATGTGAGAAATCCGACAGAAAGAGAGGATTTAGTTGCTCGGACTTTTGGACAAGATATCGCTGACAAAATGAAAGATGATAGAATTAGAAGCGATAAAGATTTTAAAGAAAGAAAAAGAAAGTCTGATGAACATGCAAGAACCAAAACACAAGATTATTTAGAACAAGGTAAAAGTTTAATTAGAGAAGATGTTTTGAACGATTGGGAAACTTATGTTACAAACAACACCAAAGATGGTTATTCTGCGGGAGTTGTTGATGCATCTTTAAGAGTTATGCAAGCTCTTTCAGAAGGTAAAACCCCAGAAGAAGCAGAGAAAGTAACTTATGAAATGGGCATTACAGGGTTTATGACAGGTGGCATGGCTCAAGCAGTTTCTCATTTTCATCCAAGAGGAGATGAATTCAAACAATATTGGAATAGACAATTTATGGATGAAAAAGATGCAGAAACAGCAAAAGGTGTTGTTAATCCTGCAATTCTGACAATCGGTCAAAAAGAATAAAACTTTTCGGTTTCTATTATTTTAAAGAGCACTCTTTGGGGTGGGTTAATTATATTTGCGAGCTCAAAAAATTATTGGATTTAACGTCTGCGCATATACGAAGTTGCGAGCTCGCAATTTGGGCGAGGGGCGGGCTGAGCCCCGAACCGCATATGCGCTGTTATGTGATCCGAGCGTAACGCAGTGAAGCGAGAGCGCAGCGTGGTGCGTAGCGAAGCGGAGCAAGTTGAGAATTTGCCTTCAGTTAGATTAAAGGGGTTTTGGGGTCTAGAAATTAACATTATCTAATGATTTAAGTTTCTGATATTTAACATTGTTATCTTTTAGAAATGCGATTAATTTATCAATAAATTTTCCTGAAAAAGTGATTGCCTCGTCTAAATCTGTTATTGAAAGTAATTTTTTTACATCATTTTGATAATTTTCTGGCTGTGTACAATTGGAAAGCTTGCTTACCATTTTTAATCCACTTGCTTCCAAAGGCTTCTTATTCAATAAAGCAACAAGCATGGTAGTGTGATAGATTAAACTATTTATTGCTGGTTTTAAATCCGCAAGACTTGTAAGATTTCTGTCTTTAAGTTGTTTTATTTCATTTAACTCTCCAATTGTCATTGGGATATGATATTCAATACAATCAATAAATTTTTTTATGGGAATTTTTGAAATAATATCTTTGACTTTAGCCAGAAAATTATCGTCATTATAAAGAACTTTGATGTAAAAAAATGATCCTGCTTCCATGGGCCAATCACGATGGATGTTTTGAACCATTTTCAAAATACGCTTTTGCGAATCCATCCACACATGCATGTAAATACCTTTGTAAAACATTTGGACATCTTTTTCAGGAAAATTCCCTTTTACTACACAAAGCATTTCCATATCAGAATTCTCAACATCTTCATTTCTATATGTTGACCCCAAAACCCCTACAAGAGAAACTTTATTCTTGTATTTAGATAAGATTTTTTTGGTGATTTCTTCTGCGATTTTTAATCTTTCTCTATGATTCATAATTTATTAAGAATAAAGTTAATATTTAAACCTTCTTACTATTAAAGGCAAATTCTCAATTTCACTTAACATCGGCATTAAAAGAAGTTGAGTTCTCCTCGTGTAGTGAGCGTTAGCGAACGAAACAGAGCTGAGAACTCAATTTGGGAAAATCACGAGCCGAGTGATTTTCCTGTTAATGCCTGTTAGTTGCCCTGAAGGAGCGTAGCGACTGAAAACGCAGTGGGGCTCGGAGCGACGAAGGAGCAGAGAGAGTTGAGAATTCGCTGTTATAAAATCTTAAAATCGCCCTTTTGTTCAGGTGGGCTTTTAGCCATCCCAATTAATCAGAGGGGTTGTCGCTTTTTGTTTCTTTTTTTCTAAAAAAGAAGATATTGGTCTCCGTCATAGAGAAGGAAAGAATCTTAATCTATGTTCTTTATAGTAATGTAGTATTTCATAATCTTTAATGATATTGGAAAATCTTTCTCTAATATCTTCAATCAATTCTCTTAATTTGTTTTCGTTTTCTATTTGAACTTCTATCTCAATATCATAACCTCCAAGAACTTCATCATGATATATTATATTTGGATTCTGCCGGATATATTGTTTTATTTGTTTTATTTTTTCAGGAGTTGTATTGAAAGTAGTTATATGGATTTTGTAATATTTTAATCCTAATTTCTCAAGATTAAACTCTGCTCTATATCCAACAATAATTTTTTCTTTTTCAAGTCTTTTGATTTTATTAATAATTGTTTTAGAAGTTAATCCTGTTTGTTGGGCAATATCAACTATTGACATTCTGGCATTTTTTGAGAGTAGTTCAATTATTTTAATATATGATTTGTCTATCTTTTGTTTTTTGGGTAATGAAATAATGGGCATTGAAAAAATATTTTTTTCTGTATTCAAAAGATATGCTCTGCTGAAATATGTAACATTTGAATAAATTCCAAATTCTCTTTTTTCAATATAGTTATTATACTTTGAGAGTAATTTCATCCAGAAAGAGTTCATTTCTTCCACTGATTTGTATAAAAACCATGTGTTAATATTCCAATTGCCCTCAAAATGAACGAGCCATACTAAATTTTTGTTTTTTTGGAGGAAGTCTAAAATTTCTTTTTCTTTTTCTGGTGAAAGCTGATAAAATCTTAGGAATAACCTAAAGCTTGTAAATCCGAGTTTTCCAGTATCTATAACGGCATTAAATGATTTAATTATTTCATTTTTCAGCAATCTATTTATCCTGTATTTTACTGCATCTTTACTTAATCCAATTTTCTTTGCTAATCTTTGAATAGTCTGCCTGCTATCACAATCTAATTCATATAGTAATTTTCTGTCTTTTAGGTCTAAATCAATCATATAATTATCATATATTAACTATTATTTATAAATATTACTATTTTTGATTAGATTTTGATAAGAAGTTTATTATATGGGCCAGTATTACCGCTATACGAGGAAAAATGTCAAAATTTAGTTTAATTAGCCTAACAGGGAAGGATTACAGAATTGAAGATGGAAAACTTCAAATAGAGAATGTTATTGATAAAGACTATGATTCAGCATGTTGGAATAAATTAATAAAAGAAAGTCCCTCTTTCTGCAGAGGGTTTCAAAAAGCCAATCAATTAGCAGATTTTATTGAGAATCTGCCTGTTTTAGATGAGAAAAATCTTGAGATAAATGAAAGTCCTAGAAAAAGAAAGCTTGATTTATTGCTTGCAAATTCGTGCTGTCCTCCTTATGTTTCAGCACTAAATGGGGTGGTAGAGGGAGTAGTTAATAAAATAGTTCCTGTTTATTGGGAAGACGGGATTGGATATCATTCCAAAGATATAACAGAAATTCATATTTTGTTGAGTAATCCAACTGCATTTTCTCCTAGAGAAGATTGGGGATATCAATTAAAAAGCGGATTTTATCAAATTAGGGGTAAAGAATTTTTTTCGGTGTCTCTTCATTCAATTGTCGATTATGATTTCTTAGATTAAAAACATTGAAGAGAAATTAACCCTAATAAACTTCTTGCGTAGCAAGACTAAATATCACGAAGTGATGCGACAACCCCTCACAATCTAAGGGTGGGCGGTTGGGGGATGGCTAAAGGGCGATTTTACTAACTTTACTTTTAATTATGAATTAAGGCGAATTCTCAATTGTAACTAACATATGACATTAAACGATGTTTGCGTTAGCAAATATGGGTCGAGGGACTGCAAGTCCCGAGCCGTTTAATGTCTGTTCAACGACCCGAGCAACGAAGTTGCGAGAATGCAATGTGGCGCGGAGTGAAACGAAGCGAGTTTTTTCTGAGGCGTTAAAAAATTTAAATCTCAAAATTTAAGGGTGGGAAAAGCGCGCGCGATAAATTAATAAACATCTTATTTTTATCATTATAAGTATGAAAACAATTACAATTGAAATTAAAAAAGTAAAAGAATTAACAAAAGCAGAAAAAAACTTAATCAATAAGAACAGAATAAAAGAATTTGGAAAAACAGCGATTATAAATTTTTCTAAAGATTATGAACCTGACACTTTTTTCTTTTTTGTTAAAGATGAAGGGAAAATTGTTGCTTTTGTTGGCTTAAGACCAATTAAAATTAATTATCTTGGAAAACAATATAAAATTGGTGGAATTTGTAGTTTAATCTCTATTAAGAAAAAAAGAAGTTACGGGAGGATTTTAATTGGTGCTTTATTAAGTTATTTGAAAAAAACAGGAAAATCTGCACTTGGTTTTACACACCAAACAAAATTTTGTGAAAAGGCAGGACTCGGGGTTGAAAAAGATTTTGTGAAAAGATTTATCTATAAAAATCCAAAAACAGGGGAAGAAATAATAGATAATGATGGAGATGGGATTTTCTATAATGGAAAAGATAATTTTATTAAAAAAGTTCTTTCTACAAAATCAAAAGTTTATATTAGTGTTCCCCATTGGTAGCGCGCGCTTGGGCGGGTTTTATCAATAAGAGATTTAAATTTTAGCTGAAGAAAAAATTTCGTTGAACATCGGAATTTAACGAAGTCACGACCAAAGGGAGTGATTTGGGTGGAGAAACCTGCAAGGTTTCGGAACCGTTAAATTCCTGTTAGTTTCTCCGAATGAAATGAGGACAAGATTTTAATGCAATGTTCCCGAAGGGAAAAATATCGAGTTTGAGAGCCCGAGCATTTTATCAATAATCTGCGAAGCAGACAATATTTGGGGTGCCCGCTTATTTTTGTTTCATAGTCATTTATTAGTAGTAAATAATAGAAAGCTTTATAAATGAGTAATTTATTGCATTATTGGAGTGAATAAAATGTTAAAAGAATTAGAACAACAGGAAACATCTGAATTAACTGTCCAATATAGTGGAACTACTCTAGAAAATTTTCTAGCTTGTGCTTCTTTTGACGAAAGAGGAAATGTCCGATTTGATAAATTAAGAGAACCTAATCATAATTCTGAATACGTTTTTTTTACTGATTCGTTTATCACTGCATCGTTATTCGCAAGAGAATATTGGAAGGAATTAGGACAAACTCCCTTAGTTATGGAAGGCAAATTATCTAAAAAAAGTCCCTATCAATCACATTTAGAGAGAGGAGAACATTTCCCTGTTGATGCTGTTTATTTATTAAAACCAGAACATGATTGGTCTAATGTGGAGCCTGCTTATTTTGAAGGTAATCCTAATGGTCTTAAAGAGTATCTACAAAGATTGGAACCTGAAGATATTTTATCAGAAATGTAATTCTTCTTGACGAAGTCAAGACTATTTGTTGCAAAGCAACTAGCGGACACCCTTTTTGCGAGGGCTCTCAAATTGAAACTAACGTTGGGATTATCAGAAGTTTTCGGAGCGAAGCGGAGAAAATTTGGAGAAATGGCGAGCCGAGCCATTTCTCTGATAATCCTTGTTAAGTGACCTGACGACCGAAGGGAAGAAAGCGCAGCGGGGTGCGAAGTGAAACGGAGCAAGTAATTTTTTGGGCATTCAATCAAACGAACACAGTGAGCCGTCCAGAACAAGTATCAATGGGCTTGGGCATATCAATTAAGTGCTTCCTCTTAAACTTGATGAAGATTTCTATTTAACTTCTTGAGGTATTTTCTTTTCTCGCTTCATTTTTTCGGTCTTTTGTTCCACAGTCATGAAATATGGTTTTTCTCTGAAATGTTTATTTAATATTTCACAATTCTCTTCAAGAGTATGTGCTAAGGTATCGTTTTGAAGAATTTGTCCTGTTTCTACTAATTTTTTTGCCTCTTCAATATCCAAATCTGTTTCGTAGACGATTACGGAGATTTTACAACCAGCAAGAGTTAAAGCAGTAGTTCTGTGACTTCCATCTAACATAAAATATTCTGCGACAGGGTGTTGCTGTTCAAATCTTTCAAATTCTTCAAGAAGTCTAGAGTCTAAATATCTCCTAACAATTTCTTTTCTGATGACTGGAACAAAAGGTACATCTTCCCCTAATTTACATTTTTTATAATATTCACTTAGAACGCTGTTGCTATGGACAGGATAATCGTTCAAAGTAATAATTTGGTTAGGGTTTAATTCAAGTGTTTTCATTGTTCTAAAGCCTCAATAATTTTTGTTAATCTATTTATGTCTAAATTTAATCTTTTTGAAATCTCATTTTTAAGTTTTTTGTTCAATTTTCCCAGCTTTACTAATCCTAAACGCCAAACTGAATATCCAATATCTCCACAAGTATTAAGTAATGAAATTATTAACAATCTTTTTTTGCCTGTTTTTGATGTTGGATAGCCATAAATTTTGAGGAATAACTCTTTTTGTTTAAGATTAAGTCTTAAACTTTGCATAAAATATACAAGATCCCATTCAGGAAAATTGTATCTTGAAAATTCCCAATCCAAAAGTCTGATATTTTTCCCATCATAAATGATGTTTTCTCTTGATAAATCGCTATGCAACAAACAGGCTTCTTTCCTCCCAGCAAAAATTCCATCATTCTTCTTGCAAAAATGAGTAACTCTCTTGAAAAGAGCATCTATTTTATGAGCGGTTTCTATAGAAATTGCTTCTTTATGAGTTTTTACATTTCTAAAGTATGGTTTAATGGCGTTTAGCATTGAATGTTTTTTGCATGGTTTTTTTTGCTGATGTAATTTTTTAAGCCATTTAGCCATCAATGTAATGAATTTGTCATTAAGTTTTTTAGGATATTTCCCCTCAACAAATTCTTCAACAAAATAATCAGTAGGAATAATTTTGTGTGATTTATCAAAAAAATAGACTTTTGGTCCCAAACCAGATTTAAGAGATTTCAAAAGATTGTATTCTTTCTTTAGATTCTTGAATTGAGGATTATTCTCTATTCGCAATACATACTTTTTTTTAGTTGTTTGGATTGCATAATTGTCATTATGATTTCCACTAGCGAGAAAAGAAAATTTAACCAAATCTTCATCAAGTTTCTTGCAAATTTGTTCTACTTGTTTTTTAGTAATCTTCATACAATCTAGATTAGGATGCACATTTATATAAGTTGCCCAAGCCCTATTACATTTTAGCCCAAAAAATTATTTCACTTAACATCGCACTTTAACGACCCGAAGGGCTCGAGGTGGAGTAATTTTTCCCTCGACAAAGTCAGAGCTGGAAAAATTACGGAACACTCGAGAGTTTTTTGCAAAGCAAAAAATTTGGAGAAATGCCGAGCTGAGGCATTTCTCGTTAAAGTGCTGTTATCTGTCCCGAGGGCGTAGCCCGAGAACGCAGTGGGGCAAGGAAAATCTTTGATTTTCCGCAGAGTTCGAGACTCCGATTTTTATTAATTCTGAAATAATATTTTTTGGGTGGGCTATATATTAGAGAGACGCGCGCTTTTTTGCTTCTTTTTTAATAATATTCTTTAGAATAATAAAATTATTAAACAAGTAAGTTTTTACTTAAAAAATGAAAAAATTTTATGTGGATATCCCTT
>JAFCDX010000027.1 GCA_017609465.1 Candidatus Woesearchaeota archaeon | reverse complement strand
TTTAATGGAAGTGCTGAAATACTGATTAAATAAGGAAGCAAAATATTCAATCCACTGTCTTCAAAGTAATTAAGGAGCGTGTTGAAATGAGGCACATCTTTGATATATCCAGCTCTCTTTGCCAATTCTAAATCAGAGATGGTTCTTCTTGCAGAAGTATTGAGATAAGTCTTAATCATGCAACAGAAAAGCATATCTCTCAAAGATTTTTTTGGTCTTCCAAATGTATATGCCCTTTCAGGAATTATATTTAAGAGTTCATTGAGAAATTTATAAAATAAAATTTTCTCTCGTGTTTGGGCATAATTATATTCTGACCACTCCTGAGTATGTTTTGCATTTTCAGTTAACTTTTTATATAACCATTGTTTTTCTTTTATGGAATTCATTTGCGTGGGTTCCTTGGGCTCTTCGGAGCCCTATATTTATTATGAGGAGAATAATCATGAACGACCCTGCATTTTCTCAGGCGACAACCACAATGCAAGGTCTATTCTCCCTCTGCCCATAACAAGAGTTCATTGAACTCATGATTATTCTAATATTTTTAGGATATTACCCTTTAAATACTTTTCTATTCTCTGCGTCTTCTCTGCGTTTTACTCTCTCGCTTGATTACCGCAGAAGGAAGAAAAGATTTATAAATAAGTGTTCATTAAAATAAATATGGGAAAAATAGGAACATATGATTATCCAGAAGTAAGTGTTGAAGAAGCCTTAAAAGTAGCTGGAATTCTCGTGAACGAATTTCATAAAAAGGTGAATGATATTAATGAATTTGCTAATAGATTAGGACATAAAAGCTCAAGTTCTGGTACTTTCCTCGTGAAAATGGGTGATATTAGGAGATATGGAATAATGGAAAAAAGAGACTATCATGCAACAAAAAGAGCAGAAATATTAGCAAATCCAACATCTTCTCAAGAAAAAAACCAAGAGGTAAAAGAGATGGTTTTAAGTATTCCTTTATTTGAAAAACTTAATTCAAGGTTAAAAACTAAATCTCCAACAATTGAGCAATTTAGAACCCAACTTATTGAAATCACTGGAGATAGAGAAAAAGGGAGTAAAGAAGCAGAAAAAATCAGAAAGATTTATATAGATGCTATAACTAATATTAGAGGAAACATCTCTGAAGAAGAGGTTACCGACGATAAAGCCCCTGAGAGAAAAAAAGTGGGAGACGATATGATTTTATTACAATCTGGAGAATTGAATATTTCCCTACCAAAGAGTTCGGCGAATATAGATGTTATTATTACAATTTTGCAGAATTTAAAAAAGGAAAAAGAGAAAAAATAATCTTCAAAAAGATTTATAAATCTTGGATCCTAATTTAATATATTGGTTATATTAAAGGGGGTATAATCTATTGAACCCCCTCTAAATTTAGAATGAGAATTATGATTTTTGTTGATTTAAAAAATTTTGAGTTAAGTTGCACATCTGTTAATGAACATTATATGTTAGATTACTATAAAATTCCTCAATTCTTATTTAATCTTGTTAATAAAAAATATGATCTAAATAGATATAATCCTGAACTTATACGTGCATATGCTTATAGTGGAGAATATACAAATTCTTTGATGGAACAATTAAAAAACTTTTATGGAGAAGATTCCAAAAAGTATAAGGAATATTTAGCAAAAGCCAAAAAACAAAGAAAAATAGAATCTTGGTTTGATACATGTGATTTTTTTGAATTAAGATTGAAACCACTTAAAATTAGAGATAATGAGCCAAGACAGAAAGGAGTTGATGTTCAATTAGCAGTAGACTTAGTCTCTCATGCTTATCAAGATAATTATGACTTGGCAATAGTATGTTCTGGAGATGCTGATTTATTAGAATCTACTAATTTAGTAAAAAATCTCGGGAAGAAGATAATTGTTGTATCTAAAATAGGCACTGGAAAAGAGGATAAAACAAATTTAGCTTTTGTTATGAAAAGATATGCAGATTCTATTATTGATTTAGGAAAATTAACTTCCAAAGAATTTGAGGAATTCACACACCTTTACAAAGAATATAACTAAAACAGAAAATAATAAATAGCCAACTTCTTTTTTTTTATAATGGTAAAAGAGGAATTAAGGGTTCTTGACTTATTTGCAGGTTGTGGTGGGCTTAGCAAGGGATTTGAATTGGCTGGTTTCAAGATAATTGCCGCCAATGACATTCTTGAGCACGTTTCAAGGACATACACAAGAAATCACCCCCAAGCAAGATTCTTTCTTGGAGACATAACTAATGAAAAAATCAAGCAAGACATAATTAATTATTGCAAGAAGAAAGGTTGTAACGTGATAATTGGTGGACCACCATGTCAAGCATATAGTATGGCAGGGTTGAGGGATCCAAATGACCCAAGAGGAAAACTCTTTGAGGATTATGTTGAGATAGTTGATAAGTTTAGACCAAAGATATTTGTTATGGAAAACGTGAAGGGAATTCTCACGATGAAACAGGACAGGGATGACTTGAATGATGAACAGAAAAAGAAATTAAGGGAACTTCGAGAGCTTGAAAGGGAAAAGGCAAGCTTGTTGCTGTTAAGAAAGCAATCAAAGAACAATTCAGAAAAATTCAAGTTCACCGAAAAAGAGAAGGAGAGATTAGAGAA
>JAFCDX010000026.1 GCA_017609465.1 Candidatus Woesearchaeota archaeon | reverse complement strand
AGCAATCCAGTGGATTTAACCGCTGACTATTTTTGGAGATTCCAATATTGGTTGAACGTTCAATACATTTAGGTTGGTGTACACTCGGCGGTTAAACCACTGATCGCCACGTTATGTGAAAAAAATGGAGATTTATATATGAGCCAATTGCCCCTGTTTGAAAAGGGAAAAAAATTATTGAATTTAAAAGAAGCAAGCAAGTGGGCTTCCCAATATTTAGATCGAAAAATTACAGTTTCCAACATCTCATATTTACTGCAGTATGGAAGAATAAAAAGACATGGAAATAATGGAAATCCATTAATTGATATTGATGAATTAAAAAATTATTATGATTCTTTTACTCATAAAGAAAAAGAATGGAAAAAATTTTTAGGGGATGACCTTAATTGGCATTTATCATTTGTTGAATATAAAGAGTCAGAAAGGACAAAACATGTCCACAGACTTCACCCTTACAAAGGGAAATTTATTCCTCAATTAGTTGAGTATTTCTTGGACGGTCATACAGATGAATTTAAGAGAGAAGTTTTCTTTAGAAAAGGTGATATTGTATTAGATCCATTTTGTGGAAGTGGAACCACACTTGTTCAAGCAAATGAACTTGGTCTTCATGCAATTGGAATTGATATATCTGCATTCAATGTAATGATTAGTAATGTAAAGGTTGAACGACATAATATTATTAAACTTCAAAAAACAATACAAAGATTAACTTTTGAATTAGAACAATTTCAAAGAAAAAGAAATAATACAGTATTTGAAGAACATCTTCTCAAAGAATTAGCTGTATTTAATAAAAAATATTTTCCGTCACCTGATTATAAAAGGAAAGTCAGACAAGGCTTAGTTAATGAAACTGAGTATTCCAGGGAAAAAGAAAAAAAATTTTTATCAATTTATTGGGATTTAGTCAAAAAATACAATATTCAGATTAAGCAAAATAAGAATGAAACTTTTCTTGATAAATGGTTTTTGGCCCCTGTAAGGGAAGAAATAGATTTCTTGTTTGAAAAGATTAAAGAAATAGAAGAAACAAAAATTAAAAAAGTTTTAGCGATAATATTAAGTAGAACCGTACGCTCTTGTAGAGCAACAACTCATGCAGACTTGGCAACATTAAAAGAACCAGTAATTACAACTTATTATTGTAAAAAACATGGTAAAATTTGCAAACCTATATTTTCTATAATGGGATGGTGGCGTAGATACTCTGTTGATACTTTGAATCGGTTGAGTCAATTCGACAAACTTAGAACTAATACTATGCAGATTTGTCTTGTAGGAGATAGCAGGACAGTCAACATAATAGAAGAACTTGAAAAGAAGAATCTAAGACTAGCTGAAATGGTTTCTAAACAAGGTATAGCAGGTATTTTTTCCTCTCCTCCTTATGTTGGTCTAATAAATTATCACGAACAGCATGCTTATGCATATGAAATTTTTGGATTTGAGCGAAGAGACGAGTTAGAAATAGGTCCTCTTTTCAAGGGACAGGGAAAAGACGCAAGAGATTCATATATTGAAGGTATAGCTAAAGTACTTCTTAATTGTAAGAGGTTTTTAAAAAAAGATTATAATGTGTTTCTTGTAGCAAATGACAAATACAATCTATACTCACGAATTGCTGAATTGGCCGGTATGAAAATAATTAATCAATATAAAAGACCTGTTCTTAACAGAGTTGAAAAGGATAGATCGGCATATGCAGAAATAATATTTCATCTAAAGGAGAACTAATAGTGAGCTTAACTCAAGAACAAATTTCCAAAATTGAAGAAGTGATAAAAGAGAGTTTGAGAAAAAAATTTCAAAACTATAATCCTGAAACAAAAAATATGCCATTTCATTACCGCCTATTAGGTAAAGATAGAATGGCTTTATTTTCTTTTATACATTCTCTTAATACAACATTTGGAACATCAATTTTTGAACCAGTTGCAGAGACTTTAGCAAGCATAAATTTTTCAAAAGCTAAAAAACAATATGTTTTAGGAACGAATATTAGTGAGAAAGCTCAACTTGAAATTCAGCATATAATAAATGAACTAACTACTGGTAAAGACCCTGATAAAACAGCCGAGATTGAGAGAATACGCAAGGTAGCTACTATAGGAAAAATGAATAAATTAAAAACTGTAAAAGTAGATTTGTTCTTAAAAGATAGAACTGGACATGTCCATTTATTTGATATAAAAACAGCAAAACCTAATATTAGTAATTTTAAAGACTTCAAACGCACCCTTTTAGAATGGATAGCAATTTATTTAGCTGAAGATCCTGAAGCAAATGTACATTCATACATTGCAATTCCTTATAATCCCTATGAACCCAAACCCTATGAACGATGGACATTAAAAGGAATGCTTGATTTAAAGCAAGAATTAAAAGTTGCTGATGAATTTTGGGATTTTTTAGGAGGTAGCGGTAGTTATGAAGAACTATTAAATTGTTTTGAAAGAGTGGGTATTGAATTGCGACCAGAAATTGACAGATATTTTGAGAAATTTAAATAAAACACATAACACATATTTGTCCTTAAAAGTCAAGGGAAAAAAGAATCCCTGTGCGAAAACACAGAAAATTTTTCACAAAAGTTCTTTGAAAACTTGAACTCAGACTTTGACTTGG
>JAFCDX010000006.1 GCA_017609465.1 Candidatus Woesearchaeota archaeon | reverse complement strand
TTTGACAGTTAAAGATCTTGTTAATTACGGAAAATCTTTCAAAAACTTAAAATTAAAAGAAGGAGATTATATTATTGGTATCTTGGTAAAGCATGAAAACATAACATCTGTTGCAAGTGCTTCTTTTAAAATTAAAGGAACTGTTCTTGGACTAGAAAAGTTTGATATAGCAAAATATTTGTTATTTATTGGGATGATAGCAATAATATTAACAATAATGATATTTAATTTAAGAACAATAAGAAAAATAAGATATGCAAGGACAAAATCTCCAAAAAAGAAAACTGATTTAAGCAAAAAGGTGAGATTAGTAAAAGAATATTACAAGAAAGGATTAATAAAAAAAAGTAAGAAACGTTAAACTTATAAATTAAAATATGTTATTCTTAAAAATGAAGGGGTGGTTATTTTTAATAATTCTATTGATGCCATTGGTTTATGGTATTTTAGATATCGGTCTTGAAGTGAATTTGGAAAACAATAATATTTCTTTTGATGAAAGTCTTGATGCAAATATAATAATAAGAGATAATGTTGACATGATAAAGACTCCCTTGATTGTGGATTTTGTTGTTCATGATGAAAAAATAATAATGAAAGAGACAAAGACATTAATTCTTGATGATGAATTGAATCTCACAAGAGGATTTTACATACCAAAAACAGAACCCGGGATATACACATTTTCTGTTAACATAGAACATAATAACAAAACTTATACTGAATCAAAAACATTTCAATTATATGAGAGTAAAAGTAGCAAAATATCTAGAAATGTTAATTATCTTATATCAATAATAATAACCTTAATTATAATTTCTGTCTTGGTTTTTGTAATATTAGAGAGATTGAAGTTAAAAAACATAAGCAAAAATCTTGATTCAAAATTGGATAGAATTTACAAGAATTTCATGAAAAGGCAGAAGAAAAAAGAAGTAATTAAAAAACTTGAAAAAAAGAAAAAATTGCTTCAAAAAGCATACAAATCTAAATATATATCTAAAAAAACCTATAACTCAAGCAAGAATAAGATAAACAAGATAATGTCAAAGATAAATAACAGAAAGCTTTAAATATTAAAAAATATAAAAATAATTATGCCTAAGAAACAAAAGCAGATGCTTAATGAGGCTCTAAAAGATATTAAAAAAGAGCTGTCAGCATTAAATAAACAAAAAAGAGAGATAGTAAGGAGTTTATTCAGATTAAAAGAAAAGCTTAATTCTACAAAAAGTCAGGAAGTTGAATTAAGAAACAAAATTTCTAATTTAATGAAAAGAGAATCAAAACTTAGTGAAAGCAAGGAAAAGATTAATTCTAAGTATGAAAAACTTAATGAAAGACTTGAAAAGATTAGAAAGATAGAAAAAGAAATAAAGGAAGTATAATTTATTATACTTATAGTATAAGAAATATCCTAAAGCACCAAGAATAATAAGTAAAATTAATATTATATATTAATTTTAAATTCCTCTTTTTTAACATTATTACAGTACCTTCTATATTAATATTTTTACATATAAATTAATTTATAAATCTTTTTCTAATAGATAAATTTATAATAAATTTATTTTTCTTATATGTATGAAAACAATATGCGGGATAGATGAAGCTGGAAGAGGTTGCATCATCGGTCCTTTAATAATGTCGGGTATTTTAATAAATGAGGAAGATGTTTTTAAGTTAAAAGAATTAGGAGTAAAAGACTCTAAATTACTTACAAAAAGACAAAGAGATTATTTGTACAAGGAAATTAAGAAAATAGTAAAAGATTACAAGACATTCATAGTTCCTGTTGAAGAGATTGATGATGCACTGAATTCTCAAAATTTAAATCTTAACAGATTAGAAGCTATAAATACAGCAAAGATAATAAATCATCTGAAGCCAGACAAGGTAATAATAGATTGTCCTTCTCCAAACAAGGAAGAATACAAGAATTATTTAAGAACTTTTCTCAAGCATGAAGCAGAATTAATGATAGAGCACAAAGCAGATTTAAATTTCATTGAATGTGCTTCAGCATCAGTATTGTCAAAATTCATAAGAGAAGAGGAAATTGAAAAAATAAAAAAGAAAATTAAAGAGGATTTTGGCTCAGGATATATGTCTGATGAGAGAACTCAAAAATTTCTAAAAGAAAATTATGAGAAACATGATGGAATATTCAGAAAATCATGGCTTCCTTACAAAAAACATGCAAAAAAACAAAAAAATATACTTGATTTCTGACCAAAAGATTTATATATAATTAATTATATAATATTTATAGGTGATATATAATGAAAAATACAACAATACAACTTAATAAAAAAATTGTTGATTCTTTAAAAGAAGTTAGAGAATATCCCAGGCAGACTTATAATGAGTTAATAAAAAATATGATCCATATATTCAAAAATATAAAGAAAAATAATCAATATGATGAGTTTCTTCATAAAATCCAGCAATCAAAGATGAGGGAGTTATGGGATAATAAAGAGGATGAGGTATGGGATAATGTATAAATCAGGAGATATTATTCTAACTAAAATACAATATACAGATACATTTGAGGTTAAAAGAAGACCAGCATTGATTTTATTCAAAGATTTTGATAATCTTATTGTTGCTGGGATAACTAGCAATACTGAAATGAAGGGAATATCTTTATCTAAAAGAGAAGGTGCAGTAAAGGACAGCATTATAAAATTAAACTATATCTTTACAATATCTGAGGAAATGGTGGAAAAGTTACTATTTTCTTTATCCAAGGAAAAGAAAAAGAAAGTATTTGATGAGTTAGTTAATAAATTAAAGGGTCTATCTTAATTATTTATTTTCTCTCACAGTAAACTATTTAAAACAATCATCTCTATTTTTAATAATGACCATTATCCAAAAAATGAGGTTGAAGGGCTTTAAATCCTTTGCAAAACATACAGAATTTGTATTTCCGAATGGATTCTCAACAGTAATAGGATCCAATGGATCTGGAAAGAGTAATATTTGTGATGCTCTTTGTTTTGTGTTGGGAAAAAGCTCTGCAAAGGGAATGAGGGCTGAGAAATCAGCTAATTTGATTTATAATGGTGGAAAAAACAACTCTCCTGCAAAGGAAGCTCAGGTTGATATATTCTTTGATAATAAGAAAAAGGAATTTCCTGTTGAAGAGGAATATTTGAAAATATCAAGAATAGTAAGACAAAACGGACAGAGTATTTACAAGATAAACGATAATGTTTCTACAAGGCAACAAATGCTTGAACTATTGGGGACTGCACGTTTGGACCCTGACGGATATAATATAATGCTCCAGGGAGACATAGTAAAATTCACAGAGATGAGGTCTGAAGAGAGAAGAGGAATCATTGAAGATGCTTCAGGAATATCAATTTATGAAGACAAAAAACAAAAATCCCTGAGAGAACTTGATAAAGTAGAATCAAAATTAAAGGAAGCTGAAATAATATTAACTGAGAGAAAGGCAAATCTAAGAGAACTTCAAAAAGAAAAAGATCAGGCAATAAAATACAAAAAGCTTGAAAAGGATTTGAAAGATAATAGGGCAACATTGATTCATATGCAGATTCAAAACAGACAAAAGAAAAAAGAAGGTATAGACAAAAAGATAAATGAACAAAAGGAAAAATTAAACAAGATAAATAACAACATAAAAAAATATAGGGAAGATATTTCAAGAATAAGGAATAATATTTCTGAATTAAACAAGAATCTTGAGGACAAAGGCGAAAGAGAAAGTCTTGAATTAAGAAAAAATATTGAAAATCTTAAAGAAGAAATAATAAGAAAGGAGGAAAGAATAAATGTCTGCAAAAACGAGATTGAAAAAATAACAGAGAGAAGCAAGCAGATAAAATCAGATTCAAGTTCAACTTCAAAAAAAATAAAATCTCTTAGGGAAGAGAAAAAATCCTATGAAGATAAAATAAATGGTTTGGAAAAGGATTTGGAAGAATTGAATAAACAATTGAAATCATTAAGAACAATCCCAAGCATAAGGCCCAATCCTGCTGTTGAGGAAGTAATAAAGGCCTCTGATGATAATGTTTATGGAACCGTCGGGGATTTGATAGATGTTGATAATAAATATGCATTGGCAATTGAGACTGCTGCAGGAGCAAGATTAAAGAGCATAGTTGTTGAGGATGATTTTATAGCACAAAAGTACATAAAGATATTAAAAAACAAAAAACTGGGAATTGCAACTTTTTTACCATTGAACAAGATAAAACCCAGGAATCCTTCCAACGATATAAAAGAATTATCAAAAAAAACAGAAGGTCTCGCCATAGATTTAATAAAATTTGATTCAAAATTCAAGAACATATTTGAGTATATATTTTCTTTAACCCTTATAGTAAACAATATAGAAGAGGCAAGAAAAATAGGAATAGGAAGAGCAAGAATGGTAACTCTTGAAGGAGACTTGATGGAAACAAGCGGAGCAATGATTGGAGGTTATGTTAGAAAAGGAAATCTGGGAAAATCAAAATTGTCATTAAAATCAACTGGAAAATCATTTGAATCTCTTGAAAAAGAAAAAATGGAGAAAGAGAGAACAATAATGATGATGCGCTCTGAAGTAAATAATATAATTTTGCAATTGGAAAATATGTACATCCCAGAAACAAGCAGAAGCGAGAAAATTCTTAAGGAATATGAAAAAGAGAAAAAAGAATTTGAGGAAGAATTAAAGAATTTAAATTTAGAGATAACAAAAAGTAAGAATTCATTGAAAGACTATGAAAAGGAAGAGCAAAAAACCCATAGTAGCTTCAAGAACATGGCAAAGAAAAGAGATTCTTTTTCAGTAAAGATACAGGAAATAGAAACAAAGATAATTAAGGAAGAGGAGAAATCAAAACAAATTGAAAATGTTATTAATGAGCATAACATAAACAAGGCAAAATTGATTGGTGAATTGGAAGGTCTTGACAAGGAATTTGAGGAATTCAAGGACGCTAAGATAAAAAATAATATTTCATTTGATGAGCTTGCATTGAAGATAAGGGAAAATGAAAGAGAAATAATGAGAATAGGAAATGTTAATTTAAGGGCTCTTGAGATTTATGAAGGTCTTGAAAAAGAATTCAATGAACTTGTTGAAAAAACAGACAAATTGAAAAATGAGAAAGAGGATGTTCTTAATGCAATAAATGAAATAGAAAAACAGAAAAAAGACATATTCATGAAAACTTTTAAGAAAATAAATGATAATTTTAAGAGAATATTCTCTCAATTAAGCACAAAAGGGTCTGCACATATTGAGATTGAAGATGAGGAAGATGTTTTTAATTCAGGTGTTGAGATAAAAGTTAAGATAGTAGGCAATAAGTTTCTGGATATTAAATCTCTCTCTGGAGGAGAAAAAACATTAACTGCCCTTGCTTTCATATTTTCTATTCATGAATATAATCCAGCACCATTTTATTTCTTCGATGAAGTTGATGCTGCCCTTGACAAGGCAAACTCAGAATTATTGTCACAATTAATAAAGAAATATTCAAATAACGCCCAATACATAATAATATCTCACAATGATAATGTTATAACAGAAGCAGATCAAGTTTATGGGGTTGCAATGCAGGATGGAATATCAAAAGTAGTTAGTTTGAAGTTTTGATTTTTAAATATAAGATTTAAATATATTTCTATAAAAATAGAAACATTTATAAATTTATGAATAATAAATAGAAATATGAAAAAATCAGAATATGTATACAGAGAATTGCTTTTTTCAGCAATTGAAAAAGGAAACAAGAATCTTACTCAGCTATCGCTCTCTAAATATCTTAAAATATCTTTGAGCACTGTAAATAACGCTATAAAACCTTTGATTAAGATGAATGCAGTAAATGTAAAATTAAGATCTTTAGAAATCATTGATATAAAAAAAATATTATATTACTGGGCTTCAATAAGGAACATAGAAAAAGATATAATATTTAAAACAAGGATTGACAAACCAGTAAAAAACATAGAAGCAGAAGTTACATCTGACAGTGTTTTTGGAGCTTATTCAGCATACAAATACAAGTTTAAGGATGTTCCTGCGGATTACTCAGAGGTTTATATTTATTCCAATGATGTTGAAGAAATAAAAAAGAGATTTCCTGAAAATAATAAAACCCCTAATTTATTCATATTAAAAAAAGATGATTTTATGAAAGAAAAAACAACTACAATCGCGCATACCTTCGTTGACTTATGGAATTTAAAGGAATGGTATGCAAAAGATTTTTTAAAAGCATTGGAGGAAAAAATAAATGGAATTTTGGAATAGTCTGCTAACAGAGAAAAGTTATAATATATTGAAGGAATTGACAAAAAAACACTTTAATTTTATACTAATTGGGGGATGGGCCGCATATTTATGGACGGGACTCCACAAATCAAAAGATATTGACATTGCATTAAAAAGCATGAAAGATTTAAAATTTCTTAAAGAGAATTATAATTTAAAGAAAAATGATAGTCTTAAGAAATATGAGATAGAATTTGATGAAATTGATTTAGATATATATGTTCCTTATTTTTCAAGATTAAGCATTCCTGTAGAAGATATTAAAAATTATTCAGCAAAAATTGAAAATATAGATATTGTTATTCCTGAAGTTCTCTTGGTATTAAAGCAGGGTGCTGAACTTGATAGAGGTGAATCAACAAAAGGAAAAAAAGATCAAATAGATATAATGACTCTATTGATTTATAGCGATATTAACATTGAAAAATATTTTTCCTTGCTTAAGAAGTATAAATTGGAAAATTTCTTGGACAGATTAGTAAAAATAATTAAAAATTTTGATGATATAAAATATCTTGATTTGAATCCAAGGCAGTTTAAGCTAAAAAAAGAAGAGTTGCTTAAAAAAATAAAAAAATTAAACTAAAATTTTTCCTTTTTATAATAATATATCCCTACTATTAAAGTAATTAATATTAATATTAGAACAATTAATCTCCAAGGAATAAACTGTAATTTTTCTGCATCCAATTTATCCTCTATTTTTTCTTTTAATTTAACAGACATTTTTGGTATCTTTCTGTAATACCCTATATCAACCAATCCAACTTCCAATACAGCTTCTATGTCTTCTCCTAACACTCTTGCAGTTAATGATCCTTCTTCACTTTCTCCTGGCTGTATTATTTCTTCTGATTCTTCTTCAATAACAGGTTCTCCACTGTCACTAGTTCCATCTCCAGCACCACCACTTCCTGAAGAACCGCTTGTTGCTCTAACAGTTATTGTTGTTGATTGTGTGGCTATATTATCGTTTGTATCTGTTGCAGTGCATTCTATTGTGTGATCTCCAAGAATATTAAATGTGTTATTAGAGGTAAGAGTTCCAAAATTATAATCTGAACTGCATGAAAGCCCCTGTTTATTATCGCTTGCAGAGCATACAATGTTACCATCAACTTTAACTTCAATTGTAGATAGATTAAAATTATCAGAGCATGAGCAGGATATAATTACATCCTCATTCAAATTAACATTTCCAGAAGAAGGTGTTAACTCAGTTATAGAAGGATTTACTCCATCATAATACTCTATTTTCAAAGAGCTTCTTTCCTCTATTTTAGGAACATCAAACATAATAGAGGATGATTCATAGAAACTTTTTGATACTTTGGTTCCATTAGCATAAGTTACTTCCAGTGTCCAATCAGAATGATAATCCTCGGGGATGCTTAAGTTCATATGATTTGAACTTATATTCTTGAACATCCCTGTGGTATTAATATAATATTCTTTTTTACCTATCTTATTAACCGTTTTTGAAAATACAAATGGCATTTGTGCTGTTATATATTCAGTGCCTGAACTGGAATTACCCAATATATGTAATTTGCCTGTTTTCATGTCATGCTCAACCCACCATTCATCTCCTTTGGAATGATTAAATCTAAATCCATGAGTTAAATTAAAGTCAATATTTGTATTATTGTAATCTCCCCATACATTTGAGTTCCCTGTCCATTTTATCTTGAATATTGCATAAGCAGAAGAATTTGCATCAGTTCCATTGAAAGTAGTCTTAGTATTATTTGCATATATTGTTAAGTTTTCTATTTCAAAATAAGGATCAGGGCTTTGCACATCTATTGGAATTAATGTATAATTCCCATCCTCTACTGGTATTATTATTAATGCTGCTCTATCTTTACCAGTATCGGTATAAGTGGTCATATTTTGTGCTATTGTGAGTCCTGAAGGAGTTGTTAAATTCAAATATTGATTTGAAGCAGTAAATATTCCTGTTATATTAATAGCCATTCTTTTTCTATAAGTCCAATTGCTATTAGAAACTATTTCAAACATAGTGTTGTTTTGTATATTCAATACAGTATTTTCATATGTAGAGCTTAATTCTCCTATTTCCCCGTAATCAACATATGATATATTTTCTTGCGCTTCTGCATAATTTATTAAGTTTATTACATCATTTACATAATCTGTTTTGTTTATACATGAAACATATGTTCCATTAGGACATATGTTTGTGTTTAAGAAATAATTCAATCCAAAAGATGTGGGAATACTTGATTCCTTGTGAGTTTCATGAACTATTAATGTGTTATTTATATCTTTTTCCACTGTATGCAGTTCTGGTTCTGGATGAGACTTAAGTAAAATTTTGAATGGAAATATCTCATTTGACTTTATTACTTTATCACCAAAAGGTCCATTATTAAAGTCAGGGAATTTCCATGCAGTTGCATTTCTTCCCATAATGCTTGAGAATATATTAAAAGAAGCAATTGTTATATTATAGGTATGAGTTAAGTTATTAGGCTTGCTTGTACTTGCTACATATTCTATTCCTGCAGTAGTATTGTGCGAATCACCATCAAGATAAACATACATATATCTATCATAATTTAAATCTGCAGTAACATATCTGAAATTATAATCTGTGCTACTTAAATTAGAGCTATTTAACCATTCTGAAGTTGAAGGTCTTGGTATTAATCCTACTGAGAACTTGGTTTCATTTGTCTTGTCATAAATATACATTAGATCTCTTAAACCATCATTATATTGATGATAATTGCCCCATGTGTCATTGGAATTAACTCCTAATACATAATCCTCAATATCTAATGAAAAAGCCCTGGGATTTCCTAGATATTTGAGTTTTGTAATCTTTAAGTCACCATCAATGCTTACATTAGAAGAATTTGCAAAATACATGTTTGATCCATTCCATATACCAATACCGCAGGAATAATTATACCCAAATTTATAGTTTTTAGTTCCTGTGCCATTACTTAGATTTACAGGGCTCCAATAAGTTCCATTTATTACATTTGTGTGATTGCTCATATTCATTCCATTTGTTAAATTGCTTATAAAAACACTGTCTTCTTGGTACCAATACCATGATATATTATTATATTTTGTTTCTGTATCATAAAAAGTTGCAGAGCAATTAAAGGTTAAATTTTCCCAGTAATACATTATTGTTATATTTGGCTCAAGTGTAACATTTTTTATATCCATTATAACAGGAGATTTTTTGCTAAAGTTAAATGTGGTATTCAGAGCATTTCCTATACTATATTCTTTTGTTGTTCCCATACCATCAAGAGTTTTTCCAATCACAGAACCATTATATATTGTAAAATTAAGAACTTGCTGAGTATTAAATTGATTAATAACATATTTAAATGAAACCATTCCACTATCATTTGTATAATTATAATCTACATTAAAAGATACATTGTTTTTATTTCCTGTTTCAGGCTCCACCATGATTCCTGCCATAGGATTCTCATTACCTAAAAGTTTTCCCATTACTCTTAAAGTTATTATATTTGATGTATTTGAAACAACGCTTATGTTTAGAGTTTGTGGTAAGTTTAGACTTTGATGAGATGTTACACTTCTACACTTAGAAGCATCTGTTGCAAAGATTGATCCGTCTAGGTTTGCATCTCCTGTTTTACAATTTGGGGTAAAATCACACTTATAATCTGGATTTGGGGTTCTATATATTATCATGTCGCAGTCTGATTCTGTTGTATAACCATCTCCATTCAAGTCCAAAAAGTAAGTTTGCTTAATATAATCTTGCTGAACTCCAAACATCAAATCAGGAGAATCAATAATACCGTCTTTAGAGTTTACAGATTTACCAGATATTTGAGATAAATCATCCTTGCCTGGATATATCAAAATATAAATTGATAATAAAACTACTGAAAAAACAAATATAAAAGTTATACTTTTTAATGCCTCTTTTTTCATGTTATTATAAGATATTATTTATTTATAAAATTATTCCTTGTCTTTCTTTTCTTCGTCTTTAATATCTTCTTCTTCTATCTCTTCTTCAAAGAAATCAATTGCCTTCTGGTAAAATTTTGTCTTTATTATTATGATTAATATTATTACTGCTATTATTCCTGCTATTATGTAATTTTCATATTGTTTTAAATAATCTAATGTTTTGAATACAGGATTTTCTTCTTCAACTTTTTCAAACACAAAATTCGCATTGTCCCTATTAGCTTCATTCAATGTTATCTTCATATCAAAGCCTCCATCATTATCAAGATCAATATTTTTTGTTTCTCCTTCTGTTATTAGCAATTGCTGTGGTTCAGATGTTATTATCAAGAATACACTATTTTCATCTATTGCACTGACTTTTATATTATGCTTTTGCTCTTTTACTATTATTTCATAATCTTCATCTTCTGTTAATGTTATGCTTATTGAATCTACTAAATCAAGAGAATCAACCCCATTTATCTGGCATTTGACATCTCCGCTTTGTACTGGTTCACTCTCTTCAACAACTTCTTCAGTAATCTCTTCTTCAACATCAGAACCATCCTCTGTGACTTCTTCTACAATTTCTTCTGTTTCATTAATGGTTTCTTCTATTACAGGTTCTTCCTCAATTATTGGTTCCTTTTCAACAACTTCTTCAGTAATATCTTCTTCCACAGGCTCAACAACCGTTGTTATATCTTCTAATGGTTCTTCTTCAACTAAACCAATATCAGGGGTTTCGTTAATGATTTCAATCTCTTCGACGGATTCTGTTTCATTTGTAGGTTCAAAAGAAAATAAACTTACAAAAAATCCTGTAATTTTTTGCCAGAAAGAAACCTTGTCTTCTCTTGGAATAGTATCCTTTGGTTTTACATTTATTATTTCAATATCAAGATCTTCTGAAGCAAGTATTGTTGAATCAGGCAACTTTGCTGAAATTGTTGCAAGATAACTTCCATCATCAATCTGAGCATTTGGTGCAATGTAAACATAAACAACTTCTGAATCTCCAGGAGATATTTCAACTACAGAAGGATTTAATTCAACGAATGATGAAGCAGTGTCGGATATGCCTAATTCATAAATAGCATCATATGTTCCTGTATTTTCAACAATAACAGGCAATTTAGCGCTTCCATCATAATAAACATCTATACTGTCTTTTTCTAAAATTATTTTTGGCTTGTAGCAATCTTCTTTAGACACTGTTGTTATTGTGAAAGTGTCTTCAGATGATACTCCTGAATCATCCAATGCTTTTGCTCTTAAAGTTATATCATAATCACTAGGGTTTGTATTAAAATTAGGATTTACATTTATTATGAATGATTTTTCCTCTCCTGCATCTAATGAAAATTGTGCGGGTGCATCTGTTGTAACCCATGAGGGACCTATGCCTTCTAATGCAAATTGCTTTGAAACTTCCCCTGTGTTTTTTACAAGTACATTATAATTGTTTGAAATTGAATTGCATATCTTGTCTTCATCTGCCTGTATGTCAACAAGAACAGAATGGCATTTTCTTACAATTGCCTTAAAAGTTTGTCTTGCTTTTAATTCTCCTTTTTCAGGAGTTACTTCAACTTCTATGTTAAATCCATCTTCCACCTCATAATTAGGAGTTAATATTAATTCACTAACTGCACTTGAACCTGGATTTACAGTTACTTTGTTGTTTGATACAGAGGCCCATGAAGGACCTTCAACGCCCAAATTAAAAGTATTAACAACAGAGCCTTTATTATCAATTCTTATGGGTATTACTTCTCTACTATGTTCGCAAATTTCAACAAAATCCTCTTCAGCAAAAACATCATATTCATAGCAAGGATTTACTTTTAGAGTTGCTTTTGTTGTTGATATTGCATTACTTACCTGCGAATCTGCAGTTACTGAAAATTCATAAATCCCTTCATCATCAGGATCTGCTTTAGCATAAGCTATTATTGTTTTTGACTCTCCTGGATTTAATTTTATTACCTCTTCGCTTAATGATATTTTTTCAGATATTTCTCCTTCTGCATACAATGAATAAATTTCCTGATATTCCCCATTGTTTTGTATATTAAATTCAAATTGGGCTGTTTCTCCAGGACAAGTTTCTTTTTGTATCTGTCCTATTGCTGTATTTAATATATGACAATCTTTTACATTTACTATGTGTGATGCGATTACAAAAGAATCCTTTGTGCTTATTTTAACATCAAGACTGTATTGCTTAGGAAGAGTGTCAGAAAAAGGGGTTACATAAGTATATATTGCTTTTGACTCTCCAGGCTCAAGGATAAAACCATTTGTTGCTGGTGTTGCAAAAGCAGAAGCCTCTCCAACAGCATTAACTGTATATTCCTTTTGAACAGATTCATCATTTACTATATTATCTATGAATAATTGAGTGCTTCTAGGGCATACTGAAACAGCATTTTCTCCAGCGTTTAATTCTAATGAAGAAGCAGAACTGATTAGTATTAATGCAATTAAAGTTATTATATATTTGTTACTATGCATAAATTCACCTTCTTTATCATTTTAAAGAGAAAACATTAATATATAAATATTCTTTAATAAAAACATAGATATTGCAAACATAGTTATTTTAACTTAATTTATATAAAATAATTGTTATAGTTGTTTATTTGTAGATTTTATTTCAATATCTACCCCAAAAATCTTTCTATTATAAATAGAAACTATTTCTTATACTTATCATAAACAAAATAACCAACAACACCAATTATAAGAATAAATACTAATATCCACACCCATAATAAAGATTTTTCTTCTTCTGTAACTTCTTCAATAATATCTTCAGAAGAACCCAATCTTTCTATAGTAATATCTGCTTTATTAAGTTTAATGGAATTTAATCTTAATCTAATATCATTATTTCCATCATTATCAAGATCTATATCTTTAGAATCCTTTAATTTAATATTATCTTTTAATACTTCTTTACCACTGTCATATATTGTATAATCTATTGAATCACCCAATATATTATTTATTTCTATAGAATAACCTTCTTTTACCATTATTATTCTTCCTTTGTCTACTGTTATGTCTTGTGTATCTTCAGTTATTGTTGTAGTTGGTCCCGGATCTGAACCTCCATCATCTGAACTTCTTGTTGATCTTACTGTTATATCAATTGGTAATGTTTGTTTAGCGTTTCCTATATCATCTGTTGCTGTACAAAACATCTTTTTTACACCCAAATCACTTGCTTTATAATCTGATGAACATGAATCTGTTCCTCTACATATAACATCACTACCAATTGTCAATTCTACTTTGTTTATTCCAATAGTATTTGATGCTGAACATGATACTTCTTTTATATCATTAAGATACATACTAAAATCAATATTAGGAAAGGTATCAACAGAAATTATATCTTCTTCTATCCCAATTTCATGGATGGAGCCTACATTAATTTGTAATGTAATTGCATTATCTATTGCACTATAATTACATATACCTCCACTTAAACATAAAGTTCCATCATAATATGCTTTGTAAGTTGTTGAAGTAACAGGCATTTCTATAGTTATATTTGTAGATGTATCACCATCTAATAAACTATATTTATTTGTTTCTAATTGTATAGTCGCATTTTTTGAATTATCTTTAATCAAAGTTGCTGATAATAATCTAACATTTAAATTTGTTATATTTGATATTTTTGGATATGTGTATAAATAAGTTATATTAATACTACTTGTATTTGTTGGACCTGTAAAAACATGAGGGTCTAATGTACCTGCAGAATTATCCTCTTCCAAAAATTGTAACCAGAACCAGTCTTGTTGTGATTCTATTGGAATTAAATAATTACTTATCTTTGTAGTATTATACCACATTGGTTTTTCTCTTCCATAAAAAAGTGGTCTTGCCTCTGCATCATGATCTGGATTGCCCCCTCCAGTATATGTAGCATATCTTCCTAATTCCATAGTTGTAGAACTTGATCCACTTTGATTATGATACATACTAAAATTATAATCAACTAATACTCCAAATGGAGATGGGGGTATTTCATCAGGGGATGCTGCCCACCAATTGCTACAGAAACCAACACCATCTACTTCAGGTATTGTTAATAACATCCCAATTGCATCGGTAGAGCCACGTCCTATAACATTTGGCTGTCCATGTAACATGGTCCTATTTGCAGCAAAATAGTATGTAATTGTATTTGGTGTTGTATTAACATATATATGATTATTTCTAAATATAACATTACTTTTATTATCTGTCATATTGATTTTGATAGTATATATACCTGGTCTTTCAGCAGTAAAATTACCAAACAAATAAGGCCCAGATTTATGATATTGTAGATTAGTTGGCTCTGGATAAATAGATATATTATAATTATTAGGATCTCCTAAATTATTTAAAAATGAAACTTCCCTGAATGTGACATTAAAGTTAATAAATTCTCCAGTAGTTTTATTTGGTGTATTATTTATTCCTATCAATATTTGATCATCTCTTATATTATCCATAATACATTCAGAACAATTTAATCCATGAGGAAACCCCCATTCCCAAATTTTTATATTATTATTCCATATAAAATTTGATTTATTTATAAGATTGTACATAGGTTTTCCACCACTACTAAAATCAAGAATATTATTATTATGCGTAAAATTAATATATATAAATGTATTATTGACAGTATCATCATAATATAAAAAAAGTGCAGAATTCCAATTAAATCTATCTATGGTCCCATTTGAAAAATTATTATTAGTAGAACTTTCTAGGCGGATACCTGTAGAACCTGCATTATTTCCTGTTCCTACAAAACCCTGACCCAATAAAGTAAAATTATTTACTATATTTGAATTAGATTTTTTAAAATATATACCATAAAAATTTGCATAACCAAGTCCCGAGTATAATTCAAACCAACTTTTTCTATTAGTAGATACATTTATATTTCTAATGAAACTATTATTTGTTTTATCAAAATATATTGAACTATAGGATATATTATATAAATTAAAATTATCAATAGTGATATTATTAGTATCATTTACATAAATACCTGTAATTATATAATTCTTTATGTTGCAATTTTTTATAGTTATATTGGATGAATTATGAATGAAAAATCCACTTCCATTGGAATATTCTATACCTGTTATTATAGAGAAATTACAGTCAATTGTTATATTATTTACATTATTTAATATAATAGAACCAGAAGTATCTACATGTGAAGTACTTTTACTTAAGTTATAATAAGTTTTAGGCAAAGTAAAAATAGTGGAGTTTGTTCCAGAGGTGTAATTAAAAATACATGCATCTCCTCTTGTATTATTTAAAGCATTTAAGCAAGCTGTTAAATTCTGATAATCCCCCCCACCATCAGGTATGATAATTTTATCAGCAGCAAATACACTTAATACTATTAAAGTTAAATAAAATAATAGTAAAAATAACCTCTTTTTCATATTATTTTAACATACTTAACTATTTATAAATCTTTTTTTTTACACATAACATAAAGAAATCTCTTCCAATATATGGCCATCCTTAATATGAATCACATATTCATCATAATTTTTGGATATTTCTCTTATACCATTAACAGAATTTATCTTCCATTTAGAAACATATATCCTCATCTCTAGAAGATTCAGCAGGTCTTCCAAGATTTTCATATATCATATTTTAATGTTTTTGTCTTTGATTATTATTCTGTTTCTTTTGAAATGAGGGATACTATCTTTAACTGTTGATGATCTTTGCTTGAATTCAATATCATTTTCTTTAAGAACTTCTAAAATTTCTTCCAATGAAACCCTTGTATTTTTGTTAATCCTTTCATTTTTCTGTTCCAATTTTTTGAACAAATTCTTTTGCTTTCTATTACTTCTTCAGCATTTTCCTTTGAAGCTCCCTCAACAACCCCATAAACAAATTTATTTCTTTCTTTCCTTATATTATCAAAATAATCGGTTAATTCTTTATCAAACCCAGCTTTTCTTAAGAATTCAAAAACATTTTTATGATGCTCTCTTCCAATAGGCCTATAACCTAGATAAAACATGAAATTTCTTCCAGATCTTAAAACTGCATTATAAGCAATTGATATTGCCCAGTCATAATCCTCTGAATTAAAACTATGCTCAGCAGATCTAATATCCTTTTCAGCAAGGTCAACATCAAATTTTTCTTTCTCTACTTTCTCTATTTTTTTTATTATTTAATAATTCTCTGAAATTCATCTCCCCCTCCTTTAATCATTATCTTTCTTTTTTTTGCAATATCCTTAACAAAACCCTTGCTTTTATTTTTCTTTAATTCCTCAACTGTCCAAACAACAGGGCTGATTTCTCTTTTTATTAATTTTTCAACAGGTTTCAACAATTTGAAGATTTCTTTCTGTTTAACATCTCCGATAACAAGTAAATCAATATCACTCTCTGAACCATAATTTCCTTTTGCAAAACTTCCAAAAATTAAAGCAAATTTTATATCTTTCTTATTTAAGGCTTTCTTAATCGGATAAACCAAATAATCGTTTTTATAAAAATATTTCTCAATTCATTAATTATTTGACAAGATTCATTTAAACTAATTTTATTTTATTCTTTTTAACTAATCCAAAAGCAATTAGATTATCTATCTCTCTTTTTACAGCATTGGGTGAAAGACTAAGTTCTCTAACAATTTCTCTAAGATAGGTCTCTTTCTTTTGAAAAAATAGATATTCTAATATCCTTGTTCTTGTTTTTGATGTGAATAGTCTCTTTAACATTTTAGTTTTTCTTAATACAATATCTTTTATATAATTTTGGAATAATATCTTCTATTAATAATAATTTAATTAAAAAAAGAAAAAAAGAAAAAAAATTTAGTAGTAAGTTTGGCCTTCAGTCATGCTTGGCTCTTCTGTTTCTTCTTCTCCAGACTTTTTTATTAATAGTACAATTCCCAATACTATTACTATTAACACCAAAACACCAAAAACTATCCAGAGTGCTTGTGTCAATTCAAGTCCAGATTTTCCTTCTTTGACATCTGCTGTCAAAGTAATTTCCTTAACAGTTTGGCCGTCTTTATTCACTTCTACTGTAAATACATGCAATCCTTCAACTGCGTTCTCGTTTGCTGCAACATATACGAATGCTTCTCCAGTTGAATCTTTTTGTACAGTTACTAAACTTGGGTCTACTCTTGCAGTTCCCCATGTTCCGACATCACTTACTTCTAAGTTGTATGTTTCTGCTGAGTCGCCAAGGTTTGCCAATGTTATTCTGTAAACAACACCTTTTTCACCTTGAGTAATTTCCTGTGTCTTTGTATCCACGTTAATTACTCTCTTTACTTCTCCTTCGTCTTCATCTTCTACAACTTCTTTGCCTTCCACAAAGACTAACATTGATTCGCTAGTTGATTTATGGAATCTGTCATATTCAACTTCTACATTTAATTCATATGTGCCTTCTTTTGCATCTTCTGGAATCTTTAACATTAATTCATCAGAAGATTCAGATGTTTCTTCATCGTCATCACAGTCAAACTGATCACAAAATTCTTCTGACACCAATTCGTCAATGTAAGTTCTTGCTGAGATTCCTAATTTAGGAATGCTTACCTTAACCCTTACATCTTCCTGCTTATTTTCCCCTTGGTTTTCTGCTCTTACAGTTACAAACAATGGCTTGCCTGCTTCAACATTTAAACCCGGGTTTACAATAACATCCTGTATTACTACAAGATCTTCTGTAGGTGTCACTTTCAAAGTGAACTGTTCATGCTTTATGGATTCTCCTTGTGGTCCGTATGCTTCAACGTGTAATGTATAGTCATCTGTTGCTTCCATGTCATGAGGAATTTCTAATTCCAAATTCTTGACATATAAAGTATCTGCTAATACAGAAAATCTTTCTGTTGCGTCTTCAATTTCGTTGTATTTGTAACCACCAATCCATGATTTCACTCTAACTCTTTCCTCGTCAACTGCTCCACCTTTCATTTCTACTCTGATGTCAACAGTGTCTCCTCTATCTACATGGATTATGGAGTTTCCAGCTTCATACTCAACGTCATTAACTTGTATTTCCTCAAAAGTCAATGCATAAGCACTGTTAGCAACTAATACTAATCCTACTACAAATGCTAAAAATATGCTTAGCGTTTTTTGTATTCTTTGCATCTTTTAAAACCCCCTAGTCTACCTCTTTGTTATTATATTTAAGTTATAAACTAATATTTAAACCTTACGGTAGTAAAATTATTACTTGTTAAATAAATTGTAAATCAATACAGCTATTCCGATTAAAAAAGCAAGTATCAATAGTCCTAAGAATATAATTTCCAATATACCTAACCAATCTATTTGTTCCTTTTCGGTAGTGTTTTCAACAGATTCCACTATAATTTCTTCTCTTAAGTTAACATCAAATGTCTTGTATGCAATATCAGATGCATCATCATTAAAGAAAAATACCTTTAAAGTATAATCTCCTTCTTCTATACCATAAGGTAACTCAAAGGTTACCTGCTTCCATTTGGAACTTTTTGGTGACAAATCAAATCCTGTTATTATTTCATATAATCCTAATTCTTCAACATATACTCTTGCTAAAAGATCCTTTTCAGTATAATCTCCATTGTTTCTCAATTCAATATCAACACTAAATTCATCTCCAATGTATATGTCTTCTGGAACCAATATCTGGTCAACCAATAATTCATGCTCATTATCTTCATTAGCTTCCTGTTTTTCTCCAACCAATATTTCTATTGTATCTTCTGCTTCTTCACCATCAGCATCTGTTATCTTTAATGTAACTAAGTAAGTTCCATTTTCTTCAAACTCGTATGATGGTTCTTCTTCATTGCTATCAACAATCCCATTTTCATCAAAATCCCATTCATATTCTATGGGTGAATCCCCTTCAACTATTGCTGAAAAGTTTACTGTCAATGGTGCTTCTCCTTCTTCCGGGTTTGCAACTATTTCAACAGAAGGTACAATATTTTCATCTTCAATTGTTATTGTAATTTCTCTTGTCATACTGTCTGTTAAAGTATCATTGTCTGTAACTGTTAAAGTAACATTGTAAGTTCCTTCTCCAAATACATGATTAATTGTTTCTCCAACGCCTGTTTCCCCATCGCCAAAGTCCCATTCATATGAAACTATATCACCATCAATATCAAATGACTCTGAAGCATCAAATGATACATTTGAATAATCAACAAATTCATAAGTGAAATTTGCTATAGGCGCTTCCAAATCCTGAGGCAATGGATTTACTGTCAAGTCAAAATTAGATTCCTGTGTTTCCTGTGTTTCACATATTTCATCAATTACATTTGTTTCTACAACAATATTATAATCTCCTGTCAATTCAGAAGTGTTTAATATAAATTCAACGTTTTCGGTTTCATCCCTGTAAATGTTTCTTAATTCAACATCTTCATATACAGTATTGTTTTCTGAATCCAATACAATTAATCTTACTTCTGTGTCTGCATCATACCAGTCTTCATATTCGCTTGGCTCATACAATATAGGGTTTGTTTCATCTCTTGTAAATGCGCTTTCAACTTCAACATTTATAACAACGTTTTCCCCTTCTGTAACACTTATTTCATTAATGTCCGCATTTAATATATCTGCATCACAGTTTTCAAACTTGTTAAAAGTAACATAATCTGTTCCCTGATAATTAACAGGAACTAAATATGCCTTTGGAGCATATCCTTCCTTAAAGAAGAATTCCGCATAGTATTCGGATGTTTCTCTTTCAAAGGTGTATTCATCAGCCTGAATAGTCTTGAAATAATCATCAACCAAATCAGGGTTTTCACATGATGTGTCTGAACCACAATTGAATAAACCAACATCCAGTTCTTCATTGTTATTGTTTGTGAATATTACAGTGTCTGTGTAAGTTACAGCAAGCACACTAGCCAAAACTACAATCAACATTAAAAAGTGTTTTAAAAATTTCATTTTAGTTTGGAGCTATTTGGTCTCCTCCGTTTTTTCCAGGAATATTTACTTTTGATCCATGTCCATTATCCGGAAGGCTGTTAAAGTAAGCACTTGCTCCTGCACTACCTACCACTGCACCTGTTGTGAATATAGCTTCTGGATCATTGCTTATATCAAATGTTATCTTATATTTTTTCCCTTCATGCTCAACTATAATATCATATACATCTGAAACAATTCCTGATTTGTCAACATCATAATCCCATGTTAATTCAGGAACATTGAATCCATTCTTTGTTTTTTTAGTTGTCAATTTTGGGAAATAATCAAATACATTAATTCCATCATATCCAAATCTTACTATATCATCACTTTCTAATTTATCAATCAAGGTTTCTTCACCCAATTTATTGAAAGGTCCACCAACTGCAATTTTTCTTCCGTCAAACTTGCTTTTTCTTGGCTTTTCTTTTCCTTTTGCAATAATTTCTCCTTCATTTGAATGTTTTACAACATATATATTTACATCATCTTCTTTTGGTACAAATCTAACTTTAGTATATGGTATTATAGTAAGTGAATCATTGTTTTCAAAATCAACATCATTCTTTTCATGGTCTAAACCATAAATGCTTGTTGGATACTTAACATAAACATCAACCAAGTCATCCAACTTTACACCATAATGTTCTTTTTTAGCCTGTTCTTCAACTTTTTCTTCAAGACCATCCCAACCAAATTCTTTCTTAGGTGTTTTTTTATCTGGAACTTGATATTTTTCTTTTGAATCTTCTTTTCCATCTTCTTTTTCTATTTGAGGTAAGGGAGGGATAGCAGAGGGACATTTAGTAATATCCTTTCTGCCATCTCTTTGAGCATCTTTCACTATTTGCGGTTTTCCATTTGGATAAAAAATGAGTCCTTTTCCAAAATATACTGATTCAAAATTCCATTTTCCATCTTCTTTTGAAGGTTGTTTCTCAAAATTTGTCAAGTATATTTTACCAAGGTTTGTGTTTTCTGGTATAGGAACACTATATATTCCATCTTCTTTTGCAGATAATCTTATAGCTTCATTATAAGGTCCTTCATCAAGATGATATTCTCCATCTTCAAAAAATCTGTTTGGATTCTCATGAGTATTTAACAATACAGTTGCATTAGAATCCTTTCTTAATCCAAGATAAACATGATCAACTTTTCCATTTTTGTCTTTGTCTATTAATTTAATATTCTTATCTGTAAGGTATTGAACATTAGAATTTACTTTTCTATAATCATTGTCTGTTTGTATGTCATGCAATACCCCTCCATACATGTTTGGGTTGAAATCCTTCACTAAACCAGGTCTTGCTTTTTCTATTTTTTCTTTTGGTTTTTCTGTCGCATATACTTCTGTAGGACAATATTTTGCTCCAGAGAATCCTAATCCTAAACCTAATGCAGTTATAGCGGCTGCGGTTTTAACCCTTGTTTTATATTTATCATAAAAGCTTTTTAATGTCATTTTAGTTACCTTTTAGTAGTTATTTAGTAATGATTTAGTATTTAAACCTTTCGTTTTTTACTATTGTTCAATAGTGTCAAATATTCTCTTAATGTTATGGATTTAGGTGTCTTCTTTTGGACTTTTTCTTCTATTCTCTTTTCTAGAGAAGAAATATGAGAATCTCCCCAAATAATATTGAAATTGGATTTATTATTGCCTCTTCCATATATTCCTCTTTTTCCTTTAAAGACAGGTTTTCATTTGATTGTAATTCATAAAAAAATTCTTGAAGATGGCTTTTATATTCATTTACCTTTTTGTATACCAATTTCTATATGTCTTTAAAGGTCTTGGAAATTTCATGAGAAGAACAAAATAATTTATTTATAAAATTTATTATTTGTAATTATTATAAAGTGGGGACACAGGGAATCGAATTGCAGAGATGCAGATTTTTTCTAACACCTTCCCTGAGCTCGAGGTAACTTCATCAGAGCGACTTACCTCGTTTATATCATTGTCTTTATGACTCATCGCTCCATTACTGGAGCCTCGTATTTTACCACTAAACTATGCCCCCACATAAAATCATTAGAAATAGATAGTATTTAAACTTTATTTAATGCATCTTCCAGGCATAAAACCTTTTCTCTTTGCTATTTGCTTGTTTTTTAACAAGACTTTATGAGAATCATCCATTTTCTTGCTGAACCTGCATTCTCTTGTGTGATATTTATGACTTTTTATATTTCCAACAAATTTTCCTTGAACATTGTTCCTTAATATATTAATCTGTTTTTTCACATCTTCAGCATCTTTTAATGATCTTTCTGTTTCATGATTTATTTTGTGCAATATATTTTCAAATTCTTCCATATTAAATTCAGATCTTGAAGTGTTCTGCGTGAATAAAAATGATTTTCTTGTGAAAAGATCACTGTTGAATATTGATACTAAAAATGTAAATAATATTGAAAAAAATATCCCTAAGATAACAACTAGGTTTGAACCCATAACAATTAAAATTATACCATCTAGTATAATAAGGGATGTTACAAAATACAATATTTTAAGCAAAGTTTCTGATTTCATCTTAATCTTTAAAAGAAATATCTATATTTAAATCTTTCTATTTGTTACTACTTATATATAATTACAATTTATGCATACCAAAGAACCTTTTTGCTTTTTCTGCTACAGTATAAATATCCTCTTTTAATTCTTCTTCATAGTTTTCTTTTTCATCTAGAGAAATAAACTTGTCGTAAATACCTCTTAAAAATCTCTTAATTGGTGATGACCACTTATCTTGAAAATCTCTTTCAATAACACCTTTTAATTTTAACTTGAAATTCCCTTTCTGCATTCTTTTGTTTTTAACTTCAACGTTTTCATAAGAAGCATTTATTCCTATCTTAATTTTTAACTTAGTGTAATCATCAACAGGTTTTTCTGCCTTGCCTTTAATAACAAATTTCTTGTTTGTACTTTCCTCGTGGGATTTTTCAGTAATGCTATACCCTAGATTTTCCAAAATATTCCTCACGAATTCATGAAATTCCTCTATATTAGAAACACCTTCATATTTTACTTCAAGGCCATCTATCACATATTCGGTTTCGCCCATGAATTATTTAAATTAAGGATATTTAAAAAGGTTTCTCTCAAAACATTTAAAAACATTATATGATAAAAATTATCATGAATCTTAGAGAATTAAACCTGAAAGAGACAAAGGAAGATTTGATTAATTCATTTAGAAAGGATACTTTAATAATTCACACAATCCACACTGTAGATATATTAAATTCATCAATGAATAAATTAATAGCAAATTTAAGAGAAAGATATAGCTATTATAATATAAAAGATTCAAAGATACCTGATTCAGAATTATTCTTGAAGGAAGTTGAAAAGTTTAATGAGGGAGCCCTAAGCGTTAAATTAGGCAAAAGAGATTTGAAGTCAATGTCAGAATTATTGAATGAAATAAATTCATTGAAAAATCTGAAAGAATCCCAAAGAAGGTATATGGAAAATATGATGAAAGAAGTATGTCCTAATCTGCTTGAAACCGCAGGAGACATAATAGGGGCGAAATTAATCGAACTTGGAGGATCATTAAAGAATCTGGCAGAAATGCCTTCCTCAAAGATACAGGTTCTTGGTGCTGAAAAAGCCCTCTTTAGGCATTTAATAAAAAAAGCAAAAGCTCCTAAATTCGGTGTTATATTCAATCATGAGTCAATCTCTAAAGCAGAGAACAAGGGAAAAGCAGCAAGGCAACTAGCTTCCAAAATATCTATTGCTGTTAAGAAGGATTATTTCAAAAATAAATAAATTTATATATTTTTGTTATTATATAGTGAGTATGAATACAGATAAAAGATATGAAGGTTTAAGCATATCAACAGAAGAATTTCAATTTTTAAATGGTTCAAGTAATTGTAATTTAAATTATGCAGAAAATTATGATATGGCTTTGGAATATATTAAATCTAAAAAATCTTACAATCCTGAAAATAACGGGAAGATATTTTATGATTTCCTAATTGCAGATATTGTCTTATTAAAAGAGGATTGTCTTGAAAACATAGTTGGAGAATTAAAGGCTATAGGTCATACAAAATATATCTTTCTTTTCTCATCTGAAGAATTATCTGAGGAAAAGAGAAAAGAAGCAGAAAGAATAAATGGTATATCTGAAAGGGTTATTTTTTATGAAGATAGGAAGAATTTAAAAGATTATATGAAGGAATTCTTTAAAAAATCAGAAGGCTTTTAAATCAACAATTTAATTATTTCTTATGAAAGAGACAAAATACAAAGGAATATATGAGATTCAGAAAAACAAGAAAAGATACTTGTATACAAAATCTCTTGACAATATTTCTTATTTTAATGAGCAAATAAAAAACGGATATAGGGAATTTGACCCAAGAAGATCTAAATTAGCGGCAGCAATAATAAAAAACATCTCTTTATTGCCCTTGAAGAGAAATCAGGATATATTATATCTGGGTGCGGCTCACGGTTATACTGCAAGCTTCATATCAGACATAATAGAAAGGGGAATGATATTTTGCGTTGATTTTGCCCCAAGGGTTGTAAGAGATTTATATTTAATATGTGAAAAAAGAAAAAACATGATACCAATACTTGCGAATGCCTCTCACCCAGAAGAATATGAAAAGAGAATAACTAATGTGAATGTGATTTATCAGGACATAGCACACAAAGAACAGGTCAATATTTTATTGAAGAATCTTAAATTCCTGAAAAAAAAAGGTCATGTTTTACTTGCCATAAAAGCAAGATCCATTGATGTTACAAGAAATCCAAGAGATATCTACAAGGATGTTGAAATGTCTCTAAAAGATAAGCTGAAAATAATAGATAAGAAAGTATTGGACCCTTTCCAGAAAGACCATTGCTTTTTTGTTTGTCAGAACAAATAATAATATTTATAAGCCTGTAATTCTTTAAAATATTAATAAAAGGAGGTGAAAATGGTATTAACAGCTATAGAAATAATAGCCCTTGTTTTTATCTCTTTAGGCCTATTGAAAGTTCTTGTTATTTTGGTAGATCCAAAGATATGGTTTGAAAAAGTCGCAAAACCAATTTATCAAAGACCTAAGACCTTGATAGTAGTTTCTTTTGTATTGGCATTATTTGTATTGTATTATCTTATACAAACATTGACAATTGTGCAGATACTTGCAGCAATGGTTTTCACAGCATTGTTAATGGCAATGGCATTTGGAGCATATTCAAAAGAGGTGTTGTCATTGGCACAGAAGATGCTTAAGGATAAAAAGATAGTAAAAAGAAACTGGCTGATATTATTATTGTGGATTGCTTTGTTTGTGTGGGCTATAAAAGAGATTTTCTTTTAATTTTTCTTTTTATTAAATAGAAAGATTTAATAATTAGATTAATTATAGTTATAATATGAAACAGGCGATTCTTGTTAGGGGTGATCTAAGGCTTCCAAAGGGAAAGCTGTCCGTGCAATGTGCGCATGCATCTGTTGAAGCAGTTCTAAAATCAAACAAGAGAAAGATTTCCGAATGGGTTGATAAAGGAATGCCAAAAATTATTCTAAAAGTGAAAGATCTTAATGAATTAAAAAATTATAACATGAAAGCAAAAACTCTTGGGTTAAAAACAGCATTGATAAAAGACGCAGGAAAAACTTATTTCAAGAAACCAACAATAACTTGTCTTGGAATAGGTCCGGATAAAAAAGAAAAAATAGATAAAATAATAAAAAAGTTAAAGCTTATTTAAAGCTCAAATAGATTGTTTGTTCTTTACCAATCATTGGACTATGTGTTTTTATTTCTGGAACACATCTAAGTTCGAATGGTGTTTCTTTTGGTGTAGAGTCATCTTCTTGGAATGTAAGTGTGTATGTTGCTCTGTCTCTCTTGCTTCCATGTGATGCTAATCTAACTTCATTGTCACCATTAAAACCTTCATTGTAGAATATGTACCCCTTGTAATTTGCTTTTCCGTAACTTGCCAATACTCTTGTGTTTCCAGAATAGCATTTTACATGATCTATTTCCAATGTGTTTGCCAATACACCACCTAAGTTAACAACTTCCAATTCAACACTTGCTTCTCCTGTTATATCAAAATGGTTATCGCTTGTTTCTACACAATTTGATGTTGCACAGTCAAATCCTTTTGCATATAATGATGTTGGACAAGGTCCGCAATCATCAATACAGCCAACTTTAAGAGTATCTACATCACACATTTCATCTTCAGTACATTCTCCATCTCCACATGTAGACACTTGAGAATCATCTCTAGGAATCGTATCTGTATCTTTAACACTATTTCCTGTTGTATCTCCGCATGCTGCCAATAAGAACAAAACAGCTATTAAACCCCCGAATAATATTGTTTTTTTCATTTTTTATTTATTCCTTTTTGTTTATTTAAAGTTTTTTATTTCTTAACCCACATTCCATTGAACATATTATTAAGAGTATTAACGAAGAAAGGTGAGGATATCCATATTGCATTGTCATAGCTTTCATGAACATTTTTATCATCATTTGTCATGAAAATAGCTTCTGCTTTATCTGTAGTTACAAATCTTGCATTTAAATCCTGGTTTTTTATCTTTGCGTATTTGCTTAATTCTTTTACAGTATCTTTATTTTTATTTGTTACAGGTGCGATTATTCTTATTTGAACTCCCTTTTTGTGTGCTTTTTTGATTTCCTCTTTTAATTTATTATGTTTTCTTATAAGGCCTTCTTCTGATGTTGCTATGTTAATGGTTTTTTTTGAATTATTCACCATTGATGATATTTGTTCATAAATATTGTTACGTCCTTTTAATGAGCCTGATATGTTTGTGGCATCAATATGTTCAACGCCTTGATTGAATAGCAATTGGAGGTCCTTGAATAAGTTTGTCTGTTTTATGTTTTCCAGGGATTCTGCTTGATTCTTTGCTTTTTCCATTATTTTCTTTTTTTCTCTTTCAAATACTTCTTCAGGCTTAATTCCTATGTATTTTATTGGTTTTCCCAATTTAACTATTACAAAACCTTTCTTTTCAAGGCTCTCAAGAATGTCATATGCTCTTGATCTTGGAACATTTCCTATGTCTGCCAATTCACTTGCAGAAGCCACTCCTCTTGACAATAAAGCTGTCCATATTTTGGCTTCATAAATATTCAAATTGAATGCACTTCTCAATTTTTTCAAAAATATGTCTGAAACTATCATTTTACTACTTTTGAGTATTAGAATAAGTATTTAAATGTTACTATCTACCAATAATTAATTATTTATAATTTTCTCTGCTATTTTTCTGTTTTTCTTTACTTTTTCCCTGTGTTTTTCAAGAAAATCTATTATAAAATCAGTACATAACTGCTTACATTCTCCGCATAATAAATTCCCGGAACGGCACCTGTCATATATTTCCTTAACGAACTTGTCTTTTAGATGATGAAATAATAAAAACTCATGAATCTTGCATATTTCAGGATCTCCTCCAAGCCTTTTTTGCTCTTCTACAGTATCTCTTCCACCAGTAAATGCATGTTGTATCTTTTTCTTTATTTCTATATTGGAATCATCAAGGAAAATTGCTGTTTCTGGTTTTGAAGCACTCATTTTAGAATCTTTTAATCCTGATTGATGAAGTAAATAAATAAAACTTGGCAATTCTAACTTGAATTTTCTTGCAATGTCCCTTGTTATTTTTGCATGAGGATCTTGATCAAGCGCAATACCTGTTAACGAAGGCATTTTTCCTTCATAATCCTTTAATTGTGGATGCAATATGTCGCCGTATTGTATTAAACTGGCTTGTATTTTTCCCAAGTCAATATGCCCGTATGTTGCTTCAAAGGACTTTCTTGTTATTTTCTTTGACAATTCAAAGATAAAGCTGTAATACTTACTTTCTTTTTTTGACTGAACATAAACATATTTCTTTTTAACGCCCAATGCCAACACATTAGCAAGATTTTCTATTGCATACTCTTTTGTTTCTTCAAAGGATTTGAATTTCTCTCTTGAGCAATAAGCGTCTATGTCAGAGATTGCAAAATAATTTCTTGAATTTTGGAATTTTGAGAAAAATGTGAACATGTCTATTATTGATTTGTGACCAAAATGAAGTTTTCCTGATGAAGCTATTCCGGTCATCTGTATGAAAGGCTTTTTGTTTTTTATTCTATTAAATACCTTGTCAAAGTCCCTGTGAGCTATTATTATGTTTCTCCTGAATAAATGATGGTCTAGTTTTAATTTATTATCTATTTTCTTTAATCCAAATTCATCAAATGCAGCCTCATAATTCTTTATGGATTTAGAACTCCATGGATTAAATGCCTCTTTTGTCATAGAATTATCAATTATCCTCTATTTTTATAATTTACTGTTGATGTAATGTTATTCCCTCAATTTCTTGATTCAATCTAAGCTTTTTAAGTGCTTTATATTGTATTCGTCTCACACGTTCTCTTGTAACATTAAGATAATCTCCAATTTCTTCAAGAGTATATTCTCTAGGAGGGTCTTCAGAATAAAGACATTTAATTCCAAATCTCATTTTTATTATTATCTCTTCTCTTGGAGATAAACATTTTAATAAATTCAGTACGTCCACCTTAGTTTTTTTGCTTTCGTATATTTCAAATGGGTTTTTTATGTTTTTATCTTCAATAATGTCCCCCAATTCTATTTTACTATCTTCCTTTGTAATCTCTTTGTTAAGAGAGCTTGTTTTTATGTTATATTCTCTAAGTTTTAGAATCTCTTTAATATTCATATTCATCTCTTTTGAAATTATATAAAGATCATAAGTATTATTTATATCCAAATCTAATTTTCTTGCTAATTTTTCCATCTTCCTAATTTTTGTTATGGTATGGATAGGAATACGTATGGTATAAGCATGATTATTATATCCCCTAATTATTGATTGGTCTATCCAATATATCGCGAAAGTTGAGAAATTATACTCTTTTTTATAATTGAATTTTTCTACAGCTCTTTGACTTCCAAGACATCCATCCTGGAATATATCAAAAAAAGACCTGTTTAAAAATACATTATAATGGCTTGCACGTTTTAGAACTATGCCCAGATTGTATTCCTCTATCTCATTTCTCTTTTCAATTATCTTTTCTCTTAAATTTTTATGCTTTCTTTTTCTTGAGATCATAATAGAAAATTTCTTAACCAAAGTTTCTAAATTATTATAATTTATTATATCATTTTCTTCTATTTTCTTTGGGATTAACAAACCTTCTCCATTCATATTTATTTTTTTATATATATCAGGAAAACTTTGGATATACTTCAACAAATTTGTTTTTCTTTCTTCAAGCTCTAAAAAAGAATCATAATTCCATTTATTTATTTCTTTATTGGATAAACCTTTACTTCCATAATTCATATTAATTTCCATATTATATTTTTGTAAAAAAAACTTTTAAAATCTTTTGAATTTTGAAACTATATCTATCAAATCGACATGACTTAAGAATAATGACCTACAGCAGTATCTTTCTAAACCAGCTTCATCCATAGCTTCTTTTACAGACTTTGATTTCTTTAATTCATTGAACTTCTGCCATAAATGTCCAACTGGCTTTCCACAGCTCATGCATCTTATTGGTATTATCATTTTGAATATGAAATTTTTTATGTTTATAACTTTATCTATAAGATTTTTGTCTTTTACTTCTTGCACTATTTGATGTGTTTGGCTTTCTTGTTTCCTTTCTTCTTACATCAGCAATCAATAAATGCTTATCATAATCACTGAACACTTTTTTCAGTTTTTTGTCATATTTTGCGAGAGCCCTTGCAATTGCAAGTCTTGAAGCTTCTGATTGCGACTGCCATCCCCCTCCACTTACATTCACATTTACATCAACTTTTTTTATTGTTGGTTCTGAAAGTGTTATTAATTCATTAACTCTGTCTCTTGCCATGTCATGAAAATAAACATTAATTGGTCTTGAATTAATCTTGATTACACCTTTACCTTCTTTTAAAACAGCTTTTGCTAATGCAGACTTTCTCTTTCCTGATGTGTTTATTGGCTTCACTTTCCACCGAGCATATTACTTAATCTGTCCAATGTTATATAATTTATTGTTTTTAATTTTGAAAAATCAGCGCTTTTAAGTGTTTCCAATTTTTCATTCCTGTATTTTTCAGGGACTTCAACATAGCACATTACTCTTTCAAATGCCTCTTTTCCTTTTCCTGTTTTATAAGGAATCATCCCTCTTATTGTTCTTCTAAGCATTCTGTCAGGTTTTCTTGGAGTGTAAGGTCCTTTTAATGCACTTCCTTTTTCTCTTTTTTCCTTGTATTTTTTGAAGACCATTTCTTTTTTCCCTGATATTATTACTTTTTCAGAATTAACGATTACTACTTTTTCACCTTCTAATGCTTTTTTTGCGGCATAGGTTGCAAGTCTTCCCATCAACAGGTTTGTTCCGTCTATTATTATCATTTTATCCAATGATCCTCACTTTTTTTCCTTTTGGATTTTGTTTTATTAATTCTTTTATTGTTATTGCTTTTCCAATCTTGTTTATTTTTTCCTTTGCAACGTCTGAATACTGGAATGCTGCAACTGTTATTTTTTTTGACAATTCACCAAGGCCTAATACTTTTCCAGGAACCAGTGCTATCTCATCTTCCTTTGTATACTTGTTTATCTTGTAAATGTTTGTTTTCCTTCTCTGCCTTGTAGGTTTTGACAAATCATTTGCTATTCTTTTCCAAACATTAACCTTTTCCTTAATGCTTAATTCCTTTAACTCGCTTATTAAATTTGATAAATTTTTATTTGTTGGTCCTGTTCTTTTTGCCATTTTATTCATAACCTTTTTGATTTGATAAATATTCTTTTAACTTACTTGCATTTTTTTTCCATCCCTTTGTTGGCATGTATAATTTTTCTGTAACTATTATTTCTTTTGATCTTCCCTCTACTATTTTATTGTCAGGAGTGCAACGTGGTCTTGGTCTTTTAACCTCTTTTTCTCTTTTGGTTTCTAGATTTTTAATTAAAACACCATGCTTTGTGAAATAATCTGTAATTCTTTTTATTTCCTTCTCGCTAGTTCCGTATTCCTCTTTAAAATAATTTATCAATTCTTTTTCTTTCATACCTCCATTGTCGGAGGTAGCTATAAGTACTTTGGATGCCAGATCCTTATTTCCTGATCTACTTAGGAAACAGATTATTGAACTTATGTCTCTTGCCATTTTTTCGTCTTTGTTAGCTACCATCTTTTTTTAATGCGGGAGACAGGAATTTCGTTAACCATAAGGTTATTTCGAACCTGCGTAGGCACTAAGCCAACACGGCCTTAACGTGTCCCGTTTGTCCACTCCGGCACTCCCGCTTAAGACACTTTTTATGAATATTATTTAAATCTAATTATTTTATCTTTTTTATCTCTTTAGCAAGATTCTCTAACTTCTTTTCCATTATGTTCAAGGACTCTATCAGTATTTGCTTTGGCTGCAATTGTCCCCATGTTTCTATTGCAAAAACAAAGTTCTTTTCACTCGGCTTAACAAATATGTTATTATTGTTTTCTGCACATACTTCACACAAATCACATTTCAATAAATCCTTTATGATAACTTTATTTCCTTTTACTTCAAGAACATCTTTTGGACATAAATTCTTTATGTTTGAAACATTCCCTTTTGTTTCTATTATTGAATAAGCTTTGAAATAAATTAATCCAGGAGAGTATTTTGAATGCTCTTTTCCTTTTCCCAATACAGCCTTTGCTTCAAATTCCAATTCCTGGTTTTCATCAAGCTTTACTATTGGCAAATCAGGATATACAGCTTTTATTTTTGGATCATTACTTTGAATGTCCTTCGCATAAACAGTTATTGGTCCTTTTGCTTTTAATATTAACATCAATTCACATTTAGGACATCCTTCTCCCTTGCATGTGCATTCTTCTTTTAGTTTGTATGATTTAAGGTCAGTTATTAATGGAACAAGACCCAATCTTAATGCAAGCATTTCGTCAAATAATGCAGAGTCATTCTTGTGAAAATTGACCTCATCAATTGCCATTACAGGAACTTCTGACATCATTGCTCTTCTCAACGTGTTTGCAGTAACGTCATTGGAATCCTTTAGCACAAAAACAAATCTGTTCTTGTCTTCTTTTATTTTTTCAATTTTCATACTCTTCTCCCCCTTCTTCCGTATTTTTTCTTGCACCCGTCATGTGGCAATGGTGTTACATCCTCTATTATCCCTATCTTTAATCCAACTCTTGACAGTGTTTTTATTGCTGCATTTGCACCGGGTCCAGTACTTACAGGTCCGTTGTGTCCTCCTTTTGCTCTTATTTTTACGTGAACTGCATTTATTCCTTTCTCCAATGCTCCTTCTGCAGCCAATCTAGCGCATGTCATTGCTGCACTAGGAGAGCCTTCAAGTCTATGAGCTTTTACAACCATTCCTCCGGATGCTTTTGCAATTGACTCTGAACCTGTTATGTCAGTAATATGAATTATTGTATTGTTGTAACTAGAATAAATATGTGCTATACCCCATCTCAACTTATTTTTTTCTTTTGCCATTTTATTCTTCCATAGGTTTTGGTTTTAATTCTCCTGGTTTTTCAACAATCCTGTCTTTTGGTATTTCTTCCTTGATTCTTTCAGGATGCTCTGGATTATTAAAGGATGATTTTTCTATGAAGGTTATTGAGTCTCCGTCTTTTACTATATATGAAGGTATTGTTGTTTTTCTTCCAGAAACTTTTATATGACCGTGAGTTATTAACTGTCTTGCCTGTCTTATGCTTCTTGAAAGACCCATTTTAAAGACTTTTGTCTGCAATCTTCTTTCTAAAATATCTTCTATGCTTAAGCTTAACACATCTTCTATCTTGCTTTTTTCATCAATTAAATTGTATTTTTTTAATTTGTTTATCAATTGTTCTTTTTCTTTCTTTGCCTGCTCGCTTTCTTTACCCATCAAGTTCTTTGCCTGTCTTGTAAGTTTTTTTAATTTTGAAATTGATTTCCATATTTCCTTTTTGTTTTTAAGGCCGTATATCTTTAAAAGTTCTCTTTCCTTATCAATAGTTTCCTTGTTCCATGGATGTTTAGGTGTTTTGTACTTTTTCCTGATTTTTCTTGGAGCTCCCATTTTATGATTTCTTTCCTTTCTTTACTTTCTTGGATACACCGACAGACTTTCCTTTCCTGAAATGTCCTTTTGTTCTCTGTCCTCTTACGGGAAGTCCTTGTGCATGTCTCATTCCCTTGTATGATTTCGTTTTCTTCATGTTCTTTATGTCAAATTCTTTTGATAATTTCAAGTTAGTTGAAGTTAAGTGCATGTCTTCCCCTGTATAAATATCTCTTCTTCTGTTTAACATCCATTTAGGAAGTTTGTCTTTTGGGTTTTTTATTAATTCTTCTATTTGTTTTAAGTCTTTATCATTTAAAGTTCCTATTTTTTTTCTTTTGTCATAGTCAAAAATATTGCATATCGCGTTTGAAAATGAGAAGCCTACTCCTTTTATTTTTCTAAGACCTTTTTCCATAATTACATTACCTTCTATGTCAGTATCCAGAATTCTTATAATATTCCTTATTTTTTCCTCTGCCATATTGAATTTCAGAATTTATTGTCTTTATAAATATTTTTATTTTTATATAAACAAATTATGCTTTTCAGTTCCTTCCAATTCCAGTAATATTCTCTTTATGACAATCTTTTCAGGGTCTGGCATTAACTTTACTCTTTTCCTTATATCTTCAAAGCTCTTGAAAGGCTCTTTTTCACGTTCATCTATGATCTCATTCATATGTCTTTTTCCTATTCCTGGCAATAATTCTATCTGATGCCTTCTCATGTTTATAGGACGAGCATTATTGAAAAATTCAACGAATTTCCCTTCATTTTTTGAAACCATGTCCTTGATTATGTAATTTAATTCTGCTTTTGCTGTTTCTGTTAATTTTCCTGATGGTATTTTTCCTACTATGTGATGTATCTTGTCTCTCTTGCCTTCTCCTATGTAAACGTTTTCATGTGCTTTTAGAAACTGATCTTTTTTCGGAACTAATTCTAATAGAACAAAATTCTTAATGCCTATAGCTTGCGCTATTGAAGACCTCTTGTGCATGGGTCTTTTGTCGAACGGATATCCATTTGGAAGGAAATCCAGTACTATTGCATACTCTTCCTTTTCTCTCATCATTCTCTGTCTTGTTGTTTATTTTTAAACACATTTTATGCTTTCTTTATGGTATCTAGTATTTTTTGAAGTTCTTCTTGTTTTAGTGAAATATCTTCTGACAATAGCATCTTTAAGCTGTCCATGTCTTTAGGCATTATGTCAACTATTTTCACTATGTGTTTGTCTTTTAATCTTGTAATTTCCAGCTTTTTAAGCTTTTCTATGAGCTCCTTTGCCTTGTCTTCTTTTAATATAGGAATCTTCTTAAGATATTCTAATGTTGACACTCCCTTGGATAATGGCCTTTCGTTTTTCTTTAATATGACCTTTACTTCTGCTAAAGTTATTGGCCTTTCATCCATGACTTTTATTTTTGGCATTTTAAACTCTCTTTAAGTGAATAGGATGTGAGATAACTGTTTTTACCTTATTTCCATCCTTTATTTTTACTTCATAACAGTCTCCTTTTCTTTTTAATATTTCTCCTGCTTTTCCGTGAAATCTTGGGAAAAATACTCCTTTTTTTACTGCTGGTTCTATTTTTAAGTATACTTTGTCTCCTTCCTTGAATTCCTGGAAGTATCTGCTTAATGAGAATTTTCCTTTTTCTCTCTTGCTCTTTTTAAGCTTGTGCCTGCTCTTTCTTCCTGAACCGCCTGTTCTTTTCATGAATAATTTGGGATAAAATTTATTTATAAGCTTTTTGGGTTGATAGCAAATAGTTATATTTAATTTTTAAGGTTTCGAGAACAAAGCTTTATCAATTTTGCTATCTACTGGCTTTGTGTATAAAGTCTAAATAAAGGCTTACTTTTTACACAGAAAAAAACAAACAAAAAGATTTATAAATAATATGTATATTCTAGTATATAAGTTTAAAAAATTAGAATGAAAAATAAACTAATAATAGGATTATTGGTAATTTCAGTATTTTTAATAGCTGGTTGTAATGTTGATACTGGGGAAGTTGTCAAAGAAATAAGAAGTCAAATTACAGAAGATGATATTGATAAGGCAATTAAATGTGAAACCCCTTATATAAGACATGAGGTAGGTTGTTGCTTAGATCAGAATGATAATAAAATTTGTGACAAAGATGAAAGTTTAATTATTGAAGAAGAAATTAAATCTAATTGTGGATATCCTTATATTTCTACAGAATATAATCAAGAATGTTGTTTAGATAAAAATTCTAATAATGTTTGTGATATAAAAGAAAATGTTACTGAAGAATCTAATAAGGCCTCTTGTGATGATGTGGGATTACATATATATAAAACAGAATTAAATGGATTTACTATATTAGTTACATTAAAAAATACTGGGAATATTGATATAGAAAAAATAACTTATACTTTTGATAGATGTGACCAATTTGGTACAATTGGAGAAAGTTTGGGATTAAAAAAATATGAGATAAAAACATTTGAAATCGCAAGAGGGAGAGGGCCCAATGAAAAAGTTACTGCATATCCTTGGATAAATATTAATGGGGAAATAATTGAATGTGAAAACCGAAAAGCAGAATATTATGGACAAGAATGTCAAGAAAATGAATGTATAGATACTGATGGCGGAAGTGTATATGTAAAAGGTAGTGTAAGTGGAACTACAAGCGAAGGAAATGAATTTGGTCCAATGTATGATTATTGTTCAACACAAGATTCAAGTTATCTTAAAGAATATAGATGTGATGAGAATACAGAAGCTAGTTGGAAATCCGAAATGGTGCTTTGTGATAATGGTTGTAATGATGGTGCTTGTAAGTAAATAATTTAGATGAACAAAAACTTAAATGTAGTGATTATTGTTAAAATTTCGAATTAACAAATAATGTTGCATATAAAGATAATTTTGTAATAAAAATTGTAAGCAAATAGGCATACAATGTTCTATTATAACTTGTAACTAAATATTTACATTTTTTTATCTTATAAAGAGAGTAAAAATAAATACCAACACAAACAAAGTTAAGAACCGGATTTTCTAACATAGAAAAATATTGTAATATAAATTGGATTAGAAGTATCTTTGTACAAAAAAGAAATTTTTAACTAAATGTATTCTATTAATATATATTTTATATAAGCCAATTTAAAAAGAATGAACTTTAGAGTAGGGACATACTTAAATATTATGGGAGTACATAAATATTATAAAAAAATGAGTATCAAACAATTTAGAAGAGATATTGGAGAAATAAAAAGAGAATTAGGACATTCTATTAAATATTATATCTAGAAATGATGAATTGTATATAAAAATTAAAAATATTAAATAAAATACCCATATATTAATAATAAATACTTTACAATCTCTTCCCAACATAAACACCATCTTTTCTATAACCTAATTTTTTATAATACTCCTTAACACCAACACCAGAAATAATATACATTTTATCACAATTCTTTTTCTTTGCAATCTTCTCTGCCTCAAGAACCAATTTCTTTCCCAGACCTTTATGCTGAACATCTCCTTTCTTTCCAATTTCAACTGACTTCCCATAAACATGCAATTCCCTAACACCAACTTTTTTATCAAAGATTCTCAATCTCAAAAAACCAATCAATATGTTGTTCTTGACATCCTCATAAGACAAAAACACTTCATGACCTTCAGAAGCATCATAATCTTTTCTCAACAATTTAACATTATTCCAATCAATTTTTTTATTTCTGGGTTCACGACACCTTATGCATTTACATTTAATATTTTTTTCAATGCAAAGCTCTTCAACATACTGCCTCAAATTAGTTTTTTCAGGACCCGCTTCAGTAGCATAAGTTGGAACATCCCTCTGAATTCTCATTACTCTGCAATATTCCGGAATATATTTTTTTATGTCAGATATAATATCAGAAGCTTTTTTCAAATCAAGAGGCTTATACTTTTTCTTATTATATAAATTATACAATTCAGTTCCCTTTAACACAAGACAAGGATATATTTTCAAGGCATCAGGCTTAAAATCTTCATTTGAAAACAATTCCTTGAACATTTCAATGTCTCTTTTCTTGTCAGAACCAGGCAAGCCCACCATAACATGATATCCAACTTTCAAAAAAGAATTTTTTAATAATCTTGTTGCCTTGACAGTATCATCAACATTATGCCCTCTTTTTATTTTCTTTAAGATATCATCATAAATGGACTGAATACCCAATTCAACTCTTGTACATCCAAGTTTAAGCATTTGTTTTATATGTTCTTTCTTGCAATAATCGGGACGTGTCTCAATGCATAAAGCAACACACCTTATCTTTGCTTTCTCGTTTCTCAACTTTTCTTTTTCCAGTTCGCATTTTCCCTTTAATTTTTTCAGTTTTCTTTTAACTCTTTCAAATCTTTCAACATCATTCTTGTCTTTGTGCAATTCAAAGAAATCCCTGAATTTAACAAAATCAAAATTATCTTTATTATAAAACAATTCAGAAAAATCATTTAAGGCCTTAAATACATATTTCACAAAATTACCTTGATATCTTTTATCAAAACTAGGAAAGGTTCCTCCCATTATTATTATTTCAACTTTCTCGGGGTTTTGATTTAACAAAATGTAATGCTCTAATCTGTTAAACACTTGAAGATAAGGATCAAATTCGTTTCTTATTCCCCTCATTGTTGCAGGCTCTTTTCCTGTATAACTTTGAGGTATATTACCAAAATGAGAATCTGGACCTCCCGGGCACATTATACATTTTCCATGAGGACATTTAATCGGCTTTGTCATAACAGCAACAGGAGCAACACCTGAAATTGTTCTTGTGGGCTTTGTAATAATGTTTTTAGGTTTTTCAGACAAATATTTTAACATTTCAATATTGGATGGAATTTTCTTTAGAGAATGCTTTTTAGCAAGATTCATTCTCATTTTCTTTAGTATGTTATCAATTTCTTCTGTCATTTTATTATATATTTCATAAAAACATTTAAATATATTATATATTTATCTATAACAATGAAAAGAGGAGATAAAAGAGTTTCTTTATGGAGAAGAGGATTTGCATTTGTAATTGATATATTCATAGTTAATTTATTGGTTTCATTGCCTTTTAGAAATAAAATAAATGAATTGGTAGGAGACATGGGTGATAAGGGGATTCTTGAAACTTACAATTACATATCTGGAATCTCATCAGCAGAATTAAATCAGTTATTGTTCATAATTTCAATAATATCTGTTTTTGCAACATACATTTACTTTGTTGCATTAGAATACAAGTTAGGACAGACTTTGGGAAAAATGATTGTAAAGATAATGGTTAAGTCAGATGAGAAGAAATTAAGATTAAGACAAATATTAATAAGAAACATAACAAAATCACTTGCATTAACTAACTTATCATTGTTGTTTTTAATTGACTTGTTTTATGTTTTATACTCAGGAAATAAAAGATGGACTGAAAAATGGTCAAAAACATACATAGAAAAAGTAAATTCAAGATAATAATCTTGGTTATAATTGGAATTGTAGTTTTTGCCTATTTGGCCTCATTGATAGCTACAGAGATAAATGTTAAAATGGAAAACAGAATAGCTGTAATTCCAATAGAGGGAGTTATAGGAATTTCTTCAGGCATTGGTTCAGAAGAGGTTGACCCTGATATTATAGGAAGTTATATTGATAAAGCTGAAAGTGATTCTTCTGTTAAGGCAATAATCATTGATATTAATTCTCCAGGAGGGACAGTCATAGCTTCTGAGATAATAGCAGACAAGATAAAAAATGCAAAAAAACCAACTGTTGCTTTAATAAGAGACATAGGTGCAAGTGGCGGTTATTGGGTTGCTTCTGCAGCAGATGAAATAGTTGCATATCCAATGTCAATTACAGGAAGCATTGGTGTAAGAGGGTCTTATCTTGAGTTTTCAGGATTGCTTGAAAAATATGGTGTTAAATATCAGAGCATAACTGCAGGAAAATACAAAGATACTGGAAGCCCTTACAAGAATTTAACCTCACAGGAAAGAGCATTGTTGGAAAAAACAATTAATAAGATATATGATTATTTCTTGGAGCAGGTTTCAATTAACAGGGATTTGCCTGAATCAACTGTTAGGAATCTTGCAAACGGTTATATTTACCTTGGTGTTGAGGCAAAGGACAATGGCCTGATAGATTATGTTGGTGATGAGGAATTTGCTGTAAATCTTACAAAGAATTTGGCAAACATAACTGATGCTGATTTAATTTATTACAGGCAAAAGAGAAACGTGTTTAATCTTTTTGGAGGGATTATTCATGAATCTTTTTATTATATGGGAAAGGGCATTGGCAATGAAATATTTAACATAGAAAATAAAGAAAGATTAAATATTGATTTAATATAATAAACTTTAAATATTAATTTTAATTCTCCATATCATGACAAAATACTTTTGCAAATCCTGCTCATACAGGTTTGTGACAAGAGGAGAAAGCATTCCCAAGAAATGCCCTGCTTGTGGAAGCAATGACGTAAAGGATGATTACAATGCAGAAACTCTTTTGAGGGAAGTCATAGAAGATGACAACCTTTGATGATGAAAATTCACGATAACATAATTGCTGAAGATTTGTTCTTATATTTAAAAAGGGAAAAAACATTAATACTTTCAGACCTGCATATGGGTTATGAGGAAGTTTTAAACAAACAAGGAATTCTAATACCCAAGTTTCAGCTAAGAGATTTAATAAAAAAGATAGAAAATATTCTAAAAAAATTTGAAATAAAGAAAGTAATAATAAATGGTGACTTGAAGCACGAATTTGGCTCAGCATCTTTTCAGGAAACAAAAGATATATCTGAAATATTAAATCTATTTTTAAATTATGAATTAATAGTCATAAAAGGAAATCATGACAAAATCATAAGCAAGAAATTCAAGAATTTAAAATTGATAGATTATTATAAAATAAACAACATCTTAATAATACATGGACATGAAATACCAAAAAAGGAAATTCTAAAAGACATAGAAACAATAATAATAGGACACGAACATCCGGCAATTTCATTCAAGGAAAGGCCTTATGAAAGATTCAAGTGCTTCTTAAAAGGAAAATGGAAAAATAAAATTTTAATTGTAATGCCTTCTCTAAATTTAGTAACACAAGGAATAGACATAACAAATGAAAAAACTTTAAGCCCTTTTTTACAAAATGATTTATCAAATTTTGAAGTATTCATAGTAGAAGATAAGATATTCAAATTCGGAAAACTGAAAAATTTAAAGTAAACATTTAAATAAATGAAATTTTTATTTTTAACATGAAAATGAGAACTTCTGACAGGGAAATTAAGGATTTGTTTAAGGCATGGGCATTGATTTCAATAGCTTTTGGTATAGTTCTCTCAGGAGGTCTTGGTGGTTTGTTTAATGTAAGTTTCTTTTTCATGTTATTAGTATCTGCAATATCTGTTGGAACAGGATTTGTTTTTCATGAACTGGCTCATAAAATACTGGCGCAAAAATACGGATGTCATGCAGAATTCAGAAGTTTTGACAATATGCTGTTTTTAGCATTGGTAATGAGCTTCTTTGGATTCATAATAGCTGCACCAGGAGCAGTAATGATATCAGGATATGTTTCAAGGGAAAGAAACGGAAAATTATCTTTGGCAGGTCCTTTAACAAATATGATAATAGCTCTAGTGTTTTTAATAATATTCTACACAGTAAGTTTTGGAGTTATAAATTTTATAGCTTCTTACGGATTCCTGATAAATGCATGGTTAGGATTATTTAACTTAATACCCTTTGGTAATTTTGATGGGGCTAAAGTGTTAAGGTGGAACAAGCCAGTTTACTTTACAGCATTGGCAATGGGAATAATTCTTGTATTCTTCTCTTCTGCAATATTTTAAGAAACAACAGTTACTAATCTACCTTCTAATTCTGTGTTCCATATTGTGTATGGTGCAAATTGAGGACCATTTGAATTTGTAGGCTCGTATGTCTTGTAATTTACATAAATAGGAGAATCAATATATCCTTTGTCAATGTCACAATTTAATACAAATTCTTTGCTATCTTTGTAATCAAATCCATCTTCAACTTCCCCTGAAAAAGATTCTGAGCATGAATTTACATTAGGCAATGATATTTTTGTCGGTGATGCAATTCCAAATTTATTGTGCCTTAATGTTATTTTCACAGTTCCATCAGAATTAGCTTCTGCAGATATGCAAGATAATGCATTGTCATTAATAACACATTCTTCTTTTATTGAAGGTAATACTTTAACTACTTCATCCTTGTCGCATATATCATTATCATTCTGGTCTAAACAGCATTCTCCCCCAACGAATATGTATGGTTCATCACAAGATTCTTTTATTACATTTCCTGTTGTATCTCCGCATGCTGCAATCAAGAAAGGAATTGCAATCAACAATATCATTAATTTTTTCATATCTTTTAAATACTGATTAAATATTTAAACTTTGTTGTTCATAGTAATACTGGTGATTAATAGATGGTGACTTACAAAGAGGCTCCTGAATTGAAAGAGCGTGCAATTGTTATAGCAAGAAAATTGAATTTAAATCATATTGATTTTGACAGAATTCATTTCTACAGATATACATGCAATACAAAAACAGTTGCAAAAATATCCGGCTTCTTCAAGACACTTCAATTGCCATACCCTCATATAAATCCTTTTTATGTTATAACATTTAATGACCATAATTTTGAGAGAGAATCAGAAAGAGAACAAAATCAGACTATTTTGCATGAGTTATTGCATATTCCTAAAACTTTTTCAGGTGAATTTTCAAGAAGAGCTCATAAGGATATCTATAAAATGGCTAAGAAATTACTTTGAATTACTTGATTGTATAAAGTCTTTAAATTCTTCTTTATAATTATAACCTTCTTCACATACAATAGGGACTAAATTATTTTGTATAAAATCTACTACACTCCACCCATATTTTCTTTTTTCCTTATTATCTTTTGCAAAGTTCTTATCAGACCTTTTTCTTTCATTTACAAGCAAAGTAGGAAGTCTGTAAAGAGAATGTTTTACTGGATATTCTCTTTTGAATTCATCCTGTCCTCCAAAACCATAATTACTTGGAAGAACTAATGTTGAATACCTTCTAGATAATTCCAAAAAGTCAGGTAGCGGATTTTGTGAATTTCCAATTATGTTATCCATAGATTTTAACAATTTTCTTAATATCGTGAAATTAATGTCCTTGCTCTCCACATATAACTCTAAAAGGTTTGTTGATCTTTCTATATTATCAAACAAAGATTGTTTATCTGCCCCTTTGAATAATCTATCGTTTGTTGGAGTCAATAAAGACATTGCAGCAAGAACTGCATTTTCTCTAATTTCATTAGAATATTTTTTATCTTTGCAAAATTGGTCAACTAAAAATCCATTAAATAAGGAAATCTCTCTTTCCTTTTCATTATAAAATGATTCTATAGGTTCTCCAAATAATTTTCTGAATGATTCGTTAACATAACCATATATTCCTATGCTTTGATCAAATTCAAATTGCATCTGTCCTATTGTATCATTCAATCTGCTTGGTACTGTATATCCAACACCTGGTTGGTCAATTGATTTTGTTCTTTGTCTTTCTTGTGATTGTTCCCTTAATTCTATCTCTGATTTTTTCTCTTTTTCTTGTTCTTCTTTTTCCTTTCTTATACCATTTGCAAGTCTTGATTCTCTTCCACGCATTAAATGGTAATTAATACCAACAAATGTATCCAAAACATCACTAAAACAATCAATAAATAATTTTAAAAATTCCTCATCTTCATTTCCAATACCATATGCTCTTAATGTAGCCAAGTTTTCTCCAGCAACCATCAATTCTTTTATTAATTTTGTTTTTTTACCATTTATTTCTTCATAATTGTTTTGACTTTTTCCTATAGCTAATGTGTTCTCTTGGTCTATACTCATACTTTCTTCTCTTAAACTTTCCAAGCTTCCAGGAACATATGTAAATGCATCTCCATTATTCATACCTTCAGATATTAATTTTTCAAGGTCTTCAGGTAATGGCTCTTTTGGATATGTATAAACTAACGGTAACCTCATATCTATAACAGAATCAGGATATATCAGAGAATTTTGTTCAGGATTTAAATTTATATTTAATATTGTGTATTCTCCTTCAGCTTGCTTAGTAAAATATTCTAAAGCATTATCATAAAATTCTTTAATATCTAATTTCTTTTCATACTTAAGTGGATCAAGCTTTGTGAATATTTCACCTATTATTCTCTTTCTATGTATTTCTAAAGGCTTTTTTATATTATGATCTGCCATTTTAACCACTATTAAGTAATATCCATATATTCCTTTATAAATCTTTCTATTTGTAACTTCCAATTACATAGAAACAAATGTATTTGGTGCAGGCGGGGGCAATAAGGATTTAACAGGAACAACAGTGCCAGCAGGCAAGAGATGGAGAATATGGCATATCATGCTTCAATCAAACACAGATATAACAGGAACATTGAGAATTAAAAGAGGTGCTAATTATGATACTTTCTTTGCTGTTGAATTTGGAGTAATGGGAAAAATAGCAAATGCAAATATAGGCGGGAATATTATCTTGGAAGAAGGAGAGTTAATTAATTCCATGTGGAGTAATTCTAGTTCTGGGACTTTGTCTTTTTGGTATACAGAAGAAGACGCTTAAGATTTATTTCTTTTTAACATAAATTAATAAAATAAATGTGCAATACATAGAATATACTAAAAAACCAATTATCATAAGTAAAATATTTGTTCTCGTTAACAATTCTATTGGAAGTAAAGGAATAAACATTAAAATTTTATATCTTAACTTTGATGGTTGAATTATATAAAAGATATAAATTAAAATCAATGTCCATAAACTTGGTGATAAATTTATTTTAAAAAAGTATAAATTTAACATAGTTATACTTAACATAATAAAAATAATTATTACCATATATTTTATTCCAATCTTTATTTTTTCTATCTTCTTATTTTCAACCATTCTTTATTTCCTTTTATTGCACAAAGCACCCCTAAATAAGTCGCGAATGCGAATATTGAAAAATAATAAATTGTTAAAGCAGGCAATAATCCAAAATAATTTCTTATTTTACCTTTTTTATATTTATGATTATGTGTTATTATTAATATGGCATATAAAAAATTAGTGTATATGATATGGGCTAACAAGATTATTAAAGTTGGTTTAGAATATATTATGTATAAAGGAAGAAGTGTTAAGATAAACATTCTTAATAAACTCCCTTGCAAAACTGAAAAAATAAACCAAAAATACCAAAATTTAGTGGAATTTCTTGGGAATTTAAGAAGATATTTTGAAACTACTTCAAACCCCCCTTGCTGCCATCTTAATCTTTGGGATATAACATCAATTAAATTTTGAGGTATTGCTGTATATGCAATAGCATCTTCTGCAAATACAGTTTTCAGTCCCTTTGATAATATTTTTGAAGAAGTATCAAAATCTTCTGATAATGTTTCATCTTCAATTTTATCAATATATTCTTTTTTATATGCACAGAATGCACCCGGAATAATTATACAATTTCCGCTTATTCCTTGTGCATATCTAAAAACTTCTTGTGATAATGCGTATTCTATTTCTTGAAATTTATTTATTAAATTATTTTCCTTTTGAATAGTTTGTATGTTTCCACTAACACTTCCTACATCTTTATCAAAATAACTTATTATATTTTTTAAAGAATTTTCATTTAAAATTGTATCGGCGTCTAATAATACAATTAACTCTCCTTTTGCTTTTTTTAATCCTATATTTAATGCTTTTGCTCTCCCAATATTTTCATTTAAACTTGAGATTTTAAAATTTTTAAGTTTATTTTTTGAAATAAATTCTTTAATTAATTTTAAACTATTATCTTTAGAATTATCATCAATTATAATAACTTCATAATTCTTATAGGATTGTTTAGATACAGAAAATAAACATTTTTTAATGTATTTTTCTTCATTATAACAAGGTATTAAAATAGATACAAAAAAATTAACATCTTTTATTTTTTTAGATTTTTTTCTTAATAAACAAAATATTATATATATAATTAAAGGTAAATCTAATATAATCCATATAAATAAAAGAATAATAAGTATTTGAATTAACATAGCATTAATACATTCCTATTGGTAATGGTGTTACCGGCGGGATATATGTTTCTTTACAAGCCCCATTTGAACAACCATAATCACAAAGCACTAATCCAGAAACCCACCCTGCTGTCACTTTACTATCACATTCGTATTCCTTTAAATAATCTTCATTAGAACAATAATCTGTCATAGAACCAAATTCTTGACCATCATTTGAAGTTCCCTTAATAGTTCCTTTTTCATATATACTTCCTCTATCAGTATCTGAACAAGACCATTGTGGTTTTGGAACAATATTTTCATCATTATCACAAATACTATTTTTATTTTGGTCTAAACAACATTCTGCACCATATCTTATATAAGGTGGATTACAAGTTATAACTTTATTAATATCTTCTTGTGTTAGTTGTTCTCTAACTTCTTTAACAACCTCCCCTGTATTTACATTACAACCTGCTAATAAAAATACTGAAACTATCAGTAATCCAATAATTAATTTTGACTTCATTTTTAATCCCACATACATTTTTCCTCTGTATAAGGTACTTGATATGAAACTCTTTTGGAACACCTACAACTATCACATGCTCCTAAACCCCAATAACTTTCATGTATACATGTGCATTCTACAGAACTATCGCAATTTTTGGAGTTGGAATAATAAGTCTCTGTTTTATATTCTGTTCTATATTTTGTTATTTCTTCACAACCCATATTATGAACAACATTTCCTGTAATCTTTGCTCCACCACTCATAAAGAAAATAAGTATAGAGACTAATGCGACTAAAACTGCAATTATTGCTATGTAATGTTTATTACCCTCTCCTTTCTTCATATTTTTAGGATAAATTATTTCAGTTCCACAATTACTACAATGTTTAGGTTTTCCTGTAATCTTTGCTCCACATTCGCCACAATTTAATGCCATTTTTCATTATCTATAAAAACCCCCCTTTTTTAAACCTTTCGGTTGTCAGGCTGTGCTGAAACCCCATATTTTATATAAAATATAATCACCTCAAGTTATTACGAAAATACCAAGAGGTGATTAAATATGACTAAAGATTCTAAATATATAAACTTTATTGA
>JAFCDX010000025.1 GCA_017609465.1 Candidatus Woesearchaeota archaeon | reverse complement strand
GCTATATGTACATCATCGCCAAAAAATTCTGTCACTGCTTTCTTAACACCAGGATGCTTCCTATGTCCATAGTCATGGCCAGTCAAGAGCCCGCCCTCAGCCATTTTTGGTAACCATGTAGGGATATATTCTACCATGTTTTCATAATCATGTTCAGCATCTACGAAAACCAAATCAAAATATTTATCTGGAAATATCTGAGCAGCTTTAGCAGAATCAAGACGTAATACACGGATTTGTGAAAACTGTAACATTAAACTACATGCATGAATATATAAACCTTCCCACTGTTTATCATTGAATCTTTTTGAGTACCAGCGATCCCTAAATTCTATCGGCCATGGATCTATCGCCCAGTATTCTGTAATAAGATTACCGCATTCTGTTAAAACTCTCCTCATTGTTTTTGAATTCCAAACTCCAATTTCAGCTACTTTTTTTATTTTACCGTTAGAAGCTTGAATAATTTTATTCAAAGTGATTGATTGATAAGTCCACTCTCCTGTAATTTCGAAGTATTTCATGACTACTTTCTCCAATATGGTCTATTAGGATCTTTTTTCATTACCATTGTCAAACCACAATAAGCCGCTGTGTACGGCCAAGTAAATGTCTGTAATGTTTTATTAGATTCTAATTCTTGTCGTACCCTATACACATCCCCAGCTGGTCCTCTTTTATGATCTTTATTTCGCATCTTTTTATCTGTAAGAGGATAAGTATCATGCATAAAAATTATACCACCGATTGCTAATCTATCTAAAAAATAGTACATTTCTTGTCTTACTGTATTAGCTTCATGTCTGCCATCTACAAGACCCATAGCAAATGAAAGCTCAGGGAGTGTTCTTATGGTTTTCAGTGAACGTGCATGAAAAATTTTACATCCTCCCAATTCTCTTGCCCACCTACATCTCCCTCTACCCTGGTCTAAACAGTAAAGATCTCTGTTAAATTCTTCAGCAAACTTTTTAAAAACAACAGTAGAAAATCCTATACCAATCTCAAAAATGTCTCCCTTAACATGAGTGAGAATTGCAGAACCTAATTGTTCAATTATTATCCAAAGTGGAAGTTCTTCCATATTTTTTTCTTCTATAATTATCTCATATAATAAGAACCGGGTATCTTTTTCATTAGCATAGTTAAACCACGATCTACAGCAGTATATGGCCAAGTAAACGTTTGTACTTCTGACCTCTCCATCTCTTGACGTACTTTCCAGACGGTTCCACAATGCTTCAACCGATCAAAAGGAGGATAAGTATCATGTAAAAAAATAACTCCTCCTAGAACTAATTTCTTTAGAAAAAATTCAGTTTCTTTCATAACAACTTCGGAATCATGGCATCCATCGATAAATACTAAAGCTACAGAAATTTTTGGAAACTGTTTTATAAAATCAAATGACTTTCCACAAAAAACATTAGGTATTCCTATTTCTTTTGCCCAATCACACCTACGCTTTTTTACATCACATGAATAATGTTCTCTCTTTAGAATCTGTGAATGCTTAAATAATATTTGCGTTGAAGGTCCAATTCCTATATCAACAACACAACCTTTTACATTACTTAAAATGATAGGCGCTAAACTATCGAGCATATTCCAATCAGCATTTGTTGTACGCATTGTTAATCCTTTCTAGGAAGTGGTAAAAAATTATTTATAACTATATTTTTAGACATTTAAATTTTGCTAACATCCTACTTCCTAAAAATTGGTGCATCTTTTTCTTTCTTCATAACCATTGTTAACCCAAAATTAGCTGCAGTATATGGCCAGGTGAATGTCATTAATTCTTTTCTCTGCTCAAGTTCCTGTCGAACTAAATAGGAATCACATACAACATCAATATGTCTACCATATTTACGTCCAGGTTTTTCATTCATATAGCCATAAACCTCACGCCATTCTCTTGGTAATGTATCATGAAGAAACATTACTCCTCCAGGAGATAACTTAGGCAAGAAAAAATTTACCTCTTCGATTACTGTCGGATAATGATGATCACCATCAATAAAAACTATAGCTACGGGAATATCAGGAAATTGTTTCATAAAATCAAATGAAGTACCAAGGAAAAAATTTATTTTAGGAAAGAGCTTTTTTGCCCATCTACTTGTCTGATTACTCGTATCACAACTAAAATGTCCTCTACTAAACTTAATAGAAGAATCATATAAAACTTGAGTGGATCTTCCTATACCAATATCTACTATACAGCCATCTACGTTACTCAAAATAACAGGAGCTAATTTTTCAAGTATTATCCAATGTTTTTTTTTCATACCACCCATTATATTAACTCCTTTATAGTTTTTCCTCTAAGTAAATCAAATGTATAGCCCTCCTCGATTTTTTTCTGATAATATTGAATTGTATCTTTTATTGTTTTCTGAAAAGAAATTTTTGGAGTCCATTCCAATAACTTTTGAATTTTTTGAATATAGGCTACCTTATTCTTAGCCTCAGCAAACAGTGGACCGTGAAGTTTTTTAGGATCTATAAAAACAAAATCAGACTTATTTTTTGAAGCAACTTCTTCAGCAAGTTCTAGAATACTCATCGCATTAGCTGGATTACCAATATTCCAAATTTCATTTTTATAAGATGATGTAACTATTTTATAAATTGCATCACAGATATCACGAACATCTGTAAATGCTCGTATTTGTGAGCCATCCCCATAAATAGTATATGGTTGATTAGTTAATAAAGAAATTACAAAACGCGGAAGAAC
>JAFCDX010000024.1 GCA_017609465.1 Candidatus Woesearchaeota archaeon | reverse complement strand
CCTAGCAAAATCATACTTATTAGACCTGCGCAAAAAAATCTTTTTGACCATTTATCAAAACGCTCCAGATTGGGACTTTTACCGCTTCCGCCCTTAAGAGATTCGACCAAATGATCAGCATTTAATTCATAAATTCGCAACCCAATCCATATCGCCCCGACAAACCCTACAAACGCAAGTATAACTAAGATACGTTGCCAAATACCACTAAGCCCAAAGGCTGTCAATATTGTAACCAATAGACCTATTGCCGCCGCCGACAACGTAATAACAGCTTTGTCACGCTCCATTCTTGTGTGAATCCAAGATGAAAGCAACGTTTGATAATAGGCAATGTTTTTACCTTCGAGTTCTTTCAAGAGTCTTTTTTCTCGCTGTTCATCTGATTCCGGCATTTCTCAATTTCCTTTTTACCATAGTCTAATAATGGATTTATTTCAATTAAACTAATCCTCTTTTTTTCCTGTTTGCATGGATCTGCTTATGTTTTTTATTCGTAATAACCCTCGTGTTTTTTGGCGTAGTTTTTCCGCCTTCTGATACCGGAATAATATGATGCAACACTCTGCCTCTCGGCAATTCCCCACCCGGATATCCTTTTCGTTTTAAAACTCTCTCGATTTTTTTAGGATCTCTTTCACGTCTTATGTGTGCTTTTGTTACTCTTTTAGGCATTTGTTCCTCCTTTGCCGTAATATCTAAGTATTCGGTCTCTGTCTTCGTTTTCCTTAACACCTTTATAGTAAATCTCCACAAACTCGATAATATCGTCCTGCTCATAGTATGTGTAGATTATCCGGATACCGCTTGCGGCCCCTTTACCTTTTAATGCTTTACAAGCGAATTTTCTGGCTTTGTATATTTTGGGATGTTCGATCCCGAGATCTGATATCCTGACTACGCCTTTATTATCGATATTCTTCTTGTGAGTAAGATTTAGCTGATTGGCGATAAAGGCGTTTAGATCATCTTCAAGCGTTCGGAACTTCTTGGAGAGTTTCTTAAAATCTTTCTCGAATTCAGCGAGTTTACGTATGTCATTGAATATCTTCGTCACTGTAATCCCTCACTGAATAGGGCGGGGTGCGATAGAATGCGGACTCATAATCTATGACTTCGCCATCTTCTGTAGTCTGCCACGGAACATCGTTATGTGAGTATTCACTGATTTGCGTTGCATTCATATCGGAAAGGAAAGAATTAATGACATCATCTATAACTTTCTGCTCCTGCGCATTTATTTTAGTTAAATCGGGTTTTCTTAAAGGTAAATATTTGGTTTGGGGATATTGGAAGTAGCTATCTTGAACTTTTTTCAGGTCTTTTCCTTCCATGGCCTCAACAATTTTCACAAACTCCGTTGGCGTAGGGCCGTAGTGATTCTTAATATAAGTAGCTCCTATTAACTGCTCCTCATATTTTTCGTAGTAATTAAAATCGATAAAATAAAGAAGTTTATAGAGCACAGATTCACCTACGTTCGGCTTTGATCCGACCTTGCCCAGAACATACAATAAAACTTCTTTAAACTTATCGAGATTTTTTTGCGGAACGCTTATGCGTATGCCGGTTTTTTCATGAGATTTCTTCTCTTGAGCCTTTTCCAGCACCACCTCTATATCCTTGCTTAAATCAAGAAGTATGTCCGTGGGTATCTGGAACACTTTGGATAGCTTCGCGATCTCCTCAGCGCTGATCTTCCTTTCTCCGTTCTCGATTTGAGATACAGCTACCCTGTTGATACCCAGCTTTTTGGCAAGAGCCTCTTGTGAGAAACCCAAATTTTCCCTTATAGCTTTAATCTTCTGTGATAGTTTTTTATAGAAGCTATCCATCTTTAGCACCTCCTTTTAAGATCACCTAAAGTATAGCATATGTAAGATTATATGTCAAATGTTTGTTTGATTTTGCTACAATTGCTTGGGTAAGCAAAAACAAGGCCGTGTTTATATTACAGCGATAAATTCCGCTACTACGTGAAAATCGCCTTCGGAGACGTTCTCTAAAACTATATCATCGAATTCTTTGTTATCCGGAGAAAGAACGATTTTTTTCTGACGCCATTGGTTAACGTCGACTTTTTCCTTTTCGCTGTGATACCGTTTTACGGTAAACTTTTGATTAGTTTCGGGGTCTGTAACCTGACGTGACTCTACAAGCACAACCTTGCCTTTTCTAGAACCACCTTGATCGAACCGGAATATACAATAACTACCATCTCGAATAGTAGGCTCCATGGATCGGCCCACGACCTGAGCAATAAACATGTGTTTATCGAGTGCCTTTCTGGTTCCTGCCTTTTTCCAGCCTAGCAATTCCGGCTTCTGTTCTTCGCTAAAAGCTGTCGCAACTGCCTGCAATGAATAGACCGGCAGGTGAGTAGAGTATTTATTTTTCTTCACCATTTCTTCATCAGGTATAACATCGCTGAAAAATAGATCGGATTTTTCAACCGTTATACTCCAATAATCTAACAGATTCTTTATTGCGTTTTTGAATAAATCTGGCGCCTTAATGCCAAGAATTAGTTTTCCATTTTCATTCAACAAAAAACCTACTTCTATCTCGACAACTTGTTCTTCTGTGCTTCCATATAAGACAACAGTACGAATAATCTTAAATTTTGGATAATTCGGCTTTATATATATATTTTCTATCGCTACAAAATTGTTCAATTCATTAATTCCATTAGCCCCCCAGATTCAACCTTTTAGTGCAACACCGTTTTTATAACACTCTGCCGGCGTAAGGTATTGCAAGCATTTTCTCGGTCTGTCGTTGAGGCGCTTTTCGATCATTCTCAACCGTC
>JAFCDX010000023.1 GCA_017609465.1 Candidatus Woesearchaeota archaeon | reverse complement strand
CTTAATGAGAGCTGTCCTAAAAATATATGATGGCGGGCTACGGCGGACTTCTCCGCTCCACTTCGTTCCACTCGAGCCCTTCGGGTCGTTAAAGTGCGATGTTATCTGTAATTCGAGACACCTCAAGATATCAAGTTAAAAAATAGGAAATAATATTTTTTCTCCCACCCAATAGGACGCGCGCAGGTTTTCTTTTCAAGAAAACAAATAGTCAAAACTTTCAGTTTTGAAATTTATAGGGGATTTCCTTAGTGCTAGCAGCGAGGTAAGGAGATAATATTCTTAACTACAAAATCGTAACAGAAAGATTTAAATAATATAAACGGTTTAAAAATAAACAATGGGATTAGAAGACAAATACGAAATAAAGAATCTAAAGATTGAGAAAGATTCTGAACCAATGAATGTGCTTCGAACACCTGAAGGAAAATACAAAACTAAAACTTTGTATGAACAACTTCAGGACGATAAAAAAACTGAATACGACACTTGGTGCAGACATTCAGATTGATTGATTCTTAAGAAAAATGGAAGAATTCATTTACTTTCCAGCTAGTTCTATAACTCAAATAGATGAGGATTCATTTACTTTGGTTGATATATATGGGGGGAAATTTAATCTAAAATCCCCCCACTTAGAAGTATATCTAAGTTGTCCCCTCAAAATTGAAGAAGAATCTGGTGGTGGAAAGATAGGTATTTTGCAAGGCGATCAAAAATTTTTTAATGATTTAATAGAAAATAAAGTTATTTATCTTTCAAAGATAAAAAAACAAAGTCCTTTTAATAGAAAGAAAGTTTTAGAGAAAATTCATTCTAGTTCTTTTAAGCAACCAAGAACCCTTAATATAGGTGAAGTAACTTTAGAATTAACACAAGGTTGCCCTTATAATTGTCAGGGTTGTTTCCGAGAAATAAATAATGAAGAATTGCTCCAAGAATCGAGTTTGGAAAATTTAATAGAAGAGTTATCTGAAATGGGTCTTTCTAAAATTGCGTTAAGCGGTGGAGAAGTAACTACTTCAAAAAAGAGTTTTGATCGCTTCAAGCAGGTCGCTTCTTATTCAAAAGAGAAAGGAATTGATAAAATAAGATTGCTTACAACTGGTTACAACCCTGAAAGAGTGAGAGAATCTTTAAATTATATAGATGAAATACAAATTTCTATTGATGGATCAAGAGAATTTCATAATTCTTATAAAAAATCAAATAATGCTTTTGAAAGAGCAATTGAATCATTAAGAATTTGTGAGGCAGACAAGAAGGTAAAATTAACTACAAACACTGTCGTTAGCAAAAAAAATTTATCTGAAATTTGTTTTTTGATGGATTTTTTATCTAATTTTAACATTGATACATATAGAATAACAAAAATGGTAACTCCCGATAGAAATCTTAGATTAGACCCATCTGAAGCAAAAAGATTATATGAATTAGTAAGAAAAAAACAGGAAGAATATCCAAATTTAAAAATAATTAATGCTTATGGAGACTGTACAGATGTTTTAAACTGTACTGGAGGGATTGTTTATGCACATATTGGGGCAACCGGAAATGTTTTTGGTTGCGATTACGATGTAAATAATATTGCCGGAAATATAAAACAAAGATCATTTCAAGATATTTGGACCAATTCGCCTGTTTTAAAAAAGTATAGAGAGATTTCACCTCTTGAGGGAGAATGTTTAGATTGCGACTCTAGAGTTTTTTGTTTTGGCAATTGTTGGATTGAAAAAGAGAATAACAAAATCTCAGGAGGATGTAAAAAATGAAAGTTGATGGTGACTTTGTTATTGAAAGATATAAAAACAAAAATAGATTAGATTCTTATATTAAAAAAACAAAAGATGGGCTGTATAAAGAAGAAGAAATTATAATAAAAAAGTACCTGAATCCTAATTCAAAAACTCTCGTAGTTGGGTGTGGGACAGGTAGGGAAATCTATGGATTAAGAAGTTTAGGATTTACAAATATAACTGGGATTGACATTTCTCGAGATATGATTAAGGAAGCAAAAAAATTGGTGCCGGATGTTAAATTATTTGTTAAAGATATAAATAAATTTGAATCTACGGAAAAATTCGATGCAGTAATTTATTTTAATAATGTTATCGAACAAATTCCCTCATTTAATGAAAGAAAAAAAGCAATCCTTAAAGCAAAGGAATTATTAACTTCAAGAGGGTTGATTTTTTTAACAACCCATTCTTGTTTTGTATTCCAGAAAAATATTTTTGAATTATTTCAGAATGTCTTAAAATATTATTTTTACAAAATTGGTTTAAGAAAAGATTCTCCTTTTGAATATATAAATATGGATGAAAAGATATATGCAAGTTATTCAAACCCCCTTTTAATAAAAAGAATTCTGAGAAAAATCTTCAATTTGAAGGAGGTAAATTCTAAAAAATTTATCTTAAAAGGAAAAAGACCTTTATTAAGATATTTATTTGATGAACCTGTTTATTATGTTGGTGAACTAAAATGATAAAAACTGAATTAATCTGTTCAAGAGAGTATGCAAGAGGATTAAATCCCTTACTAAATAATAATGATTGGGAAAATCTTATTATCAATTCACAAAGATTTGAACCAAGATATGCAAAAAATATCTCAACAATATTAGAGAAAATTCCAGATTATACTGGATTCAGGTGGAAGAAAGATCTTTATCTTCCGATTTATATTGTAGATTGTTCGGGTCCATCTAGAACAAACCCCCTCACAATCAAAATTGATTCAAATGATAACATGTTAGTTAAACTAATTCATGAACTATCTCACGTAAATTTTTCTAATTCTTTTAATTTTAATAATGAATTTTATGAAGATATAATAAATCAAGTAACTGAGCATATCTCTGGAGATTTATCTATTTGGGATTGTGAAGCATTAAAAAAAATTGTTGATTATAGAAATAAATTAGTTGAGAAAGGAACTTTATAGAAATAAATTAGTTGAGAAAGGAACTTTCTTGGAAAAAATTCCATTTAATTTAACAAATTTAAAAGACCATTTTGGTATTTAATTTATCTTCTTTTTAGAAAAAAGAAGGCAAAAAGACGGAAATCCCCATTTTCTTTTTTTAGAAAAAAGAAACAAAAAGCGCGCGCTTCCCACCCAAAAAATATTATTTCAGAATTAATATAAACGGCATTCTCAAAAACTTTGATTTTTTGCCTTCAGCATCGTTGCACTAAAAATCAATCCCTTTAAGTATTCGGGAGAAACTAACAGCGATTATATCTAATTAAAATCACTTTTCTTCCA
>JAFCDX010000022.1 GCA_017609465.1 Candidatus Woesearchaeota archaeon | reverse complement strand
TAAGTTGAGCAAGTTGATCTTGAAGCTGTAGAATTAATTGCTGGATAAGTTGAATGAGTTTTTGTTGAATTTCCGCAAGCTTAATTTTTAATTCTTCCTGCGTCATTTCAGTAACTGGTTTAGTAGTGGTGGTGGTAGTTGCCCAGCCGCCGCCGCTTGAGCCAGATGGAGGAACTGTAGTGGTAGTTGTGGTAGTTGTGGTAGTTGTAGGAGAAGTAGTAGTTGTGGTAGTTGTAGTTGCCAATTCTCCATAGCCGTATCCATAAAGATATTGATCAAGATTGCCACCCCCTATTCGGTAGCTTCCATCATCAACACCATATCCATAGCCGTAACCGTAACCATAACCATAGCCCCAACCGGCATCGCCAGTTTCACGAACAAATTGAGCGTAAATTGATTGACCAAAAATTAAACTAAAAACACCAATAATTAAAAGGCTAAAAATCAGTTTTGATATTTTTTTATCTTTTTTAAAAATTCTCTTATCTTTTGACATTTTTTTATCTCCTTTAAGAATCTTTATAATTAAAATAATTGATTATAGTAATAATAACATAGTCAATCTTTATTGCAAGTCTTATCTGTTTGTCTGTTAATAAGCTTTCTTTATTATATCTTACTAAAAAGAAAGAAGTCAAGACCTCAACTGTGGATAACTTTTTTTTCTTTTTCTTCTCTCAAATATTCTCTAATCTGAACTACCACTGTAATCACTAAAAAATAATAAGCATAAATTGCCATTTGCTCAGCCATTGCCTCTTTTTTAAATATTAACAAAATTGGACAAGAAGTCAAGAATAGTAAAGCGATACCGGCCGCAATTCTACTTTCAATTACAAACAAAATAGAAACCAAAGCATAAGTCAAAATGAAAAAGTTAATCGGGTTTATTCCTTTAGAGAGAGAATAAATCAAGATGAGGAGAATTGACACGAATTTTAGATAATTTTTTTTCTTTAGTTGTTTAAGTTTTGATGCAGTAAGAAAAACTAAATTCTTAGCTATACTCTTTATTATCGTAAAGATACTTTTAGGAAATTTAATTAACCCAAATAAAGGTTTCTTTTGAGATAAAATAAATTCCCTCCCCTGTTTGCTTATCAAACTCAAAATTCCCAAAAAAATTACACTCAAATGAAAAGCGGGCCAATTAAAAAATAATTTCCATCTCCCAAAAAAATAAGAGAGAATTAAACAAACAACATAAAATCCTAAGAAATATAAATAGATATCAGCAATTTGCTCTAAAACTAATTCAAAGATTGTTTTGAATCTTTTATTTATCCTCATAGTTTTTCACTTTATAAACAATTAAGTTTTCTGTTTCTTTAACAAATTCTACATTAGGATGATTATCCAACCAGAGATAATTCTGCCAATCAACTTCTTTGGCTAAAATAATATAAGAAATATTGAATTTATTTTCCTCTAACAAATCAGTTCTGCCAACATTGAGAACCCATTTTTCTACTTCTCTTTCATCTGGATCGGTGCTATGGCCAAAAATTCCTCCAAATTCCATATTCTTTCCATATATCACAGGACATTTAAAAAATTTTGCCGAAGGATTGGCAACAATGCTACCAATCCAATTAAAACTCATGTATAAATGCCAGGGTACAAACAAAATCTTGCTCTCGCAATTCGTCTCTTGAACAATTAATTTATCAACTTCGTACCAATCTGTCGGATACTCAATTGGACTTACCTGGCCTGCTCCACCCCAGGCCATCAAAGGGGCTTGCAATATAATTACAAAAGTTAACAAAAAAGCCAGCAGTTCTTTATTTTTTACTACAATCTTCTTTTTACTTAAAACAGTCAAGCCGCAAACTAACAGAATCTCATAAACAGCAACCAGCACTGCCACCCATTTCTGCGGTTCTCTTAAACCTTTATAAAATGGAACATTGTTAAATAACCAGAGGGTAATTTTAGCAGTTATTGGTAAAGCTATCCCCAAAGCCAGAACAAAAGCCACAAAATATATCAAAATTAAACCAATATTCAATCTTCTTTTTTCCTTGTCTTTAAAATTATAAATTAATCCCAAAATTATAAGAGGCAGTAAAAAATAAAAACTTCTCCCCCAATTTTCTTTTATATTCTGCAATGGTTCATATCTAAACTGCTCTATTCCCCAAAAACCCGACATTAAAAAAACATTTTCTATGACTTCAAGCTTATTTTCCCCCCTTGTTTGAAATGCCTCTAAATCTTGTTTCGTGACTGTCTCTTTGACAAAACGTTCCATCTGGGAGCTCCCTGTAACTATCCCAAAAAGCCAATTAAAATTTATTAACACTACGATTAAAACTCCCAAAAGAAGATATTGAGAAACTTTCAACAAATTTTCCTTCCTTCTTTCTGAAAACAATTTTAAAAAAATCAAAATCACAAAAACAAAATAAGTCAGCCCAAGAAAAAATACAAAATGAGGGGCAAATAAAATTGAAAGACCAGCAAAAACGCTCCCCAAAAATAATTGCTTTTTATTCAACGGCCCAAAATAGAAAGAGATTAAATACCCAAATGCTGCCAGAAAAAAACCATAGCCTAAGATAATCCCTGCTTGCCCATACATCAAACGATCATAAACAAAAGGGTTGAATAAAGCAAAAACTGAACCCAAAAATAAGATTATTTTATTTTTTGAAAAACTCTGTGCAATTTTATATCCACCAAACAAAATTACTCCAAACACTCCAGTTAAAAATAATTTTTCTAACAAATCAACTGAAATTAAAAAACTCAGCTCCTTAATGACAGCCCAGAAATAAAAGCTAAATGAAGTCCAGACAGGTAGAACTATATTCGGCCCCCAACTCATATCAGTAAAAAACAAATAGCCCGGTTTAAAAAACCAATCTCCGGTTATTGCCAAGACAACCGCAAAATAAGGTGCTAATTGTAATATTCTTTGTTTCATATTAATTTTTCATATTAATTTTCATTATCCGCCATCCTATCTTCTTTTTTCTTCCTGCTTCTCACAAAATACCAACCAAGATAACTTAAACAAGTCAGTAGGGCTAAAATAGAAATTATTAATCCTAAATAAAATAATCTTTGGGGCCAAAATTCAACAATCAATTCAAAATCAA